>NZ_CP007139.1:1961910-2615881 GCF_000724625.1 Fimbriimonas ginsengisoli Gsoil 348 | reverse complement strand
GTCTTCGTCAACGATCCAGGGCCGGTCTCGTTCGAGGTGGGCACCGAGCGGACTTCGCGCGTCAGCTTCAGCGTGCCGGGCGATGTGCTCGAGTACTTTGTCATCTATGGCCCCACGCCGAAAGAGGTGCTGCGCAAGTACACGGCGCTCACTGGCCGCCCCGCGTTGCCGCCCGCGTGGTCGTTCGGACTCTGGCTCTCCACATCGTTCACCACGAACTACGACGAAGCCACCGTCACGAGCTTTATTCAAGGAATGGAGGATCGCGACCTGCCACTCCATGTCTTCCACTACGACTGCTTCTGGATGAAGGCATTTCACTGGACGGATCTCGAATGGGACCCGGCGATGTTCCCGGACCCCGCCGGCATGCTCCGGCGGCTCAAGGCTCGCGGCCTCAAGATCTGCACTTGGATCAACCCGTACATTGCCCAGGCCTCCAAGCTGTTCGAGGAAGGCAAAAAGGGCGGCTTTCTGATGAAACGGCCGAATGGCGACGTGTGGCAATGGGACATGTGGCAGCCGGGGATGGGAATCGTCGACTTCACCAACCCCGCCGCTACGAAGTGGTTCCAAGGCAAGCTCGCCGAGGTGATCGACATCGGCGTCGATGCGCTGAAGACCGACTTCGGCGAGCGGATCCCGACCGACGTGGCGTACCACGATGGCTCCGACCCGGTCCGGATGCACAACTACTACACCCAGCTTTACAACCAAGCCGTCTTCGATCTCTTGAAGGAGAAGACGGGAGAAGGGGTGCTCTTCGCCCGGTCGGCCACGGTAGGCGGCCAGTGCTTCCCGGTCCACTGGGGTGGCGACTGCTGGTCGGACTTCGAGGCAATGGCGGAAAGCCTTCGGGGTGGCTTGTCGCTCTGCCTCTCCGGCTTCGGCTTTTGGAGCCACGACATCGGCGGATTCGAGGGGTTACCGCCGGAGGCACTGTACAAGCGGTGGGTGGCGTTCGGCCTCCTCTCCTCCCACAGCCGGCTCCACGGCAGCGGCTCGTTCCGGGTGCCGTGGCAGTATAGCGACGAGGCGTGCGACACGCTTCGCTTCTTTACCAAGCTCAAATGCCGGCTCATGCCGTACCTATTCGGAGCCGCGGTCGAGGCACACGAGCAGGGGATGCCCGTGATGCGGGCGATGCTCCTCGAATTCCCCGCCGACCCGGCCGCCCACACGCTGGACCGGCAATACATGCTCGGCGAGTCGCTGCTCGTGGCCCCAGTCTTCTCCGACCACGAGGTTGAGTACTACGTGCCCGCCGGGCGGTGGACCTCTTTCCTCTCAGGGGAGGAGATCGTCGGGCCGAAGTGGGTGCGGGAGACGCACGGATTCCTGTCGGTACCGCTGCTAGTTCGGCCGAATTCGATCATCTCCGTCGGGGCCGTCGACCAACGCCCGGACTACGATTTCGCCGACGGCGTGACCTTCGAGGTGTTCGCGTTAGACGACGGCGTGACCGCCACCGCGGTCGTACCGACGATGTCGGGCGGAATCGCCGGTACGGTTTCGGTGACTCGCACCGGAGAGCGCTACGAAGCCAAAGTCGATGGCGACGTGAAGAACTGGTCCGTAGTGCTTGTCGGTTTGGGGGAAGCAGGAACGCGTGGGTTGGCGTTGCGGCCAGAGGGCGGAGCTTCGTCGGCTAGCAATTGATGAAAAGCTAGGCGGTAAGAGGCAAAAAAGGGCCCCGCGCTGAGGGCTAGCGACGGGGCTTTGGGGGGAGGAGGTAAGCCTCTTGGGTTAGAACGTCCGAGGGGTGATTCGGTTTCCGTTGACCAGGATTTTTCCGGGGGCAATAGAAGCGAGGATTTCGATCGGAGCGTAAAGCACGCCGTCCTTTTCGATGACGGACGTCGCAAGAGTCACCCTACGCCCATTGAGACGCGCCTCCGTGGAATCCTGTTCCAAGCGCAGCGAAGAATCTTCGCCTTCGATGTAGATCGCGTTGGTGCGTCCTCGTTCGAAAGTAAAACCGAGCTGCTTCACCGTTTCCTCGAGCGGGATCATAACGCTTTCCCCCTCGCGATAGGGACGCGCATCGCGGCTGAACGTGAGATCCTTATTGTCGTAGGCGAGGACAATCTCGCGATCTCGCGGCGGCAGATCGTCTCGGGACCGGTCTCTCCGAGAGTTTTCGTCCCGCCGGCGGTCGTAGCGATCGTCGTTCTCGTCATACCCACGGTCGCGGCGGCCGCGGCGGTCGTACGTTTCAAAGGTGCTGTCGCGCTCGATGAGCGCGCCGATCCGTTGTCCCTTCTGGAGGACAGTGTTGCCGTCGTTCCGCCTGTCGGTCTCGGCGGCGATGATCCCGGCAAGCGTCCCCAAAACGGTCGCTTCCGCCTGCTTGTGGATGATCGAGCCGAGGATGAATCCGCCGACGGTGCCGCCGAGGACGTAACCCTCTTTCTTTCGCGCGTCCTCCTTGACCACCATCCGGCCGTCACTTCGGCGATCCACGTACCGCCGGTCGAGCGAGACCGGGACGGCGTCGATCGGATGGCGGCTGCCGTCGGGAAGGATCACGTCGGTGAACTCGAGGTCGAGAAACGCATGCCGGTCGCCGTGGTCTTGCTCTACCCGCGCCACTCGGCCGATCAGGCGAGTGCGGAAGGGAAGGTCGCGGTCTCCGTCCACGTGGGCGGTAAACCGGTCCCCTTCCCGGGCGCCCCGCATCGTGAGATCATTCTCGATGATGACCGGGACGACCGTGTCGCGAGCGAGAAAAATGGTGCCGGCCTGACTAAGCGTGGGGATAGCGAAGGCCAGGACCGAGGCGCTGAGCGCGGCGAAACGGAGCGTAATTTTGGACATTTTTAGCGGGTCCCTCCAACGGGTTCTGATCGCTTCGACGCTTTCCAGCGGAAGAAGTTACGACCGGTACCGGACATGCGCCGAGAGCCGCAAGTCCGGCCCTAGTCGCTTGATCCTATCTATTTCTAACGACGGCGCTTCCGCTAAGTTTCCTAAATCGAGACCGTTGAGCCAGGAGGGACCGTCGCCGAGGAGCTTTGGGGCTAAAAAGAGTTCGACGGCGTCGGCCAGCCGAGATCGAACGAAGCCCGCGATCGTCGTTCCCCCACCTTCGACGAGAAGGCTCGTCACGCCGTCGTTGAAGAGCTCGACCAGCAGCTCGTTGAGGTCGACGGGACCGGTCACGTGCTTGGTCGGAGCGGCGGCGTCGAAGACCCGTTCCTTTCCGGTGAGACGCCCTCGGGGGTCGAGGACGATGCGTAGAGGTTGGTTAACCACGCCCGGTATCCGGGCGGTCAACTGCGGGTCGTCCATTTCGACGGTGCGCCGCCCTACCAACACGGCGCCGCATTCCGCCCTCAGCCGATGCCCTTCTCGCCGGGCGGCCGGACCTGTGATCCACTGACTTTCGCCGCTCGGCAGGGCGATGCGTCCATCGAGGCTGACGGCAGCTTTGATCGTGACATGTGGGCGTCGCATCCGCATCGCGCTGAGAAACCGGAAGTTAGCCGCTTCCGCCTCTTGCTGCAGCAAGCCGATTTCGGTTGCGACCCCGTTCTCCGCAAGTCGTGCCAGACCTCCGCTTGCCACCGGGTTCGGGTCGGGGCATGCCGCCACGACTCGGCGGACACCCGCGCGTAGAAGCGCGTCGGTACAGGGCGGAGTGCGCCCGAAATGATTGCAGGGCTCCAGGGTCACGTACGCGTCCGCGCCCCGCGCTCGTTCGCCCGCTACCGAAAGAGCGGCCGCTTCGGCATGAGGAGCGCCGGCATGGTGGTGATACCCTTCCCCCACGATCTCGCCGTCGCGGACGAGGACGCACCCAACGTGCGGATTGGGAGCCGGGAAACCGCGGCGAGAGAGGGCGATCGCCCGGCGCATCAGGCGCTCGTCAGGCGTCGGAGTCTTCGCCATCTTCCTGCTTCTGTAATCGGTCCTGCCGGGTCGCCTCGATGAGGGCCCGCATATTCTCCATCGCCTTCTCTCGATACACCGCCTGCTCGCGTCGCATGATCACGAAGGCGCCGACTAGAGCGCCGACCGCGGAGAGGCCCAGCGCTCCGCTGTAGACGAATAAGCGGACGGCGAACCGCTTGGCCGTCATTTGAGGCGGGCGCTTGATGACGCGAGGCCCCGCGAACATGAAGACGAACGCGGACACGACGAGGATGGTTGTAATCCGCTTGACCGCCTTCGTCGACAGCGCCTTCATCCCATTTGCTCCATGAGCCCTCGAACCGCGGCCGTAAGGTCCGGCGCCTTCGCGAGGTAGCTGCCCACCACGAAGACATTGGCGCCGGCGGCTTGGGCGATCGGGAGCGTCTTGGGGTCGATCCCACCGTCGACCTCGATATTCAGCTCCGGTCGCAGCTCTCGAATGCGGCGGACCTTTTCAAGGGCCGAGGAAATAAACGATTGGCCACCCCAGCCGGGGTTTACGGTCATCACGAGGACAAGCGAGACGACGTCGAGCAGCTCCACGACGGACTCCACCGGAGTCCCCGGATTGATTGCGATTCCCGCCTCTACACCCATCGACTGCAGGGTCTGGCAGTGGCGATAGGAGTGAACGCCGGCCTCGGCGTGGAAGAGAATCCGCCCACATCCCGCCTCCGCGAACGCCTCGAAGTGTCTCTCCGGGCTTAACGTCATGAGGTGAGCCTCGAAGAATGCTTGCGGGACGATGGAGCGAAGCGCCCGGACATACGAATCGCCGAAGGTGATCGGCGGTACGAATTGGCCGTCCATCACGTCCAGGTGGACGATGCCGGCCCCGGCAGCGAGGAACGTGCGGACGGATTCGTGCAGATTGGTAAGGTCGAACGAGAGAATCGACGGCGCGAGGGAGTGTTTCACGGCTGGACCGTCTCCCCTTTCTCGTTCGTCTTCACCGTCTTCACCTCAGCGCCGTCATAAAAGAACTTAAAGGTCGCTTCCTTCCCTTTGCCAGTGGCCGGAACATCGAACGCGTCGCCCGGTTCGTGATCCTCGTCATGGATCGTCTTGGTGTCGTCGGCGTCGGTCATCTCAATACGCACGCGGGTCGTGGTGACGATATCGGTCAGCTTCAGGTGGAGCGTAAAGTTGAACGTCGGAACGGTCGTGGGCGTGGTAGGCGCGGCGCCTCCATTGCCCGAGCTCACGACGAGCCGGATACGAGTCTGGTGATCGGCCCGCTCCTTCGCTCCCGGAATGGACCGGAGAACCGTACCCTCGGCCATCACCGGATCGGGGGCAAGCTGAATGTTTTCGTCGACTTCGAGGTTGAGATTGCCGAGAACGGTTTTGGCCTTGTCCACCGTCATCCCGCGCAGGTCGGGCAGCGCGACGAAGCGGCTTCCCGAGCTCACGATGAGCGAGACCGTTCCTCCTTCCCGAGTTTTCTCCCCGGCCGGAGGATCGACCTCGATGACGTGATCCATCTCGACGCGGTCGTTCGGCTGCTTGCCGCCGAGGCGCATTTGAAGCTTGCTATCCTTCAGCACCGCCCTTGCCTCGTTCACCGACAGCCCCTTCACGTTCGGCACCGTCACGGTCCGCGGCTTATTGAGGTTGAACAGCACCCAGACTCCGAACAAGCTGAGGGCTACGGCCGCCATGAAGGTGAGAACCACGAGAACCCACACCGGTACGTCACGCTCCGCCCGTTCGCGACGGGGGCGTTCGTCCTCTTCGTCGCCCCGGATCGCGGACATTCGGGGAGCGACGCGTTGAGGTTGCGCGGTGACTTTGACTTTCGGTTTCCCCGGCTTCGGCGAGCCGGTGGAGGCCGCTGCCGTCGCAGAGGCTCGAAGCGGCCAGTTGAGCTGCTTACCGAACCGAAGGGCGTCTTGCTGAGCCTTTAGGTCGGTCATCATTTCGTTCGCATCCGCATAGCGCAGGAGCGGGTCCTTCGACATCGCCTTTCTTACGACCTCGTCCAAGAACGACGGGACGGAGGGATTGATCGAGCGAACCGTTGGCGTAGGCGTGGTTGCGTGTTGCAGCGCCATCGCGACCGGGGTCTCCGCGTAGTACGGCAGCCTTCCCGAGAGGAGCTCGAACAGAAGAATGCCGACGGTGTACACGTCCGATCGCGGGCTCGGCATCGCTCCAGAGCTCACCTCGGGCGCCAGATAAGGCGACATGGTGGGCAAGACCATCGCGGCGGCGGTGGCGCTGCCGGAGTAAGCCTCCCACATCCCCGTCATTTGGAGCTTAACGTCGCCGTCTGCCAGGACCGCTACGTTCTGGGGGTTCAGGTCGCCATGGGCCACGCGGGCGCGGTGAAGGCCATCCAGGGCCGCGCAGAGGCTAATTCCGCTCGCCACCGAGACTTGGATGGAGAACGGAGCGAGCTTGCGGATGCGATCCGCCATCGACGGCCCGCGGGTGAGTTCACCGACAATGAAGGCATTCTGCTCGTCTTGCTCCACATCGAACAGCGCCTCGATGTGGCTGCTCTGAAGCGGGCGGTATTTGGCCACCGTATCGCGCACCGTTTCCACGAAGACCGTGTCGCGCGAAAACGGCGCCTTGAAGACCCGGATCGCCACATCCTTACCCGCCTGCCGGTCACGGGCGGAGTAACAGGCAAAGACAGGGCCATCCGAGACGAGGCCGGTGACCTCGTATCGGCCTCGCAGAATAGAGCCGATCACGAGTCGTCCGCCCCTGCATCCTCACTCTCGCGATCCGGGATGAAGCCGAAGACGACGATCGCCAACAGCAAAGCGCCGGCGAGATAGGCTACCGGCGGCCGGTCCACGGCTTCCGCGTACGGCTGCGAACGGCCTTGAAAAAACATGAGTTGGCTGGCGGCATAACCAGCCGCCAGCAGGACCACCGTTATCCAAGCCAATGCCGTCCGCAATCTTTTCATCTTTCGGTAAGCGCGTCGCGCACCTTTGTTTCCGGAACCCCTTCGACAAGTTTACATCTACCGATCTGCGTCAACAGACTAAAGGCAAGACGTCCTTCCACCGCCTTTTTATCTCGACGCATGGCGCGTAACATCGCTTCCGTATCGTTCAACAACGGATGGACGGTCGGAAGTCCCGCTTCGGTAAGCGATTCTCTTAAGTTTTCTTCGACACCGGCCGGGGTTATTCCCAGCTCGGTTCCGAGTCGCGCCTCGGCGACCATTCCGATAGCCACCGCCTCGCCGTGTAGAACCGGCCCGTAGCCGGTCAAGCTCTCGATGGCGTGCGCCACCGTGTGGCCGAAATTTAGGATCGCGCGCAGACCGGTCGTCTCAAACTCGTCGTGCTCCACGATATGCGCCTTGAGGTCGATGCACCGCTTGACGACGGCCGAAAGGTACGGATGGCCGGCGTGAAGCCGGCTCCGACGCAGGCGGGCGTACAGATCCGCGTCCATGATCGCGCCGTACTTCCAAACTTCGGCCATCCCGGCATTGAACTGCCTTTCCGGAAGGGTGGCGAGAACCTCGGCGCACAGCCTGACCTCGGTCGGGGGATAGAAGTCGCCGACCAAATTCTTTCCGGCTTGGAGATCGAGTCCCACTTTGCCTCCGACCGAAGAATCGACCTGGGCCAGCAAAGTAGTGGGGATCTGAACGAAAGGCACTCCCCTCATGTAGGTCGCCGCGACGAACCCGGCCAAATCCCCCACGACGCCGCCCCCGAGCGCGACGACGGTAGAACGGCGCGAGGCTCCCGCGCCGGCGAGCCATTCCAGACACCGCCCGTACACGGCGAGCGACTTATTCCCTTCCCCCGGCTCTAGAACCAGCGTGGGCAGATCGGGCAGGGACAGGGCCGCCTGAACGTTCTGATCGGTGATGACGAACGAGGACGGGGGTAGCGCGTTCAAGAGCGCTTCCAACGGCGTGTCGACGATTTCGTACGAGCCGAAGGAGTGCCGAATGGTCACGCGGTCGCCCCCAGCAGAGCGTCGTAAACGCGCTGGGCGCCGAGCTCGAGATCGACGTCGTCGACGGCGACGGTAATGTCGGCCCGCCGATACAGCTCGCGCCTTTGCTCAAGGAGCGATTCGACCCGCTCGGGCCAATCCTCGACCTGCAGAAGGGGGCGTTTCTTTTTGCTTCTGGCAAGACGGTCGGTAATGGTCTCCACCGAGGCGTCGAGGAAGATGGTGATCCCAAGCCGGCGGAGCTCCTTCCAATTCTCTTCGCGTAACACGATTCCTCCGCCGGTGGCGAGTACCGCCGCGTGGGGCTCCAGGCTCCGGAGGATGCTCGTCTCGTGGTCTCGGAAGGTCGATTCGCCGTAGATCTGAAAGATCTGGGGGATGGGGCGGCCAAGGCGGGTCTGCATGAGGAGATCGGTGTCTAAGAACTCTCGCCCGGAAAGCTCGGCCAGGGCACGGCCGATAGAGGACTTACCCGCCCCCATCATCCCCAGCAAAATCCAGCAGCGGTCCATTTTGTTCGGTCTCGATCCTCCTAATTGGAAGACCTTCTGATTTTACAGCCCATCTACGATGCCGAAAGCCCGGAGACGCGTGCGCCTCCGGGCTTTCGAGGTTTACCTAGCGAGTTTAGACTATGGCCCGCCGGCGTTCTGCGTCTCGTCGTCGACGATCGACGGCGTGACGAAGATAAGGAGCTCGCTGTTCGTCTTGGTCTTCGTGCCGAAGCGGAAGAACTGTCCGATGATCGGGAGCTCGCTGAGGACGGGGACTCGGGTAGAACCGTTGTCCTCGTTCTTCTGGGTCAGACCACCCAGCACGATCGTCTCGTTGTTTCGAACGCGGGCGACAACCGAGATCGCCTGAACGACCGTATTCGGAATCTGCTCGCCGTTCGGTCCACGGGACGAACCGACAAAGTTCTGAATCTGAGGGCTCAGATAGACCGTGATCGTGTTGTCGTCGTTGATACGAGGAGCAACCGCGAGGAGCGTGGTCGCCGTGAGCGGGATCGGGTTCGACGTGGTCACAACCGCGCCGTTGGAGACAACGGTGTTGTTGATGAAGATCGTTGTCGAGATCGAGCTGGTGATCGACGCCGGCTGATTATTCAGCGTCCGAAGAATCGGAGCGCTGACAACCTTACCGTTACCCTCGGTGAGAGAGGTTCGGAGCCGGGCGGTGACATCGCCGACCGCGTAGTTCAGGAAGATCGGATCTCCCGTCCTTACAAACGATCCCGGGCGAGTACCGGTGATGATCGAACCGCGCTGATACAGGAACTCGGTTCCGAACGAGCGGTCGACCGTCTGGGTCGTCGTGATGAACTCGACCTTGATCTGCACCTGCCGGGGCGCCACGTCAAAGAGCGTGATGTAACCCTGCAGAGTGTTGATCGCATCCTCATCTCCTCGAACGACCAGGCTGTTGTCGGTCGGGTCGTAAGAAATGAAGTCGATCCCTTCGGGCACGAGGCCTTGGCCGCCAGTAAGGTTGGCATTACCCTGACCGCCGCCGCCACCGATGCCACCCTGGCCGCCGCCGCCGCCAAGTCCGCCACCGCCGCCCTGGCCGCCAAAGCCGCCAGCGCCGCCGCCGCGACCGCCGCCGATCTGGTTGGCCGCTTCTTCACCGGGAAGAGGAATCTCTGAGCCGCTCTCGGCGGCGCTTAGAGCATTGGAGTTCCGCGTCGGATTCTGGGCCTGCACCGGCCCGAACGTCTGCCCGAGCCCTTGGGCTTGGACATTCGCATTGGGACCGTAGATCCGGCTCGCATCCTGCTGATTGAAGTTCGTGAATTTCTTCAGAGCTTCGAATCCGCGATTGGAGTCGAACGGAATCCGGAACATGACCATGTCGTAGACCTGCTGCGCATCCGCACGCAGGAGCTTGACGCGCCGAAGAAGCATCGGCTTCTTGGTCGGCGCAGCCGGGGCCGTCGGTCCCACAACCGCAGGCTTTCGCTGGCTGATGATGTAAACACCATTCTCGTCGCGCCGGAAGTAAGCCCCTGCCGCCTGGCAGATGTAGCCCACCGCCTCCTCAGCCGTGACGTTGTCGATCTTCAGAGTGATCTTCTTGTACGGTTCGGAGCTTGGCTCCACGACGAACGAAATCCCCGCACGGACGAACAGCATGTTCGTCGCCTGCATCATGTCCGCGTCCTTCAGGGTCAGGTCGAGCCTGACCCCTTCATTGGACGTCTGCTGTGCAACGGCTGCCGTTAGCGGCGCCACCACAACCCCGGTAAGCACCGTCAAAAGCGCCATCTTGGCCCAGCTCAAACGCATTTCTTTCCTCCTCAACCCTCTTCCCTATGAATCCTTTCGACTATCGGCCGAAGCCGCCGCCGCCACCACCGAAGCCACCGCCGCCGCCGAAGCCGCCGCCGCCGCGTCCACCCATGCCGCCGCCCATGCCGCCGCCACCTATGCCGCCGCCGCCGAAGCCGCCGCCGCCCATGCCGCCGCCACCGAAGCCGCCGCCACCGAGACCGCCGCCGCCACCGAGGCCGCCGCCGCCCTGACCGCCACCGGCCTGGGCCGCGCCTTCGATCGTGCTTCGCTCAGGCGCAAGCACGAAGTTCTGGCTTCCCTTGTCCGATCCGATGAGCAGAGCAATGAACTGCGGGTCCGCAGCTCGAATCCGAATGCGGCGAATAACCTTATTGCCCTTCGTATCCGGCGGAGGCGTCACGTCGCTAGGCACGCCGTTGTTGGTGTCGACCGTGCGGTGGATGATGTTGATCACGCCACCCTCGACCCGGTAGGTCGCCTCGACCTGTCGGGTGATGCTCTGGAGAGCCGTCTCGAACGTGACCGACTTCAGGTTCACGGTGATCACACCCTGAACGTCCGGAGCGATCGTGTAGGACACGCCTTGCACGTTCTTAAAGAGCGCGCGCAAAGCTTCCCGAACGTCGGCCTGCTGATATTCCAGCGAAGGGACGACTTTGTTCATGACGGATCCCATATCTTGCTGAGCGGATGCCATGGTTGGCAGCGCGCTCAGCATGGAGACCGCGAAAGCGGTGCTCAGGGCTAGTTTTAAACTTTTATTCATTCTCAAACCTCCGAACCTTCAGAAGGCCGAAATCTCCTTACGTTTTGGTCGAATTGTATCTCTGTACGAAAATCTAACCGCCGTTCCCGCCCAGACCGCCACCGACGTCCGCTGGGGCGCCGCCGCCCGGTCCAGGGCCGCCGCCGGGTCCTTTGAAGCCGCCACCGGCCGGTGCGCCGTTGTTCCCGCCGATACCGGCAGGCGGCAGCTCGAGCCGTACGACAATCTGCTTCGGAAGCCGGTTGCCGGCGCGTCGGAGGACTGCCTTTTCCTCGTCGATCGAGACGACCGTCCACTCCGTGCCCGGGACCTTCATTCCCGGCCGGATCAGCTCGGTCGAGCCGTTGCCCATGTCGATGATCGCAAGAACGGAGTCGCCGACGACGATTCCCGCCAAACGACGGTACGGCTGCGGCTCCACCACCGGAGGCGGCACTACGACCGCGTCCTTCGGCTCGAACTGGGGGCCTTGGAAGGTACCGTTTTCGGCAAACATCCGCTCCATGTTCTGCTCTTTCTCGAACTGCTGCTCGTCCGGTCGCAATGCGAACGGGTCGGAGCGAGCGCCGCCCGATCGAGCGGCGGCGCGGCGAATCGCCACCAAGTTCATCTTCGGATCTCCGTCCGTGGGCGGCACTCCGGCCTCCGTCGAGAAATTAACCTTGACGGCGGGAAGCGTTACCGTCGGCGCGGCGAGAGGAGGCTCCGGAGCGCCGCAACCGACCACGGCAACCAGGACTCCGCTCAAAGCAAGGATCTGAAGCGATTTATTCATCCGAACGTCTCTTTCTATTCTACGACGAGTCAACATAGGCTCGTTCATCTCCCTGCGTTGCCACCCACCGAGCCCGACATGGTGCCAGGAGCGCCACCGCCGCCCGGAGCGCCGGGAATTCCACCAGGCCCCCGAGGACCTCCGAACCCACCAGGGCCTCCAGGGAAGCCACCGCCGCCGGGGAAGCCACCGCCGCCGGGGAAGCCGCCACCACCGGTAGACGCCGCGGCAACTCCTTCGCTGATCGCGGGAGCGATCGTCTTGGCGCGAATGAAGCCGACGAGCGTCAGGTTATAGGTTCCGGTCAGATTAGGCGAGGTGCCATCCAGCCGGAGACCGTCGGCCACCGCGAGGTAACGCGGCATCCGCGACCAAGCGCGCATGTTATCGAAGATCTGCTTATAGGTCCCCTGCACCGTCACCGTACCGAGATCGTAGATCACGACCGGAAACGGAATCGGTGTCGGATAGTTGTAGTAGGTAGACAGAATCGAGTTGACCGGTCCGTCGTACGGATAGTCGTTCACGTACGGTCCGTTAACCACGGTGACGCCGCCCGCCTTCAACTGGTGGTTCAGCGCGCGCTGAACGCTATTCCGAAACTTGTGAGTATCGACGCTCAACTGCGCAGGGTTGACGGCAAGGTCGATACCGCCATTCTCCACTCCCTTGGGAGGCGTGTGAACCGCGACGACGTTGGACCAACCTGCCGTGGCGTCGGCAACCATTTTGTAGGCCTGCTTGACTCGCTTCTCGGCCTGAGGCTTCTTAGCGATCTCGGCTTCCTGCAGGGCCAAGTTGTCCTCATACATTTTCTTCTCCGCCATATTGGGACTCCAATACATGAAGAAGCCGAGCGATAGCATCGGAAGCATGAGGCAGATGCCGACGATAATGATGGTAAGTGGACTGAGCTTCATCCTAATGCTTCCTTAATCCGAGTCGTCGGCGCCGCCCTTACCGCGACCTTTGCCAGCCCCTTTAGGGGCGCTGCCGCCACCGGCAGGGGCGCCTGCGGGAGGAGGTCCGCCGGGAGCGAACCCGCCGGCTCCGCCAAGCGGTCCGCTAGCCGGAGTCGTTCCCACGGATGCTCCTCCCCCGCCGCTCGCCGCCAAGGTGGCTCGCGGATTGGGGACCTGCAAATTGGCCGCAACGTTCAACGTCAGAGTGATCAGGGAGTCGCCCGGCTTCGCAAGGCGCTCGTTGTCCGTGCCCGAGCCGAAGTTTCCGGCGGAAAGATATCCGGCGGGTTGGCCTTGCGACTGGAAGTACGCGAGTCGTTCGAGAGGATCGTCGGGAATCGGCGTTTCGCCCGGTTTGTGCGGCTTGCCTTGCTGGTCGGTAAGGAGCAGCGGCGGGACGTACAAATCCTTCGTATCCTGGTATCCGGCTCGGGCAACCGACTTAACGCGCGGGTTCCGCATCACGGCGAGCATCAGGTCGGCGTACTGCTGGTACGTCGAAATCGTGCCCGTCATCGTGACGGTAGCGGTCTCTGCGTCGACCGGACTGGCCGTGATCGAGGTCAGGCGGAAGTAAGGCGGATTGTAGCGGAACAAATTCTGGTAGAGATCCGGATAGACCCCGTTGTGCGAGAGCATCGCCGTCGCCAGATTCTTATTGCGGATAACCCCTTCGGCCTTGGCGACGATCTCATCCGCTTGGGTTGAGAGGGCATATGCGCGAGCAGCTTCTTCCTGCTTGTCCGCAACCGCTTGCCGCGCTTCCTTGAGCTGGCCGGAGGAGATGATCGACATCGCCGCCGCAGCGCCGATGCCGAATGCGATCATCAGAATGGAGGCGATCCAAGCCGTACGGCTCTTTGCGCCTCGTCTGACGGTAGTCGGGAGTAGGTTTAACTTCATGCCTTACTCGAAGAAAATGTGCAAGCCGTTTCCAACGGCGACGGCGAACTCCTGTCGGTGCTCGTCGGCAAACGCCGGTGCGACTTTGCGCATGTTCAAATTGAGACGCCGGAGAGGGTCGTAAGCGTCACACGTAACCCCGAGAGATCGGGTCAGAAAGGGAGCGAGTCCCCGAATCTTGGCGCCGCCGCCACAAATCTCCACCGCGTCGACGTTTCCGCCACGGCTGCGGTAGTACTCGATCGAACGGCGAACCTCGCCGACGAACTCCTCGAGAACCGGGGCGATCGCCTGATACATCCGAGCCGCTTCGGGGTTCTCGGCGACGACCGGAGCCGTCTCCGCGACGGGCGGTTGCCCACCGGTTTCCGAAGCCGCGTACGGATCGACGGGCGCCATCGGGTCGAAATCCTCTGCCGCGTATCCGCCCGTGGGAGCGGCGGGAGCCACGTCGGCCGGGAACGGATTAAAAGCGGCCGACGGATCGTCGGAGAACGGGTTGTAAGCCGAGAAACCCTGCGTAGGATCGGCCATCCCGAACGGATCGAGGGTGGGCGACTGAGCGAGCCCCGCGCTCTCCGGGATATCCAGCCGCTCGCGCTTCATCGCTTCGGCTTCATCCAAAGGCATGGTGTACGCGTCGGCAAGAGCGCCGGTGAACATCTCGCCGCCGATCGGCACTTGGCGCGGCATAATGAGCTTCTCGCCGCGATAGATGTTGATGGACGTGGTCTTGTGGCCGATGTCGACCATGCAAACCGTCTTGTCGCCAAGAAGGTCGTCATAGCTCGTCTGCAACGACCGAGCCATGCTTAGCGGCTCGACGTCGATAGCGACCGTTTGGCGGCCTGCCTTCTTCATGCACTCGATGACGCTGTCGATGGCCGACTGTGGCGAGATTGCCATTACGACGTCCATCTGAGCCGAGTTAGGATCTTCATCCTTGAGCGGCTTGAAATCTGAAACGATGGTGGATTCGGCGAACGGCACGTTGCGGTTCACCTCCCACTGCATGTGGTCCTTGAGCTCGGTCGGATTCATGCGCGGTACTTCGACCGTACGCACGAGAACCGCGCCCTGCCCGGCAATCGTCACGACCGCTTGTCCGACAGTTGCCCCGCATTGCGAGATCACCTGCTTGAGAGCGGCCCCGACGGCCTCCGGATTGTAGATCGCCATGTGGTCTACGGCACCTTCGGGCGTGTCGATCATTCCGAGCGCAGTAACGATCGGTTCTCGGCCCTGGGTACGTATCTCACAAATCTTGATCTGATGACTTCCAATGTCTACGCCGAGAACGCTGCTGAGCTTTTTGGCCATAGCCTGACTAACCCTTCCCCCCGCTGGGTGACCATCTTATCATCGCCCCCCAGGCGGTGTCAACAAGCCAAAGCGCCCGCTGAACACGCGATGAGGACGTGTCAACCATGCATAAGAGTTCGGATGAATAAGATTGGGGGCGGGAACTTATCGTTCTCCGCCCCCAAAAGCCAACTATTTTCGATTTAACGGCCAATCGGAATTGACGACCATCTTGGCGAAATAGTCTCGAAGTACAGGTCCGGACTGCCGTTTCGGGTGCTCGTCCAAAGGAGCCACACCATCGGTGGCCGCCGCTCGGCGGCGTAGGTGAACGGGTCGAGGAACGAAAGGAGGTTCGATTCGTTGACCGCCGTCTGAATCGGCAGCGGCGCCTCGGTGCGCTCGGGGATGAGCGCGACCTTGGCGATGGTCGTGAAGACCACCGGCGCGTTACCCGCGTCTCTCACGATCCGGCCCGCCTCATCCATCCCGTAGTGCTTGATCGTCACCGACCTTCCTTCGTCCGTCGACGGGAAGTAGATGGCGCCTTGGCCGGGGCTGGCCTGATTGAATGTCTGGCCGTTGCCGGACGAGGTGAAGTTCCCCGTCGCGGAAGCCCGCACCGGATCGAGCTGGAACGCGTCGGACGCCCCACCGTCGGTCCAGGTGATGCTCACGATCGGGTTGACCGTGGAGTTGCCGATCACAAGCCCGGCGGTGCCGTTGTCGAGCGTCGGGATGCGATACGGGAGGTTCACTCCGAACCGCATCGTCTGAATGAACGGCCGCGCCGCCTGGCCGGTGCCGACGGTGGCCCGGTTGTAGGTGAAGATCATTCGGTCGTTCGAGAGCTGCCGGCCATCCACGCCCGTGGTCGAGAAATCGGCCTGAGCGTTGCTGGCGGTGCGCCAGAAGGTCGGATCGGTGATCAGACGGCCGTCGAACAGCCCCGTCGGATCGTTGTAGCCCGCCGCGCCACCCTCGGAGATCCGGAGGAAGCGTGGCGTGTACGTGAGGAACATCTGCGCGTTCCGCGAGGGAACGGAGCTGGAGAACCGCACGGTACCCACGGCCGGATCCATGAAGACCTTGCCGCCGAGCCGGGTGTCGAAGGAGACGATGCCTGTCCGCTGGTCGTAGACCGCCGTATTCGTCAGCAACAGCTCGGTGGCGGTGCCCGCCAGGATCTGCGTGAGCTGGATCGGGGAGCCCGGCTGCCACTGCACGCCGCGCGAACGGTAAAGACCCGCTTCCCCTTCCTTGGTGAGGAGCTCGTTGCCGATCTCCGCCTGAGGCATGAACACGTTGGCCTGATCGACCGCGCCGGTCATATCCTCCAAGATACGATCCGGATTGGCGCTCGGCACCCCGTTCGGCCCGCTGGTGCGGAGCCGGGCGAGGAAGATCTCCGGGTACGGACGGCCGCGAAGCTTGCCCTGGAACGTGAGCTCCACGACCGGCGCCTGATCGGTTCGACCGGAGGCATACAGCCGTCCGACCGCGCTGGGCGCGGAGACAGCGCTAAAGCCGCTTCCGAACGGCAGCGCCGACGGCGCCGAGAAGGTTGACCCGTTGAACCGGGTGTATAGGATGCTGCTCTGCCCCGCCGAGGTGACCGGATAGAACACCATTGCCGTCGACGAGCCGGAACCGCCGGACTGCACGAGAGTTGGGCGCCCCTTGACCGACTGCGGGTCGTCCGCGAGGACGGCCGGGGTAGGCGTGACTGTGATCGTCCCCGCCGAGCCGGGGGTGACGACCGACATGAACAGCCTTGAATCGTTCTGGACGGAACCGTCCGGATTCGTGTGCTGAGCCTGGCCGGTGAACGCCATGTACAGGCCGGTGAAGTTATTCCCGAGCGAGTACGGGTCCTGCGCGCCGAGCGCCGGGAAGGCCGGGTTGCCGTATTTAAGCGTGCCCGGCAGCAACGACGCCGCGGGGAATCCGAACAGCGTCGCGACGGACGTCGAGGGGTAACCCTGAACGGCCTGCCGGAACCACTGCGAGGATGTCGAGCCTTGCCACGCGTTGAGATCGCGTAGGGGCGAGATGGCGGGTGGCGCGGTGAATCCGCTCCCGGTGAAGTTGCCGCGGTTATCCAATGTGGCGAAGAACAGCTTGTAAGCGCCGTTGTCCACGTTGGCGACCGTGGCATCCCACGAGGGTCGGTTCGATGCGAACGCCATCAGCAACGAGCCGTAGACGTCGCGAGCTCCGGCAGGTTGGATATTGGCGTTTCTGAACTGTCCGGCCGAACCACCGGCGATAGAGTCATCCAGCATCGTCGGCGTCGTCGGGGTCGTCGGACCATTGGTCAGACGCGTCTCGGTGACGTTGAACGAGAGCAGGAATCCCTGATCGGTGTACGGCTCGGTACCACGTCCGGCAGCGTCGGTCGCGGTGTCCCAGAGGGGCGAGCCGAATCCGAAGTTGTGGTTGGAGTTCTCGAACACCCGGATCCGCTCGGCGTACTTCCCTACTGGGAAGCCGATTGGGACGCTGGCGCCGACGACGGGGGCGAATATCCCAGCCTTGGCCTTGTTCTGCGCGTGCTGGAAGGCAAGCGATCGATTTCCGACCGTTCCGACCAAGGTCGGGTTGAGCACGTCCTCGAACGGATTCGGCTCGCCGGCGACCTTTACAAGGCCGGTCACTCCGAGGTTCGGATTTTCACGTCGAACCGGGTTCGACTGAAGCCGGGTCGGGACCCGATCCTGAACTCGCGGCTTTTGCAGGATAACCCGGTGCTGAGCATCGGGTCCCACGCCGAAGGCGGGGTCCACATCGCTCCAGACGTCGAACGCCGCGTCTAGGTAGCCGCGATAATCGTTCTCGGTAGAGTAAATGCCGAGGGTTTGAACCGGGGAGCCGTTCTGACTGGCGACCTTCGCCAACCGAACGTCGAGGAGGTTCACGTTTCCTTCGTTCGCCACGCCAAACGGTTTGAAGATCGGCGTGTACTTGCCGAACCAAGGCTGGAAGATGTTCAAAGGGGTGTTAGTCCCCGTGAATCCGACGCCGGGCCTGATATTCGGCTCGTAGCCGGTACTCGCGGCGAGGTCGCCGAGGTCGACGGTGGGCGTGGTGACGCTAAGCCGCTCGTCCATGTCGATGCCGGTCGCGAAGTTGAAGGAGCGGTATGCCTCGCGGGTCGTGGTATCGACCCGTCCATTGCCGTTGGAATCGACGAAGACGTCGAACCGGCCGATGTATCCCTGCTGGAACGCCTTGCCCGCGGCGGTATTCCCCAGAGAGTTACTTTGGAGAGCGGCCGGGTTCAGCGACGAGAGAGAGAAGTAGTTGTTGGGCGGCTGGTAGCGCGGAACGTCGACCGTGATCTCGAGCGGTACCGCCCTAAAGATTCGGTTCTGAGGAAGGGTGTCCTCGTCCATCGCACCCTTGGACGCCTGGTTCAGAGTCGTCTTGTCGAGTGGCGGCAACAGGGTGACGCCGCTTTGGTACAGAGGATTCTCCGCGGAGCCGTTCGGGTCCTTCACGAAGCTAATGTTCTCGCGCCGGATATCCGGGTAGTCGAGACTGTTGTTCGGGAAGTTGACCGGGAGATCCTCAAAGTTCGGATAGAGGTTGCTGAACGGTTTGATGACCGCTTGGGACGAACCTTGCCATGCCAGGTCGCGCCGATATACGCGGACCCCATCGAGGCCTTGGGTAAGGCCGTCGGCGCGAAGCAAGGACATCATGGATCGGTCCACCAGGTAGACGACCGACTTGGTCGTTCCACCGTGGTTACTGAGAGGCGCCGAGCTGGTGAGCTGAGACTGGTGCCCTCCACCCGCATCGAACGAGCCGTTACCGAGATTCTCGACGTTCCACGGATCGGTCTTGAGGCCGATGCCGTAGGGGTTCGCGCCGGTGGGCACGGACGGATTCGTCGCCGTCAGCGAGGAGCCGTTGACGGTGGCCGGCCCAACGAAGATCGCCAAGGGGTTGGCGATCTGGAAAGTCTTTCGCGAGCTCTTCGGATCCAAACCGATCGTCTGCTGAATGTTGTTGGTGTTCAGCGCCGCCGTGGAGATGGAGACGGAGACGTCGCCATCGCCCGGAGGCAGCGAGTTCGCTCCACTGCTCTGCAGCGGGAATGCCAGGATCGCGTAGCCGTCCATCGGCAAGTCGCCGTCCGGCGCCGGCAGCGTTACGCTGGTCGGAGCGGCCTGGTTAAAAGTCGGCGCGGTCGCCGGGTTGCTGAACTGCCGGCTTTGGATCGCCACGCCGCGCAGAGTCTTGCCGTCGGTGCTGAACGAGATGTTCACCACCGGCGGATCGATATCGTCGCCGTTCGTGTCTTTGGTGATGAACGGGAAGTCGTAGACGAGGAAGTAAGCGGTTTGCCCCCACTCGAACACGAAGTTTCCGGAGGGGCTCGTACCCGGGCCTGGCTTGCCGATCGCCGTCGGATAGTTGTAGTGACCCGCGCCGCCGGTCGGAAGCCGCAGGGCCTGGTAGGTGGAGCGCGTGATCAGCTTGACCTTCGTCTTGCGGTAGACCGCGCCTCGAGGGTCGTTGGCCACGATGTAATCCGCGCCGGGAGCGTCGCCGGTGCCGGTATATCCGGCGGCGTCGTTCCAAGCGTAAAGGAATCCACCCGTGTCCGCGCCATACATCCAGGCCGCGGGATTGGTGGCCGGATCGGTTTGGGCAAGCCCCTCGACCGCCATTTGGGTGCGGCTGTAGTCGCCTTGGGTCAATCGGCCCCAAGCGGTACGAGTGCCATCGACTTCGAGATCCGCTGCCCGTGCGAACAGGGCGGCGAAGAGACCCGACTGGGTAGGCACGAGGACGACCGGGACTGCCTGGAAGACGCCGGTGCTGTCGAGCACCGATTTCCAGGTGAAGGTGAGCGGAGCTTCGCCTCCCGAAAGCAGCTCGTCCGTCTGCCAGTTAATGGCGCCGGTTTCCGCATTGAGCGAGTAGACGATGCGGTTTTGATTGATCGTGAAGAGCGATCCCGGCGTGCCAACCGGCGCGGCCGGATCCAGTTCCGTACCGTCGGCCAAAGCGGGTGAGGCCAAGAAGTCATCGGTGCGGCGCGTCGTGTTTCCTTGGGTGCCGGCCACGTCATTCGGGAACACCCATTGCTGAGTGCCGTTGACCCAATCTAACGCGTAGTACCGACCCGGAAGGTCGCCAGTGGTGGTCGACTTACGGAGGGTTCCGACGTAGACCTTGCCGAAGCGAACCGCCGGGGTAGTAGCCATGGCGCCCGTGGTCGGCGCGTTCAGGGCGGGGAAAGTCCACGACACCGTTGTCGACTTGTCCGCCGCGTTGCCGATCGCGGCGAGCGCGTAGAGACGCCCTTCCATCGTCGGCACGTAGATCGTCGGAACGTTATTCGGCTCACCGTAAGCGACCGATCCTTCGATCGACCGGAAGCCGGTCGGGAACTGGATCGCGCTTGGGTAGGTGGCGGGGAAAGTCCAAACTCGGAAGGTCGTTCCGATGGTACGGCCCCCCTTGTTGAAGTCTCCCCTTCCGGCCATGTCGATCTTGTAGACCCGGCCGTTTTGGTTAGCAATAAAGAGATAGTCCTGTCCGCCGATTCGCTGGACCAATCCACTGCTCAGATTGAAGCCATTCATCGGCGCGATAGTGGCGAACCGTTCAGCCGCGGGAGTCGAGTCGGGACCGTTGTAGTCAGGTCCAGGCGCGCCCGGCGCTCCAAGATTCGGATCCAGTCCGTTTGAGTCTCTCGTGCTCGGGTATCGCCAGTATTCGGTGGTCGTATTGTCAGGATTGCCGGTGGCGTCGAGACAGTGGAGGACGCCATTTTCATCGGCTACGACGACGACCTTCCTCGAGACTAACGTGCCGAGGGCGTCGTTGTCCCGAATAAGGGCCGTCGCATGGATGGGCGTCGAGCGAATCGCGTAGTTCGCCTGACCGACGAAACGAATCGCATCCGCATAGACGATTCTGGTTTGGTCGGCCGCCAGATTCGACTGGTTGGTTACCGTCACCTTGAGCTGCACACCGCCGTTCGCAACGTCGTTTATGTTTTCGAACCGGCGGTCGCCGAGCTTGACCCAGCCTCTGGCTAGGCTTTGATCAAGCCGATAGCTAAAGGTTCCGCTATAAGAAACGATGTCGTATCGGATGCTACGGCCGTACTGATGCGTCGCATCGTCGCCAGGCAGGTAGACATAAATGTCGTACAAGTCGTCTGGAAGGATTGCGCCGCCGTTCTTACCCGAGTCGTAAGTTACGAACGCCGTCGGCTCCGTGGTGCCGTCGTTGTTCGCGTCCGTCGTGCTGACGGGGGCGGTCCCCGCTTGTCCATCAATCGCCCGGGCCGTCGAATCGTCCACGAACCCGGACATGTTCGTTTCGTTGTCGATGATCTTCGAGAAATCACCCTCTTCCAGGGCCGACCAACGCCATCGCTGAGCTCCGCTCGCGTAGTTGTAGTTGGTTACCTCGCCCTTGACCAAGGTCGTGGCGAGGCCGCCGATCTTGCCAACGCTCAAGGAGTTAAGCGCGGCGGTGACCGTGGTTGAGAGAGGATCGGCGTCGACGAGGCGCTGCGCCACCGGACTGGCGTCGTAGTAACCGGGGTTCTCGTCGAAGCGAACCGCGTCGGCGTAAACGACATACTTGTCGAGCCCCAACTCCCCGGTGTTCGACGAGGTCGGCATCGTGAAGTTGCCGGTGAGAGGATTGCGCGGGACAGTGTTGTAAAGCGTGACCGTGATCGGGTTGACCCCGTCGAACGGGATGACCATGTCGGTCGGCGCACCGCCGGCGCCGAGGCGAACCCAGCCACCACTGTCTTTCGTGTAGGTGTCGACGATGTCCCTGAAGACGCCTTGACCAGCGACCCCGTAGTGGACCTCGTAGGCATAGTAGCGCTGGGGCAGGGTCCTTATGCCACCCACGATCGTGGGGCCGACCGGAATCTGTACTCTAATCGCGTAGTTCTTCGGTGTGTTGCCCGTACCGGTAAATCGCCAGGTGAAGGTGCTTAAGTTGCCGGTGCTGGAGATGTAGTCGCTATCCGCACGGGACGGTGTGCATTTGGCAAAAAGATACGGAGGAGTCCGGTAGTTGTGATTGACCGGCGCTCCGGTCCCCGCGTTCGCCTGCGAGCGAATGTACTTGTCGTAAACCGGCGAAGCCCACGCGTTGGCGTTGGCGGGGCTGCTCCACGGGTCGGTGGCCTGTTGCGTCGAGGTGACGTAGCCGTACGGGTTGAGGTCCCACGGGAAACCGTCGCCGCCATCGACCGGCGCCGGCGTTTGCGCCGTCTGCGTGTCGGACTGGTCGATAACGACTTTGAACGTCTTGAGGTTCAGCCCATCCGGCTTTGACCAACGAGGCCCCGGAGTCCGCCCCGGGCTTGTGCCGTGGGGATCTCCGTTCCGCCCGGAACGCGCGTTTTGTCCGCCCAAGGTCGAGAAGTCGTAGACGGCTTGCGCTCCCGCGAGCGTGGTCGCCATCATCGCGACCCCCAACCAGATGCTCTTTCTAAATCCCATTAAAGTCACCGGTCAAAGACCTCACCGTCGATCCGCAAACACGGGGAGTACAAGCCCCCGCGCTCCGTTGATCGATCGCAGCTCGAAGGTGATGCTGCTGTTGTTGTATCCAAGATTGGTCGTCGTGAGGCGGGAAGGATCTCGCACTCCGTCGATCTGCAAGACCTCGCCCTTAAACGGTGTCACTCCGTCTCGCTGCGTGCCGAAGTAGCCGTTTACGATCACCACGGAGTCGCTGTTCAACCGTCGGGCGTAAGTCGCCCTCAGGTTGCCCGCGTTGTTGGCGGCTGGTACGCCGCCCAGGTCGCGCCGCATAACTCGGTACACCTCGTTCGGCATCATCCAATCAACATCCAGCCTGGAAGGCGGTGTCCCGGCCGCGTTGATCGGGAAGTAGGCTTCGTAAACCCCGGTCGCGTCGGTGATCATAAGATAGGTGACCAGTTGAGCCCCACGAAGTTCGACCGAAGCCGTTACCGCCGAAATATTCGTGAACGGATGGACCACCGCCGGCTGTAGCGGCTGGTTGAAGAGTCCCGTGGATTGGTTCCAGAGCACGTTGGCCCCGATCTGGGGAATGAGCATCTCGTTGAACACGAACGGTCCCGGACGGGCGGGATCGAAGACGATCACGCCGCCGTTGCCGCCACCCGATTCCGTCGAACTGCCGCTCGTCACTCCAAGCGAGTTCTGGGTCGGCTGGACGTCCTTCACCGACGTTACGTAAACGTACCGTTGCGTTCCATCCGGATTCGGCACTGGAATTCGGACCACGCTGTTATAGGCGTACTGTTTGCCGCTGACGTTGGCCGGGCTGTGCCAGACCAAGACGCCAAGCTGAGCCACCCCGTTGATCCTCACCGGATCAAGGATCCGTCCGGTCGTGACGTCATAGCCGTACCGGTCGACCGTCTCAATGAGGCGATGGTTCCCAGCGTCCGCCACAAGGTAGTGGATCCAGTACTCATATCCCGATTCCCCCTCTCCGTCTCCCGGCGAGACCGAGGAAGTGATATCCGCCAAGTTCTCGATGGAGGTGAAGGTCAGGGCGTCGCGTGGATCGTTGAATCGGAGCGTCTCGTTGGCGGCATAGCCGTTCGGCGTATGGGACGGGTCGAGCTTGAAGCCAGAGAGCGCCCGTTGCTCGATCGCTTCCTGATTCATCCGAACGACGCGGTTGGCGCCGGAATCGACGACCAGCATATCTGTCTGGTTCAGCCGGTAGGCGCGGGTGGGTCGAACAAGCGGATTCAAGTTGGCGGCGCCGCCACTGGCGTCCGCGCCGGCCGAGTAGGTGGCGCTCGCGCTCCAGATCGGCTCGCCGGAAGGATCGAAGGTTACCAAGCGGCCTTGGTCGGCGACCAGGAAGTCGGCACGGTCGTAGGTGTAAAGACCGCCGTCGCCCTGGGCTACCAGGGTTCCGTCCCCTCCCGAGAGGGAAAGGGTCGTTGAGCTCTGAGGCAGGATCGACTGGTTGAGCCGCTGGATATAGTCCGCCATCGAGGTGATGTCGGCCAGGTAAGGCCACCGCGGCTTATCCGAGATCATGCTGAGCTGCTTGATCCACGGGCGTCCAGGCGTGATCTTCAAGGCTTCGTCGTTGGCGCTGATCTGCGACGTCAACGCAAAGATCAGTCCATCGCTCGGCGCCGGGAAAGTACCGGTTGCGAGTCCGTTTCGAACCATGCTCGTCGCGCCGACGAACAAGGTGTCGCCCGTAACCAGCGGCCCGGTAGTGGGTGTCGCACCGTTCGAAACCGTGTACCACAGGAGCGGGCTCCAGCGAGCGTCTCCTCCCTGGTTATCGGGATCGATCGCCAAGTCCGGTTGACCTGGCCGGCGGATGTAGATGCGCTGGCTGAGATTCATCGCCTGCTGCATCTGGCCGTTCTGAACGTTCATCAGACTTTCCAGCCGAAGCGTCTTCGACTCGGGGTCGTAAGAAAAATTCGAGCCTGGGAAGATCGTGGGAATGTCTGGGTTCGAGATCGAGGTGCTTCGAACGAGGTCGGCCTGTACCAGCACCGAGCCATCCGGAACGTCATCCACTCGGAACTGGGGAGTTTCCGGCTCGGACCGGAACGCCATGACCAATCCAGTTGGGATGAACCCTTTGCCCGCTGCCACGGAGATAAAGACCTGCCCGTTCCGTACCGATGGCCCTCCGATGATCGCGAAGTTGGTAAACGGCTTATCCAGGATCCCCGGAGCCATCTGCTTCGCGATAACATCGTTATCCTCCACTACCGGCGGCTGAACATCCGGTCCGACTCCCTGGGCGTTGAACGTGTACTTCGGATAAAGCTCGTACCGGAAGGTGCAGCGGAAGCTGCCTCGGCCGTCTTCCCGGAATCCGAAGAGGCCAGCCGTGTTGCCTCCCGACACGGTCATATAGAGCGTCCCCGCCGGGGTCAGGGCAAGCGGTCCCGTGACCTTTCGAGGCGTATTCCCAGCGCCGAGTTTGTCCGGCAACTGGATGCGACCGCGCTCGACGGCGGCGAGGAGGCCGGAGGTGCTCTGACCCCAGTCAATGTTGTAGTCGACCCGCACGGTCACGTTGGCCGGCAAAGTCGCCGCTCCGTTATACGGGAAGAGAAGCACGCCACCGCCCTGGTCTTGAGGTTGACCGGAGAAAACGGCCGCCATCTGCGCCGCCGACCAAGGGTTGCCCGCGGCGTCCTGCACCGTGAGCTTGATGTTCAACGGATCGTTCGCGCCCGGGTTTTCGTAAATCGGTAGTCCGCCCCGCTGGCTGGCTCGGGTCGTAACCTGCAACCCTCCGGGAATCGAATCGAATGAAATCGGCTTCTCGCCCTTGACGCCAAGGAAGAGACTCACAAACCCGGGAGGGGTCCCGGTCGTGTCGTTCCCCTGGAACTGGGCATACATGACCTTGTCGACTCCGCCCGAATTGTCGAAGATCGGGATGTACCCGACCGTCGGGCTCGTTGCGAACGGCTCGGACTGGAACGGCGAGGAATTCCCGCCGAGGTACCAATCGTTGCCGGACGAGCGCATTCGGGTCCCGGTGGCAAGGTTAATCACCCAAACGCGTCCCCGGTCGGATCCGGCTCCCCCGATTCGGTCGCAGATGTACGCCATTCCTTCGTGAACCGTTGGCGGGTTGGGCGTCTCGCCCGTGGAGACCACGGCGTCGGCCGCGGGGGGCGTGACGTTCATGATTTCCGTATGCGGTCCGGGAGATAGCCGCCCGTTCGGCAGCCTTTCGAACGGATCGTAGCCGTGGACGACTCCATTTCCATCGACCACCATCACCATCTCCGGGTGAAGCGGGTTCTGGGGAAGGTCGGCCACCACGGGCGGCGAGATCGGGCCGGTCAAGCCCGAGACTTGCCAGACGATGTCCACGTTCGACCCGGGAGTGTCGAGCTGCCCGTCGTCGTCCAGGCCGTCGCCGTCTAGGTCGTTGTTGCTACGCGCATCGTAGGCGATGAGTCGCCCGTTGGCGGAATCGCTGGCAATGACCAACCCTTTGTAGACGACCGATCCATTGTTATATTTTGCGGCGGTGTTGAAAGAGACGCTGTGATCGACCAGACGGTTGAGCAGCGGGGCGGTCAGCGAGATGGCGCTCCCGTTCGATTTCAGCGAGTTTCCGCCCTGCTGGCGGTACTCGGAAAGAAGCGAAATCATGTTGACGACGAGCTTGCACGCGGCAAGGCCGTCGACTTCCAGAGTCGGGGCCAGCGCGCCGAACCCGGTGTTCGTCGTATAGCTGGCGCCCGCCACCCGGTTGAGCTTGATCGAAGCCCCGCGCGAGGTGATCACCACGAAGCCGGCGCCGGATTGGGCGACTCCGATCGTCTCCGAGTTCGTTCCCGCGGAGGCCGCGTTCTTAAAGAACGACACGCCGCGAATCGCGAGCGACTGACCCGCGAGACTCGTGAAGTAGCTCTGGATCGAATTGCCCGTGAAGTCGAGCGGGTTGATCGTCAGGTTAAAGCCGCCCGTGTTCAGCAGGTCGACATCCCGGTAAGAAAGGGTGAGCGGCCGGCTTAGAAGCGGGTTCGTGAAGTCGGCGAAGTTCGCCCCGACCGAGTCGCCGATTCCGGGTTGGAACGGGACCGGAAATCCGTTGGTGATGTCGTAGCCCGACATGGAGGAAACCCCGGCCGGATCGATCCAAAGCAAACCGCCGTGGTCGACGAACCGATGCAGCTTCTCCCTCTCCATCGCGTTAAGCGAGATGAAATTGAGCGGGTTGACCAACAGAACGTCGTAGTCCGAAAGCGCGGCGTCGGTCGTGTTGCTGAGGAAGACCTCCCAATAAGGCGCGGTGCGCTTGCTGAGCCGCACGCCGAGAGTCTGGGTAACGCCGGTCAGCGCCCGCCAGCGATCTTGGATCGCCTGGGTAACGCGGGACGGGGCGTGCGGATTCGAGATCTGCCAGCCGATCGGCTTGACGCTCTTGTTGGCGTCGAAGTTGAACCACACGTGGGGCGCGGCGCTCTGCGGTACGGATCCGGCCGCCGACGACCTCGCGCTGTCCAGGATCACAATCCCGGCGCGAATCGATTGAACCTTCGCGGCGTATGTTTGCGGCCCGGCGAGCGCGACCGCCGCGGTAGCGGCGGTTGTCATGAAAACGGCGAGTAAGCGGCGAAGCATCGGTTAGTGCACCTCTCCGAAGAAGGCCAGCGTCGGGCTGACCGGAAGCCGCGGCAGCGGCGGCAGGGGAAGCAGCTCGGTGGACTGCTGAACTCCGTCGTGGTTGTAGTCGACCCACTGAGTTCGAACGTAGGTCCCCGGATTGTTCAGGTCCTCTACGAATCCAAACCGGCGACCGGTAGCAAGCACCGGGTCGTAGGTGACGATGATATTTGGCACGTAGGTTGCCCCGGCGGCCGTACCGGCCGGAATGTGCTGCGCGGGGATCGACTGGTTGGTCGCTCCCATGTACCGCGGGATCCAGCCCCACTTCCGCATCCATTCGGCCTGCTGCGCGGCGGTCGGCGGCATGTTCTCGCTGATCGCGCCCGAGATGACGATCCGGTTGTCCAGCGGCTCGCCGTAGAACGGGGTCATCGGCGCCGAACCGTACTCGAGAGTTCGGCGGGCGTTCCGCTCGTCCGTGCTGAGCACGTTGCCGGATGCGTCGTCGTTTCGCGACCACCGGTCGAACGTATCGTTCGGGTTCGGGTTGAACCACGGCCCGGGGATGACGAAGAACGAGCCTTCCTCGGCGTAGATGGCGGCCTCGATCCGAATATCGTGCGGGGCAAGGGCGAGGCGGCCAAGGACATAGTCATTGGTTGACACGCCGCCGACGCTCGTCGTTCGGATGTTCAGGTCGTTGCGGCTCTGGGTGAAGAGCGTGTACTTGCCGTAGAGGTTATTCGCCACGATCGTATTCGCGTTGGTCGTCGCCGTGGTGGGGTCGACCAGCGGAAGCGCGATGCTCTCGAACTTGCCGAATCGCTGATAGTTCTCCATGCCGAGGCCATAGAGAGGAATATTGGCGGTGGTGAAGTAGGGAGCGGCGCTATTCGAATAGTTGATCGTCGGGAACTGATAGGTCGGCGTACCGAACCCAAGGTTCACATCCCAGGCGATGAAGGTCGATTGAGCGGGGCCGTCCTCCATCGTATGCGTCAACAGAATGTTGGTGGCGATCTTATTGGACGGCTGCCCCAGCTCGAAGTAGTCCGAGGCGAAAGGACGCCACTGGCTCGGATTGGACGGGGTGGTCACGTTCGGGCCATTCGGATCGAGCACGAACTCGAAGCCGGTCGTCAGCGTGTTGTTGGTTCGGATCAGGACCGGATTCATCGACGGAACGTTCGGAATGTCTTCCTTCGGCTGCACGTCCTGACCGGGGGTCGGCGCGAAGAACTGGGTGGTGTTGAGAGCCACGTAGTCTTTCGCCATCAGCATCAGCATCGATCGGGTCGGCCGGGTAAGGCGCGTCCCTTGCGGAGTCGCGCTGAACGGATCTTGAGCGCCGTAGCTGGCCGTCCAGTCGTTGCCGGTGACTCCCTTGGTGATGCTTCCTTCGATGTAGATCGTCGCATTGGAAACGACCGTGAGCTGCAAGTCGGTAGGAATGTTCCCCCGGACCCGGACGTTACCTTCGAAGAAGAGGACCCCGTTGAACGGCTGGCCGTTATCGTAGTCGGTCGGCGCCAAGTTGCCGTTGATGTTGGCCACCTGGAAGGTGTTCACGATTCGCAGCCGTCGATCGGATCCACGGCCGAGCCGGAACCGGATCGCGGCCTGGCCGGTGTCCGCGCCGGCCGCGGTCTTCCAGGTCCTTTCGCTCTGAGGCGCGCGGCCGTCGCGAAGGATCATGAACCCGTCGGTCAACAATTGGAGATACGCTCCGGGAGGCGTGTAATAGAAGCCCCGCCAAGAACCGCCATCGCGGTTGGAAGGATTCAACCAGTCGTTGATGAGCGATCCGGAGCCGCCAAGATTCTGCCGCCCGGTTTCGGTCTGCCCCATCTGCCGGTCGGAAAAGTTATCGACGTAAACGCCGGCGCCGTACCCAAAATGCCCGGAGTTGGTCGTCCCGGCGAATACGCCGCTTTCGCGCGTCATCTGCACATACCGGTCGGTGTGGGTTTGCGGATCCAGGGCCAAGATCGAGGGCGGCGCCTTGGTCCCAACCCCGCGAGGAACCCCTTCGACCGACCGATCCTGAGAATTGTCTCGCAGAAGACCGGCGGAAAAGAAGTTCGGGCTCTTGCTACTGAAGCTCTGCCCGCCGCTGCTCAGCAGCGTGAGGGATCCGCCCGGACCCGTAAATCCGGGAAGCGGCTGGTAGTTGTTGACCGCCGGGTTGTACTTCCAGCCAACCAGCGTCAAGGCCGCGTTGGAGTCGCCCGTGATGTCGCCGGCTACCAGGAACTGGTCGCCGAGCGTGTAATTCAGGTTTGCGATGATGTGGCCGTGCAGCCGCACCGACGCATTGGAGAAGAACGAGCCGCCGAGCGGGATCGACTGAGTCGTCGGAGTTGCCGCCGCCGGTCCTTCGAAAGTGAGAAGCGGGATGGCGGTGCCGAGCTGCGTCGGCAGGTCTGTTACCGCCGCGTCGCGAACCATCGCGCCAAGCTTGTCGTCGACGCCGAGGTCGGCGGGAGTGGCGACGTTGTACTTATTCGCGATAAAACGGGCCGTCTCGATAATTCCGATCGAGGCGAACGCCCGGTTCACTTGGATGCCGCCGTATCGGGATTGGTCCGAACGGAACTGGTTCAGCGCCTGCTGGAACTCGGCGGTCGTGGCGTAGTTACGGTACTTACGGGAGACCTGGTTGGTCAGCGCGGTCGGGTCGGATACGCTCAGCGTACCGTCGCGCCCTACCGCCTCGATGAAGATGTAGTTGCGCGCGGCTCCCGGAGTTCGCAACGGTCCGCTGGGGGAGTTGCGGAAGATGTTCGCGTCGCTCGGCGCCCATCGGATCCGGATAAGGGCGCGCCCATCGCGGAACTGGGTCCGAAAGAACGGGCCCAAGCCGTCAGGCCCCCCTTGGTCAAAGTAGACGCTGCCGGGAAACCGAACGCCGGCGTTGCCGACATTTGCCGGCGGGCGCAGGAAGAAAGCGTCGGGATCGCGCGTAAAGTCGGTGGCCCCTTCGTCGAGCATCGGGGTAGGCAGCGGCCGCCAGTCGGCTCCCTGCTCGCTACGCAGCAACTGCTGGTGAGCGAAACGGATTCCGGCTTCCGAGAAATCGTTAGCGCGGCCCCGGTGGTACAGCGTGCTCGTGAAGTTGAGGCTCCGGCTGATGATGCCGATAAAGACAAACCCGATGATGAGCAGCAGTCCCAGGATGATCAGGGCCACGATAATCGTCTGGCCGCGCTCACCCCGCTGGATGGCGGGGCGGTTATGGTTGGAACGGAATTCAGGGTTCATCAAAAGATCACCGGGTGTAGTTCCGCACCGTCGCCGTCGACTTCAGGGTTACCGTCTGAGGGTTCGGAATCGAAGACTGCGGGTAGTTGCGAATGGTAAGCAGGACGTTCATGAGCTGCCGTGTGTCGTAATCCACGGCGAACGAAGAGGTCTTGGTTTGGCCAGGGATGGCCGCCTGTCCGGCCCGTTGGCCCGTGAAGTAGAACCGGTACGAGACGCGGATATTTCCTTCGGGCAGCGGTACGTTCGGGTCGGAATTGAATTTGATGTAACCGACCTTGAACCGAGGCTGCAAGACGGCGCTGACGATGTTCTGCGGATCGTACGTCCGGGGGTTGAATCCGGCCATCGAGATTCCGTCGAATTGGACCGAGTAATCGATCGAACCGGACGAGTTGGTCGGCTCTTGCAGGTCGGCGTAGTTGATCTTGTACTGGTTGGGACCAGGGTCGCCCGTGCTGATGCGGGTGTACCGAACCTCGCTGCCATAGTTCGGACCAGGCAGTTGGTCGGGGCCGTAGACGGTATCGCTTCCCGGCACGATCTGTACGCGGCTTCGGTTGCCGCCATCCGGTGTTGGGTACACGAAACCGGTTGCCTGACCCGTAATCGGGTTCGGGAACAGCGGGGAGGGTGTCCCGTCGCTATTTGGCGTCACCCGGAGGTCGAGGAACCGGTCTACGTTGTTCGGCAGTAGCGACTGAAAATCGTTCGCGACCTTGTTGAACTTCTCGTTGATCGTGTCGAACTTCGGATCGTAGAAGTTGCCAGTCAGATCGGGATCGTTAATCGGCGTGTACGGCGGGGCGGGATGACTGGGCGTTTCGGCGTCAGCGGGCCAGACCGGCAGATTGTCCGGGTCCGGCGGATTGGTGACGGACGTGTCGCCGACTTCGCTGATGGAGAAGCTGGTGACGATCCGTCCCCGGTTCGCATCGAAAGCGTACGGGGTGAACATCGCCCGGCGATCGAGCGCCGTCAGCCCTTGTATCGCGCCGGCGGAAAGCCAGCCCGACAGTGAGTTGGCCGAGGCAACGGCCTGCGTGAACGGATAGAACCGTTGCGTGGCCGACGTTTGATAGCCCGAAAGGGCGTTGTAGGTGTAGAGGTCGAACGCACCGACGAGGTTGGCGGGATCGAAGTCGATCGCCGATACGGCCGGATTGTACATGTAGACCATGGCGCCGGGCGGCTGACCGGGCGCTCCCGCGTTGACCGCAGTCAGGGAGATCTCGTAAGGGGTGGCCGGCGCCCAACCGTGCGGGAAGAGCCGGACGATCGGGTTGCTCCACTGTCCGTACTGCGTCCGGAAGACGTCGGGTCCCGCGGACTCGGCAGTGTCGGATTCGGAGCCCTGGCGTACGGCGACTTGGCCGGCGGCCGGGTCGTTGCTCACCCGCTCCGGGCGGAACTGTACGAGCGGCATCACTCGCGGAATCGAGTTCGAATCGTACTCGACCAAGCGAGTCCGCCGATCGTAAACCGGCAAGATCATGTCGTAGCGCGAGACCTCGGTCTGGACGACGGCGCGGGTAAGCCAGTTATGGATTCGCTGGGCGTGGCTCGGGCTGTAAGTAGGATCCGGCCCCTGGTCGTCGATATAGACGCCGCCCGCATTGCGATTCGGCTCGAAGAAACGGGGATCGTCCATATCCACGATCTGGGTGTCGTCGAGTTCGGGGTCGCTGGAGTCGTTCGAAGCGAAATACTTAAGGTTCGGGCGCCATCGGATCGTCCCCGCCTGAGTGGGCGTGTTCTTGTTCGCTCGTCGCACCCACGGCTGCACCTCGGCCCGGTACATGACGTACAGGTTGTCGCGGTTTCCGTTGATGCCCATCAGAAGGGCGTCGTAAGGGTTGTTGTAGTTGAGGAACGGATCCCGGCGGCCGATGAAGTACCGGATCATCCCGAACCCCGGGGCAACCGGAAGGACGACCTGCCCTTTCGGAGCTTGCAGCGTTGGGTCGGTCTTACCCGTGACCGGGTCCACCCAGGAGCCGGCGCCGTTCAGCGTCTGGTCCCCTTCGGCGGGTCGAACAAGGTCTAGCTTGGTGTACGGGAGCACGACGTCGCGCCACGCGTTGCGGGCCTGATTCGGAAGCGAAATGATAAGTGCGTTCTGCGGGACTTTGGTGGCGACGCCGTTAACGACGCTGTCAATAAGGCTGGACGAGTTCCGCACCGCATAGGCGTTTCCGGTTTCCCGAGCGATCCGATCGGTCAGGATCTTCGCTCGATCTTGGGCTTCGGCGAAAGCCTGAGCGGCTCGCGTCAAGTTGAAGCTCTGGAAAAGCGGAAGCACGATCAGCCCCAAGAGGATGGCGGAGATCGTCATCACCGTGAGAAGCTCGATAAGTGTGAAGGCGCGTCTCATGCGATTCATCGGGAAACATCTCCCTGCTCGAGGTAGCTCTCGTTAGTGGAACGTCGCCAACCCCGGCCCCACTGGTTCACCTTGGTCATATTCGCGGCGACATCCAGCCCGAGCCGGAAGAAGTCCGGGTTCCAAAGCGTTCGGACGGCCACAGAAGACCCCTTCACGTCTCGCACGGCGTAGCCAAGCGAGCGGGCGTCGATATTGGCGTCCAGCGTTGTCGCGGCCAAGTCCACTTCCTTCAAGTCGATGCAAGGCAGGTTCATCGGATCGGCGCTGGTCGGGAACTTGATGACGAAGTCCTGGTCGAGGATCTGCCGGGGCGACGTGTCGCCGCTTCGCCGGTAGTTGATTACGCTCACCGAGACCTTTCGTCCGGCGTCGCTCCTCGGGAAGTAGATCCTAGTCGGCTGACCACCGACGGCCGGGACCGATCCGCCGACGTAGTACTGGCGGAAGCCGGGTACGCCGTAGGAGACCGAATAGGTTGAAGCCGCTTTGAGCACTTGGACGGCGAATTCGTTGCGCGCCATGTAAAGCGCCCGGACCGCGCGGTTATCGATCGTCACGTTAGGGAGGATCTGCCCGTCCGGTAACAAGAGGTTTGCCTGGGTCCCGGGGGTTGACGGGTCGAGGTCGCGAACCGTGACCAGGCCGTTCGACTTGTTCACCGAGATGTAAACGTCGGTCGTGTTGGCGAGGGCGTCCTTATCCTTCTCCATATACACCCCGCCGGTGTCCATGTCGACGAGGACGAAGAAGCCGCTCTGCAAGGCGTTAGCCACCTCGGTTTGGCTTCCGGTCCCTTCGACCACCGGGATCGGCTGCTGGTTGCGGCCGTCGAAGCCGCTCAGCCCCCCAACCTTTATGGAGCCGACGGCGAGCTGGTGCTGCGCTTGCTGGCCGACCGGGAATCGGAACTCCTCGCGGAGGATTCGCCAATCGTAGACGTCGTAGCTGATCCGTGCCCGGAGCGGCTCTCGCCCGCCGGGGCCGGAAACGAACTGACCGAAAGCGTTGGGCGAGAACAGGAGCACGCCCAATCCGGGATTCAAAAGCTTGTAGCTGTACGGCTCATACGCCTGCCAATTTCCGTTCACGGGAATCGGCTCGAAGCCTCGTCGAACTCGGAGCGTGCCGAGGTCGAGACTGGCCAGGGTTCCACTGGGAATCAGTCCAGCCAAGGGCTGTCCGTACATGGGCTGCTCCCCGTTCGGGAGCGGATCGCTCTGCGGAACCGAGAAGCTGAGATCCACGAAGTCGCGCTTCGTTCCGTCGGACATATAAGCCGAGAACGAAACGTAATAGACTCGCGTGCTTTGGTTGGTGATTCCACCGGGCAGGAGCTTCGGACCGGAAGGGACCCGGATGGTAACCGCGGGCGACTCCTGGTTTTGAATGAAGAACTCGTCCTCTCCCTTTCGATCCGTATCGAGCGGCACGCCCATGCGAGCCGTCATGTCGTTCCCGTAGGCGGCGAACGTGTTCGCGTTAAAGTCGACCGGACCGAAGTTCAACAGCACCATGCTGCCGTAGAGGGTCGAGCCCACCGTTCTCGGCGCCGGGATCTGGCGTCCCTCACCGATGATGTGTCGGAAAATGTTCGCGCCGTTAAAGCGGGTCCAATCGCCCAACGGTTTGCCGTTCCAAGAGAGGATGCCGGTCGCCGAGATCGCGTCTCCGTAAGGACCGAGGTCGTCCGGACTTCGCGATGGGTCGACCACCGTATTCCCGTTGGCGTCCGTGACGGTCGGGACGATCGCCTCGGGCAACTCGTCGGATCGCGTCTTCAGCCGCTCAATCTCGTCCCTCGCCAATGCCGACGCGATCGAATTGTTTCGGCCGAGAACCAAGATCTGGAATCCCTTGGGGAAGATCTGGATCACGGCCAAGATCCCCACGAGGAAGATCACGATCACGACGAGAACTTCGATGAGGGTGGTACCGGCGGTGCGCCTTGTGGGCGACATACGGATCTCCTCCGGGCCGGCATGGCCACGGTCAGAACGGGTGAGAGTCGTCAATTTTGCTTCAACCCTCCCGCGTTACGGCAGCACCTTCCACGACTTGAGGGCGACTTCCGCGGAGTCGTACGGGCGAGCCGCGCCACCAAGGAACAGGACGATGTCCCGCTTGATATGAGCGACGGTGCCGTTCGAATACTCTCGGAAGTAACTATCCCAGGTCACGACGGTGGTGTCCGGCGGATCGGTGTAGCCGAGCTGCCTCGGATCGTCGGCGGCGCTGCCGCTGACGTCCGGGTTGCACGGATCGAGCGGCACTGCGTAGCCGCTCCAGAAAAGCGCGTACCGCAGCTCGTTGCGGGGCGTGGTCCCATTGGGAACGCGCGCTGCGTCGTAGCCGCTAATTCGGTAGTAGTAGTTGTCGGTGGCCGTCTTCGTACCGGTGTTCGGATCGATTTCGCACCGCTGGATATAACCGTCGGTAGGACCGAAGCGCTGGTAAGCGCCCGGATCGGCGCTGCCCGTCGCCGCGAGCTTCGGAGGCCAGACGGCGCGAGTGACGTCGACTTCCAGCTTCACCCCTTCCGGACGGACGTACGCCGGCCTCAGGGTAGTAAGCGAATCGATGCGCTTCGGATAGAGGGCGCCTTTGACTTGATCGGCGGGAACTACATCCCCCGAGCTCGGTGTTCCACCTGAATAGCTGGTGGCATAACCGAGAATGGCAGGCGGAAACGCGCCTTGATCGGATCGGTATAGCTGCAACGCCGTACGAACGGAGTTCATGTTCGCCATATCGGAACCTCGGTAGGCCGAATCTTTTGCCCGTGCATATACCGGGAAAATGATGGCCGCCAAGATCGAAATGATGGCGATGACAACTAACAGCTCAATGAGGGTGAAGCCCTTCTTCATGCGTAATGCGCCCCACTCTCCCCAGGTCTGGGACGGGGATTTGCGGGCATTTGTTCCCGGCTTAGCCTTACAAAGTTCATTTTCACATTCCCTCGGCGCGGTGCCGCGAGCGCTCTTCGAGAGCGCATTCTTCCTGACACACGAGCGCTCATTTTAGTCGAAAGCCACGCTACTTAGTAAGGTGGCTCTCTCCACTCATACAGAGACTATGTTTTGGCCCACCTTTTCCTTCCGACTGGGCACATTGCCGAAGAGTTTTTCCCTAACGCGAAGCGTTGTAGATGCCGCAGGTCGGCTCGTACCTGCGTGAGAGCGTTGCCGCTGCCCCACGCCTACGGCTCGGACGTCGACGATACGTCGGGCGCCACATGGAAGTAACGCTTGAGACCGCTTTCGATCGGCGCGCCGAAAAGGATGCAGATGAGAGCCCCCGCGGCGAGGTAGGGACCGAAAGGGATGGTAGTGGCACCGGGCTTCCAGTCGTCCTCTTCTTCCACCGACTCCTCCGGGAAGTATCGGTGCACCCACTTGTTTAGTGGCGGAATGAACAGAGCCAAAACATCGAGGCAGAGTAGGTACCAAATGCCGGCCAGGAGCACGAGAGGCACCGGCGTCGCCTCGGGCATCGGCTCATCGTCATCATTTGCCGCCTCGGCTTCCCCGGATCCTTTGCTTCGGTTGGCGATCAGAATTCCCGCGATGCCCCCGATCAGTCCGACGACGACGGCGATCGCCATATTCCCCACTGTGAGCCACGGTCCGAGGAAGGCGCCGACCCCGCGCATCATCTTCACGTCCCCGTCCCCCATCGCGTCCTTTCCAAACGCAAGACGTCCAAGCAAGACGATGCCGAAGAGAATCCCCCACCCGGTCAGCCCCCCTACGAGCGCTCCGTGAAGATTGCCCTGCAGCGCTTGGAAGGCGATCGCCGTCACCAGAATCGCCGCGTTCAGCTCGTCCGGAATGATGTAGAGCTCCCAGTCGATGTAGATAACCGCGATCAGGCAGGCGATCATGATCGCCGAGAATCCGGCTCGTAGCGGATCGTACGTCTCGGTCAGATATTTGAACCACACCCCCGCGAAGAGCGACCCGGTCAACACCTCGACCCAAAGGTAGCGGCTCGCAATCCGCTGATCGCAATACCGGCATCGGCCTCGGGCGAGCAACCAGCTCAGGATCGGAAAGAGGTCCGGCGCGCCCAGGGCATGCTCGCAATTGGGGCAAAAGCTGCGGCTGGGGTTAAAGAACGACTTTCCCCGCGGCAACCGATAGATCGCCATATTGAGGAAGCTCCCCACGAACGCTCCGAGAATGAACCCCATCACGCAGGTCCAAGCCGGAAACAGCAGTGCCATTGGGTTCATCTTTACCGCGCCATCATGACAGAAAGGCCCGCCGGCGGCAACGCCGGCGGGCCTTCTCTGCCGTCAGCAGACTATGACTTGCCGCCGCCGGCATCGTCGTCGCCGCCGCCCGAAGAAAGCTTCGAGATAACGTCGACAAGCGGAAGGAACATCGCGATGACGATGAAGCCGACCACGAAGCCGAGTCCGACGATCATCAGCGGCTCGATGGCCGCCGTCAGCGAAGCGAGGGTCGCCTCCACTTCACTCTCATAGAAGTCGGCGATCTTCTGCAGCATGAAGTCGAGCGAACCGGACTCCTCACCGACGCCGATCATGTGGACTACCATCGGCGGGAAGAGGCGCGAAGCTTCGAGCGGGTCGCCGATTCGGTCTCCTTCACGGATACGGGCTCGGGCCTCGAGAACCGCGTCGGACATGATCGAGTTACCGACCGTACCGGCCACCGTCTCCATCGCCTGCAGGATCGGAACGCCCGAGGTGAGCAGCGTGCCCATCGTTCGGCTGAACCGCGCCATGCAGATCTTGTGGTGGAGCTTGCCGAATACCGGAATCTTCAACCTTACGCGGTCGGCGACGCGGCGCCCGAATCGGGTGCTAACGAAGAGCCGGTAGGCGAAGATCAGGATGACGACCGAGATCAGAACCATCCACCAGTAGTACTTCACGACGTTGGAAACGTCGATGAGGAACTGGGTAGGCGCTGGAAGCTGGTCGGCTTTCAAGCCAAGGTCGGTGAGAATCGCCGCCCACTGGGGAACGAACCACGCGACGAGGAAGGTGACGATGCCGGTCGCCATGATGAGGACGAGGACCGGGTAAGTCATGGCCGACTTCACCTTGCGGCGAAGTTCCACGTCCTTTTCAAGGAAGTGCGAAAGGCGCTGGAGCGACTCTTCCAACACACCACCGACTTCTCCGGCCTTGATAAGACCGATGAAGAGGGAGCTGAACGTGCGGGGATGGCGCTGCATGGCGCGGGAGAGGCTTTCGCCTCCTTCAACCCGTTCGCCGATGTCGAGCAGGATCTTCTTGAGCTTTGTATCCTGGGTCTGCCGAGAAAGAACGTCGAGGCAGCGCACGAGCGAAACGCCCGCGTCGACCATGGTCGAGAACTGTCGGCAGAAAACGGAGAGGTGGGCGAGTTTGACCTTGCCGTACTGTTTGGCGCGGGGCGACCGGGCCTTGATCATCGTAAGCTCGGTGATCGTTAGGCCCTGCTCCTCGAATTTACGCCTCAGTACCTCTTCGCTCTCAGCGTCGGCGGTTCCCTTTTGCATACCGCCGTTCGCGTCGCGGAACGTATAGCTATAGATTGGCATCGTTTTCCTCGTTCTTCATCGGCCGGGTCACTACCTATCTGCCCCGCGGCGCCCCGCCGGGTCCACCGGCCTGACCGGCAACCGGGGTGTTAATCATCTTACGAAGCTCTTCGGGGTTTTGGCAACGAGACATTGCGTCCTCGAGGGTTACCAAACCACTTAGATACTTATCGCGAAGGCATTGATCCATGGTGATCATGCCCATATTGCCCGACGTTTGAATCATCGAGGTGATCTGGTGCGTCTTCGCCTCACGGATTAGGTTCCGGATGGCCGGGCTGGCGATCATGATCTCGTTCGCCGGCACACGCCCGTCGCCGTTTGCCCGGCGCAGTAGCTGCTGCGAAATGATCGCGACCAAGTTGTTCGAGAGCTGAACGCGGATCTGCTCCTGCTGTCCAGGAGGGAAGACGTCGATCATACGGTCGACGGATTCCGCGGAGTTGTTCGTGTGAAGCGTGGCGAAGACCAAGTGGCCCGTTTCCGCCGCGGTGATGGCGAGGGAGATCGTCTCCATATCGCGCATTTCACCGACGAGCAGGATGTCCGGATCTTCACGAAGCGAGCCGCGGAGCGCGTTAAGAAAGCTCTTGGTGTCGTTGCCGACTTCGCGCTGGTTGATGAGCGACTGCTTGTGCTCGTGCAGGTACTCGATCGGGTCCTCGATCGTGATGATGTGGTGCGCCCAGTTGGTGTTGATGTGGTTGATCATCGCGGCAAGCGACGTCGACTTACCGGAGCCCGTAGGCCCGGTAACCAGAATCAAGCCACGAGGCTTTTCACACAGCGTCTTGAGGATCGGCGGCAGGTTGAGCTGCTCGACCGTCGGGATCTTTTGAGGAATAAGTCGGAATGCGGCGGCGACCGAACCCTTGTCCCGGTACATGTTCACACGGAACCGGGCGCGGCGCGGGAGCGCATACGAAAAGTCGAGTTCGAGCGTCGTCTCAAACCGCTGGATGTTCTCGTCCGAGATGATCTCGTACATCATCCGCTGCAGGATCTGCGGCGAGAACGACTCGTAGTTCATCCGCACCAGCGCGCCGTCGAGGCGAAGCACGGGAGGCGAGTTGTGGCAGATGTGCAGGTCCGAAGCCTGCTTGTCGACCACGATATGCAAAAGCTCGTCGATGTGAAGGTCGTCAAGCGTAATCGGAGGCCCCTTGGGCGCCTCCTCTTCCTTCTTCTCGGCTTGGAACGGGTTTCCACCCGCGGCGAGCCCTCCTCCGACCGGCGGCATTCCGCCGGGAGGGGGCATGCCACCGGGGGGAGGATAACCGCCGCCGCCCGGCTGACGGGGCGGCGCGCCGCCCGGATTCTGAGGTGGGTAGTTATTGGATTGCATCTCGCTCTCTGTCTTAATGGATACGTCTAGAAGCCCGCGGTGAAGACAACGCGCATAACTTCCGTCGGATCGGTAATCCCTTCCAGAACCTTGCCGAGTCCGTCCTCGCGCAGCTCCTTCATTCCGTTCGCCTTCGCCGCCGCCTTAATGTCGGCCAACGGAGCGCGCCGTACGACCATTTCGGCGATTTCGCCGTTCATGACCATCAGTTCGTGGAAGCCCGTTCTTCCCCGATAGCCGGTCATGCGGTTCGACTCCGCGGGGATACCTCGATAAAGTGTAACCAACTCTTCCGGATCCGTAACTTCGAAGCCGAAGCGTCGTAGGTCGGCCTGCGTCACTTCGTAAGGCTCACGATTATCTACGTCGATTCTTCGTCCAAGTCGCTGGGCGAGAACGCCGATGAGCGTGGCCGCGATAAGGTACGGCTCGATACCCATGTCGATGAGACGGAGCGTGGAAGACGGCGCGTCGTTCGTGTGAAGCGTGGAGAGGACCATGTGGCCCGTCAGCGAGGCTTCAATCGCGATTTCCGCCGTTTCAAGGTCACGGATTTCTCCCACCATCATGATGTCCGGGTCTTGCCGGAGGAAGGCGCGGAGGGCGGTAGCGAACGTCAGGTTCGCTTTCCGGTTCATCTGAACCTGAGCGATACCGTTGAGCTGGTACTCGATCGGGTCCTCGGCGGTCACGATGTTGACGCCGATCGTGTTCAGTTTGTGAAGCACGGAGTACAGCGTCGTCGTCTTGCCCGAACCGGTCGGACCGGTACAGAGGAACATGCCGTTCGGCTGGCTGACCAGCTCTTCGATCTTGATCTGGTTCTCTTCGGTGAAGCCGATCTTGTTCAAGCCGATCATAACGCTCGACTTGTCCAGAATTCGCATAACGATCTTCTCGCCCCAAGGCGTCGGGATCGCGCTGACGCGAAGGTCGTACTCTTTGCCGGTGTTCCGAACCTCGATACGTCCGTCTTGAGGGGCGCGCCGCTCGGCGATGTTCATGTCCGCCATGATCTTGAAGCGGGAGATCAGCGGCGCCATTAGGTTCCGCGGAATCGTCATCGCTTCTTGAAGCACGCCGTCGATGCGGTACCGGACGCGCACGCCGCGCTGCTGGGGCTCGACGTGAATGTCCGAGGCGCGATCGATAATTCCGGTTTGGATCAGGGCGTTCGCCAGCTTGATGATCGGCGCCTGCTCCGCCATCTTCTCGGCGTCGGCGTCGGCGTCGCCATCTTCTTCCCGGCCACGCTGAACGCCCGCCTGGGCGATCATCGACTTCATATCCTCGAGACCGGAGGCCTTGATGCCACCACCCGCGGGAGTGGTATCCGCCGCCTTGGAAACTTCCGGAGTGGCGACGCCGCCGCCGTAATACTTCTTGATCGCGTCTTCGATGGCGCCGGGGACCGCGAGCACCGGGATGACGCGGCAACCGGAGGCCATCTTGATGTCGTCCTGGGCCATGATGTTGCCCGGGTTCGACATTGCGACCCAAAGGTTCTGCCCGTCTTTCTTGACGGGGATCGCGTTATGCGCCTTTACCAGACGCTCAGGGACGACGTTGATCGCGCTTGTATCGATCGTAACGCGGTCGAGATCGGCAAAGGCATATCCCATTTCCTGGGCCTTCGCCTGGAGCACCTCGCGCTCGCCCACCATATTTAGCGAGACGAGAACTTTCGAGATATCGGTTTGGCCGGTATTTTGGGCGACTTTTTGCGCCTCATCGAGCTGTTCCGGTTTCAGATAACCTTTCTGAACCAAGAACTGCACCATCGGAATTCGCGGCAACGCCATGTGTTCTATTCACCAACGGGACTTGCAGCGGCCAGACTGGCCCGCGCCCGCCTATTGTAGACCAACGGGCCAATCCGCGCTAGCGCACGTGCCACGGGGCCTAGATGAGAGCAAGACGGGTCTTCCTGCGAAAATGGTTCGCGGGGTGGGGAAAAGGTGTTGGGTCGTTGGGGCCGGACTCGCGTGGACTGTGGACTATGGACTGTGGACTGATGGGACGAATGAGGGCAACAATATACTTGACACACGAAGTTATGCTATAATAACTTCGTGAGCACGAAAGACGTGACCCCGAAAACTCTTCTCGAAGTGGTTATCCACTTCGCGGACGAGCGCACCGCATGGGAGTACATGCGGAACCGGCGATGGCCGAACGGGGTCAGTTGCCCGCGATGCGAGTGCGACCGCGTCCACCTGATCGAGTCCCGGATGATTTGGCGCTGTAACGGCTGCCGCAAGCAGTTCTCCGTAAAGGTCGGCACGATCTTCGAGGATTCCCCCATCAAGCTCTCCAAGTGGATTCCGGCTATGTGGCTCATTGCCAACGCCAAGAACGGTATCTCGTCTTACGAGTTGCACCGCGCGTTAGGCGTGACGCAGAAAACCGCGTGGTTCATGCTTCACCGGATTCGCCTTGCGATGCAGCAAGAGTCGTTTGAGAAGATGGGCGGCAAGAACGGCGTTGAAGTCGAGGTAGACGAAACGTTCATCGGGGCCAACGCTCGAAACATCCACCAGGACGTCAGAGAAGCCAAAGGGATCAAGCAGGGCTCCCAGGGCCATCGTTCGGTCGTTCTCGGAATGATTGAGCGGGACGGTTCGGTGCGAACTTTTCACGTCGAGGACCGTAGGGCAAATAGTCTCGTTCCGCTACTCAAAAAGCACATCCACCCGGATTCTTGGCTCTACACCGACTCCAACCCGGCGTACGTCATGCTTCCGGACTGGTTCCGACATGAAATGGTAGACCACGCCGTCGAGTACGTCAACGGTCGCGTGAGCACGAATTGCATGGAGAACTATTGGAGTCTCCTAAAGCGAACGATTCGCGGAACCTACGTCAGCGTTGAGCCGTTCCACCTTCACCGCTACCTTGACGAGCAAGCTTTCCGGTTCAACGAGCGCAAGGGAACTGATGCGAGCCGGTTCAAGACGCTTGCTTCGCAGGTTTCAGGTAAGCGACTCACCTATAAGAAGCTCACCGGTAAGGAGGAAGCGATTGGATACTGAAAAGACATTGCCTGCGGACGGCACAAAAGACCCCGGAGAGGGCCAAAGCGATCCTAGCATGGTCGCCTTGGATAACTTAACTCGCGAGATATTCAAGGTTCCGAAGTCGGAACTGGATAAACGGTTGAATGAGGCCGGAGCGAAAAACAAACTTGCTCGCGATTCTAGGCGCGCGGGCGCTTCATAAAGACAGGGTTTGATCCGTAGACTGCCACGACATCGTCAATGGTGTGTTTAACATCCTCGAAAAAGTCCATCTTGCTCCACCAACGACCGTCGTCACACTGCTTGCAAGCATGCGCCCACTCGCCGTCTTGCTCAAATAATGCAATCTTGTCGACTTCTGGCTCGACCGTTTCGTCTCCGCAAGCAACAAATCCAAGCCACTCGAATACTGCGACTAGATGCGCCAGCGAGTTGCCGCGTGGAATTCCTGGTGGCCAATACGTGTAGGTCCCATACCCGGTCTCGTGCGTCCAAAATTTGTCTTTATGCCCAGCCGCCCAAGCAACGCAGTTGTACTGCCAATCTTCGTCGCTGGTGATCTGAACGGGCCTGCCGCAAAAGATCCGGTCAATGCGTTGCTCTGGCGTTTCTGGGCTATCCCAGTCAATACCCACGGGTACCTGCCCAACCAAGCCAAGCTTCCGTCATTAGCCGCATATCGCCGTAAGATTCTTCGGGGATAGGGTTTTCGCAAACGATCGATTCGAGTGCCCAAAACCAATAGCGTGGCTTGGTTCGCAACTCGCGAAACAGGAACGGTAACGCACGCTCACCCATGCCGATGATCTGCTGGTACGGAGCAAGCATCGTCATCTCTTTGATCCGCATTCCCGCCCGAATCTCGCGCAACCACTGATTTTTCAGTCGCTCGAATTTACGCTCGTTCATCTGCTTGTTCTTCTCAATAGCAAACGCCAACGCCGCTGAGAGCTTGGGTGCGACATGAGACGTTTCCGCCACATTTGGGATTTGTAGGGAACGCGACGACTGCCAATGCTGCAGGACGACGTTTGTGTCTAGGACAACGAATGGAAAGTTTGGTTCCTCGGCACTCCGCATACCAGAAGGCTGTTGAGGCTCACTCATTAACGGCGGCGCAGGCGGCCGCCCGGTGGGCATCAAAGGGGGGTTCCTTTGATGATCGGCCACTTCCTGCGCAAGTAAGTACCACTCCCTCGCGGTGTGCTGAATCTGGGGGTTCAAGCGCTCCACTTGCTTTCCTACTCCCCGGACTCCGCTGGTTGGCCAGCTAATTGCCGTTCTGCCCGTGCGTAGGCTTCAAGATGAGCCTTGATCCAATTCATTACTAGGTTGGCGACCGGCAGTGACATCATGAGGACGGCTTCAACTTCTCGGACCGCAACTAAATTACCATCCTCGAAAACATCAGGGTCTACAATCACCTGCCGCCCGTCGCTGTGCCAATGCAAATCGTAAGAGTCGGGGATACCAGGGCGATCGTTGAGGACAGTCATGCAAAGATCCCCGAACTGGTTCGTACCCCCAAGAACCTGGTTGACGTGTATCACCCGGAACTGAGGGCTTTTTACGTGGTCGATCCGGAGCTTTACGAATTCCGACCCGTCATCCCCCGTCTGGAATTTTTCTTTTTCTGCCACGCCCTCAGAATATCACGCCAGGTTCAAACCCGGTGTTTCGTGCGTCAAGTATATTGTTGCCCGAATGAGACTTATGGGACACCTGAGACCCATGCGTCCCAGATGTCCCATCCGTCCCATCGGCTAGGGTAAAGCCAAAACACACCCAACGCCCCAACGCCCCAACGCCCCAACGCCCAGCGCCCAGCGCCCAGCGCCCAGCGCCCAGCGCCCAGCGCCCAGCGCCCATCAAGGGCGGTACCCTATATCCTTGCTACGCGACCACCTTCAAGAGCTCGTTCGGAGCGCCGTCGACCAACTGATCGCCCAGGGAAAGCTGCCTGAGGCGGTGCGCGGGGCGCCGATCGAGATTTCCGATACCAAGAATCCCGAGCACGGCGACTACGCGTGCAATCTTGCCCTGGTCGCGAGCAAACGGGCCGGGATGAACCCCCGGGCGATTGGCGAGCTGCTCAAGGAGGCGCTGCTGGAGGTTCATCGGCAGGGTGCCGATGCTTCGGGCGTCTTCGAAGCCATCGATATCGCCGGCCCAGGCTTTCTTAATTTCCGCCTCAAACCCGAGGTCATTGCCGCCTACATCCCCCGCGTTCTCGCCGAAGCCGACATCTTCGCCCAACGCCCAACGCCCAACGCCCAACGCCTCAACATCGAATTCGTCTCCGTTAACCCGAACGGCCCGATCACGGTCGGCTCCGGCCGCGGCGCGGCATTTGGCGACACGCTGAGCCGGATCATGCAGGCGGTCGGGCACGAAGTCGACCGCGAGTACTACATCAACGACGGCGTCAACTCCGAACAGATGCGGCTCTTCGCCGAATCGGTGAAGTACTACGTTCGGACCGCTCTCGGGCTGCCCGGCGACTTCCCGGAGAAGGGATATCGCGGCGAGTACGTGCAGGACGTCGGCATGGGTCTCCTCGATTTCGTGCTGAGGCAGCGCGGAACTCGGAGAATGGCGTTGGCGGAAACGATCGCGCAAGCCGGCTGGGACCCCGCGCGGCTTACCTACGAATCGTTCGTCCGGCACTTGGACGGCGGGCCGATTGAGGGAGACTCGCCCGAGGAAAAGCTGATCGCCCGAGTCGTCGCCGATGCCAAAGCTTCGGATACTACGCCGGATACCGACACGTTCGAGCGGCTTCTGCTCCTCGAGATCGTGGCGCCCGAGTTCGTCGAGGACTCGGACGGTTCCCAAGAAGCATGGGAGGGGCGCCTGACCGAATTCGTCCGCAGCCACCGCGCCGTGCACGATCTGCCGGAGGAGCAACAGACGGCCCTCTCGGTCGCCGGCACCCTCGTCGGCGAGCTCGACCCGGTCGACGCCGACCTTTGGGACACTCTCAGCTTCCAAAAAGCCGCTCAGGAATTGATGATCGAGCGGCAGCGGGGCGACCTTCGAATCTTCGGCGTCAACTTCCAGCGGTGGTTCTCCGAGCAGTCGCTTCACGACGAGGGGAAGGTGCAGTCCGCGCTAGAAAAACTGGAAAAAGCCGGTAATTCCTACCGGTCTCCCCAACCGAGAGACGCCGAAGAAGTCGCCGCCGAGAAGGACAAATACGAAGATGAGGAGGACGAAAACCCAACCGAGGAAGGCTCGGCCCTCTGGATCGCCTCGCACACAAACGGATTTGGGGACGAGAAGGACCGGGTTCTGGTAAGAGCCGACGGACGCCCCGCCTACATCGCCGCCGACGTCGCGTACCTGGAGAACAAGCTTGGAGAGCGGGGTTACGAGAAGGCGCTCCTCATCCTCGGCCCCGACCACCACGGATACATCGGTCGGATGTACGCGGCATACCAAGCGCTCGGCTACCCGATGAAAGATGGGAAGCCGGAGCGGTTCGAGATCATCATCTTCCAGATCGTGCGGTTCGTGAAGGACGGAAAACCGGCGCCGATGCGGAAGCGAGACGGCAACATCTACGAGCTGCGCGACCTCATCGAAGAGCTCGGCAAAGCCCAAGCCCCGGACGCCACCCTCGAGGAGCAACGGCGAATCGGCGCGGACGTCGCGCGGTTCTTCTATCTGATGCGAAGCCATGACACCCACATGGACTTCGACATCGATCTCGCCACCAAGCAGAGCGACGAGAATCCCGTGTTCTACGTCCAATACGCCCACGCGCGTATCTGCTCGGTGCTGCGCAAGGCGGAAGAAGCCGGGTTCGTGCTCGGTGCGGATATGGACCCCGGACAGCTCACCCATCCGAGGGAGCTTTCGCTGACCAAGAAGATCCTCGACCTTCCGTTCGAAACCCAACGGGCGTCGCAAGACTACGGCGTGCACCGGATCGCGACCTACGCGATCGAGCTGGCGAAGACGTACCACCACTTCTACGACCAGTGCCGAGTCATCCAGACCGGTGAGCCGGATCTCACGCGCGCCCGGCTGGCTCTCTGCCGGGCGGCGCGGCAAACCCTGCGATCGGCATTGGAATTGCTGGGCGTTTCTGCACCGGAAAAGATGTAGGCCCCCCGAAGATGGAACCCTGGTCGTTTCCACAGTGCTGCTTCACGTTCGCACGCAAGTAATCAGGGATGACCCCTGCCTGGTTCGGCGACCATGCCAATCTCTCGTTGCCGCAGCCTGAGCCGTGTGTGCCACGTCTCTCCCGACCCCGGCAGGGGTCTTCAGAAATTAGGCCCGGGTCGAAGACCCGGGGTAGAGGTCGCCACCCTTCCCCGACCCCGGCAGGCGGTCGCAGAAACTACCGTCAGCCTAGAATTGGACGCGACAGATTGGAATAATCCCTCCCCACGGTCCTGCAATCGCTCCTCTCCTCTGCCGCTAAAGGCATGTGGGTAGCGACGAGAGATGGAAGCTTTGGTAAACGAGTAGTCTTCATTGCGTTGGTTTTTCCGCCATGCTGCCGCTGATCGCCCTCCTTGCCATGTCTGCCTCGACGAATCCTCCCGCGCCGCTTGCTCCGATCCCCGCTCCGCGCCAACTGGCGTGGCACAAGCTCGAGACCTACGCGTTCGTTCATTTCGGACCCAACACTTTTACCGGCGAAGAGTGGGGGCATGGAAACGAGCACGAGAGCGTCTTCGATCCGAAGCACCTCGACTGCCGACAGTGGGTCCACACGTTCAAGAAAGCCGGCTTGGCGGGGGTTATGATCACCGCGAAGCACCACGACGGCTTTTGCCTCTGGCCGAGCAAGTTCTCCACGCACACGGTGGCGCAGAGCCATTGGAAGAATGGAAAGGGCGACGTTCTGAAGGAGCTTTCCAAGGCATGTAAGGCGGAAGGCTTAAAATTCGGCGTCTATCTTTCGCCGTGGGATCGCAATCACCCGACCTACGGAACGCCGGCGTACAACGACACTTTCAAACACATGCTCCGCGAGGTGCTGACGAATTACGGAGATGTCTTCGAAGTCTGGTTCGACGGCGCGAACGGCGAGGGTCCGAACGGCAAGCGTCAGGTCTACGACTGGCCCGGCTTCATCCAGGTCGTTCGCGAGTGCCAGCCAAACGCGGTCATCTTTTCCGACGCCGGCCCAGACATCCGGTGGGTCGGAAACGAGGAAGGGCACTCGGCGCCGACCTGCTGGGCCACCATCGACCGAGACCGGTACGTCCCCGGAACCCCTCTCTCGGCGGAGCTTACCGAAGGGAAAAGAGATGGCACCCACTGGGTTCCCGCCGAGTGCGACGTCTCGATTCGGCCGGGCTGGTTCCACCGCGATTCCGAAGACGCTAAGGTGAAGTCACCGGAGAAGCTGCTCGAGATCTGGGAAGAATCGGTCGGCCAAAACGGCAACCTCATCCTAAACGTGCCGCCGAACCACGAGGGGCTTATCTCGCATCCCGATGTCGAAGCGCTCCTCGGCTGGAAAAATCTTCGCGACGTGATCTATGGGCACGACCTTGCGAAGGGGGCCAAAGCGAAGGCCGATGCAAGCCGGGATGGCTTTGACGCTCAAGGAATCGTGGACGGCAAGGAAGCGACCTATTGGGCGGCGCCCGATAACGTCACCAAAGCCGCGATCGTTTTCGATCTACCGAGATCGGCCACCTTTGACCGGGTGGAGCTCGACGAACAGATCGCCCTCGGACAGCGGATCGCCCAGTTCCGGATCGAAGCCGAGGCGGGCGGGGTTTGGAAAACCATCGGTGAAGGGACCACCGTCGGCCACCGGCGGATCGTCCGCGTCCCGGTCACGACAGCGAACCGGATAAGAATTTCTATTCTCGATTCTCGCGCATGCCCCACGCTTAGCCGCTTTGCGCTCTACAATTCAGCTCAACGATGATTTCTCTCGCGCTCCTCGCCGCCACTGCCGCTCTCGCGCCGTCTAACGACACCCCCGCGCAGCACGACGCCCGAATGAAGCAGTGGAAGGAGGCCCGCTTTGGGATGTTCATCCACTGGGGTCTGTACTCCATTCCCGCCGGCAAGTGGGGGAAGGGGACCGGCTACGGCGAATGGCTTCGGGAAGAAGCCCATGTCCCGGTCACCGAGTACGAGAAGCTTCAGTCCCAGTTCAATCCGGTGAAGTTCAACGCCGACGAGTGGGCTCGCATGGCAAAGGATGCGGGAATGAACTACGTCGTGATCACGACGAAGCACCACGATGGCTTCAACTTGTTCCCATCGAAGTACACCGACTGGTCGGTCAAGAACACGCCGTTCCATCGCGACATCATGAAGGAGCTGTCGACGGCCGTCCGAAAGAAGGGGATGACCATGGGTTGGTACCACTCCATCATGGACTGGCACCATCCTGACTATCTGCCGCGCCGGTCTTGGGAGACCGCCGACCGTCCCGCGGACGGCGCGGACATGGACCGGTATGTGGAGTACCTCCACAACGAAGTGCGGCAACTACTCACCGATTACGGCCCCATCGGCGTGATGTGGTTCGACGGCGAATGGGAATCTACGTGGACGCCCAAGTACGGTAAGGCGCTATACGACCTTTGCCGCTCGATCCAGCCCAAGATCATCGTGAACAACCGGGTCTCGCCGGGCCGGAACGGAGTCGAGGATGCCACGCTGAAGGCGGGCGACTACGGCACTCCGGAGCAGTTCATCCCCGCTACCGGTCTCCCCGGCCAGGACTGGGAGACATGCATGACGATGAACGACCACTGGGGGTACAACGCCGCCGACAAAAATTGGAAGTCGTCAAAAACCCTGATTCGAAACCTGGTCGACATTGCCTCAAAGGGCGGGAACTACCTGCTAAACATCGGCCCTCGGTCCGACGGCACGTTCCCGCCGGAAGCGGTGTCGCGGCTACGCGACATGGGCAAATGGATGAGGGTGAACGGGGATTCGATCTACGGGACGACGGCGTCGTCTTTCGATTCCTTGCCTTGGGGCCGCAGTACGACCAAGCGACTCGGAAAGGCTACCAACCTTTACCTTCATGTATTCGATTGGCCCAGCGATGGCCGGCTGGTGGTGCCGGGGATCGCTAACAAGCCGCTCACGGCCATTAATATGCCCGGTTTCGATATTTCGAGCCAAGCACCCCAGGTGGGGAACCTTAGCCGAAAAGGCGCCACCCTTCCGGTTTCCCGCGTCGGGTCCGATCTGGTAATCAAGCTGCCGCCAAAGCCGCTCGACCCCAACGTTTCCGTAATTGAATTGGTGGTGGAGGGAGCGCCGGTCATCTACCGGCCGCCGGTTATCACCGCCGATTCCGAGATCCTGGTCGGTTCGACCCACGCGCGTATCGCGTCGCCATCGCCGAGTTTCCAGGTTCGATACACCTTGGACGGCAGCGCGCCGACCGCCTCCTCGCCCCTTTATCGCGGACCGATCGCCATCAGCCGGTCCACCGGTCTCCGTGCGGCCACGTTCCTTGGCGCCAAGCGGGTTTCGAGCGTGGTCGAGAAGGAATTCCGCGCCGTAGCTCCGGCTCCCGCCGAGAGCGTTACCGGTCTTGAGCCCGGCCTTTGGGTTGAGACTTTCAGTGGCGATTGGGAGAAGCTTCCCGACTTCGACACGCTGACCCCTCGTAATCGCGAGCTCGCGACTGGCCTCTCGATCCCGATGAACGGCAAGGTCCCGGATGAGAAGGTCGGTCAGCGCTACGCCGGCTACCTCAACGTTCCGCAAGACGGCGTCTATCGCTTCGCTCTGAGCAGCGACGACGGCTCCAAGCTCTTGATTGACGGCAAGCTGATTGTGGACGCCGACGGCCTGCACAGCGACACGACCTTCAACGGGGAGGCGGCGCTTGCCAAGGGACCGCACAAGGTCACCATCACCTGGTTCAACGGAACCGGCGGATCGGCGCTGGGATTAAAGTGGGGTCGCGCGGGAAGTCCGCTTCATGCCCTCTCTTCAGGCGACATCGGGCACATACCCTAGCCCTTCCCTACGTCCGAAGGACGTGTAGCCGCAGGTTGGCTCGTACCTGCGCCTGGCGTACCTTCGGTACACCCGGATCATCGGCGAGGGCGCCGACGCTACGTAGGAAGTTGGCCTACGAGTCGAAGGCCATGCCTCGGCTTGTGACGAGGTTCTCCCAGAGGCGGAGGTCGGTGCAGCGGGTGGGACCGTCGGTGATGGCGGAAGCGGCTTCCAGGGACATTCGCTCGAATTGAACTCGCTGCAAGGCACAGGCGAAATCAAAGGAGCCGACCTCGATGGTTCCTATCCCGACGCTGGGAATGAACGCCAGATTCCAGCTCTGAGCGTTATCGGTTCGTTCGATCCAGATATCGCCCGAACAGGCGCAGCTACCTGAGCCGGAAGCGAGCGCTTCGAGCTCGTCGGCGCGTCCGGTTCCGGTGGCGACCATCCCCATCGCATTTGCGACGGTAATCCGCACGGTATCTCCCTCGCCGGTCGGCTCGAGCCAGACCATGCGCGGCATTTCACCCGGAAGGGTGCGTGCGTGCAGGATGTAAGCCATGGGCTAGATTTTCGCATTTAGGACTTACACGGGCAAGTCCCTCGTTTCCGGGACTCCCAAGTCACGGAAAAACGGGAACACGATTTCTGGGTTCGCGTCCAAATCCTAAGCTGGAACCAATAAACAGCGAGCAAAAAGAACGAAGCCAATCCTCAAGTATTGACCCCTGCGGTTAGTAGGGGTCTTTTTTTTTGTCGGCTAAACGGCGACGGCCGACCGTTCGGCAAGCGAAGCGATCGTGGCCGGAAAATCGTCGAGGACCGCTTGGATGGCCTCCCGGACCTCCGGCGGATGGCCGTGACCATGGGGAGACGGGGAGGTTACGCGGGAGATCGCATCGCGAGCCGAAACCGCTTTGTCCGCGATCCTGTCGAACCAACCGACCGCATCGTCGTCGGTAAGGCCGATCTCCGTTCCATTGAGTTTTAGGAACGAGAGAACGGCGATGAACGCGGTCGCCTCGTTCCCCGCTTCGAACGGATGCATCCTCAAGAATCCGGTCACGAACCTTGCCGCTTGCGGAAGGAGGGTTTTACTCTCGCCGTACGCATACTGGTAGAACGTCGCCTCTTCCAAGCGCGCGAAATTAAAGTGGTGGACCTTCTTGGTCGCCTGGAGGTTAATCCAAAGCACGTCCTGCACGGTCAGGTAGTGAAGCGTCGCAGCCATATCGGTGCCTGTGAGTGTACTTGGTTAGCTCCGAAACCCTCACCCCTCCGTCGAAGTCCGATCCCTTTACATGAGCGTTCCCGAGGTGGTGGAGTCGGTTGAGCAAGCGGGGCTGGTCTATGTAACCGATGCGATGCCAGGAATTTCGCGGAGGCGCGAGGGGGATGGGTTCGCCTACGTATGGCCCGACGGCCGGAGGGTGAAAGAAGAGCAGACGCTTCAGCGCATTCGTTCGCTCGCGATTCCGCCCGCTTACGAGAGCGTATGGATCTGTCCGCAAGAGAACGGTCACTTGCAGGCGACCGGAAAGGATACGAAGGGGCGCAAGCAGTATCGTTATCACCCGCGGTTCCGCGAAACGAGAGACGCCTCCAAGTACGATCGGATGTCTGAGTTTGCTTCGGCTTTGCCAAAAATCCATGCCCGGCTCGAACACGACCTTTCCCTGCGGGGCCTCCCTCGCGACAAGGTCCTGGCCGTGTTGATTCATCTCTTAGAGAGAAGCCTAATCCGAGTCGGAAACGAGGAGTACGCCAAGTCCAACCACTCCTATGGCCTAACGACCATGCTTAACCGCCACGTCAAGGTGGAAGGGAGCGAGGTCCGTTTCAGTTTTCTTGGGAAGAGTAAGATTCGCCATCGGATTGCGTTACATGACCGTCGCCTGGCTCGCGTCGTGAGGCGCCTGCAAGATCTTCCCGGCCAAGAGCTCTTTCAGTACCTCGACGAGAATGGAGACCGCCACTCCGTGACTTCCACTGACGTCAACGCCTACCTCAAAGAAATCTCCGGAGGGGACTTCACCGCCAAGGATTTCCGAACATGGGCCGGCACCGTTCTCGCCCTAACCGAGCTTGCCGGCGCCGAGCCGCCGGCCACCAAGCGCGAAGCGAAGGCCACCGTCACGCGGGTCCTGAAGACGGTCGCCGCGCAGCTTGGGAATACTCCCGCGGTTTGCCGGAAATGCTACGTGCACCCCGCCGTGCTCGAAGCTTACGCCGAGGGCACGCTGCTCGAGGTCCTGAGTCAAGACGACCGGTGTGAATCCCCTTCCCGGGCGATCCAGTGCGTGGAAGACGCGGTCAAGCGGCTACTTGGAAGCCACCATCGGCAGCTCGACCGAGCCGCGTAAAAGCCTACATTTGCCCGAGGCCCACGCCAAAACCTGGTAACCACTCCGGGTCCATGGAGCAACTGGATACGTTATAGTTTTATCACGTATTGATTTCTGTGGAATCGGATACCGTTTGGCGTGCGCTGGCGAGCCCTCATCGGAGGAAGCTGCTTGACCTGATGAAAGACGGACCGCGGACGACGGGACAGCTCTCCAAGGACCTGCCTGAACTCACTCGGTTCGCGGTCATGCAGCACCTTGGGGTCTTGGAGGAAGCGGGCCTTGTGCTCTCGCGGAAGGAGGGGAAGAGTCGGTTCAACTATTTGAATCCGATCCCGCTCCGGCAGACCCTCGAGCGCTGGCTCACCTCCAGCTCGTCGACAGCGGCCGAGACGGCCCTACATCTGAAGCGGTACGCAGAAACAAGAAGAGAGGTGGCCCAACAAATGGACCAAAACGATTACCGTTTCGTGAAAATCGAAATGGAGATGAAGATTGACGCGCCGCGCGAACGAGTTTTTGCGGCCCTAACCGAGGAGCTGAACAATTGGTGGCCGCACCGATTCAAGCCCGATTCGCAGGTCTCCTGCGACGTCCGCGTCGGCGGACGAATCGAGGAGCGATTCGCTAACGGAGGCGGCGCCGTATACGGTGAGATCGTCTATATGGACGCTCCGTTCCAGATCGCTTCCGGGGGTACCAGTGCCCTCAATCGAGGAATGTCAAGCTACTCGATGGATACGCTGGAAGAGGATGGAGAGTCCACGGTTCTAAAGCGAAACTTTCAGATCTGGGGCTACGTGCCGGAAAACGTCGAAAAGATGTACCGGGAGGGGAGTCGACAGATAATGGAAGTAGCGCTCAACCGCTATCTCCGTGACGGGATCGGATATCAGGTGCCGGCATGAGGACACTCTCTCTATTCGCTCTCTTGCTCTCCGCAACCGCGATGGGGCAAGCCGAGCGCCGGTTGGAGAAGTCCGCCGTCATCGATGCGCCGGTCGCCGAAGTCTGGAAAGCTTGGACCACGGCCGAAGGACTTCAGAGCTTCATGTGCCAGAAGGCGACGGTGGATCTCAAGTTGAACGGCCGCTTCGAGATCGAATTCTCGACGGATCCACCCATCGGGAGACACGGATCGGAAGGGTGCAAGGTCCTCAGTTACATTCCCGAGAAGATGCTTTCGTTCACTTGGAACGCGCCGCCAGATCAACCTGTTATGCGGCTTCGGCACACGTTCGTGGTGTTGCAGTTCACCCCCCAAGGAGATAAGACCCGAATCGACCTCAGTCAGGGGGGTTGGGGAACGGGGCCGGAATCGGATAAGACTTACGCCTACTTCGACGAGGCTTGGCCGGTAGTGTTGAGCTGGTGCCAACAGCGGTTCAAGTCCGGCCCGATTGTCCGCCCGGCTTCCGGTAAGGTCTCCCCTCCTCCCGATCTTTCTGCAATGGACCAAATCGGCCGCCTCGTCGGTGGAGTTTGGCGAGGCGAGGTCAAGTCGCCGGACGGAAAGCCGGTGATCATCGAGTTCAAATACCGCCGTCATCAGGATGGCAATGGAATCATCGGCGAAGGTTGGATCGGTAAGGGGCGGAAGGACGGAGTTCGCGTGAACTCGATGTTCGGCCTCGACCCGGAGACGAAATCGGTCTACTACCTCGACAACCACGGTTCCGGGACGGTGTATTGGGGGCATGTCACGATGGAAGGCAAGGACGTCGCCTTCGTCTTCGGCCCGGCCGGAGGCGATATGAACGCCTTCACCTCCCGAAGCCGCTTCCTCGACAACGACTCACTCGCCAGCATCATCCGCAACTCCAAAGGCGAGGAAGTCGTGGGCCTTACCCTAAAGCGGGTCAAGTAATCCGGAGCCCCTCCTCTTGCGGCCCGATGTTTGTGCGGGCTGGAGGAGGAGGGGTTGGGGTGGAGGTTCCGGAAAGTGATTTCTGATGTTTGATGTGTGAACGTATGTTCGCCACCCCCAATACGGACGTGGATACATCCAAGCTGAAAGCACGGCGCCACTCTCCCCGACTCTTCACGGCGCCAAACATCAATGGGAAGACTTGCGGCGCTTTTTCGCCTGCCATAGGAAGACCACTGCCGCACTTACGACGGCGCCAAAGAGGAGGCGACTGAAGAGATCGGAAGAGCGACTCGTTTCCCACTCGATCTTCTCCGGCGAAACATTGAGATCGAACGTCCTAGCCGCCGAGGTCGACCGCTGCATGTCCACGGGGAGATCCTTCAGCTTGAAAGTCTGGTGACGCTTGATCGTCGTCCATCTCGCATCCACGTCCAGGACCGGCGGTGCGTCGGAGAACCACAGCCCTTTAGAGGCCGATCCCCCCTCGGGGGCGGTGACCATCGAATGCGCTTCGGTCGTTTCGTCTGCCCGGTAGCTAAAGACCACATCTACGGGACCCGGCCCCTGATTGTGGACCTGCACGTTCAGCAAGCCACTGCACGCCAAGATCGTCGCCAAGCCGAGAGCGTAAAGAAGCCAGCGCACTCAGACAGTGTAATCCGGCTGTCACAATACGTAGGAAGAGCTGAGCGGTCGCGCGTAGCCGGTGATGCCGGGAGGGCGCGTCGCGAGTGAAACGATATGTCCGAGCAAGTCCTAGACGAAAGCACCGCACTACTGGAATCCTTCGCCAACCGCGAATACGAGCATGGCTGGAGCACCGACATCGAGTCGGACACCCTGCCGCCCGGATTGAACGAAGACGTCGTCCGCGTGATCTCCGCCAAGAAGGAAGAGCCGCAATGGCTGCTCGATTGGCGGCTAAAGGCGTACCGGCACCTCCTCACGATGAAGGAGCCGAAGTGGCCGAACGTAAAGTATCCGCCGATCGACCTCAACTCGATTTCTTACTACTCCGCCCCTAAAAAGAAGCCGGTCCTCGACTCTCTTGAGGATGCCGACCCGGAGATCCTGCGGACGTTCCAAAAGCTGGGGATCCCTGTCGAGGAGCAGAAGGTATTGCTGAACGTGAAGGGCGCTGCCGCCAGCGCCGCCGATGCCCGCCAGGCGCCAGACAAGCCACTCTCCGGCATCGCCGTGGACGCGGTTTTCGACTCGGTTTCCGTGGTCACCACGTTTAAGAAGGAGCTGTTCAAGCTCGGCATCATCTTCTGCTCGATCCAGGAAGCGGTGAGGGAGCATCCGGAGCTGGTGCTGAAGCACCTCGGTTCGGTGGTCCCCTACAGCGATAATTTCTTCGCGACGCTGAACAGCGCGGTTTTCTCCGACGGCTCGTTCGTGTACATCCCGAAAGGGGTGCGATGCCCGATGGAGCTGAGCACGTACTTCCGAATCAACGCGGAGAATACGGGCCAGTTCGAGCGGACCCTGATCATCGCCGAGGAAGGCTCGTACGTGAGCTACCTCGAGGGATGCACGGCGCCGATGCGCGACGAAAATCAGCTTCACGCCGCCGTAGTCGAGCTAGTGGCTGCCGGCGACGACGCGATCATCAAGTACAGCACCGTCCAGAACTGGTATCCCGGCGATCCGAAGACCGGTAAAGGCGGGATCTACAACTTCGTCACCAAGCGAGCCCGGGCGATCGGAAAGCGAAGCAAGGTCACTTGGACCCAGGTCGAGACCGGCTCCGCGATCACCTGGAAATACCCGTCCGTCATCCTGCAGGGCGACGACTCCGTCGGCGAGTTCTACTCGGTGGCGCTGACCGCCAACCAGCAACAGGCGGATACCGGAACCAAGATGATCCACATCGGCAAGCGGACGAAGTCCACGATCGTGTCGAAGGGAATCTCGGCCGGACACGGCCAGAACACCTACCGCGGTCTGGTGAAGGTGAATCCGGGCGCCGACGGCGCGCGGAATTACTCGCAATGCGATTCGATGCTGATGGGTGATCGGTGTGGCGCTCACACGTTCCCGTACATCGAAGTAAAGAATCCGACCGCGACGGTGGAGCACGAAGCGTCGACCTCCAAGATCGGTGAAGACCAGATCTTCTACTGCAACCAGCGCGGAATCCCGACCGAAGACGCCGTCAACATGATCGTCTCCGGCTTCTGCAAAGAAGTCTTCCGCGAGCTCCCAATGGAGTTCGCCGTCGAAGCCCAAAAGCTGCTTGGAGTCAGTCTGGAAGGAAGCGTAGGCTAGGACGACGCCCACCGTTTGACGTTCTTTAAACGGTGGGCCACTGATAACTAAGGGAACCTGCGTCCACTCGCTTCGCGTAAAGTTCGGGCTGTGGAGATTCGAAAAGGCATAGACCCACCGGGCCTTTCCGAGTTCGTCAGTCGCGCATTTCTTGCCTCCCCGGTGTTTGCCGGGGTCGATGAGGTGCGCTACCAACCGGAGCGGATCGCTTTATCGCTAGCGAAGGGCGAGGCGCTCCTCGCCTATGACGGTGGCCGGCTCGTCGGTTCGGTCACCCTCTTCCCTCCCGACCATGCCAGCGCCTGTGAGGCGTTCCGCACCAACCCGCAAGTCGGTCTCCTTGCCGTCGACCCAAACCTCGGTGGACGAGGGATTGGCGCATTCCTGATGGACGCCATCGAGCGCGAAGCATCCGCAAACCACGAAAAGCTCGCCCTCTCCGTTACCGAACGGGGAACGGCCTTGATCGCCATGTACGAACGCCGGGGGTACGAGCGAGTCGGCTCATTCACCTGGCCCCAGGCAATCTCCCCCAGCCTGATCATGATTCGTCAGCTGTAGCATCGCCTCCCAAGCGATGAGCAGAACGGTTCATCGCCTGGGAGGCGATGCTACGTGAATCCTTGGATCCCCGGCCATCGCGCGTCCGATTCGGACGGCGCCGGCAATCGGCACTCGGGAGAATAGGGCGAGGCCGCCGCTGGTCTGCGGATCAAGAACGACTTGTCGAAGCCACCCCGGCACGGCTTCATCAAACCGAAGGGAGTCTCCTAGGAACTCTCGATTCCGTCCTGCGCCGCCGGTGACGTGCCCCTCCGCGATCATTCGCTCGACACCCTCGAAAACCGGCAGAGAGGCCGCATCGATCTCGATCGTCACACCGCTTCCCTTTGCAACGTTGAACAGGTGTCCAGCCAGACCGAACCCCGTAATGTCCGTCGCGCAACGAACTCCCGCCGCCAAACCTGCCTCGCACGCGGCCCGATTCAACGTTCGCATCGAATCGATGGCTGCCTCCAACTCCTCGGGCAAAGCCGCGTCGTTCTTGGCGGCCGTGGTCACGATCCCCGTGCCCAGCGGCTTGCTCAGCCAAATCTCGTCCCCCAGCTGCGCATGCGTGTTCGCGAACGTCCGCGCCGGGTCGATCAGCCCCGTCACCGCCATTCCGAATTTCGGCTCGGCATCTTCCACGCTGTGCCCCCCTGCCACTACCGCCCCCGCTTCGATCGTTTTGTCTGCCATCCCGCGCAACACCTCCGCCCAAACCTCGGGCGGAGCCGCCGCCGGCGAGAAGCAAGCGATGTTCAGCACCGTCAGCGGGCGGCCCCCCATCGCGTACACATCGCTCAGCGCGTTCGCCGCTGCAATCTGGCCATACGCATACGGGTCGTCGACCACCGGCGTGAAGAAGTCCACCGTCTGCACCAGTGCAAGACCTTCAGACAGCATAAAGATTCCCGCGTCGTCGGACGTTTCAAAGCCGACGAGCAGGCTGGGATTGGCTGAGCTCGGTATTCGACGGAGAACCTCCGCCAACTGGGTAGGCCCCAGCTTAGATGCTCAACCAGCGCAGGAGACGAGGTGGGTCAGACGCACGGAAGCAGGTTACCGCGCCTTACTGCATCGTTAACCCGGGCGCCTTCATCCGGCTCTCTTCGCCCGCGAACGGCCACTCGTGGAGACCGGCTTGCTCCGGGTTGCTCGCCACGGTCGCCCGGATGCGGGCGAACTCGACCGGGTGGTCGACCTCGTGGTCGATGACGTCCGGATGCCAAAGACCGCCCGCGCGGCGAAGCTCCTGGTTAACCCGCCGGGTCGTCTCCGTCTTCCACTCTTGCAGTACATCGCCGATGTCGCGCCGCCCCAGCGGCGTTACCAAAGCGTGCAAGTGGTTCGGCATCACGCTCCACGCGTGAAGCCGGTACCGCTCGCCGTCCCCGTTCCAGAGAACGCTCTCGACTAGACCGGCGGCCCGCTCATCGGAAAGCACACAGCTTCCGCGACCGGAATCCAGAAAGCGCTCGACCTTACCGATCGTGCGTTGAACGAGGGTCCGCTCTTCGTCCGGATCCAGCGGACGCCCTTTCATTTCGGAAAGCATATGGAGCCGGCGGTCCACATCGTCGTGCCACGCCGCCATGACCGTTCGCGGAAGCGCGTCGGTAAGTCGAAGGGTCACATAGTGGGGGCAGCTTTGGCGAGCCGCCGTTTCCGGTTCCATCGCACTCCCCAGTATAAGAGCGAAAAGCCGTGATCTGACTTTAAAAGCTACACATTATCGGTCGGCTCGACGATGGCCGGAACGGTAAGGTGCCCCCCGAGAATGGTGAGCTCCAAAGGAATCACCCCTTGCATCGCGAGGAGTTCGCTAAGTTGGCCGCCGTGGTAGATATCGTGGGCCATGATCCGCCAGATCGTCCATTGGCGGGAAACCGCGTATGTAGTGCCCTGATATCCGTGCGGGTACGTCGCGGCTAGATCCTCGACGCTCCACTGCCTAAGCGTCGCATCGACCATCACCCAGGTTCGACGAAGCCACTCGGCCAGCTCGTCCGCATCGAACGGGGCTCCGCCGGCCTGCCGGGCTTCGATTTCCTTCTGAAGCTCTGCGCTGCCGGGGGCGGGGAGGCGCCGGAACCAATCGACGCGGCCGGCGCTGATGTGCCAGAAGATCTCGCCCACCGTTCTCATTTCCGTCGACGAGCGGAACGCTAGATGTTCGCTCGATAAACCGTCGAGCGCCGAGATCAGGCTTTGGTTGAAACCTTCCCAGCCTTTGTAAACGAACGCGAGCGAATGAATATTTGAGGGCGCCACAGACACCTCATAGCCCGTGGACGCCCTCAAAGTCAACATTGACTTCTACCTATCCGCGTCTTCTACGGTGATTCTATGTTCACGCTTCCGCTCGCCCTACTCCTTATGCAGGCTAAAACGGTCGATCTCGACCGATATGTGTATCCGCTGAGCAAGCCGCTTCGAGCGCCACGCATTACCGTGGACGTGAAGGACGCCCCCGACATGGCGGCCTGGGGAGCGAAGGCTCAGAAACTGGCCACTGATTGGTTCCCTGCTCTCACCAGTTGGCTGGCCACCGAGGGCTACCATCCGCCCCGCCGGCTCCGGTTCGTGTTTCGGAATAAACAGGACGCCCCGGCTTACGCCACCGGCGACGAAATTTCGTTCAACGCGGCCTGGATCCGGCAGCACCCCGACGATCTCGGCATGGTGATCCACGAGATGACCCATATCGTGCAGCACTACCCGGACAACAAGGCCGATACCGGGTGGCTTGTCGAGGGAATCGCCGACTACACCCGATGGTGGCGATACGAGCCGGAAGCGCCGCGCACGAAGATCAACTTCGAAAAGGCGACCTACCACGACGCTTACCGAACCACCGCCTACTTCCTGGCTTGGGTCGGCAAGAAGTACGACCTGCGCCTCGTCCCCGCGCTCGACCGGGCACTTAGGAAGGGGCTGGATCCGATGCCGCTGTTCGCCTCCACGACCGGGAAGACCGCTGAAGAGCTATGGAAGGAGTTCGCCGCCGACCCGATGGTTTGGAAGCGATAGTCTCTCCAAACCAGTAGCGTCGGCGCCCTCGCCGATGATCCTGCTGTACCTTCGGTACAGCAGGCGAAACACGTAGATGCCAGCGACACGGCTTTGCCCTCTGGGGCTGACGCCTTAAACTCGGGTTCGCTCGCGGTTGACCGGGAGGGGGGCTTCTTTTTGAGGCTGGAGGGCCTGTTTGCCCCCTTCGACGCTGGTCATCACCTTGCCGACGACCCCTTCGAGTTGGGTGAGGACGTCGTAGGCGTACTTCTCGGCGCCTCGGCGAGTTTGCATCGCATCGCGATCGGCGGCGTTGCGGATCTCTTCGCTTTGAGCCTTGCTCAGCTTTAGGATCTCGCTTTCGTGGACCATCTTCTCTTGCTGAAGACGAGCCTGCTCCAGGAGCCGCTCGGCTTCTTTCTTCGCCTCGGCCATCACGCGCTCCGCTTCTTTGCGGGCGCTCTCCACGGTCATGGTGGCGTCCTCGCGGGCAGTGTCGATGATGCGCTCGGATTCCCGAACGGTGTTGACGGCGCTCTTCAACTCTTGGGGCAAAGAGGCGCGCACCTTCGCGATCTGCATGCTGATCTCGTCGCGGTTCAGCCCCCACGTGACCGGCCCGAAATGCGGGGTAGCTTCGATCATCTTGCCGAGATCTTCGAGGAGTCGCAGAATATCCATTGCGTTGCCCGGCCCCCGGTATCGGAGCCAGTTTATTGTGACACCTTTCCCGGCCCACGTCTAGAAAAGAAAAGCAGGGGGCGCAGGGAACGCATGTGGTGGCGCAGGCGAGTCAAACTGGTGAGCGAGACCTGCTCATGTTGAAGCTGTCCTTAGACCGCAAGTTCCCGTTCATCCACGCCCAGGACGCCGAATTGCGGCGTCAGATGGAGATCCTCCGGAAGGAGACCGAGCGCCTGCGGGCAAAGGTGGTCGAGGTCCAACACACCAAGAGCGAAGCGCTGAAACAGGCCGAGTCGCTTCGGAAGGAGAAGGAGCGGCTACGAGTAAAGTCCGGGGTTCTGAAGCAAGAGCTTGAGCAGGCGCGGAAGGCGAACGAACAGCTTCAAGAAAAGATAGTGGCGTTGAAAGCAGAGAACGAGCGGCTAAACCAACTGCGTTCAAAACGGCCGCGGTAAGGCGGTTTCGGTCCTCAGCACTTGGGGGGGTCGGCATCGGGACGGGGCACGGGCGGGCCGCCCGAGATACCCACGGGCGAGCCGCCCGTGCCACCCCGGGGTTAAGCTAGGGTGAACCAGAAGGTGGCGCCTTTGCCGGGCTCGGAACGAGCCCAGACTTGGCCTTGGTGGCGCTCGACGATCCGCCGGACGGTAGCGAGGCCGATGCCGGTGCCTTTGAACTCTTCCTCCCGGTGAAGACGGTGGAACGGTTGAAAGAGGCGTGTCGAGTGGGCCATGTCGAAGCCGACGCCGAGGTCCGAGACAAAGAATCCTTTCGAATCTTTGCCGACTCGAATGATCCCTCCGTCTGGGGAGAACTTGGCGGCGTTCTCGAGTAGATTCTGCGCGACGAGCCGGATCAGGCGGAGGTCCCCTTCCGTAGACAAACCGGGCTGGATCTCGAAATGCAGGCCGGCGGGAGTGGCGATCGACTCGGAGACCTCCGTAAACAGCTTCGAGAGGTTGATCGGAACCCGCTCGATCTCTTGGCGACCCACACGGGAGAGCTGCAGCAGGTCGTCGATCAGCATCGCAAGCTTCTTCGCCGATTCGCTCTGACGATCGAGCACTCGGCGCGCTTCCGCAGGCAAGGAGCCTCCGAAATCCTCTTCCAAGATGCGTGCGGAAGCCGCAATGGCGCGAAGCGGGGCTCGGAGGTCGTGGGAGACGGAATAACTAAAGCTCTCCTGCTCCCGATAGGCGGCCTCCAATTCCGCGGTTCGTTCGCGGACGAGCCGTTCGAGGGTGCGCTCCTGCTCTTTTTGATCGTGGATGTCCGTCACCACGCCGTACCAGCGCACCACCCGTCCCTCGCTGTCGCGAATCGGCTTCGCCATGGTTCGGCACCAGCGATACGATCCGTCGCTGGCTCGCAAGCGCCGGGCTTCGGTTTCGTAGGAGGTTCCGGTCGCCAAGGCGCCGTTCCAAGCCTCGATGAGCGATTCCAAATCCTCGGGATGGACGCTGGACATCCACTGCCCTTCGGAGATCTGAGTCGCGTTTAGACCAAGGAACTCCAGATACTGCGGGTTGCAATAGTCCGTGTTCCCATCCGCATCCGCGCCGAAGATGAACTGGGGGATCGATTCGGCGATCGTTCGGAAACGGTCCTCGCTCTGTCGCAAAGCCTCCGCCGACTCCACAATGGACGTCACGTCCTCTAATAGCAAAACGACTTCGGTCAGCTCGCCCCCGGCGCCAATGACCGGATAGGCTCTAGACTCGACCCATCGCGCGCGGCCGACGCGTCCGGTCTCCGCAGGGTCGTACAGCATCGGCGGTATTCGAACCGGATTGCCGCCGAACGCCTTTTCGATATAGGCCGAGAACCCCTTCTCGAATAGCTGCGGGTCTTGGCGGATGTTGTAGCCGGCCAAGTTCTTGAGATCGGCATCCCAGAGGAGCTGCCAGGCCCGGTTGGCGGTGAGGGCGAGGCCGTCGGGAGCGAACGTTTGAATAGAAACCGGCGACTGCTCAATGAGGGACCTTAACCGGCTCTCGCTTCCGCGAAGCGCTTCCTCGGCCTCTTTCCGCTCGGTCACGTCGATTCCAATCCCGTACAGCCAGACGGGGGCACCGGCCTCGTCGTAGATCGCCTTCCCCCGCCCCTCCATCCACCCGTGCGTACCGTCGGAGCGGCGGAATCGGAATTCGACCGCGTAATCGTTGCCGGTTTCGACGGCGGTTCGGACCGCTCCCGCGATCTTGCTCTGATCCTCCTCGAACACGTACTCGAAGAACGCCCCTTCGTTTCCTTGGAACGCGCCCGGGGCCAATCCAAACAGCGCCTCCAACTCGGGCGACCACTGAACCTCGTCGGAGGAACGGCTCCACCAACCGAGGCGGCCCCCCTTCATCGCCAGGCTAAGGGCCTCCTGAATCTGGCGAAGCCGTTCCTCCGACGATTTGCTGGCGTGGATATCTTCGGTGGTGCCGTACCAGCGGAGGATCGCTCCATCGGAGTCGCGGCGGGCTACTGCCCTCGTCCGTACCCACCGGTACTCGCCCCCACGGGCACGGACGCGGTGAAGATAATCGAACGGCTCTCCCGAGGCAAGCGACTGGCCCCATCGCTCGATCATCCCCGGCGCGTCGTCCGGATGGAGCACCGTCATTTGACTTGCCGCCGCCTCCTCCTTCGACATACCGGTGAATTCCAGCCACTGGCTTCCGAATTCATAGATCATGCCGTCGGGTCCCGCTAACCACGGAATCTGGGGGCTAGATTCCACGCGAAACCGGTGGTGGTCTTCGCTTTCCACCAGCGACTGGCGGGCGAGAACCTCCTCGTGGACGTCGCTCGAAGTCCCGATCCAGCCAAGCGGCTGGCCGTCGTTGCCAGATAACGGGGCGGGGTGGACCCTAAACCAGCGAAATTCCCCGTCGTGACGCTTAAGCCTAAGCTCATAGGGGACCGGTTGTCCCGTTTCGCGGGTGCGGGCCATCCCTCGCATGACGGCGGGCAGATCGCTAGGATGGATCGCGTCTCGGATTTGCTCCAGATCCATTCCGTCGCTCCCCGTGTACTCGCGCCACCGGGCGTTGATGTACATCATCGCGCCGTTCGGATGAGTAGCCCAGGCGATATGGGGGATCGCGTCGATCAGCCGGCGAAGCCACTCACCCCTCTCGGTTTGCTCTCGTTCGGCGGTCTTTTGCTGGGTGATATCGCGAAAATAGAGGTGGAGGTAATCGCCGGAGGGGTAGACGTTAACGTCGATCCAGACCTCCGATTTAGGATAGAAGTATTCGAAGCGGACCGGCACACCGGTGCGAAACGCCCGCTCGTACGACTCCTCGACGACGGTGCCGCGCATGTCGGGCCAGAGATCCCAGTGGTTCTTGCCGACGAACCCTTCGTATCCTTTTCCACTGGCCTCCGCGAGGGCACGGTTGATGAATACGATGTCGTACGATCGGTCGAGCGCAACGAAGAGCTCGGCCATGCTGTCGAGCACGTCTCGGGCTTCCGGCGTCTCCCACAGCGGCCGCCCCGTTGCCACCCCGCCGACGTCGTTCTGGATCTGACTCAGTTGGCTCTCCCCAGCCGCGGTCAGTTGACCGCTTTAACGAAGTATATACCGGGGGTTGGCGGTTGGCGGTTGGCGGTTGGCAGTTAGGAGGCTCTGTTCCAACTCGGGGGATCATGGCTATCGATTAATGCTTCGAGAGTGACCCGTAGCCCGAGGATTTATCCCCGGCGAGACCTTGAACCGCGGCTAAAGCCACTGCCTACGGGAGAGCATTCATTGCCGTCGCGCCCCCTCCAGACGCGCCGTCTGGAGGGATCGGTAACAACGGAAAGGGCGAAACGGGAGTGGTGAAACGTGGACGGCTGGGTTCGTTTTCGTTCGGCTTAGGTTCAAACCTGGGTTCGTTCCGGATTTTTCTAGTTTCGGCAGCGATGGTGATAAATGCAGGCGGGGCGAAATCGCTAATGATTGATCCTACCGCAAAAAGGGTAGACATTTGACTAGTCTTCGCTTTGCGGAGGCCAGCCTGGAGACCGGCGGTCCAGGGGGCTAATACTGTTTAGATATGGATGAACGGGAGGCTTCTACTCGGGCGGGCCGCCCGAGATACCCACGGGCGAGCCGCCCGTGCCACTTTAACTAAACGGTATTGGTCCAGGAGCTTGGGTCTAGAGAAGGTGGCGGAGAGGGAGGGATTCGAACCCTCGAAGAGTTGCCCCTTACCGCATTTCGAGTGCGGCGCACTAGACCACTATGCGACCTCTCCGGGGGAGATTATGCCTTAAATAGGGGCGTGGTTTCGCGGGCTTAACCCAGGTCAAGGGTGGCGGGGAGGCGGCGCCAGGCTTCGTCGGCACTCATAGGGCCCGAGATCGAGCCTCGGATGAGGTAGACGCCGGGCTTCTTATGCTGCAGCTCGGGGCGGACGCGGCCGAAGGCGGGGGCAACGAGGCGGGTGGGGAGGCGGCCGGCGATCTCATCGGCAAGCTCCTGCGCCTTGGGTCCGACGCAAATGAGGCAAGCGTCGTCGGTTGCCTCGGCGGCAGCGGCGAAGAATCCGGCAGTTTCGACCCCGGCGGACGCAGCTAGCGAAGCGAACAGGTTCACCGTCTCGTGAGCTTCCCGCTGAAGGTCAAGCCCCTCCGGGGTCGGCCCAAGCAGCCGCCCATACGAGAGCATCAGGCGAGCCGCCCGTGAGGTGCAAGAGCCATGGAGGTTATCCATGATCTCGGGGAAGGCGGTTCCGGGAACGATCGGTCTTTCGCTTGGAGGCGTAAGGATGAAGACTCCCCGCCGGCGGCCGCGGAAGAGCTTTCTTGCCCGCTCCAATACCCCGAGGCCAGCCTCGAAGGCAGCGGGGTTACCGGTTGCCAAGTAATCCTGCAGGCGTACGTCGGCATAGGCGAGATAGTCGCCCAAGTACCCGGGCTGGGGATAGTCGGCGAGGCTTCTCGAAACATCGACGCCGGTCCTCAGGGGCTCCAGCGATTCGACCAAGCGGATGGCATGTTTGAGCCGGATCGGGTCGCGCCAGATTCGGGCGGTAGCGATCATTCGCGCCGCGCAGCCGAGGCTCGCATCGGCGAGGCCGGGGTCGAGGCGCTCGGGGTCGGGACCAGAGGTGGGGCGGAGAAGGTTGAGAACGGCATCGGTCCGACGGTCGGAGCGGTGCGCGCGTTCCAGGTAAGGGACGGCTTGCGGGTGGCGCGCCACGTCGAGTCCCAGATTGGCGACCGCCCACTCGCGAAGTGGGGGCGAGAGCGCTTCCCTTGCCCGGCGGGCGGAAACGCTGTATCGGGGGCTTCGCAGGGTATCGGCCGCTTGGCCGGGCTGACCGATGGAGATTCCCTTGTCGGTCCAAGCGTAGGTCGAGAGATAGTCCCACGTCTCTTCGGCGAACCGCCTGGCCATCGCATCGCCGGTAAGGGCCGCCGTCTCAGTGAGCGCCTGCATAATCTGAGCGTTCTCGGTCGCAAGTTTCTCGAATTCGACGCGGCCGCCGTCGGTCAGCAACGTGTGAAAGAAGCCACCGTCGAGGAGATCGGCCAGCGGAGAGCGCAGGACCACCGCCTCGCCGCTGCGTACGCTGACGAAGTCGCCGGTAGCGAGAAGGTAGCGCCAGGTCCAGGGTTGGGGATGAAGCATCCCACGCTCCTCCCATCCGGTCGACGCTCCGATTCGCAGAGATTCGCTGTAACGGGCGAAGGGCACGGCGGCGCCTCCGGTGAGAGAGGCGAGAAGATGGCCTTCTCCCTCCTGTGCCGCGGCGACGGCCGTAGGGCCGTTCGTGGAGAGCTCGTCGAACCGGCGACGGAGGTCGATCAAGACGGGGAGTACGGCGTTTGAGTCGAACGAATCGTTCCCGTTAATGCGAGCGAAGAATTGATAGGGCCTTCCGGTTTGATCGAGAGCCCAAAGCTGCAGATCCGGCTGGAATCGGACCCGCAGCCGGGAAAACGGGAGGAAGGCGTTCATCCACTCCGGTCTCGCGGCGCCATCCACGCGAAGGCAGGTGAAGTTCCGGCTGAGGTAGATCGCGACTTCGGTGGACGCAAAGGTCATCGCATCGAGGGTCTTTCCGACGGACGAAGTGGGGGAGCCGATCAAGAGCAGGATCGGTCGACCGGCCCGGCGAGCCTCGGCCATCGAATCGGCGGTCAGCGGTTTCCAATCGACCGGCTCGGTAGAGGCTTGGCGAGAAAATGCGTCGACTTCGCGCGCCATACGATTCGCCGGGCGTGGGGGGATTTGGGGGCGAAGGAACGTCGCGATGAATCCGAGGAGGCATAAAATTGCGACGACCGACGTCACAACTCCGTATCCTGGCCGATGCATCCCCTCTGATTATGGCGCTGTGCTAAACTCAAGCTCATGTCGATCTCAATCGATGAGGTCCGGCACGTCGCCCGCTTGGCCCGCCTGGACCTCGACGACGCCGAGATCTTTTCCCTCCAAGGTGAGCTCAATGCGCTGCTCGGGCATTTCGGCGACATCCAGGACATCGACACGACCGGCATTGAGCCACGATCTCATGCGGTGGTGATTCAGAACGTCTGGTCGGAAGATGAGCCGCGGATCGGCCTGCCACGTGAGTCAGCATTGAAGAACGCGCCCGTTTCGCGCGCCGGTCTCTTCGTCGTCCCACTAATTATCGAGGATTAAGCCGGTGGCGATCACCCACCTTTCCGCCGCCGAACTCGGTCGCCGCATTGCCTCTCGCGAGCTATCGTGCGTCGAGGTAGCGACCGCCTTTCTCGATCGGATCGAGTCCCAAGACGCTGCCTACGGCGCGTTTTTGAAGGTCGACCGAGCGGGAGCGCTCGAATCCGCCGAGCGGGCACAGACTTTGGTCGACCGGGGTGAGGGAGGCGCTTTGACGGGGGTGCCGATCGCGCTCAAGGACAATATGTCCACCACCGGGCTGGAAACGACGTGCGCGTCGAAGATTTTGAAAGGGTACGTGCCGCCGTTCGACGCAACGGTCGTGAGCCGGCTCCGCGAGATGGGGATGCCGATCCTCGGCAAGACGAATCTCGACGAATTCGCGATGGGGACATCGACGGAGAACTCGGCGTTCCAGCTTACGCGCAACCCTTGGGATACCGAGCGTTCGCCGGGTGGAAGCTCAGGCGGGTCGGCGGCGGCGGTCGCGGCGGAACTCGCGCCTTTGTCTCTCGGCTCGGATACCGGCGGGTCGATTCGGCAGCCGGCGGCGTTGTGCGGAGTCGTCGGGTTCAAGCCGACGTACGGACGGTGCTCCCGGTACGGGTTAATCGCTTTCGGCTCGAGTCTCGACCAGATCGGGCCGTTCGCGCGAAACGTGGAAGATTGCGCGCTGATCGCTTCGGCCATAACGGGCCACGATCCGATGGACGGCACGTCGCTGGAAATGGCGCCGATTTCCAGCGAAGGGATTAAGAACGGGTCTCTGAAGGGGCTGCGCGTGGCGTTGCCGAAGGAAATGTTCGGAGAGGCGACCCACTCGGAGGTCGCGGCGGCGGTTCATGCCGCGGCGGAAGCGATGCGACAGGAGGGGGCAATCGTCGAGGAGGTGTCGATCCCGACGATCTCCCTGGGAGTCACCACCTACTACATCATCGCGCCGGCAGAGGCGAGCAGCAATCTGGCGCGGTTCGATGGGATCCGGTACGGCTTTCGGGCCGAGGGGACCGGGCACATCGGCGTGGTGGAGCGGACGCGGGCCGAGGGATTCGGTCATGAGGTCAAGAGCCGCATCATGGTAGGCACCTACGCGCTCAGCGCGGGCTACTACGACGCTTACTACCTGCGGGCGCAACAGGTTCGGACGCTGATGCAGCAGGAGTTCGAACGAACCTTCCGGGATTTCGACGTGGTGCTGTCGCCCACGAGTCCGATTCCGGCATTTCGGTTGGGTGAGCTGAAAAACGACCCGATGGCGCTCAAGCTGCTCGACTTCTGCACGATTCCCGCGAATCTTGGGGGGATGCCGGGGATCTCGCTGAACTGCGGATTTGCCGAGGGATTGCCGGTCGGTCTACAACTGATGGCGCCGGTAATGCAGGACGAGCGGTTGCTCCAGATCGCCTTTAGCGTCGAATCGATCTTGCCGAACGCCACGCGGCGGCCACCGATACCGTAAGGAAAGCGGAGATGGACGACATTCGCCGCCGCGATCTGCAGTTGTTCTTTCGAGAGCTGGTAGATCCGATGCGCCTGATCTTCACGATCGCTTCTATGGTGGCGGTTTGGATGATCTCCCACTCTAGCCGCGGGCCGGTATTCGCTTTCGCCAGCCTGTTTGTGATCCTGTTGTCGCTGGGAATCGTTTCCTGGAACGCCGCGCAGACAAAACGGTTTCACGACCGCCGGATGGCGGCGCTCTGGCAGGGATGCCACGACCGGCTGATGCGGCTGGAGGAGGTGCTGAAGAAGATGCGCCGCGACCAGATCGCCGACTTACGCGAGATGCCGCAGACGATGCGGTCGGTCGCGCAGACCCTTTACCGGGCGCTTCGGCGGGCGGATATGGTGTCCCACGAAGTGATGTCGACCGAGCGCGGGATGCTGAACCAGCCGCCGGCTTGGTCGGCGGGCTCGAACGACCCGCAGTCTCGGGAGCTTTACCGCCTGGCGGATAAGAACATCGCCGAGTACCGGACCCACTTCGCGGGGGTCATGGCGGGGGTGCAGCGGACGGAGGCGCAGAGCGCGGTCTTCATGACCACGCTCGACACCTTGCGGATGAAAATAATCGGCTACCGGCTGGTCGGTCGTAGCCCGGAGATGGCTTCGCAAGAGTTCTTGGAAGCACTCGCGGAGGCGCGGATGCAGCTTCAGTCGATCGACACCGCGCTGGAGGAGCTAGACCTCGGGCACTATCCCAAAACGATCTCCGTCGTCACCCCGCCGGCCATCCCGGACGACGTGCAACAGCAGTTGAATCAGGGGCAGTGAAGGCAGGGTCTTGGGGTGTTGTCAGCCGAGGGCATTAACACAGATGAGACGTATTGGTCTCCTGGGACTCATGGGTCCTATGAGTCCCATCAGAGATAGCGGGAGATAGCACGCCGGATGTTGCGAGGCGCTCCGCGCGGAAGAAAAGCGCGAAGGGCTTCGCGCACTCCAAAGGCTATTCTTCTTCGTCGGGGATCTCTTCGATCTCGATGTCTTCGTCGTCGTCGACGGACTTCACCTTCGGTTCGACGTCGAGGGAGACGAAGGCGATGTTTTTGGTCTGCCGGTTCGGGCAGTTGTTGCACACGAAGTCGACCTTCGTGCCCCGGAGCCAGTCCGGTACTTTCTCAATCTGTTTTCCGCAACTGCTGCAGTGAATCATGCTTAGGGTTCCGTGGGAGTCTCGGTAGGATGTTCCTCTTCATATTGCTGGACCGTCTGCTTGTGGCTGACGTAGCCGTTGATCAGCATAATCGCCGCCGCCAAGAGGTAGAGGAGGAAAAGGTTGCTTTCCTTCTTCTGGCCCGGGTCCCGGATGGCATGGTCGCCGCCCAGGAACGGGAGGCCGATCAGGCTGATGATAAAAAGGATTCCGGCGATCCAGAAGTAAGTGTTCTTATACCAAACTGGTTTGGGAAGGGTTTTCTTCTGAGTCACCGCCCACTAGGATACCTGGCGTTGAGCGTTGAGCGTTGGGCGTTGGGCGTTGGGCGTTGGGCGTGAAGCGTGAAGCGTGAGGCGTAAGGAAAGGGTAATGGGCAAAGCTAGCTCACGCCTCACGCCTCACGCCTCACGCCTCACCTTCCCCGTGGTGTACAGTGACTCTCATTCGATGAGAAGCGTACGTAGCTTTCTCCCCTTGCTGGGGTGCGCGATTGCCGCAGTGATGGCGGCCGGCACTTCGGCACATGCCCAGGGGGCTAAGAAGCGGGAAATTATTGTCTGGGGCATTGCGATGGATGCCAACGGCAAGGGGCAGGACGCGGTCATCCACGAGTTCGAGCGGCGGCATCCCGACATCAAAGTCCGACTTTTGAGTATGGGGGCCGGCAACATGGACCCCCAGAAGCTGATGACGAGCATCGTGGGGAATGTCGCCCCCGACATCATCAACCAAGACCGCTTCACCCTGAGCGACTGGGCGAGCCGAGGCGCTTTCCGCTCGCTCGACGACCTGATCGAGCGGGACAAGAACGAGCCGCTCAGCCCGAAGAAAGAGCAGTACTACCCGGCGGCTTGGAGCGAGGCGCAGTACGAGGGGAAAATTTACGGCATCCCCACCGGCGCCGACGACCGGTTGCTCTACTACAACAAGAAGATTTTCAGGGAAAGCGCGGACAAGCTGCGAGCGGCCGGCTGCGACCCGGACCGGGCGCCGCGAACCTGGCCGGAGCTGATCAAATACAGCCGCGCTCTGACGGAGTGGAACTCCGACGGGACGCTGAAGCGGGTCGGTTTCGCGCCGAACTACGGCAACGCCTGGCTCTACATCTACGCCTTCGAAAACAACGCCAGTTTCATGTCCGCAGATGGGCGCAAGTGCACCCTGGATACCCCGCCCGCGGAAGAAGCGCTGCAGTTCATGGTGGACGGCTACGACGCGCTCAAGAAGGACCCGCAGGACTCACGGAGCGGCTACGAGGTCTCGAAAGCGTTCGAGTCCGGCTTTCTTCAGAAGGAGAACGACTCGTTCCTCCTGGGCAAGGTCGCGATGAAGATCGACGGCAACTGGATCCTCGCCGATCCCCTGGGCCGGTACGGATTGGATCTCGATTTCGCCACCGCGCCCCCACCCGTACCGGAGGATCGTTACAACCATAAGGGACGGTTCGCCAACGAGAAGGACCAGTTCATCACCTGGATCGGCGGTTACTCGCTTTGCATCCCCAAAGGAGCCAAGAATCCGAAGGACGCGTGGGAGTACATCAAATTTGCCACGAGCACGGAAGGGCGGGTTCTTCAGGCCAAGGCTCAGCAAGCGTGGGAAAAGCACCGCGGCCGATTCTACGTCCCGGGGGTTTCGGCCAGCAGCGAGGCGAACGCGGTCATTTTCCAGCAGTTCCGTCCGGCCGACAAGAAATTCGCCGACGCGCTGAAGATGCACATCGACATGATGCCGGTGGGACGAATCCGGCCGGCGACCTTTGTGGGCCAGATGCTCTGGAATGAGCACACCACGGCACTGGAGACCGCGTGTCTCCATAAGGCTTCCCCGAAAGACTCTCTTCTCTCGGGTCAGGCTACGGTGCAGCGCGACCTCGACGCGTTCTACGACCGGGCGCAGCATCCGATCGTCGACCTCGGCATCCTTCCGAAGGTCTTCTCCGCCCTCACCCTCGCCGCCATCTGCGCGCTGATCATATGGTTCACCCGGCTGCGGCTGGGAAGGCTCGAGCGGAACGAGGCGAAGTGGGCCTACCTGTTTATCTCGCCATGGGTCATCGGCTTCTTGGCGTTGACGCTTGGACCGATGCTCGCGTCGCTCTTCTTTAGTTTCACTCAGTACGACGTTCTCAACGAGGCTCGATGGGTGGGATTTAAGAACTTCGCCGACCTATTCGGCGCGGATCGTGACCGGATCTTCAAGGCGTTTGGGAACGCGGTCTACCTTGGAGGGATCGGAGTTCCGCTCGGGCTATTTACCGGCCTCTCCGTGGCGTTGCTTCTGAACACGGCAGCCAAGGGGATGAGGTTCTACCGAACCCTGTTCTACATTCCCGCGATCGTGCCGACGATCGCGAGCGCGGTGCTCTGGACCTGGGTGCTGACGCCGGATGCCAACAAGGGGTTGATCAACTCGTACTGGACGCACACTCTGACGCCGTGGCTGGGAGTTGCGCCGCCGGCGTGGCTTCAATCGGCGGACTGGTCCAAGAACGCCCTGATCGTGCAAGGGATCTGGGGAGCCGGGAGCGGGATGCTCCTTTGGCTCGCGGGCCTAAAAGGGGTTTCGCCGACGCTGTATGAAGCATCGGGGATCGACGGGGCGACGCCGAAGCAGCAGTTCTGGAAGATCACGTTCCCCCAGCTCAGTCCGATTATCTTTTTCAACACGGTTATGGGGTTCATTGGGGCGATGCAGGAGTTCGACCGATCCTACGCGATGAAGCCCTCATCCGACGGTCCGATCGGCCCGGATAACTCCATGCTGACGCCGGTCTACGTCTTGTTCCAAAACGGGTTTACGTTCTTTAAGATGGGATACGCCTCCGCCATCGCCTGGCTTATATTCGCGATCATCGTCGCCCTGACCTTCACCCAGTTCCGGCTCGCTCCGAAGTGGGTCCACTACGAGGCGGAGAAGTGAGCGCGAACCTGGTTTACGCAGTAGGGACGCTTGCGAGTTGGGCGGGATGGTTCCTCTTCTTTCGGGCGATCGTACTGATCGCACAGATGTTCGGCGATAAGAGGCGAGTCAGTTCTGGGCTGGCCGGGACGGCCGTCGCCGCGGGGGTCTGTTTCGTTGTGGCGAGCCTGATGAAGATGCAGCCCGACGCCGCGGCGACCTCGGCGAGCGCGCCGGGAGTATGGCGATTCCCGCTGGTCTGGTTCGTGATGCCTTGGACGGCCTGGTTGGGCATTATCGCCCTCGTCTTCGTGATCTGGCGGTCCCTCCAGGCCGGAATGGCGATGGATTCCAAGGAGCGAATGGTCCGCCTTCAGTCGGCCGGGCTTTGGCTAGCGGCGGGCCTCGTCTTTGCCTGGCTCTATAAATCCGATCCGGGCAGCAAGATCGAGGTGCTCAAGGGCGGCATCGGGTTGAAGCCCGACACCGCGATTGCGATCCTTCTGTTTGCCGTAGCCGGTACGGTGGCCATGGTGCTCGCGGGACGCGGCGCTCAGACACGGGGGTACGGTAAGGCGATCGTCGCCCAGGCCGCCCTCTTGGCCGGAGCTTTCGTGTTCGGCTTGCCGTTCGCCTTCCTGTTGGTTACGAGCTTTAAAGAGGACCGCGATATGAGCTCGGTCAACGGGATCATCTGGATTCCGCGGGTTCAGGAAACGGTGCCGTTCTTCGACAAAAAGGACCCGTTGTTCGAAGCTCAATACGAGGGGCAGACGGTGCAGGCCTCGATTATCGAAAAGAATCCGGACGGTTCGGTGAAGCTCGACATCCAGAAGCCGATGGCAATTCGGGGGCTCACGTTCGTCGCGCAGCCGTCGCAGCTCAAAGAGATTCCCAAGGAGGCGAACGTCTTCCGGGGCAAGTTTAACGGCGTAGACTTCGTGGGAAAGGTCGTCGAGGAGATGGACGATGGGCGGCGGCGGATCGAGTTCATGCAGCCCCCTTCCCTGGCGGGCCAGCAGTCGCTTTTCGCGCTGGCGGACCTAGATCCGGTTCGGCATATTGGATTGCGGACGCAGAACTATCCGGACGCGCTCGACTTCCTTCCGCCGGAGACGAACCGCGGGATGGTGTATCTCAAGAACACGCTCGTCATCGTCGTGTTCTCGGTAATCGGAACGATCTTGAGCTCCGCGATCGTTGCCTACGCCTTCTCGCGCATGAGGTTCCCCGGCCGGAACGCCCTCTTCACCTTGATGCTAGGCACGATGATGTTGCCGGGCGCGGTGACGATGATGCCGCAGTTCCTCATCTTCCGCGCGTTCGGGTGGATCGATACCTTGATGCCGCTCTGGGTCCCCGCGTTCTTTGGGTCGGCGTTCAACATCTTCCTGCTGCGCCAGTTCTTCATGCAAATTCCGCTGGAGTTGGAAGACGCGGCAAAGATCGACGGCTGCTCGTATCCGAAGACGTTCTGGAGCATCATGATGCCGCAGATCAAACCGGCGCTCGCCGTCATCGCGATCTGGACGTTCGTGGGAGCTTGGAACAACTTCATGGGGCCGCTGATCTACGTGAACTCCCCGGAGAACATGCCCCTCAGCTATGCGCTGAAGCTATTCCAAGGCGATCGGTCGGGTGAGCCCGGCTTGCTGATGGCGTTTGCGACTTTGACCGTCATTCCGGTGCTCGCGCTCTTCTTCTTCTGCCAGCGCTACTTCATCGAAGGGGTTACATTGAGCGGACTGGGCGGCCGGTAAACGCGGCCTCTCGGGCGACGCGGTGTAGCGATTGGACCTCGTCGTCCGAAAGCCGGTGGGTTTCGGCACATTGCCGAAACTCATCGGACAGCCGCACGCCGAAGAAAGTGGGGTCATCGGTATTGAGGCAAACTCGGCAGCCGGCATCGAGAAACTTACGCAGAGGGTGATCCGCTAGCGAGGCAACGGCCCCGGTGCGGACGTTGCTCGTGGGACACGCCTCGATGGCGATTCCCCGTTCGGCGATCGTTTCCAGCAGCGCCGGGTCCTCGGCCGCGCGGGTGCCGTGGCCGATTCGGTCTACCTTCAGCAGGTTTACGCATGCCCACACACTCTCGGGGCCGGCGGCTTCGCCGGCATGCGCGGTGAGCCCGAGGCCCTGGTCTCGGGCGAACGCGTAAATCTCGGTGTAGGGCGCGGCCGGGTAGTTGGCCTCGTCACCTCCCAAGTTGATCCCGGCGATATTGAGGTGGCGGTTTTCGGCTGCAAAGCGGGCGGCTTTCCAGCCGGCTTCCGGACCGTGGTTTCGGATGAGGTCGACGAGGATCCGCATCTCGATCCCGGTAGCGGTATGAGCCGCGGAATAGCCGCGCGCGATCTCCTCCAGGACGTGGGTCCAGTCTAGGCCGTGGAAGAATGAAGCGGCGCCGAGTGAAATGGTGAGTTCGACGTCGCGGATGCCGTCGTCGGCTAGGTTCGCCAACGCGGCTTCCGTGAGAAAAGCGTAATCTTCCGCCGCCTTCATATAGGTGAGGAAGTGCTTGAAGCGGCTTAGGAAGTCGGAAAACCCTTCGAAGCGGATGAACTCCTTCACTCGCTCAGGGTCGCCCAGCTCAGGGTGGCCGTGCCGTCGGTAGATCTCGGCCATCGCTTTGATCGGCACGGCGCCTTCGAGGTGTATGTGAAGTTCGGTCATGTCCATTTGCGATGCCGCGCCGGTAGGCTTAGGGTGTGAGCAACTCTATCCACCAGCTCGTCACCGATCAGTTTGCGCCGACGGCGGCTTCGTATGCCGTGAGCGCCGTCCACGGCAACGCGCAGGCGCTAGCGGAATTGGTGGCCTTGGTCGATCCGAAGCCGACTGACGAGGTGCTGGACGTCGCCACTGGCGCAGGGCACGTCGCCTTGGCATTCGCGCCCCGGGTGGCCAAGGTGGTGGCGTACGACCTGACGCCGTCCATGTTGGAACAGACCCTGGCGAGCGCCCGCGGGCGGGGCCTCTCAAACATTGAGACGCAGCAGGGTACGGCGGAGAAGCTTCCGTTCGCAGATGCTTCGTTCGATATATACACGGTCAGGTTGGCGCCGCACCATTTCGCCGATACGGCGGAGTCGGTTCGCGAAGCGGCGCGGGTGCTCCGTCCGGGTGGGCGGTATCTCGTGGTCGACACGGCCTCGCCCGAAGATGCCGGGCTCGCGGTGGAGCTCGACGAGATCGAACGCTTGCGCGATCCCTCGCACGTGCATAACTACTCGCCGTCCGAGTGGCGTCAGATGGTCGAGGATGCCGGGCTGACCGTCGAGCACGAAGCGAACAGCTTCTGCGACGAAGGTCGGGCGATGGATTTCGACGACTGGGTAATCCGCATGCGCACTCCGGAGGACGCGGTCACCGAGTTGAGGAGGCGATTCACGCAGGCCTCGCCGGAGCTCCGGCGGCTGCTGGACATCTCCATCGACGGAAATCGGATCGGGTTCCGGCTGCCCCAGGTAACAATGCTGGCACGTAAAGCAGGGTAGCCATCGCGCTATGGCGACGGCTACCCGATTCCAGAAGGCTACAGGGGCGGGCCGCCCCTGATACGCATGGGCGAGCCGCCCATGCCACTTCCCTAGTTCGCGCGGACGAACTGGTAGTACTTCTTACCGTTCTTCCAAACCGTCTTGCGGTTGTAGCGGTGGCCGTTCCGCACGATGGATCGGCGGCTGAAGAGTTGGGCTCGTTGGCGCTCCATGTTGCTTTGGCTCTTGCGGTCCTGCTCGTAGCGCCATGCCGAATAGGCGCCGCCGCCGAGTCCGGCGATGGTGAGGACTTTGTCCCCCTTGAGTAGGCCATAGACACCGACGGCCGCGCCGGCGAGGCCGAGATTTCGCCAAGTGTTCTTCTGCTTTTGTCGATTCTTGAGCTGGGACTGGGTCTGGGCGTTTGCCGCCAACGGCGCGAAGCCGACCGCCGCAATCGTGCCCAGGGCCACCATTTTTGTAATGCTCGTATTAAGGTTGATCATCTTGTTCACCTCACTTCGCCACGCGGAGAAGCTGTAGTGGGTTCGACGCCCGGAACTCGGACATGTTCGCGTGGACCTAGGTCTAACGGGCTCAATCGCCGTCGTTGTAGCGGAGGTCGCCATTCCCTTCGCGCTGGGTGACGTCGATGTTGAACTGGGAGATCTCCCGCTGAACCTTGATGACAACCCATGGGGTCGTGGATCGATGACGGACGCGGGCGCCCGCGACCGGAATCTCTTCCACGGCGCGGATGACGCCGTAGACGCCGTGGCGCTCCACATTGATCACTTTGATATCGAAGCCGGTGGTCGGGCGCTGGCCGAGATTGATGGCCACGAGGCGATACTTCATCCAATCCACGCCACCAGGCGCGGTCTGGGGAGGGTCGCCGGTGATCTTTTCCCAACACCGCTGCCAGTCGGACAGGTTGTTGAGGGTCACCATTCCGGCAGCCGCAACTTTCGATCGGCGACCGGATTGGAACGATGACCAATCGGCCTGGAACCTCGGATCGACGAATCCGCCGCCGCCCTGACGGTCGTAGTTGGCGGGGTTGTAGCGGAAGAGCCCCGGACCGTAGACCGAAACGCCGCCGTTAGACCCGCCTTCCTGCTGCGACATACTCAGCGAAAGCTGAGCGGCCGAGCGGTCGACTTTGATGATCACGTACGGGCTGGTGATGTGCTCGCTCACCCACTGACCCTGCGGCGGCTTCTGTTCTACGGCGTAAACGGTTCCGTAGACTCCGTTCTTCACTACGTTCTGGACCACCACGGAATACCCGCCAGTGGGGCGCTGGCCGATGTTGATCGCCACCAGCTTCTCCTTCATCCAGTTGACGCCGATCGGGGCGGTTTGGGGCGCTTGGCCGGTGGCGTTCATCCAGTACATCTGGAGATCGTTCTGCGAATTCAGAATCTGGAACGATGATTGCTTGAACTGCGACACCGTTCCGCTGGTCAGCACCGACCAGTTAAGCTGGTTCTGTGGGTTCCAGGGCTTGATGTTGACCTGAGCACCCGACAATGCGGCCGCCGCGACGGCGAAGAGGGCGAAGGCGGAGCGCAAGGCGTTCATGAGTTTCCTGACGGTTCGACGGCGAACCGGTTTCGCATTCCTGTCCAATTTAGGGCAACCGGGCGCGGGAGCCGCGTTACCCCTTCCATACTATTCTGTACCATGCGGCGACGTCCGGCCCTTGCAAGCCTGCCCGTCACGCGCCTGCCGTTTCTGGAGGCGCTGCGTGGTATCGCGGCCCTCTACGTAGTTTTAGGGCATATTTGCACCCTGGCCGACCCGCGGCGCCTGCTCGGGATGACCGACCACGCTCCGATCTGGCTGCAGACGGTGATGCGTCCGTTTGCCTTCGGCCATCTCGCGGTGGCGGCGTTTATCGTCATCTCGGGCTACTGTCTACAGTTGTCGCTCTTCTCCCGGGCGGACGGCACCATCGGCAACCTTGGGAACTTCTACCGGCGTCGGGCGCTCCGGATTCTGCCCGCTTACTACGCCTGCCTCGCTTTTTCCCTGATCGTTTGCGTAACGGTCACCGGGGCGCATCCCGAGCTCTCGCGGTTCCTTCCCGTGAATACCGGGACGGTGCTTTCCCACCTCTTCATGGTCCACAACTTCAGCGAGGAGTGGATGTACAAGCTGAACGGCGTGCTTTGGAGCATCGCCATCGAGGCGCAGCTTTACGTGCTGTTTCCGCTCTTGGTCCTGAGCTTTACCCGGTTCGGCCGGTGGACCACCCTGGCGGGGGCGAGCGGCTTGGCGCTGGTTGCGATGAAGTTCGTACCCCATGCGCCAAAGTTGTATCCCTGGTTCCTCGCCCTGTTCGTCTTGGGAATGCTAGCCGCGCACCTGGCGTACCGTCCGAGTCTCAAGCTCGGGAGCCGGCCGATCCTTGGCTGGATCGCTTTTCTAGGAGGGGCCGCCGCCACGGTGTGGAGCGTGACCCATGGCGACGTGCTAGCGTGGGGGGACGCGGCGATCGCGGTGACGGTAGCAGCGCTCTGCTTCGTGTTGACCACGTCGGAGCAAGGCGCGCTGATCAGCCTGGTATCAAGGCCAAAGCTGGTGGCGCTCGGCGGCTTTTCCTATTCGCTCTATCTGATGCACCATCCGATTCTGCAGGTCGTTTATGGGCTGAGACCGACGGGGATCACCGGCGAGACCGCCATCTTTTTCTACCTTTTGGCAGCCGGTTTGCCGGTCGTCTTGTTCGGCACCTGGCTCTTCTCGCTCTATTTCGAGCGGCCATTCATGCCTCAGCGGGCGGTGACCCGGCACGAGCTGCACCCCGGGCTGGTTCCGATTCGACTACCGCTGAAGACGTACCATCCCTCCCGGTTAGAACTCGCCGCGCGGCGAGAGGCGGAGCCGGCGGTCGCTTAGCTCAGGTATCCGCGGACTCTTCGAAGCTCCTGGCTCGCGATCGGGTGGTCCGGGCTCAGGCTTTGCGCCTTTTGAAATGCGGCGATCGCCTCGAGGCCGTTTCCCAATAGACGGTGGGCGAGGCCGGCCTGGGCGTAGGCGTCCGCCGATGCGGGATTGATACGCAGGGCCTCTCGAAGCTGATCGAGCGCCTCCCCCGGCCGCCCGAGGGCGATGAGAACTCGCCCGAGCTTGCACCGAACGTCGGCAAATCCGGGGGCGAGGGCGGTTGCCCGACGGTATTCCTCGGCGGCCTCTTCGAGCAGGCCGTCTCGCATGAAGCTATCGGCGACGCGGGCGTGAAGCGTCGAGTCGCCGTGGCTATTGACCGCCATCGCGGCCAGACACTTGAGGCACCGTTCGCATTCGCCGTCTTGATGGTCCTGGATGGCACGGCGGCAGATGTCCAGTCCGAGGCTTGGCTCCAGCTCGCACGCTTCGCGACATCGGTTGAGCCCCGGCTCGTACTCCGCCGCTTCATACCGGAGCACTCCGTCGAGGAAGATTGCCTCCGGGAAGCGCGGATTAGCGTCGAGGGCTCGGTCTAAGTAAAAGCGAGCGCGGGTCCGGGCGCCGAGAAGGCGGCAGGCGCGGGCCGCGCTCAGGTTCAGGTCCGGGTATCCGGGAAAGAGCTGAAGGGCGGCCTCGAAGTGCTGGAGGGCCGAGAGCGCCAAGCCGGTTCGGAGGCGGTTTTTGCCAAGCTGGGAATGGCTTTCCGCAGTGTAGAAGCGGGATAGTCTCAGCGTGGCAGCGTCGACCGAGTCGTCGCTGAGGCACCTGGCGAACGCTTCGATCGCCTCTTCGTAGGCTCCTTGGTCGAATTCAGCCATGGCCTCATCGAAGACCTCGTCGGCTGAAAATCCGAACCACTTACCTAAGAGAGACATTGCCTTGACCCACCGCGCTATCGGCGCGCTTACGACTTTAGACATTGGTAGACCAAGTGTGGTTTAGGGGGGTTCCTGTCGCTCCTTTATTGAAGCGAAGTGCCTACGGAGCCCAGTCGAGCAAGAGCGCCGAGGCCTTTTCGCCGGACTTTAGCCTTACGGTTCCGGCGGGTAGGCGCACGAGTGCGTCGGCAGTCGCGAGGCCGGTCGCCTCGTTCGAGCCCTGGTGCGGAGTGGGGTAAGCGTGGCCATCGCGGAGGTTGACGCGGACGAATTCGTCCCGCGAATCGCTGCCGCGCATCTCGACCCCGGCCCTGACGGTGAAGATGCCGCCATCCTTCCGCCCCTGAAGCGCCAAGAGGGCCGGGCGGACGAAGAGGCGGAAGGTTACGAGCGAGGAAACCGGGTTGCCCGGAAGGCCAAGGACGAGGGGGCCGCTTTCGCTCTTGCCGAAGAAGACCGGCTTGCCCGGTTTGATCGAGACACGCCAGAAAACCTCGCGAACTCCCAGCGACTCCCAGGTTGGGCGGACGAGGTCGTGATCGCCCACCGAGACGCCGCCGGATGTGACGACGAGGTCGGCGTCGTTCATGGCATCGCGGAGAGTTTCTTTCAATAGGGCAGGATCGTCGGTCGCGCGGAGGATCCGGGTTTCTGCTCCCAGAGCTTGGGCCGCCGCGGCCAGGGCCACGCCGTTGGCGGCGTAGACCGCGCCGGGGGTGAGCGGCTGCCCCGGCTCGACGAGCTCGGTACCGGTCTCCACGACGGTAATGCGTGGGCGGCGGGCAACGGACGCCGAAGCAACGCCGCACATGGCGAGCACTCCAAGAACGGGCGGGGTGACCAGGACTCCCGAGTCGAAGATCCGCGTGCCGGCGGTCAACTCGTCGCCTCGCCGGCGGACATGCTCGCCCACTTTGAGCTTTCCACCGATCGTCACGGAGCCGTTCTCCACCACGCAATCCTCCTGCATCGCAACCGCGTTGACGCCGGCCGGGACTGGGGCGCCCGTAAAGATTCGGATCGTCTCGCCCTTTCCGACGGAGACATTCGTGGGATCCGAGCCGGCTGCCAGCTCGCCTTTGAGGCGGAGCGGGCCTTTGATTGGCAAGCCGACGCCGTATCCGTCGACGGCGGAGTTATCGAAGACCGGGAGGTCGATGGGCGCGACGATCGGCTCGGCAAGGATCCGGCCGGGGAGCATTACGAGTGACTCCGACTCGCTTTGAAGGGGCGCGACGGCATCCAAGATCGTGGACAGGGCTTCTTCGTAGGTCAGCATGGTTTCGGCTCAAGCAAGGCGGCGAGCTCGTCGGGGGTATTCGCGCTTGTCGCCGCCACCGGGTCCAAGCCACTCGATTCGAAATCGCCTTCGGCGACCTCGGCGACTTGGAGGACGTCGAGCCAGGCCATGAGACTGCGCTTCCCCATGGCGGCAACCTCGGCGGCGGCTTCGAAGGCGTTGGACCGGTAGAGTGCGCAGAGTGGTTGGCGATGACCAGAGAGCAGAGGCACGGCGGCATCGGCTCCGCCAAGCTTCAAAGCCAGGAGGTTGACGACGCTCGGCTCGAATCGGGGGAGGTCGCAGGAGGCGACGAAGACGAGCTCATGGCTTGCAGAGAAAGCGGCAAGCGCGGCGAGCGGCCCGCCGAACTTTTCCGCGTCGGCGAGGAAAGCGGCTCCCGGAACCGCCTCTCGGCCGAGAACGGTCACCGGAATTCCGGCCACTGTGAGGGCGGCGACGATTCGTTCGGCTTGGGCGACCCCGTCGATCGGGATCTGCGACTTGTCGGTTCCCATTCGGCGGCTCGCGCCTCCGGTAAGGACGACGGCCTCAATGCTCATGTCCCGACGCTACCTCACCCCGCTCGTGCCACGATTAGGGAATGGGAAAGCTTCCGAAACGGTTTACGGCGTTTGTCGAGACGTACCCGAGGATTGGGGCGGCATACCGGGAGCTGGGTGACGCGGTCGCCGATGCCGGGCCGCTTAGCAATAAGGAGCGATGCCTGGTGAAGCTCGGCTTGGCGATTGGCGCGGGACTCGAGGGAGGAACCCACAGTCAGGCGCGGAAGGCTCTAGAGGCGGGCGCGACTCCGGAGGAGCTTCGCCACGCGGCGCTTCAGGCCTTGACTACGATCGGATTTCCCAACATGATGCGGGGGTTATCGTGGATCGAAGATGTGTTAGGGCAGGAAGGTGAGCCGAAGAGTTAGAACCTGAAGCCATGGAAAACCCTCCAGACGGAGTCTGGAGGGTTCGTGTGGTTCGCCGAGCGATGTTGGGTGCGGCTTAGCCGTGCAGTCCCTTCTTATGCTTCGGAGTCGGCCTCGAAGAGACGGTGGTAACGGCCGCCGACTGGGGACCGACGACGGTGTTGATCTGGAGGAACCCTTGGTCGCTGACCGTGACCAAGGACTTTCCGTCGGCGGTAAAGGCGACGGGGGAACCGACGAAGCTCTGGTTGGGAAGGTCGGCGACCTTTCTCATCGTCGTGGAGTCCCAAACCTTCACGGTTCGGTCAGTGGAGCTGGTGGCCACGAGCTTGCCGTTCGGCGAGAATGCGACCGCCATTACCCAGTCGGCATGCCCCTTCAGGGTGCCGATCTTCTTGTAGCTCTTCGTATCGGCGATCACGGTCGTGGCGTCCTTGCCGGCCGTTGCGATTCGGGTTCCCTGCGGATTGTAGGCCACGTCCATCGCGCCTTGGCTGTCGTGGCCCAAGATGAACGCGCCGACGCTGCCCGACTGGGCATCGTAGGTGCGTCCGCCGCCGGCCATCAAGATCCCGGTGGCGAAGACGAAGGGCGAGTGCGGATCAAACGCGGCCCCGTAGAAGTTGGCCCCTTTGCCGAGAACGTGCTGGCTCTCCTTGGGCCCGGGCTTCGTGAGGTTGTAGATCTTGATCTCATCGTCCTTGCCGGTACTGATGAGCAGGTTCCCCATGCTGTTGAAGCTCAGCTTTTGAATCCCTTTGGTGTGGGTCCGGTACTCGCGCACCTTCTGGCCGCTTCGGGCGTTCTCGATCCAGATGCGGGCGGTCTCGTCGCCGGTGGCGACGAAGAGTCCGTCCGGGCTCCAAGCGGCGGCATAAGCCGGCTGCAGGTGTTTGGCGAGGGTGCGAACGGTTTGCCGGGTCTTTGTATCGATAATCCGGACGGAACCGTCCTCCAGCGTCACCAGAACTTGGGAGCCGAAAGGCGAGGCGGCGTAAGCCAGGGGGCGAAGGCCTTGGATTTGCGGGCCGGGAATGACCACAGCCGGAATGCCCAGCACGAGGGCAGCGGTTAGAAACGTCATGGATCCTCCTTGAAAGACGGGTGGGGTCCCGATCCGGAGATTGGGGCCACCATTTCCCTTAACGTCAGAATGCGCCGAGAGTTACGTTTCGTGGGCCAAGGATGCGGAAAAGGCGCTCACCTTCGCAACGGAGGCACTTAACATGCGACAATGCCCGTGCCCATGAGCGAGCACGCTGAACCCGTCGTACGCTGGCATGTCCGTTACGATGCGGACGCTCCGTCGGTTGAGATCCTTCTTCCTCACACTTGGCGTCAAGACGTCGCCGTGAGCTACGAGGGGCCGGTGACCTATCGAACCACGATCGCCGTGCCGCGCGGAAAATCGCATCTTCTTTTCCACAACGTAAGTTACGCGGCCGAGGTTAGAATCGACGGCGAAACGGTTGCCTCTCACAAGGGGATCTGGGATGCCTTTGCGGTTCCGTTGGACAAATACTCGGCGAAGAAGATCGAGGTCGAGGTTTCGGTAGTCAAGAACGGAGGGCCGACCTACCCGGTCAGGGAGGTCGCCAGCGGCTTCCTGCCGTTCGTCTACCACACGTTCGGCGGCATCTTCGGCATGGTCGAGCTGGTGCGCGGGGAGCCCATTCTGCAGCGTCCCCCGCTCGCATCGCGGGTAAGGGTGGACGGGTCGAAGATTTTTGTGGACGACCGCCCATTCTACGTTCGCGGCCTCTTGCATTGGGGTTGGTATCCGGAGATCGGGCACCCGAACCCGCCAGAAGGGACGATCCGGGAAGAGGTGGCGGCGGCGAAGGCGCGCGGATTCAACCTGGTGAAGTTCTGCCTGTGGGTTCCTTCCCACCGGTACCTCGACATCCTTCGTGAAGAAGGGATGGAGGCGTGGATCGAGCTGCCGCTTTGGGATCCCTCGCCCGATCCAGCCCGGTTGGCCGAGATCGCGGAGGAGATCGAACGGGTGGTCCGGCAATACCGCCACCACGACAATATCGTCGTCTGGACGGTCGGTTGCGAGCTCAGCGCATCTACGCCGCACGAGTATCGCGCCTACCTAACCCAGCTCGTGCGGAGCCTTACCGGCTCTCCTTTGGTGAAAGACAATTCGGGCGGCGCCGAAATGTACGGCGGCGACCTTCGCGAGTACGGAGACTTGTACGACTTTCACCCGTACTGCGACCTCCCGTTCTATCCCGACGTGCTCGACTCGCTCCTCCCGGGCGCGAGGGAGCCGATGCCGACGCTCCTCGGAGAGTTCAACGACATCGACGTTCACCGCGATCTCGCCAAGATCGGAGACGAGATGCCGTACTGGGCCTCCTCGTTGCCGGAGCTAAACGATAAAGGGGTGCGATGGCAATACGATCTTCCCGCCGTCCTCTCGGAGAGCCGTTTCGCCAACCAGCCAACCAAAAGCCGCCATACGGCGCTGATGGCCAGCTCGGCGGCAAAGGCCACGTTCATTCGGAAAACGGTGCAGGAGGCGGTTCGCTCACGCGACTCGATCTCCGGGTACGTCATCACAGGATGGCGCGACACGCCGATCTCCTCGGCAGGAGTCTTCGACGACTGGGGCGACCCGCGATTTTCGCCCGCCGAGATGCTGCCCTGGAACGGAGAGACCGTCCTCTTTGCTATCCCGACTCGCCGCCCTCCGTGGGTGGATGGCGGAAACCGCTCCGGGTGGGTCGATCCTTTCAACCATTTCGCGGGCCAAGTGTTCTGGCGCATCGGCGTCCATTCCGATCACGACCTGCAGGGCGGGCTGTTCTGGCGCGTCGTTCGCGAGGATGGAAAGGTCGTGGCCCACGGGGCGGAGCGCACAAAACGCGTACCCGCCTTACATTCTCGAGAGGTGGGACAGATCGCGTGGGACGCCGAGCCGGGCGAATATACGCTCAGTGTGGAGTTTGGCGGGGCGATCAACGAATGGCCAGTCTGGGTGACGCCGAGGCTGGAAAGCTCTGAGTTTGAATCGTTTTTTCTCCACGATCAGGCTGGGCTTTTTCGGGATTTGAAGTTACGGACAGCGGAATCGCCCGACGATGCCCCGGTACTCGCCACCGGCGCGTTCGGCAAGATCGGAAGTGGGATTCTCTTCCTTACGGACATGGGCGTCAAAGCCGCCCCCTTTTGGCGGGAGGCCGCTTACGAGTTCCGTAACGACGCCTTCTGGTCGGAGGTCCCGTTTGCCGAGAAGTGGTCGCGCCTTCTCCCGGTTTCGAGCGACCGCGTGATCGATATGGGCTCCCTGGACGACTCGGAAGGTCCCTACGAGGTGCTGCTCAATCGGGTAGACGTTCGCACCTACCAAGATGCCCCGGTCCTCGTGAGGAGGGGAAATACCCTGGTGACGACCCTGCGTCCCTACGGAGGGCTCGGAACCCAACCCACTTCCCTAACCAAAAACCCCGCCGGCGTCGCCCTCTTGCGCGCGCTCGCCGCCCAGCTCTCCTGATTCCCTCTTCACGGGACGGGAGGGCCTGGCATATGGCGATTCGTGCGGACGTTGGGTAACGGGTAGGGAGCCGTTACCCGTTATAATTGGCTCTCCCCTATGGTCAAGGCCGCAATCCCCGCGAATGAGTCTCTACGGCTGGAAACGTTGGCGCAGTACCACGTGCTGGACACGCTGAACGAGCTGGATGTCAACCAGTTCAAGAACCTGAACGATACGTTCGGCCATAGCGTCGGCTAGGTCCTCTGGCGCAACCGGCATGACGAACTTCGACTCGATCGTCTTCGACTTGGACGGCACGCTCTGGGATACGACGCCCGCTTGCGCAGTCGCCTGGAACGACGTGTTGGCCAAGCACGGCATTCCCTACCGCCACATCACTGCGGATGACGTTCAACTCGTAACCGGAAAGCCGCACGACCTGTGCATCCGCGAGACGTTCTCAGACCTATCGGAGGAGCAAATCCGGCTCTTGATCGACGATACGGCGGTGGAGGACAACGCGGCGATCACGCGGCTTGGCGGCACAATTTACGAGGGGGTTACGGAAGGACTGCGGCGGTTAAAGGAGCGTTACCGGCTTTTCATCGTCAGCAACTGCCAGAGCGGTTACATCGAGACGTTTTACGCGTTCTCGAACCTCGGCGAGTTGTTCGAGGACTGCGAGTGCTTCGGCAACACCGCCGAATCCAAGGATCGAAACCTCGCACGGGTGATCCAGCGAAACGGCCTTCAGCGGCCGATCATGGTGGGCGACGCGGCCGGAGACGAAGCCGCTGCGCGAGCATGCCGGATTCCGTTCGCCTTCGTGACTTACGGATTTGGGACCTCGCTCGCTCCCGATTTCACTTACCACTCGTTCCCGGAATTGACCGGCGCGCTACTGGCGATGTAGGGTCCGCCCGGGCCACGTTGCGGGATATTTTTCAGGTCTAGTTGGCGACGTACCTAATGAAGTAAGTCGTCGAAATGTAACCATCGGAGATGGGGCGAGTGGAGTCGTAGAGGTCCGCGAAGGCGCCGTTATTGACGATAATCTTTGCTTCACTGCTGGTGAATTTGCCTAGATTCCAGGAGATATTCCATCCGGGAAGTCCTGCGAAATCCGGAGAGGTGTAAGTGTAATTGGAAAGATTTTTTCCAAGCCAACCGACGCTAGCAAAGCATGCGTGGGATACGCCCGTCCCGATGAACGTGTTTTCCAACGCCTTCAAGTTAGGGGAGAGTTCGTTCCAAGTCACCTGGCCCACCTCATGGCCCGCGGCGCCGATGCTGGAAAAGGCAAGAGGGTCCGACGGGAAGTCGAGATTAAGCTCGATATCATGCGGGGCTCCGACCGCTACCCCCGTGGACGAAACGGACCAACCGCCGAAGTCGCCGTTAAAATTCTCAGAATAATCGGTTAGCGTCGCGTAATACCGATCACCTGCATCTTGGAACGACGCCGGCAATCCATAGAACGAATAGTGCGCATCGCGCTGAGTATCGATAACACTGCTTAGGGTGCCGTTCACCGTCTGTAAGTAGGAGGAGGCGGCATACGATAACGCGAAACCGATCGAGTCGCCCGAACCCAACAGGCTGAACTCCTCGGTTGGCATCAAGAACTGAGAAGCGTCGAGGTTGATGCCGGAGATCGGAGTGCTGGAGAGGTTACGGCGAATTTCCAAGCCCTGAAACGTATTCCTTGGACCATATAGGGCCGAAACAAGATCCCAAGGGGCTTTCTTGGGCAACGAGGCCGAGAACGCGCCGTTCTTTGTTAGCGAAGAAAAACCGCGACCAAATCCCATCAGGGACACGGAGGAGCCGGTGGGTAGGTTCGACAATGACCCAGAAACCTCTCCCGTATCGTAAGTTGGGTTGTCCGCAGGAATAACGATCGCCTTGATCTCCGAGAGGGTTGCTTGGTGGATCGAAGTAACGATCTTTCCGTTGGGTTCCGCATAAACCACGGTTAGGCCATATCGACCCGATGGATCGGTGACAATCGCGACCGCGTGGTCCCCGGTTACGGGAATGGTCCGCCAGACTTGGTTTCCGTCCTGAGCGGCGGCGAAGAGTAGCGTCCGCCCCGGAGCGATGATCGAGACGATCGTATCTTGAGGCGAAGCTACCGTCAAAGTTGCCGTTACACGGATGCCTCCCGCGGTGGCGGTAAGCGTAGCGTTCTGCGTCGACACGACTCCCGCGGTGGAGACGGTGAACGTGGTGGAGACGCTTCCCACGGGCACCCGAACGGAAACGGGCGGAGTCGCGAAGCTCCGGTCACTCTGTAATGTCACGACTACCCCTCCAGCGGGAGCGGGATTGACGAGGAAGACCTTGCCCGTTGCGCTGGTTCCTCCGGTTACGATCGCCGGGTCGACAGCAACGGAGGCGACCGGCGGAGAGAGAACCGTGAGGTTCGCGCTTTTTGTTCCTCCGCCAACGGCGGTCGTGATCGCGGCCTTTCCATCCGCATCAACCGCACTCGATGTAACTGTGAAGATCCCCGACGTCGCTCCGGTAGTCAAGTGGATCGAAGCCGGCGTTTGGGCATAGCTCTTGTCGCAGGAAAGGGCGATATCGATTCCTCCCGCGGGAGCGGCTCCGGTAAGCGTGACGGTCGCTTTAGAGGAGGTGCCTCCGGTAACTGAGGTAGGGGCTAAGGTCAGCGAGGCGGGAGTTGGCGGGTTGACGATGACCGTGGCGGCAACTGGCGATCCACTTGTCTTGGCCGTCACACGAGCAAGTTGTTGCGACGCCAAGGCGATCGTCGTGGCGTTAAACGTCGCCTGCGTACTGCCCGAAGGAATGGTGACCGTGAGCGGCGCTTTGACGGCGGAATTCTCGCTCCACACTCGAACGTCGACCCCCGGGGCCCCGGCGGGCGCGTCGATCGTAACGGTGCCTACGGTCCCGGCGCCGCCAACGACAACACCGGGCGAGAAGGAGAGGGCGGTAACCGCGGCGGGGTTCACGAAAAGCGGCCGACTGGCGGAGGAAGCGCCCAAGGTCGCGGTGACGATAGCAAACTTACTGGTCGCCACGGAATCGGTAGGAATGCTGAAAGTGGCAGAACCGTTGCCCGCGGCTACCATAACATTTGCAGGGACATGGGCGAACGCACCTGAACTCGTCAAGGCAACGGTCAGGCCACCTGCCGGCGCCGTCCCGGCTAGGTTGACCTTTCCTTGTACGGCTGCACCGCCGATCGCCGGGTTCGGCGTGAGTTCCACGTTTCTGATGGACGCACTCAGGACGGTCATCACGGCGGTCGCCGTTCCAGAGGCGGTGGCGGTCAGGGTAGCGGTGTCGGTAGAAGACAAAGGGCTCGTCTTAACGGTGAACTTAGCGGAGGTTTGACCGGCGACGACTCGGACGAGGCTAGGAACCTGAACGAAAGCTTTATCGCTGGAGACAGACACCAGCCGTCCGTTGCCGGTGGCGGCAGAGGTAAGAGTCACGACGCCCCGGGAGGAGTAACCACCAGGTACGCTCGGCGGCTCCAACACCAAGCTCGAAACCGATTGCGCGGTGGCAAGCCCGGGAAGGACAATCAGCAGGAGAATCCCCAGGAGGCTCAGGAAGCGGAAAGAAGGTTTCGACATTGAAAACTTAGGCGTGCTACCAGGCATGGAACTCCGCGCGAAGGCTAGACACGATTGGGGGAAGTCAGAGCCGCGAAGTCCATTGTGTACGCCTCTATCCAAAGTAGGATAGAAGCAAGTGGTTGCCTAGCAAAAATGCCGAGATTTTGCGCAATCGAGGAAGCCCGAGAACCGCCATTTGCCGGCAAGTTCGCGGGAATGAAAGCGCCGGGGCGAAGTCTAATTTTTCGTCAGCGTGTAGGTGGCCGTAGTGTTCAAACCATTGAAGGTCAGATGCAAGGTCAACTGACCGTTCCCTTTGTCGACGGTGCCGGTAAATCCCTTTTCTTGCTGCGCATCTTCGAGGACCGAACCGGAAATAGTCGAGTCGATGATTCGACCCACGAAAAGACCGTGCCGGTTGGAAGCCGCACTATTGACCGTGGTCCCTGAGACCCGGTTTCCGGAATAAATCGTAACGTCGACGGTTCCGGCGCCAACCCCTTCGGCGGAAAAGCTTCCGGAATAGTGGCCCTCTAGAGAGTTGGAATCAGAGCCGCCGCCCCCGCCTCCTCCGCAACCGGCGAGACAGACCGTAAACAGGGCGAACTTCAGCATCCGTGCATCGTTCATAACGTATCCATTCTAGCGAAATCTCCACTGCGGGTCTAGTCTTTTTACTAGCCTTCTCGGGCGCGAATCACAAATGGAGCGCGAGCTTTTAGCTCGCATGCGGAGTCGACTTTAGTCGATGCCCGGAGGGCCAAATGCCGGAAGCGCGCATGCCGACTGTCCGCCAGTCAGATTTCACCCGTAGCCCGTGGCTTTAGCCGCGCTCCAAGGTTCTGCCGGGGATAAATCCCCGGGCTACGGTTGTCGATGCTCGGTGGTCCAATTCCCCGGGCAGCAAGGACACCCAAATCCTCGCAGAATGAGACCCTCCACATAAGAGAGTGGAGGGTAACGGTCCGCTATCGTCCGCTTAGGCAGTCGGCTTCGAATTTGGCCACATCGTCGTGGAGCTTCTTGCGGGAGCTCTTTTCGATGTACATCATGTGGCCCGCCGGGTAGTACTGGAACGAGACGTGCGAGCGGGTCACCGGGTCGAGTCCCATGTGGTTGACGGTGTAGATCGTGCCGTTAAGCGGACAGGCGAGATCGTAGTACCCGCAGCAGTAGAGCGCTCGGAAGTGCTGATTCCGCGCCAGCACGCTTCGGAGGTCCGATGCGGTTTCGGCATAGCTACCCTCCGGCTCCGCCCAAGGACGTACGTTGCCGGAGTTGAGATACGGGAGGTCGGTCTTGATCGCGAGATCGTTCTGGAGGTAGTCGTTGAGCGAGGAGGTGAATGGAGCGGTCGTGGCATCGTCGCTCGGGTCGCCGGATCCGCGCTCGCCGACGAGCAGCTCTTCCTTTCCGGTAAGCCGGCCGTCGTATCGTCCGATCGTCAGCCCTTCGTCCCGCAGCAGCTCGCGGAACATCTGGCGCTCGGTGACGCGGAGGTTGGCGCCGAGGCAATACTTCTTGCTAATCCCGAGATACTCCGACATCTTGTCGGCGATATGCTCCTTCTCCTTGGGGCTCAGGCTGTCGCCGCGCTGAAGGGCGGGAGCGTACTCCTTGTCGATCCAGTCCTGGGTTTCTCGAACGACGCTCGCGACGTCCTTGAACCTCGGCGCGAGCTTGTGGTGGTACCACGCGCACGCGGCCATCGATGGGAAGAAGCTAATGTAGGTGGAGTCGTTGCCGCGCATGCCGTCCAGCGTCATGAAGTTGCTGGTCCCTGAGATGCTCACGAACCCGTTCAGCGCCACTCCGGAGCGGAAGAGGGCGTTGCTGAGGCCCGAACCACGGATGCCGCCATAGCTCTCGCCGGCCACGAAGAGCGGGGAGCGCCAGCGCTTGTGCGACGTGAGCCAGTTCCGGATAAACGAGCTGAAAGCGGCGATATCCGGCTGGAGTCCAAAATACTTGGACGCGAGGTCCGGTCGGGCAATGCGGCTGTAACCGGTGCCGGGAGCGTCGATGACCACCACGTCGGTGAAGTCGAGCCACGAGTCCATGTTGTCGACGGCCTCGTACGGCGGGTTTGGCAGGGTCCCGTCGTCGTTCATCGGCGCCCGCTTGGGCCCGAGGGAACCCATGTGGAGCCACAAAGTGGCGCTTCCCGGACCGCCGTTGAAGGCGAACGTGACCGGCCGGTTATGCGCCTCGGCGCCATCCTTGGTGTAGGCGACGTAAAACATCCGGCACTCGACCTCGCCCGCTTCGTTTCGGAGCGGAATCTGGGCCGCGGTGGCCGTGTAGGTCACCGCGCCACTCGGAAGGGTGAGCGTGTGATGAGTCACCGAGGGAGCGATCTCGATCGCGGGTACGACCGGGGAGGCGTCGGCCACCGGCGGTCGCGTTTGGCTCCGAGGTCCCGTCTGAGGGTTCTGCCCCGGCCCCTGGGCCAACATCACGGCGAAAAAAGGAATGAGGCTAAGCACGGAAAGAGCATAACGCACGAGCCGCATTTCCGAACGTGCCACTGGCATCTTGCCAGTGGGTCCCAGGGGGATCCTGCCCCTGGCCCTTTTCCAATGGCCACGAGGGCCGTCGGGTTCATCGGCTGGGAGCCGATGCTACGTTCACACGACCAGGATGGTCGTGATACACACGGGCTGGAAGCCCGTGCCACGGGGGCTACAAGGTGCCGAAGGAGACCGACGAGGGGTGGGCGGGGTCGTGGTGGAGGGTGATGGTGGCGGGTTGGAAGTCGGACGTCGTGGCTTGATAGATGTCCATGAATCGGTTCGGATTGCGGTCGACCAGAGGGAACCAGGAGCTTTGGACTTGGACCATGATGCGGTGGCCAGCCTTGAAGGTGTGGAGGACGTCGTTCATCCGGAAGTGCACGCGGGTTGACTGGCCCGGGACAAACGGCTCAGGCTTCTCGAGCGAATTCCGGAACTTGCCGCGCATGATGTCGCCGCGAAGAAGCTGCTCGTAGCCCGCCATCGGACGGCCGCGGGACGAAACATCCGTCGAATCAGCGGGCCATACGTCAATCACCTTCACCACGAAATCGGCGTCGGTTCCGGTCGTCGAGGCCCAGAGGTCGACGTCGACCGGACCGGCAACCGTCAGATCCCGAGCTAGCACCGGGCCCTTATAGGTGGCGACATCCGAACGCTTCTCGGCCCATCGCTGGTCGTCCACCATGTAGGTGGCGGGACGTTCTTTCGAGGAGAGATCCGCGATGTACGGGGTCGGCCGGGCTGGATCGTTCTCATACGAATCCGCGCCCTCTGTACCCGGCGCGGATTCCGTCAGCGTATGTCCTTCGCCCAGATAGACGGAATATTTGCCCAGGCCGGCGGGCGGCCATTGGGTGAACGTGCGCCATCGGTTAGCACCGGTTTGGAAAATCGTCGCCTCCGCGGGCGGAGGTACTTCTTGGCCGCGAAGATACCGCTCGAAGAACGGAAATTCGACATTCTCGCGATACCACTGGCTGGTCGCCATGCCGTAAGAGAGATCTCCGAACGCGGTTCCCTCTCCCTCGGCCCACATCCCGTGGTACCACGGGCCCATCACAAGGAAGTTGGGGATTCCGGGGTTCTGGCGCTCGGTCGCGGCGTAGGTATTCAGCGCGCCCCACATGTCCTCGGCGTCGAAGAGGCCGCCGACGGTTAGGACGGCGCACTTCACGTTCTTCATGTGAGGCGGCAAGGCTCGATCTTTCCAGTAATCGTCGTAAGTGCCGTGTCGGGCGACTTCGTTCCAGTACGGGATTCTTCCCTTGAAATACTTCTTCTCGATTTCCGCGAGCGATCCGCCCTGCAGGAAGAAATCGTAGGCCGAGCGACCGCCGCGGTCGATCTTGAGTCCGGGGTGGTCTCGCTCCAATGACTTGTGGGGCATATCGAACCACGCCCCGAAATCGAAGTTGTCCTGCAGGAAAAACGCCCCGTTGTGGTGCACGTCGTCCCCCACGAACCAGTCGCTCACCGGCGCCTGCGGCGATACCGCCTTCAGGGCCGGGTGGGTGTCGATGGCCCCGGCGGCGGCGTAAAACCCGGGGTAGGAAATCCCCCAAAGCCCGACCGCTCCGTTGTTTCCCGGCACATGCTTCACCAGGTAATCGACGGTGTCCCAGGTATCGGTGCTCTCATCGGTCCCGACCGTCGCGTCCTTCCGTATCGGGCGGACGTTCTCGTACGTTCCGCCGCTCATGTATTGACCACGGACATCTTGGTAGGCGAAGATGTAGCCCTTTTGACGCATGCGGGGCGAGCCCAAGAAATCATCCTTATTCGCTGGGCCGTAAGGTCCGGCAGAGTAAGGGGTGCGCTCCAACAGAATCGGGTGCCGGCCTGCAACCTGCTTGGGAATGTAGACGGAAGTGTAAAGCTTGACCCCGTCCCGCATTGGAATATTGAATTCGAACTTTGCGTACTGAACCGGCGTCTGTGCCCGGATCAGGAGCAAGGCGAGGAAAGTGGGGATGGCCATCGATTTGTCTAGATTAGCAGTCGAGCGAAACCCTCGGCTTCCGACTGCAAGGATGAATTGATTTGATGCTTACACTTCTTTCGACGTTTCTTATCGCCCAGTCCGCGACGGTCAAAGTGGCGGCGATCCAATGTTCGTCGGTGATGGGCGAAGTCGAGGCGAATCGGAAGAAGCTGCTGGGTTTGGTGGAGCAAGCCGCCAAGAACGGAGCCAAGATCGTGGTTCTGCCCGAGGCATCGATCACGGGCTACCTCTCGCAGGACCTGCGAACGAACTGGCATCTGGACGGCTGGCCGATCGAGCCGTCCTTTCGAGGCCGAGATCCCGAACAGTTTGCCGAGGCAGTGGACGGCGAATCCACGAAGCAATTCGCCGCCGCCGCCAAGCGTCTCGGCATCTACGTCACCGTCCCGTTCGTGGAGAAGGATGGAGCGAAGTATTACAACACGGTCTGCCTCGCGGCTCCGACGGGAAAGATCGTGGCGCACTATCGCAAGCTGACGCCCTGGCCGGTCCCGGAGAAGAGCTGGGCGACGAAGGGAGATCGAGACGTCCAGACGTACGACACGGAATACGGCCGCGTCGGCTTGGCGATCTGTTTCGACATCCACACCATCCTCGACCGTCTCAAGCCGAAGAAAATCTGGGCGCTGCTCTATCCGATCGCCTGGGTCTCGCCCAGCCATCCCGCCGACTGGTTTTGGCATATCCTGCCCGGGCGGTTAAGGGCGTACGGTCATTACGTCGTGGGCGCAAACTGGAGCGTCGACGAACCCCAGCCGTGGTTCGGGTACGGATTCTCGACGATTTATTCGCCGAAGGGAGAGATCCTGGCGACCTCCCACTCTCTGTACGGAAACGACATCCTTTATGCGGATTTGAAACGCGCCTAACATGATAAAGTGTGCCCAGAATCATGAGCGTGACCCAAGACTTCCGCTATCTACAGCACACCTTTGGCCTCAACCAAGTCGCCGAAATGGCCCAGGCGATCCACGACGACGGCTTCGCTTTGATCCCGAACGTCCTTTCGTCTGAGCTGGTGGCGCAGGCACGGGAGAAGATCGACGGACTTAAGCCGTTCGGCTTCGACTCGGAGGGGATCAACGACCATTACAAGTGCGTCTTCAACCGCGACCCGTTCTGGCTGCAGTTCATCGACTGGCCTGGCGTTATCGACCTCGCGGAGGCGACGATGGGGAGCGAGTGCCACATTATCGGGCAGACGGCTTGGCGCAGTCACCCAGGTCACAACGGGTGGTCGCCGCACACCGACCGCGTCTTTGTGGAAGTGCCCGAAGACATGGCCGAGGACCCTCGCTTCAAGCTGCCGATCTACCTCTGCACCGCCCACTTCTACCTCAGCGACATCGACGAGGAGCTGTGTCCGACCTATGTGATTCCGGGCAGCCACAAATCGGGTCAAGCCCTTACTTGGGGGAAAGACAAGGACCCGGAGTACAAGGGGCGGAAGCTCGAGCCGGTGTTGTGCAAAGCGGGCGACGTCCTTTTTTTCCGAAGCGAGATTTGGCATACCGGGAGCGAAAACAAGTCGGATCGGATTCGTCACCTGCTCCAAGTCCACTACTCGCACCGGTTCATTGCCCAACAGTTCTCGCCGTTCATGAGTTGGCAATTTAATCCCGAGGTCTTGGCAGCGGCGAACCCTCGACAGCTCCGTTTGATGGGTGACCACAAAAGAGCCGCTTATGATTAGCCTGGCCGGCCGGCACATCTTTATCGCCGGCGGCAGCCGCGGTATCGGGGCGGCATCTGCCAGGATGGCGGCGCAAGCCGGAGCCGCTGTCAGCGTCAACTACCTTTCGAACCGCGAAGCCGCGGATCGGACGGTGGAGGACGTCCGCGCGTCGAGCGGCAAAGGATTCGCCGTCCAGGCGGACATCTCAGAGGACGGCGCCATGGACGCGGCGGTCGACGCGGCGGTGGCGGAGCTTGGCCCGCTGAGCGGCTTGGTCGTCTCCGCGGGGGTCTTCGAAGGGTGTTACTTGCCCGAGATGACCGCCGAGTTCTGGGATCGAACGATGTCGGTGAACGTACGCGGCACCTTTCTGGCCGTGCGCGCGGCCGCTCGGCATATGAGGACCGCGGGCGGAAGCATCGTCATCTACACCTCCACCGCCGGCCAGCGCGGCTCCGCCGAGTATTCGGCTTACGCCACCTCGAAGGGGGCGCAGATCATGTTCATGCGCTCCATGGCCAAGGAGTTGGCGCCTGATCAGATCCGGGTGAACTGCATCGCCCCGGCTTGGACGGACACCGACATGGCCGCTCCCAGCTTCGACATTCTCGGACGCGATAACGTAGCCGCCAGCTTTCCTCTCGGCCGGATAGGCCGCCCAGAAGATGTAGCGGGGGCGACCGTGTTCCTTCTCTCCGACCTAGCCTCGTTCATCACCGGCAGCACGATCACCGTCGATGGCGGCATGGATATGCGAGGCTAACGCCATGGACGAAAGGTATTCGTTGGCGACCGGCGCGCCGGGCAGGCGCCGGCTCGAGATCCTTAACGAGGCGATGTGGCCGCGTTCGCGGCGATTGCTTCGGGCGGCGGGGCTGCGGAAGGGGATGTCGTTCCTCGACGTCGGTTGTGGAGTCGGGGCGCTTACCGCCCGCGTCGCGGAATTGGGAGTCGACGCGATGGGGGTCGACGCGAACGAGGGATTTATCCAGGCCGCTCGCCATCGGCATCCGAGCATCCGGTTCGAGCGGATAGACGTTCGCGATCTAGCTTTCATCGAACGGAAGTTCGACCTCGTCTACGCCCGGTATCTGCTTTCCCATCTCGCCGATCCAGCGGCCGCGATCGCTTCCATGATCGCGGCCACCAAGCCGGGTGCACGGGTCGTGCTCGAGGACATCGACTTCGACCTGCACGTCGCCGAGCCGCGAACGGCGGCGTTTGATCGCTATCTGGAATGGTACGAGGTAGTGGTGCGCCGTCGCGGAGGGGACCCATACCTGGGACGAAAGCTGTACCGGCTTGCCCTCGACGCGGGCCTCGATCCGGTAAGGGCGGACGTTCAAATCACTCTCTTACCGGAAGGAGAGACGAAGCGGATCAGCAGCCTCACGCTCGATGGGATTAAAGAAGCGCTCGTCGCGGAAGGAATGGCAAGCGCCGAAGAGATAGAAAAGGTGCTCGCCGAACTTCTAGAGCTCGAAGACGACCAGAAGTCGCTCATCAGCGGGGCCGGGACCCACCAAGTGTGGGGCCGGGTGAGATAACCTCAAGTAAGGAACGACCTCATGCCACTCAGCCGCGATCAATTGGCCCAGCGAGCCGCGCTAGAATTGCGCGACGGATTCTACGTCAACCTCGGGATCGGAATCCCAACCCTCGTCGCGAACTTCATTCCAGAGGGGATGAACGTTGTGTTGCAGAGTGAAAACGGGATGCTTGGTCTCGGCCCATTCCCTTACGAGGGGGAGGAGGACCCGGACCTTATCAATGCCGGCAAGCAAACCGTCACGGCGATTCCCGGCACCGCGTTCTTCTCCAGCGCCGATTCGTTCGCGATGATTCGCGGCGGCCACATCGACCTATCGATCTTGGGCGCCATGGAAGTAAGCGAGCAAGGCGACCTCGCAAACTGGATGATCCCCGGCAAGATGGTGAAGGGGATGGGGGGCGCCATGGACCTGGTCGCCGGCGTCCAGCGGGTCGTAGTCGTGATGGAGCACACCAACAAAGCCGGCGAGAGCAAGGTGCTCAAAGAGTGCCGCTTGCCCTTGACCGGCAAGGCGTGCGTCGACCTGATCATCACCGATCTGTGCGTCTTCGACGTGACCGAACTCGGACTCGTACTCCGTGAGCTCGCCCCCGGAGTCACCGAAGAAGAAATCCGCGCCAAGACCGAGGCCGCGTTCGCCGTATCGCCTGAACTCTCAACCGTCCCGGTGTAGCGCCGCCTTGGGAGTGCGCGACCTCGGTCGCGCTTTTCTACAGGGTCCAGGCTTCGTAGAACGCCCGCCGAATCTCACGTAGGCGATCCAGATTAGATTCCCCAGGCCGGGCGACGAGGTTGATGTGGCCCATCTTTCGCCCAGGCTTGGACTCGGTTTTGCCGTACCAGTGGACTCGGGCTCCCGGATATCGCTCAAGAGCGGCTTGGACTCCGCGTCGATAGTCGCCGGCGGAGGGTTGACCGAGGAGGTTCGCCATGTAAACCGAGTTCCCCGCCGGCCCCTCCTCAATCGGCAGTCCGGCGACGAGGCGGACATGGTAATCGAACTGACTCTGCTCGCCCCAGTCGAGGGTGTAGTGGCCGGTGTTGTGGGGGCGGGGGGCGATTTCGTTGACCAAGAGGCGTCCATCGGCCGTCTCGAACAGCTCCACGCCGAACAGTCCGTATCCACCAACCGCCCGGATCGCGGCGACCGCGGTTTCGGTTCCGTCGGCTTGGCCGTACTCCCCGAAATGGCTCGGGAAGGTGAAGTCGCAGACATGGTTTGTCTGGATCGTCTCGACCGTGTGGAGCGCCACTTGGACGCGGCTATCGACCGCCACCATCACCGCCAACTCGCGGCGAAACGGCACGAACTCCTCCGCTAACCAGCCTCCGCCTTCCCAAAGCGGGCGATGTTGCTCCAGCTCCTCCGGCGTCTTCGCGTAACGCGTTCCCTTCCCGTCGTAACCGCCGAATCTCGCCTTGAGAACCATCGGGAAGCCGATTTCCGCGATGGCTTTCTTGCCCCCGTCGTCCATCGGTACGGCACGGGGCGAAGCGACACCCGCCGCGATCAGCGCCTGCCTCTGGAGCAACTTATCTTGAATGGTCGCCAGCGTGTCGATGCCGGGAATAACGACTTCCTCATTGCGCCCGCTTAACTGAACCGCTTCCCGAATCGCGGCGGCGGGAATGAATTCGTTCTCCAGCGTCACCCGCTCACACCGGTTGAGAATCTCGGCGATCTTCGACGGATCGCTCAGGCTCCCTTGAACGCTTTCCGCAATCTGCGATGCCGGCGTATCCGCGCCCGGATCCAGGGAAAGGCACTTGAAACCCATCCTCTGGGCCGCCTGGATCGACATCCGGGCAAGCTGCCCGCCCCCAAGAAAACCGAGGTCGAACGTCATTCGGGAGAGGATACCGGGGGGAAGGTGTGGACTGTGGCGTGTGGCTTGTGGACTGAAGGGAATTGAGCGGTGGGCGTCGGGCGGTGGGCGTTAAGGCGGTGGACGCCAAGAAGCACTCAGACGAAGTCCGAAGTGCCTATATCTATCAACCTCGTAGATTCACCGCCGGCACTCTGCTTCGAAAGGCGTCGCATTGTATACCGAGGGTGCCGCGATCGAGGTGCGCGCAAATACGCATCCCGAGGCAGCCCCAAGGGGACGATATCTCAAAAGCGAAAGGCGCAACGAAGCGGAGCCCTGGTAAGGAAGCCGACCACCCTCCGAGCCCTGAACGCCGCGAATGGGGCTTACCTTACGAAGCACCCGTTACCTTCAAAGGTGCCTCCTACCGTAAGTCCGCCTCCAGCGCTGAAGGCGCGACATCCTACAGCCCGGGGCGTGAGCCCTGGGTAAAAGCCGACCAACCCACCGAGCCCTGAAAGCGGCGATATCTGTCCAGCGCTATCAGGGGTCCTCGGACCCGCCGAATTCGCACGCAAGGGTCTCCGCTAGAGGGGTCCAAATCGCCTAAACCGGATCGGCCTTCAGATAGATCTGGGCCAGCTTGCCTTCTTTGGACACGAGCAAGAACGCCGAAAGGGTCCGGCGGTCGTTCTTTAGGCGGTAGACGAGCATGGTGTCGTCGCCTTGCTTCGATTCCGCCGAGTAGTTGAGCTGCTCGATCTTCGTGAAGTCACGGAACTGGGGAAACATCTTCGCCCGGGCGGTTTGGAGCGGAGCGATCAGCTCCGGCTCCATCGAAGCCGGGTCGGCGGTTCCGGCGCCGAGCTTTTCCAGCGTTTCCCGGACCCGCTTGGTTCGGTCCGGAATCGGGTCCTTGGTTTCCTTCGGGATCTCGGGCACCAGAGCCGAGTCGTACGCTTCGGCGACGCGGCGGCTGATGACCTCGGGAGCGCCGCTATACAGGTTCGTGAGAACCACGACGGTGACGTGAGGGTCCTCGTACCGGGTAATGCACGCGCCGTAACCCACGCTGGCGCCGGGGTGGTAAACGGACGGCTTCGTACCGGGGGAGCTTAGCATCCAGCCCATACCGTAATAGCGGACGCGCCCGCTGTTCAACTTGCCGGGGCTCCAGAGAAGCCGGTAGCTCTCGGGTTTGAGAAGCTTGCGCTCGAGCAGAGCGGCGTCCCACTTGGCAAGATCCTCTACATTCGACATGAGGGTTCCGTCGGATTGCACGGACGTCCCCTTCATCCCTTCTACCCGAAGCATGGGCGCTCCCGGCTGCGGAAGGTAACCATGCGAGCGGCGCGGAATCACGTCGTTCACGTTCTCGAACCTCGTGTGGTCCATCCCGAGCGGCTTCAAAACTCGCTCGGTCATGACCTCGGTATACGGCTTGCCCGCCACCTTCTCGATCACCCAGCCTAGAAGGGCGAAATTAGTGTTGCTGTAAGCCCAGGTCTCCCCTGGCTGGAAGTCGAGCGGCAGCGGGGTGACCCCTTTCATCCACTTGTCGCGGTCGAAATCGTCCATCAGCCCGATGCCGGGGACGGTGACATATTCGGGAAGGCCCGAGTTCTGGTTGAGCATGTGGCGGATCGTGACCTTGCTCCAGGTGGCCGGCGTACCCTCGATGTATTTGGAGATCGGATCGTCCAATCCGATCTTCCCCTCCTCCACCAGCATGAGGGTCAGGAAAGCCGTGAACTGCTTGGTCATCGAGCCGATTTCGTACAGGTCATCCGCCTGTGCCGGCGCATTCAGCTCGATATCGGCCAGCCCATACGCCTGTTTCCGCACTAGCTTTCCGTCTCGAATGATGCCAAGCGAAAGCCCAGGAATCCCCGCCCGCTTCATCTCGCGGTTAACGACATCGTCCACGCCGTCGGCGCGGGCAGCGAGGGGGAGAAGAGGAAGCAAGAGAATAGGCAAGCACGAAAACTTCACGGCGTTTACCCTTACGGGGAAAACCACGAAAGCGGTTCCCCGGAGCGCGGACGTCCCGTCCGCCCCTCGGACCCCGGGCGTCCCGCCCGGACCTGGCTTCAACTGAAACATCGGCGAAACGCCGACGCTACAGGCGGCATGCCACGATGAAGACATGAAGCGAGCGATCGTTATCGTGCTGGATGGATGCGGAGCCGGGGAGGCGCCGGACGCGCCCGCGTTCGGGGATTACGACCATCCTTCGACGATCAAGCACGTATGGGAAGCGGTCGGCGGGTTCGATGCGCCAACGTTGGAGTCGATCGGGTTTCTTGATGCCGGGGGGATTCATCGGCTGGGGGCCGATGCTACGGGTAGATGGGGGCGGCTACGAGAGCTTTCGATGGGGAAAGACTCCGTCACCGGGCACTGGGAGATGATGGGAGTCGTCACCGAGCGCCCCTTCCCCACCTACCCAAACGGCTTTCCGGCCGACCTAATCGAGGAGTTTGAGGCGCGGATCGGCACCCGGATCCTCGGCAACAAGGCCGCCAGCGGCACCGCGATCATCGACGAGTTGGGGCCTGAGCACGTGAAGTCAGGGCAGCCGATCGTGTACACCAGCGCCGATTCCGTCTTCCAGATCGCCACTCACGAGGAAGTCGTCCCTATCGAGCGGCTGTACGAGATGTGTCGGATCGCACGAGAAATCTGCGTTCCGCCGAACGACGTTCAACGCGTCATCGCCCGCCCCTTTGTCGGGGAGGCTGGCAGTTTTAAGCGGACGGAGCGCCGGCAAGACTTCCCACTTCCCGCGCCGCCCAATCTCATCGATCAAATCGGGGGCGTCTTCGGCATCGGCGTTGTGCCCGAACTGTTCGGCGGCCGAGGCTTCCTGCCCGTCCACCGGACCCAGAGCAACGTCGAACACACACAAATGCTGTGGCAAGCACTCGAAAGCGATGCGCGGTTTATCTTCGCCAACTTCGAAGACTTCGACATGCTGTACGGCCATCGCAACGACCCGGTCGGATTCGCGAGGGCGTTAGAGGCATTCGATCCGGTGCTTCGCGACCTCATGGCTCGGCTGACGCCGGACGACCTGCTCATCATTACCGCCGATCACGGCAACGACCCCACCTCGCCATCGACCGACCACTCCCGCGAGTACGTGCCGGTCTGTGTTATAGGAGCCGGCTCAGGACCGCTGGGGGACGTGGAGGGAATGACGGCGATCGGCGCCACCGTCGCCAGGCATTTGGGCGTCGATTGGTCGGTGGGAATGCCGCTCTCAAGCCCGTAGCCAAAGCAAGTGCAATGTGAGCCGCGGTGCGTTGTCTTTGACAACGCGGGCAGAGCTGGAGCTCTGCGGTCCGTAAGGGTGGCGATGGCCGGGCGAAAAAATAGGGCTCGCGGCTGCCAAGGGGAGAGCAAACGCAACGTTGAGCCTTACGAGTATTGAACTCTAATTCAACTGCTTTCGCCAATGGGTTTCGTTGCGAACCTAACCGCAACGATTGGCGAACGATTTCCTACTTGCCACCCGTCATCGCGATCCCACGGATGATCCATTTCTGACCAAGAAGGAAGATCACGAGCAACGGAATCACGACGATGACCGAACCGGCCATCAGCAGATGCCACTGCTCCGCCTGCAGAGATTGGTAGGTTCGGAGACCGAGTTCGAGAGTCTGTCGATCGGGGCTGTTCAGGTACAGCAGCGGCCCCATAAAGTCCTTCCAGTTGAAGATGAACGAGAAGATGCCCACCGTCGCCAGCACCGCGCCCGAGTTCGGCATGATGACCTGCCAGAAAATCGTCGCGTGACTAGCGCCGTCGATCAGGGCCGCCTCGTCGAGTTCGCGGGGGATTCCCATGAAGAACTGGCGAATCAGGAAGATGTTGAAAGCGCCGCCCCCGAAGAACGCAGGGACCACCAGCGGCTTGATCGTGTCGACCCAGTACAGGTGAGTGAACAACACGTAGGTCGGAATCATGGTGACCACGCCGGGAAGCATCATCGTGCTGAGCAGAAGAATGAACAGCCGATCGCGGCCTCGGAACCTCAGCCTCGCGAACGGGTAGGCGACCAGGCTAGAAGAGAACAACACTCCCAAGGTCCCCAGGGAGGCAATCACCAACGTGTTCTTGAAGAAAAGAAAGAACGGGGCGTTTGGGTTGGTAAGAACCTTCTGGAAGTTCTCGAACGTGATCTGTTGGGGCCAAGCCCACGAGGAAGTGTGAGCAAGTTCCGACGAGGACTTGAGCGACATCGCCAGCATCAAGTAGAGCGGAATCAAGAAGATGATCGATCCCACCAACAGGAGAAGCCAAAGCAAAGCCCGCGCCGCCGCATTCGCTTTCTCAGCTCGGTTGGTCGCGGTTCGGTAACGCTCCGCCTCGGGGGACAGCAGTTCCACTGGCACCGTGCTCATTTAGCTTCCGCCTCGTAGTAAACCCATCGTTTGCTTGCCTGCATTTGGAGAAGAGTGATGATAAGGATGATGAGGAACAGCACCCACGCGAGCGCGGCCGCGTAGCCCATGCGCAAGGTCTGGAAAGCATTGCTGTACAACGCGATCATGTAGACCCAAAGCGAGTTATTCGGCCCGCCCCCTTGGCCGTTCGTGATGACGAAGACTTGCGTGAAGACCTGGAACGACCCGATGAAGCCCGTAATCATCGTGAAGAAGATCGAAGGGGTGATCATCGGCAAAGTGATCGACCTGAACCGGCGCCAGGCGCTCGCTCCGTCGACCGTCGCGGCTTCGTAGTAATACTGCGGCACCCCTTGCAGCCCGGCAAGCAAGATCAGCATCGTTCCGCCGACTCCAACCAGGGATAAGAGGATAACCGCGGGCATCGTCGTGTGTTCGTTACCCAGCCAGTTCACATGCTCGCCCGGCTTTGTGCCGGACCATTGGTTGAGCAGGCTGCCCAGATGGAGCGTCTTCTCGAAGATCGGGTTGTACAGGATCGTGTTTAGCAGCCCTTCGTCGGGCGACATGATCTTACGCGTTACTAGCGTCATGGCAACGGTGCTCGCGATCGTCGGGATATAGAACATCGCTCGGAAGAGCGGGATGCCGCGCACCTTTTGGTTTAGGAGCATTGCCAGCATAAGGGCGATGAGGATTCCCAACGGAGTAGAAACCAGCGTGTAATACGCCGTGACTTTCAGGGAGATCCAGAAGCGAGGATCCTCCGTCATGGCCTCCGTGTAGTTATGCACTCCTCGCCATTGAGCAGGGCGGATCATGTCCCAGTTCAGGAAGCTCATGATCAGCGAAAGGATCATCGGGCCGAGCGTAAAGAGGCAGAGGCCGATGAGCCATGGGCTGAGGAACCGATAGGCCGCCGCGTTCTCTTTCTTCTGGCGGCGCGTGTACCGCAGCTTTCGCTCCGGCCAATACACCGCGAATAAGACCACCGCGATGATGAGTACGCCGAGCGCCACGCCATAGCCCCAATTGAAAAGCGGGAGCGTCTCCTCTTTCAAGAGCGCATCCAGCCGCTGCTGCGACTCTATCGCACCGGTTCCCAGCGCCTCTTCAGGCTTCATCAAGCCGTTGTAGACCGAATCTTGGCGCGAGCCCATGATCGCCGAAATCTCTGGCCAGATCTCGGCGGTCGGGCCAAAATTCACGTACTGAACTTCGGTGTCGGTGATGATCCGGTTATGGGGCCACTGCTGCTCTTTGGGAGTGTTCGGACCGGGAATCCAGCAATCGGAGAGCGCGACTTCCCGGATCGCCGGCTGGGCGATGCCGGCTTGCGCCATCGCGCGCATCCCTACGGGACCGGCCATGTAACGACAGAGCCTCCACGACTCCTCCGGGTGCGGAGTGCTGGAAAAGATGCAGTAGCCCGAGCCGCCGGTGGCGTACCCACGGTGGCCGTTGGCGTACGCCGGGAACATGGCGATGTCCCAATCGAAGAACTCCTTGGAGTCCGGCTTCATGTCCCGGCGGACGTTCGGCACTTCCCAGATACCGTTCTGGAACATTGCGACCTTTCCTTTAACGAACAGGGACGTCGTGTTCTGTTGGAGGACATTGGAGACATCGACGCTGCTGGGGGACCACTTTTTCTCCAGCGTCAAATCTTGAAGAAGGGTGTAAACCTTCTTCATTTCCGGCGACCCGTACAACACTTTGGTCGGGTGCTGGTTATCGTTCGCCGGCTGAAGCCCGTACGAGTACATCAGCGTGTCGGCGAAAAGCCCTGGCCACCCGGAGACGTATCCATAGCGGGTCGGCTTTCCATCGGAGCCGACCTTGGTGAGCTTGTGCATCACCCAAAGAAAATCTTTCTCTTTGAGCTCCGGGCGCTCCTTGAAATCCCAGGTCCAAGTGCCGTCCGGGAGCGGAATCCCCGCTTCTTTGAACGCTTCCTTGTTGTAGTAGACCAACCCGGACGGGGCGATATCGCGCGGAAGGACGTACAGATTCCCGTTGAGGGAGTGAGCGTCGACGATCGGCTTGTAGTACTTGCCGATGTCGAAGCCGGGCGTCCGCTTCATAAAGTCGTTCAGGTTGAGAAGCGCGCCGCGATTGGCGAGGGCGGTGAAGTGCCCCGGGTCCATCATCGCCACATCGGGCGCGGTGTTGCCCGCGTACTGGGTCAACATCTTTTGATGGTAGGTGGTGTAATCCGGATTGCTTTCGAGCTTGACCTCGATGTCCGGATTCTCCTTCATGAACTGCTCGACGACCCGGTGAAGGACCTTGAGCGACTCGTCACCGTCCCAGACGGTGAAGCGCAGAGAAACTTTAGGTGCGGCAAGTGCCGACATTGCCGCCCCGACCCCGAGTATTACGAGGGCGAGGCGAACAGCGACCTTGCTGATCGACGGGTATATCAACAGCGACTCCAGCCCCGCGAAGCGTCCGAACGGGGTTCCGATAGGATACGACATTCTTTCGGCTTCCGGATCATCGGCGAGGGCGCCGACGCTACGGGAACTACCACTGCCGCCGAAACTCGGTAACGATGATGGCGTTCTCGTCCGGCGTGACGAGGGCTTCGCCCTCGATCGCCAGTTCAAAGGGGGCGAAGACGAACCCGAGGGTGAAAGTGCGCCCCATTTCCTCGGTCCGAGATTTCATTTTCTCAAGCGACTCGCCGCCAAACGTGGTTGGCTTAAACACCACGCGCTCCCCCTCGACTTCCCAAGTACCCTCTGTGACCTGCCTCTTAAAGGTGCCGTCTCCGCGAAGGGCCAAATCGACGTCCGGCTTCGCCTTCTGAAGCTCCTTGCGCTCCTTCGGGCTCAACTCGTCCTCGCGACCCTCCCTGACCTTCTTCAGGCCGAGATAGTTTCCACTGAGGGCACGCGACGAAAGCATGGGGTGATAAGTAAAAGATGGCGCAAGGTCTCTTGGAGATTCGGACGACCCAAGATCTTGGCACGTTTGCCGCAACGTACCGAAGGACCCTCTAGTGCTATCCTCACCCTTATGCGTCCGGAGTCGCTTGAGTTCTTCAAGGCCATAGTTAACGTCCCCAGCCCGTCCGGCTACGAAGAACGGGCGGCGGAGATCTACCGCAACTACACCCGTCCCTTCGCCGACGACGTCCGAACCGACGTTCACGGAAACGTAGCGGCAATCCTAAACCCCCAGGCAGAGATGCGAATCATGCTCGCAGGGCACATGGACGAGATCGGCTTTATCGTCCATTACATCAGCGACGAGGGGCTGCTCTACTTCTCCGGGATCGGCGGCCACGATAGCGTTATTCCGATCGGCCAGCGCGTGTGGGTGCATGGCAAGGAAAAGATCCCCGGCATCATCGGCCGTAAGGCGATCCATCTTCTGAAGGACGATGAACGAAAGCGGAAACCGGACCTGGAAGATCTCTGGATCGACATCGGGGCGACTTCGCGAGCGCAAGTGGAAGAAGTGATGGAGATCGGCGACGTCGTCACCTTCCAATACGAGTTTGAGATGCTCATGAACGACCGCGCGACCGCCCGTGGGTTCGACAATAAGATGGGTTCGTTCATCGTCGCCGAGGCGCTGAGGCTTCTAAAGGAGGACGGCGGCCTCGATCCCGGCGTCGGCGTCTACGCCACCGCGACCGTCCAAGAAGAGATCGGCCTCCGCGGCGCTCGTACCAGCGCCTATTGGATCAACGCGCAAAGCGGACTCGCCGTAGACGTGAACCATGCGATCGACTATCCGAGCGTGAGCAAGACGAAGCATGGCGCTCTCGACGTCGGTAAGGGACCGAGCGTGATGCGCGGGGCGAACGCCAACCCGAACGTCGTGAAGATGATCCGCGCGGGCGCGGCGGCAGAAGAGATCCCCTACCAGATCGACGTGGCCCCCGGCGGCACCGGAACCGACGGCAACGCGATGCAGCTCAACCGCGCCGGTATGGCCGTCGGCATCGTCGGCGTCGCCCTCCGCTATATGCACACTCCGTGCGAGCTGCTGTCGCTAACCGACGTCGAAAACTGCGCCCGCCTCATGGCCGCCTACTGCCGCCAAGTCAAGCCCGAGACAGATTTCACCCCTCGCCTACCTTAAGCCGGATCCCTACGACGAAGTCGTGTAGCCGCAGGTTGGCTCGTACCTGCGCCTGGTGTACCGAAGGTACACCAGGTTCATCGGCGAGGGCGCCGACGCTACGTGCCACGACGGTAATCTCGCGCCATGCCGATTCCCTCCGCGCTCGTTGCCTCCCTTCCCTCTACCGCTCCCTTCCTCGGACCGGAAACGCTGGAGAGGCAGCTTGGCCGAAAATTCACTTTGCGGTTGGGAGCGAACGAGAGCCCATTCGGGCCGTCGCCGCGCGCGATCGAGGCGATGGTCGCTCAGGCGGCGCAGGGGCAGAATTACTCCCAGCCCGACGGTTGGGATCTCCGGGCGGCGATCGCCGCTCACCATGGCGTTCGCGTTGAAGAGGTCATGGTCGGCACCGGCATCGACGACCTGCTGGCCCTGCTTTGCCGGGCTTACTGCGATCCGGGCGACTTCGTCGTCACCACCTTGGGCAGCTATCCCACGTTAGAGTACGGCGCGCTGGGCGCAGGGGCTCAGATCGCGAGGGTTTCTTATCGAAACGACGCCGTGGATCTGGCGGCTTTGCTGGCGGAGGTTCTGCGAACCGACGCTCGCATCGTGTACGTGGCGAATCCCGACAATCCCTCCGGTTCCTTGCTCACCTCAAAGGAGCTAAGCGATTTTCGAGCACAGCTCCCGGAACGAACACTGTTGCTCATGGACGAGGCGTATGCCGACTTCACCAACGATCTGCCGCCGATCGATACATCGGACGCGAGTGTCGTCCGGGTTCGCACCTTTTCCAAAGGGTACGGGATGGCGGGCTTGCGAGTCGGCTACGCGGTCGGCCATGTGGAGATGGTGGGACTCATCGACCGGATTCGGATGCACTTCGGCGTCAATTCCGTGGCCGCCGCGGGAGCGATCGCCTCGCTCGAAGATCCGGAGTTTCTCCGATTCGTCGTCCAGCAAGCCGATTTAGGGCGTGTAAAGATGGAAGCACTAGCCGAGTCGCTCGGACTTCGAGCCTTGCCTTCCCACACCAACTTCGTGCTCGTGGATTTCGGCACGAAGGATCGCGCCGTCTCGGCGATGAAGGCGCTGCTCGAAGCCGGAATCTTCGTCCGAAAACCCGGCCAGCCCCCGCTGGATCGAGGAGTTCGGATCACCATTCCCCGTCTCGAGGATTTCGACCTCTTCGCGGAGAAATTGACTACCGTCTGCCAAAGCTTGCAAGCCTGACTTTGCCGGCGGCAATGTGGCACTGGCTTCCAGCCTAATGCCATCAGTTTTTCGAACGAACCTTCCGTCCGGAGTTAACACAAAGGCGCCAAGCACAAAGACACAAAGATCCAGTCGGCGTTTGCCCCATCCGCACGTCCCATTGCCAAGAACTCCGTGCCTTCGTGTCTCTGTGCCTCTGTGTTTGTATTCTCCGAGAGTTCGCCTGGGCAAAAACTGGATGGCATTAGGCTTCCAGCCAGTGGGTCCCATGTCCTTCCAGGACATGGCGAACGTACGTTCGCTTGCTCCCTCACCCCAACCCCTCTCCCTCGTCGGCACATGCATCCGAAGGAGGGAGAGGGGCTCCGGACTACGAGCGTTCCCATTTCTACTAAACTCACCACCATGAGTCTCGGAAATAAGAAGCTCGCGCAGGTGGCGATCGTGGTGAAGGACATGGAGCTGGCGGTGCAGCGATGGGCCGCCGTTCTTGGAGTCGACCCACCGAATATCATCGTCACCGATCCGGGAAGCGAGGTGAATGGCACGTACCGCGGTAAGCCGACCAACGACCGCGCGAAGCTCGCCTTCTTCGACATCGGCTGCGTTCAGCTCGAGCTCATCGAGCCGATCGGAAAGGATAGCGCCTGGTACGAGGGTTACGACAAGCGAGGAGAGAGTCTGCACCACATCGCCTTTTGGACCGACGACATGCGGCAATCCAAAACGTTCCTCGACGAACACGGCGTGACCATGATTCAGCGCGGCGACATGGGAGATGGGCAGTACGCCTATTTCGACGGGCAGGAGCAAATCGGGACGATGATCGAGCTTCTCGAACAGAAACGGACGCCGCTCGCATGAGGTTCGGCGGGCCGGTTTTTGGTTGGACGGACCCGCACAGTTGGGTAGCGGCGCATCGCGATGCGGGCTACAGCGCAGCCTACTTTCCCGGGGACGTGCCCAATCCGGCGGAGTTCGCCGCCGCCGCGCGCGAGGCAGACCTGCTCATTGCCGAGGTCGGGATTTGGAACAACCCTCTTTCTCCAGATCCCCAACGCCGAAAAGAAGCGGTGGAGAAATGCAAGGAGCGCCTGGTGCTGGCCGACCTCGTCGGCGCCCGATGCTGCGTGAACATCGCGGGAAGCCTCGGCGAACGGTGGGATGGCCCCGACCCGAGAGACGTAACCCCCGAAGCGTTCCACGCCATCGTGGAGACGGTCCGCAACGTAATCGATGCGGTCAAGCCAACGCGCGCGAAGTACTCCATCGAGACGATGCCGTACATGGTCCCGGACGGCTGGGAGAGCTCGCTCGACCTCGTCAAAGCCATCGACCGTCCGGCTTTCGGAATTCACTTTGATCCCGTAAACATCGTGAATTCACCGCGGCGGTTTTTCGATACCGGTGGGCTTGTCCGCGAGTTTGTAGACAAGGTTGGCCCCCACATCACGGCGGTCCACCTCAAAGACATCGTGCTCGAGCCCCGCCTGACCGTGCACCTTCAAGAAGTGCGCCCCGGGCTCGGCCGGTTCGACATCGCCGCCTGTTTACGCGCGATTCACGACGGGCTCGACGCGGACATGCCGGTGCTCATCGAACATCTGCCCTCCGAGGAAGAATACAAAGAAGCCGCCGCTCATGTGCGAATGGTCGCGGAGCAGGCGGGCGTACCCCTATAAGGTAACTTTGAACCTGAAATGGCGTAAGATTGAAGTAGAGAGCCGAGCCATGATCGAAAAAGTTAAGGAGCCGGTGACGCTTACGCCCGAGGAGTTGGCCGCGATCGACGTCGTGGCTCCTTATGAGCCTGGCAAGGGCATGAGTGCAGAAGAAGCCCACCGGCAGGCCAGGAAGCGAACCGAGGCATGGATGCAAGCAGCGGCCCCCACCCCCAAGGCTTAGTCCTCTACAGTGAGGAGGCCGCCCTTGACCTCGCGGAGATCCATACCCACACGACCCGCCATTGGGGTTGGGATCAGGCCGAACGCTATACCGATCTGCTAAAAGAAGAAGCGCAGCGGGCCGCCGAACTCCGCGGATACGGCAATCCGATCGACCAACGACCAGGGAGGTTTTTGGTTGTCGTCAAGTGGCCTGGCGCAACGTATGCCCATCGGATCATTTATCAGAGAATCCCCGAGGGCGTTTACGTATTGCGCATCCTTCACAGCGCAAGAGACTTGCCCAAACACCTAGGCGGCGGATGACCACGACGGAGCTCTGAAACGCACCTTACCGCCGGCACTACGTTCCCCTTTCCAGAGCACCAACTTCTGCGAGACCCTTTCCACCTGGCGTCCGGAGGTGTCGTACCACACGGCGGTTAGGCTGGCTTTCGTTTTCGGAACCGGGCCTTGCCGGACAGCACGAAGATCGATAGTCCAAGCGTCAGCACGGTCGCGGCGCCGGCGACTTTGATGACGTTCTGAACAACCAGGCTTCGTTTGCCGGTGAGCGGGTCGAGGTGGATACAGCCGAAGAAGATCTCCTGTGCCTTGGCGCCCACCTTCGAATGGCCGGCGATGGCGAAGTTTCGCTCGAACTGCTCGGGCGTATAAACCGCCCCGTAAATGTAGCTCGACACGACACCTTGCGGAGTCACGAACATGACTCCGGATGGGTGGTCGATGGCGTCTTTCGCTTCGTTGTAGGTGTACTTGAAGCCGAGAGTGTCGGTGACCTTGTGGATGTTTGCCCAGTCGCCCACCAGGAACCTCCAGCCGCCTTCGGTCCCGGGCAAGGCGACCTCGTCGATGGTCGACGCGTACTTCCCTTGTGCCAAGTCCGGCGTCTCTTTGGGATGGATGCTTAGGACGATGACGTTGAAGTCGCGCCCGAGGCGGCTCTGCTTCAGCCCCTTGATCGCCGCGATCGCGCCCTGCAGTTCGAGGCCGCAGATCCCCTTGCACTTGTAAAAGATCGGGAGGACAAGCGCCGGCTTGCCGGCCAGCAGATCGCCGAAGGCCACCGTCTTACCGGTTCGATCGAGGAACGAGGCATCCAGCGGCACCTGAGCGCCCAGCGATTGGTCGATACGCACTTTGGAGTGATCGATGGTTCGGGAAATCGTGCCGGCGTTAACCGCGATTTGGGAGTCGGTTTGGGCGGCGGCCAAGGCGGGAAGCAACCCGAGGAGAGCGAGGAGAACGCGAGGTCTCACAGCCCATTTTACTCGGCGGCGGCCAACGATCTCCGGAGCCAGCGAAACTCTTGACGAACCGCCTTGGCCAACCCCTTGGCAACGGCTAGCGCGGGTGGACCGTCGGTGAACGCCGCCGCAATGGCGTAGAGGGTGCGGAAGGAGAATCGAGACTCCTTGGAGATTGCGTAGATCGGCTCCCATTCTTCGGGATGGAATTTCGACTTGAATTCGTCCAAACCGTCGAAGTGATAGAACCTGCGCCCGTGGGCGCGAACCCATGCTAGTAGCGCCCGCAACCAAGCTGGATTGCCGTGGCTGGCGCCGACGCCGTGATTGGAGAGCGGGACGATCCCCATGGTGACGTACTCGTCACCGTCCGCCGCGACCGCCCGGATAGCGGTGTCGAGCGTGAGCTCGACGGTTCCGTTAGGAGCGCCGCGTCCTCGCACGAACTGCTCGGTCAGCCAACCCCTTCGTTCTGGAACGGGCGAAAGGACGACGAAGCCGACGGGGCGGCCTTCCTTCTCCGCCACAAAGACGCGTCGCCCCTCTAAGCCGCCGAGGGTTTCCGGTTCGACCAAGAAGTGGAGGGGGGGCAACCCCCTTGTCTCCAGCCACTCGTGCAAGCACCGCCAAAGCTCTGGATGGTTGGTAGCCTTCTCGGTGGGCCATTCGACGACGACGACTCCTTTGTTGGCGGCTCGGTTTCGTTGGGCTCTCAACGTGGGATCGGCATCGAAGCGCCGACACCATTCCTCGGGGCGCCATATCGGCTGCGCACCTAAGACGACGGTGCTATATTCCGGGCGCCCGCCAAGCAGCTCTCGAATCCGCCCCTCCGCGCCGAAGTAACAGACGCACCCCGCTCGGCACCGTTCGAACTCTTCAACGACGTTGGGAAGACGGTCGATCGAGCAAACCGGCGCTCCAGCGACCACGCGAACTCCGATGCGCCTGACGAACCCGACCACGGAATCGCCCGCGGCTGAAAACCAGCGATCGATGCCTGGATTCACGATCTGGTAACAGGTGCTGTTCCAGCCAAACCGCTGCACCAGCCGCCGTGCTCGTTCCGCGCTGCTCACCACTTATTAGTCTGACGCCTGGGAAGAAGGATCCAAGCTTCCTCCTTCACCGGCCTCATCCCTGGGGCTGCCCGAACTCAAACGTTACGAGAAAGGTCCACACCCTTTGCGATGCGAAGCTTGGTTCCCTTTCTCTGGTATGCGATGATCTTCGCGAGTTCGTGCAAGTCGGTGAACGGCGAGATGATCGACAAGGAGATCCGCCGGCGAGCGCCCGGTAAGCGGGGAGAGCGGTTGGCGGCGATCTGGGGTAAGGCGTGGTGGCTGCCCGTAAAGGGATGGCACGCCACGGAGTTCGCCGTTCTGTACGCCCTGCTGCGCTACTCGGGGAGGAATCGCGAAGCCGCTCTCCTGCTCGTCACCCTCGGCGCGGCTTTGGACGAGTTCCACCAGACATTCGTCGAAGGGAGAACTGGAACCGCGCGCGACGTCCTCATCGACGTCGGAGGCGCACTCGCAGCCGTGGGTGTCGAGAGCATGCTCGAGTCAAGGCAACGCGGCTAAACGGGGCTACCGAGAAATGCGGGGGAGTTCCGCTCCGTCCCAATGCTCGTCGGCTTTGCCATCTCGAATCCGCCACATATCGAACCAGGTAGTCGTGTAGCTCCCAGCTCCCGACGGTCGAGGCAATTCGCGAACCGTAGCGACGACGACGAGATCGTCTTCCGCAACAACCGACACCACCTTGGTCTTCCACTCGCCAGGCTTAGGAATCGGCCGCTCCGGCCGCCCGGAGAAAAACGCCATGACTGGCGCCAGCCCCGATGCCACCATCGGATTGTGTTGCAGGTATCGATTCGAGAGGTATTTGGGCGCATCGCTCCAGTGCCCTGCCTCCAATAGGTCGCGAACGATGTGAAGCACCACCTGCTTGTTCGCGTTGAGCCGCCGGTCGCGGCTCGTGAAGAGGCGCTCCGGATTCGCCGCCCCAACGACCGGCTCCTGAACGTGCCTTGGTGAAGCCGCGAGAAGAGAGAAAAGGAGCGGTGCGACGTAGAGCATCTCTTTCAGTTTAGCCACCGCTCGTTCTGTACCCAAGCATTTCAGTAGCTGTAATGGAAACCAGTTGAAGCTACGCTTGTCATCAACGGTGGCGCGGGGTACCCGCGCCACCGATACCTGTCCCGGCGAGCGATTACGGAGCCGGGGCAAGGAAGCCGAACAAGCCGTGCTTCTCGCCGCCGATTCCGGCAGTGAAGTAAAGGTTGTCCGCCAAGCCACCGGCGATCCCGTTTCCGAAGGTCAGCGCCCAGAGGCCGTCGAGGACGATCGGCCGACCGTTGGCATCGCCAACCACCCCCAGGGTGGCGCCGCTGTCGATGTCGAACGCATTGATGCGTCCATCGCCGAAATTACCGACCAGCAAGGCGTTATGGAAACCACCGAAGCCGTCCGGGGCCTTGGCCAAGCCCCAAGGAGAGTCGAGTGCAGCGCCCGTCACGAGCCGCTTAAGCAACGTGCCGTCCGTTGCGAAAACGTCGACGAACCCGTTGCCGCGTCCGGCGTGGAGCTTCGCGTACGTCACGAACAGATGGCCGTCGATGTTCCGGATCCCAAACGGCGTGAAGCCGCGCGGTATTCCGGGATCGGTAAACGACCGCACAAAGCCGAAGTTGGCGTCGAACACGTCGACAGTTCCGCCGACGAAGTTGGTGGCATAAAGGAAGTTGTTGCCTCCGACGTTGCCGAGAGCGAGACCGGTGTAGCCGGCCCCGTTCCCGGACCGGTCTGCCACCACCACCGACTGGTTCCCGCCGCTCCAGGCGGAGATCACGCCGTCGAGAGTGGAAAAGATGAAGATCGACCGGGCTCCTCCCGGAATGACGAACGATGGGGTCGAATTGAAGATCTCGCCGGTAGCGGGCGAATTCGGGTTGTTCCGAGGACCCGAGACGTTGACGACGAGCCCCTGCTTGGCGCCGGCCGTGTTGTAGATCGTCGCCTTTCCGCTGGCGTTGTCGGTCACCCAGAACGGGCCGTTGGCAGAAGAGGCGATCGACCACGGGTTGAGGAGGTCGGCGTCTTGCACCGCCGCCCCCGGCTGGTCGGAAATTAGGTTGGTCTGCGCAAACTTATGCACCTCGGCCGGGGGAACCGGCGAACCGCTCGAGCTGCCCGAACCTCCGCAGCCGGCAATGGCGGCGGAGAGGGCGAGAGAAATGACGAAGCCTTTGTAACTGATTTTCATGGGAAGGTCGTTCCTGTTTTTCGGACCTGGGAAGGGGGCTCTCCTTTCAAAAGGGCTCCGTTCCATTGCAATGAATCGCCGGCGGCACCTCGGGGCATCCTTGCCCGCTGGCGTCGGCGGCGCGAGTCTGAGCTCGGAGCGACCGAGTGGTATTGAAACGGCGTCCGAGCATCACAGCGCGGGTAGTCGCCTGGCTTTCAAGAAAAGTTGGATGTCGCGACAAAAGGCCCAACTTCTTTCGCTTCGAGCGCGACGAACGTTAGGAACATGAATACTGCAGCCCTGTTTAGCGGCGTTGTTATTTCAAGAAAGAGGGTTTTCGCCTTTTTGGCGATGTTGGTTCCGGCGGCGCTCTCCCAGGGAGGGCGTAAAACTTCCCTTTTCGGCGGGACAAAAGGGCGAGATCGGGAAGCGTTCGGCTTGGTCGTAGACGAAAACTCGAGCTACCTCCGCCGCTTCATCGCCCGTAGGGTTCAGGAACGGGATCGTGAAGACGTTCTCCAGGAGACCTGGATGAGAGCCTGGCAAGGTTTCTCAACCTTCGACGGGAACAGTAGCGTTCGAACGTGGCTCTACTCGGTTTGCTACCACACCGTCCAGGACCACTGGCGTCGTGAACGGGGCCGTCCGGTTTGCGGTGACATTTTTCAGGCCGAGGACGGCACCCCCTACTTCCCTTCCGAGTTCGCGAGCGTGGAGCTCCGCGAGGCGATGCGCGGCTACTGGAATTCCTGCACGCCCGAGCAGCGCGAGTTACTGAGCCTCTACTATTCCGAGGGGTTCGGCCTTCCGGAGATCAGCCGGATTCTGAATCGAAACCTCAACACGGTCAAATACCAGTTCTACCGAGCCCACGAGGAAGCTCGAGAGAAACTGCTCAGCTCAGCTCCCGCGGAATCTTGGGAGGTGCGACGATGAAGCGCAACCAGCTCAGTCTTTTGTGTGCGGTCGGAGCCGCCAACCCGTTTCTCCGACTCTTTCTCTTCTCGGCGAAATCCCGAAAGCGACACGCCGACTACCAACGGGTCGGACTGCTCATGGCCGCCGCCCTCGGAGGCGAAGACGATTCGATCGCCATTCGCCTGCGACAGCATCAGAGGTTGAGATGGACGAAGGGCGCAATGTTCGTCCTCTTGGGAATCGTGGTATTCCTCCTGCTGGGTTGGGGGGTGTGCAAACTGCCGGCCACCATTGACCAAATCCGAAATGGGACTCAGTCTTGCGCGCTTCAATTTGGAGGAATGTGAGTAGCGGAACCTCATTCCGGCGAACGTCGTCTAAGGGCCGATGAGCGCAGTCGCCCGCCGAACCCTAGCCTGCGGAGCAATGGCCTTATCCCTTGTATTGGCTTCATCCACCGCCCGAGCGCAGGATTCCTCCTCCAACTTCGCTTCCGGACCCGGTACCTATCTATTCCTCGCCGCCGGCGTGGGCCTTCCGCTGCTACGAGACGGGAGCGAAGGTAAGAACCATTTCTTTCGCACCGCAGATTCAGGGCTCTCGGCGGTTCTCCTCGCCGAAGGGTTGAAGCGGCTGACCAGAGTCCCCCGTCCCGACACCGGCGAGCGCGACAGTTTCCCCAGCGAACACGCTACCGCCGCTTTCGCCGTCGCCACCATGGAGTCCGACTTCCATCCGCGCGAAGCCCCCCTCTGGTACGCCGGCGCCACCGTTATCTCGCTCTCCCGTCTCTGGGAGGGCCGACATCGTCCGTTAGACGTCCTCGGCGGAGCCGCCCTCGGGTTTGCCACGGCCAGGCTGGAGCTCTCCCGAAACCGCGGCCTCCTCCTCACCCCCTGGATCGATGGCCGGTCCGCGGGGATGATGCTAACCGCCCAATTTTAGTGTCAGCTAGCCTCTACGGCGAAGCCGTGTAGCCGCAAGTTGGCTCGTACCTGCGCGAGAGCGTTTCGCCCTTTGACCAAACATTCGCATCGTTGAGGGGCTGCCGCGCAGGTACGAGCCAACCTGCGGCTACAACGCTTTGCGTTATCCGGACTGCCCCTCCACTCCAGCGGGCTACGGTTCGACCATGGAAGCCGCTGAGCACCAGGGAAAGCGGCAACGATTGCGCATCATGATTTACGGTTAAATATAACTCTTTCCCGATTGCGAAGATGAGGACCTTTACCAATCCGATCCTGCCTGGCTTTTCTCCCGACCCAAGCATCTGCCGCTCGGGCGACGACTTCTACATCGTCGCTAGCTCGTTCGAGTATTTCCCTGGGGTTCCAATCTTCCACAGTCGCGACCTGGTCCACTGGCGTCAGATCGGACACGTACTCGACCGCCCCTCGCAGCTCCCGCTCGATGGCGTTTTTAGCTCGGGTGGGATATTCGCGCCGACGATTCGCTACGCGAACGGCCGGTTCTATATGATCACCACGAACACGCAGATCGGCTGCTTCTATGTGTGGTCCGAGCGGCCCGAGGGGCCGTGGTCCGAGCCGATTCCGGTGCGGACGAGTTGCATCGACCCGTCCCTATTCTTCGATGAGGACGGGACCGTCTACTTCACCTCGCAATCGAACGACGGGATTCAGCAGTTCACGATCGATATCGAAACGGGCGAGCTCACGTCCGAGCGAGCCCTGCTTTGGAGTGGCAAGGAAGGGAAATATCCCGAAGCTCCTCACCTCTATCGGATCGGCGGCATGTACTACTTGATGCTCGCGGAAGGAGGCACGGAGCTCGGGCACATGGAGTCGATTGCCCGATCCGATTCCCCGTGGGGACCGTTCGAACCGTGCCCGAGCAACCCGATCCTAACCCATCGCCACCGCACCTACGACGACCCGATCCAGACCGTCGGTCACGCCGATCTTGTCGAGGCCCCCGACGGCTCCTGGTGGGCGGTCCTCCTCGGAATCCGGCCGGTGCCGTCGTATCCGGTCGTCCATCACCTTGGCCGGGAGACGTTCCTCGCTCCAGTCGCCTGGGAAAACGGCTGGCCGATCGTCGGTGACCTGGGACGGGTTTGCATCGAAATGAAGGCGCCCTCGCTCCCCTCGTCTCCCTGGCCGGCCCCGCCCGAGCGGGACAACTTCGAGTCGCTCGGCTTCGAGTGGCTCTTCCGTGGCAACCCGGTTCCCTCCTCGTGGTCGGTCGGCTCGGACGGCCTGACCCTGCGGGCCACGGGGAAGACTCTGGACGACCCGACCGGAGCCGCCTGGGTCGGCCGCCGGCAACGTCATTTCGATGTCCGAGTGTCGACCCTCGTCGACACCCGGGGCGAAGCCGGCCTTTGCGTCCTGATCGACGAGCGTCACCACTACTCGGTCGTGGTGGTTCCCGGCAGAAAGGTTCAGGTCCGGCGGCGAGTGGCGGACCTCTTCGCGACCGTCGCCGAGGCGTCCATTCCTGAGGGTCCCGTGCAGCTTGTCATCCAAGCGAATGCAAAAACCTACCGGCTCGGTTTTGTCCAAGAGGCAGAGCCCCACTGGCTAGCGGAAGGAACCACCCGCCTGCTCTCCACCGAGGTCGCCGGCGGCTTCACCGGCGTCATGTTCGGCCTATTCGCCCTTGCGGGCGAAGCAAAATTCTCTTGGTTCGTATACAAGCCTCTTTAGAGGTTGCCGCAATACAACCTCACCGTCGGCACCGCAGGGTCTGGATTTCGAACGGGCGGAAGTAGAGCTTTGCCTCGCCATTTTCCAAGCGGACCGGAGTCGGCCGCTCCTCCAGGAGGTTCGTCTCCTCCACGGACGTTGTGGCGAAGCCGAATCGGAGCTTGGCGTGCGTTCCGGTCTTTGAGGCTTCGTAAATCCGGAGGATCACGGCGTCTTCGTCTTCCGCCCACTTCACCGCTTCGACGATCACATTCGGCGCATCGATTTGTACGAGCGAGAAGGAATCTGATCCGCCACCCAGGGCCGCGGTGACGTCCACGTTGAACTCATAGGCCGGGCGGATGACCGACTCGACGGAGAACCCGCCGGCGTGAGGAAGCATCGCGTAAGCGAATCGGTGCTCTCCCTCATCCCCTCGGGGGTCCGGACGCCGCCCGGACTTAATGAGACTCAGCCGGTATTCCCCTTCCTTGATCGTGCAGGCATATTTGCAATCGTTGATAAACGCGACGCCATAGCCGGTTTCGGAGATGTCGGACCATTTGTGGGTGCATACGTCGAACTGCGCTCGATCCTGGCTGGTATTGTCGTGCGCGTTTCGAACGACGTGACCGAATTGGATCTCGTGGCGGGCCGTTTCCGCCAGCACATCGAGGGCGAAGCCAACCTTAAGGAACTGGTACCGCTCGTGCCAATCGACCCAAGTATCGAAATCAACCCGCGGCGTCGTTGAGTGGAAGACGACGTCCTGAACGAGGCGCGACTCGCGACCCAGCTCGTATTCGAACCGGATCCGGAGTTGGAGCGGACCGTCGGCCACGACCTCCTTCTTGATCAGCCGGCCCGCTGACTTCAGCTTGTGTCGCTGATCGCGGTCGATGTCCCAGTTATCCCAGGCGGCCGGGACGTCCTCACCCATGAGAAGGTTGTTGAACGTGCCCCCCAATGAGACGAGCTCGCGCCGAGCCGCAAGATCGAAGAAGGAGATGATGCGTCCGCTTTCGTCGAATCGAACATGGGCGAAGGGAGTGCGTACCTCCAAATCATCTAGCCCGAAGGCCGACGCGCCGCACTCTTCGGCGGCAACCAAGGGGAGGCCGGTAAACCCAAGCGCGGGAATTTCTACGCCGCTCACGGCCAGCGACCGTTCCCCCGCCACGTCAACGATCGGCTGAGCGACCGAGCCCGCCGGACTCAGCCCCTCGGGCAACCCTTTCAGGACGATCTCACCGCCGCGGACCCAGCTCATGCTATTGAAGAGCACGGCGTGGTCGCCTTTACCGGCGATGGCGGCCAGCGCTTGGTCGCGCAGGGAGTTTGCTTCGGAGAGGCAGAGGTCGAAGGTGTCGAGCGCTTCGTCGTTCACCTCCGCGATCGAGGAGCCGGGAAGGATGTCGTGGAACTGGTTTAGAAGCAGTCGCTTCCACGTATCCAGCATCGGTTCGCGCGGGTACGGAGTTCCGTTCAGCGCCGCGAGGGTCGCCGCGAGCTCTGCGTCGCGGAGGGCGAATTCGCACTTCCGGTTGAACCGTTTGATCGCGGCGATCGAGGTCAGGGTGCCGCGGTGCAGCTCGAGGTACAGCTCGCCCACCCACCGGGGCAGGTCCGGCAGCTCGTCCTGCACCCCGTTCATGAACTCGCTCATGCTTGTGTAAGCGGTCTTTGGGCAACCCTCCAGGTCTTCGGTCAACCGCGCGATCTCAATCATCTCGGCCATCGGGCCGCCCCCGCCGTCGCCGTGACCGAAACCGACCAGACGCCGATCCTGAACGTCTTTGTGCTGCACCTGCCCCCATAGGCGGGTAAGCGACTCCGGATCCGGCCATCCTTGCATCTCGTTGAAGTGAGAGATCACCGTGCTGCCGTCGATCCCCTGCCAGACGAAGGTGTCGTACGGGAAACGGTTCGTGTCGTTCCAGCTCAGTTTGGTAGTCAGGAAGAACCGAACGTCGGCGCTCTGCAGGATCTGGGGAAGCGACGCCGAGTAGCCGAAGACGTCCGGCTGCCAGAAACAGTCGGAGGTCACGCCGAACATCTCCCTGGTGGCGCGCTGCCCGACGAGGAGCTGGCGGACGAACGACTCGCCGGATGGAAGGTTGCAGTCCGGCTCGATCCACATGGCGCCGTTGACCTCCCACCGACCCTCCCGCACCCGCTGCCGGACCCGTTCGAATATCTCGGGATAGAGCTGTCGGACCACATCGTAGTGATACGCAGCGCTCTGGGTGAAGCGGAACTCCGGGTACTGGTCCATGAGGCTCAGCACCGAGGAGTAGGTGCGAGCCAGCTTGCGCCAAGTCTCTCGGATCGGCCAAAGCCAGGCGGTGTCGATGTGAGAATGCCCGACGATCCCCATCTGGGGAATGCTGCTGCCATTCTTCGCCTCCAGAAGCGGTCGCATGACTTTGCAGGCTTCGGCGATCGCCTCGCGCCAAGTCGCCTCGTCCGTCTCTTCCGGCTTGGCGTAGACGAGTTGGAAGACCTCACCGAACATCGTCTGAATACGAGCCCTTCTTAAGGAGTTCGGGTCGAGCGCGGCGGCGACCTGCCGGAGCGCTCGGAGCTCGTTTACGAAGGCGCTAACGTCGGCTCGCTCGCGAACGAGCTCGACGCCCTTGTAAATCCGACACCCGGGAGTCACCTCGACCGCGTTCTCGGTCGGGCGGACGTACTCGTACGGTTGGGTTCCGGGGAAGCTGTGGCCGGCATACGCCTCCAGGGCGATCTCGTAACTCTTGCCGCCTTGCGCTCGAAGGTCGAGAAGGCGAACGGGGTGGAACGGATCGAAGACACCCCGATGGACACCGTCGACCAGGAACAGGCTCTCCGGGGCGCCGGTGTCGGCACGAACGAAGAGCGACTCGCCGTCTAGTTCCGCAGGAACGGAGACCCGCCCGCGGAACCAGGCGTTCCCCCAATTTTCGCCCCAAGCCGTTCCTACGGAAACCGGCCGGTAATCCAACTGAGGAACCGATCGAAAGTGCTCCCGCGTTTCCGCTATCTCCATTTCGACTGCGGCGACGGGGGCAAACCGCAGGAGGTCGTAGGTCTTTTCGAGGTGAACGATCTTGGTCGGAATCTTGGGATCGAGGAGCAAGTCTGGATTATGAATGAAGAATCCGGACCCTTGATTTTATGAAAAGGAAAGGTATGATGTACATCATACAATCCGATGAGATATCAGGAAGACCATAAGGAGAAGACCCACAAGAAGATCGTCGAGCGGGCTTCTCAGGAGTTTCGGGAGCACGGCTTCGAGGGGATCGGCATCGCCACCCTGATGTCGAAGCTGGGCCTCAGCCATGGCGGCTTCTACGCTCATTTCGAAGACAAAGAAGATCTCAAGGATCAGGCGATGGAGCATGCGTTCGAACGTAGCATCGAGACCGCCGCCGAGACGCTTCTCAAGGGTGGGGTTATGGGTTACGTCGAGCACTACACAAGCGAGCTTCACCGCGACCATCCCGGTTTCGGCTGTATTCTTCCCGCGCTCACCGCGGAGGAGGGGCGGAGGTCTCCGCAATCGAAAGCGAAGTTCGCCCAGAAGTATCGACAGGGGATCGACGTACTGGCCGGTTACTTGCCGGGGGCCACGCTCTCACAGAAACGGGAGCGCGCCATCTACATTTTTTCGGCCCTGAGCGGCTCGGTCGCCCTTGCCCGGGCGAGCGGGGACCCCGATCTCAGCTCCGCAATCCTCCGTGCCACCCGCGAACAGCTTCGCCAGTTCCTCAGCACCCTCTGAAGAGTGATGAAGCCGCTCCCAAGACCTGTTGTCGCACTTCGATTGTATGACGATCATCATTTAATGAGCCTCATTTAGGAGACCTGAAAACATGAGCAACGCAACTGTCAGTAACTTCTACGGAACCGAGGGAATCCGCGCGCGACTCGAGAGCGCGCTCGAGACGTCCGGGTTTTCGGAAGGGCGTATCGAACCGAGACGGCTCGCCCTAGCGGATCAATTTCACGCGGGCGGCCTGGCCGCGACGGAGGAGGTGGGGGCGGCGTTAGATCCGAAGCCGGGAAGCCACGTTCTCGACATCGGATCGGGATTCGGCGGTCCTGCCCGAATCTTGGCGAACGCGTATGACTGCCGCGTCACCGGAGTGGACCTGACCCCCGAGTACGTGGAGATTGCGAACTACCTGACGGAGCGCACCGGACAAACGGGGCGGGTGTCTTTCACGTGTGGGGACGCGCTTCGTCTTCCGTTCGACGACTCCGAGTTCGATGACGCGATGACCCAGCACGCCGGGATGAACATCGAAGACAAACCGCGGTTCTATTCCGAAGTGTTCCGGGTGCTGAAGCCGGGCGGCAGGATCGCGATCTACGACGTGGTTCTGTCCGGCGGCGAGGCTCCGAATTACCCGATGCCGTGGGCGGCCGACCCTAGTTCTAGCTTCGTGGCACCGCCCCATGCGATCATCGAAGCGCTTTTGACCGCCGGCTTCGAAGAGATTTCGGCGGAAGACAAGACGCCGCTCGCCGTCCAGGGATTTGCCGAGCTTGGGCGGCTGATGCAGTCGGGCGAGATGCCGCCGCTTAACCTCGTCTCGCTGGTCGGCGGGCGGGCAAGAGATGCCGTACAGAACCTCACCGAGGGTCTGCGCGACGGCCGCTTGCGCGTCTATCTGTTCATCGCCCGCAAGCCGGGCTCGACCCGAATCTGACCCGAGGAGGTAGGCCATGAATCCAACTAGCATTTTTCTCGTCGACCTGGTTACCGGATACGTTGTGGCGACTCTTTTCGCGATTCACTACTTTTGGCCAAAGGTCAAATCGATGGATCGTTTGAGCGCAAACCGCCTCATCGCGACCATCCACAGCTTTCGGTACTACGGCCTCACGTTCCTGTTGCCCGGGGTGGTTGGCGCACATCTGCCCTCGGACTTTGCGGTCACGGCCGCCTACGGCGACTTTCTAGCCGCGACGTTGGCGATCGGGGCGTTGGTGAGCTATCGGCGGCCGAAAATTTTCTGGCCGATGGTTTGGCTATTCAACTTGGCCGGAATGGCAGACCTTGTCATCGATACGGCAAACGCGGTCCGCTTGGACCTGCCCTCCGTCTCGGGCCAGCTCGGCGCAAACTTCGCGATCCCGACAATCTACGTCCCGGTGCTCTTCGTCACGCACGTGGTGGCCTTTGGCCTCCTCCTGCGGGGGGAAGCGCGGGGCGCAGGGCGCGAAGGGACCGCACCCGGTCGGGGGACCAGATGAGACCTCCGTTCGAGGCATAGATCCCGTCGTTCGCCTTGTTTCAATCCACACCCGGTCTGAGCACCGGGTGAGACACGGCCTTCGGTGGAACAAATACATCGTCCTCGTGGGCTAGGTTCCGGGCGTGGCACGGGCTTCCAGCCTAATGCCATCCAGTTTTTGTTGGAGGGCAAGATTTGCCGCCGTTTTCCTGCCGACGGAGCCTTAGAATCGGGATCGAGAGCGACTCGGTGGCTCGCTCGCAGGCTCGCGGACAGAAAGCGGTGTCAGGCCACCGCAGTCTAAATAGGCGGCCGGCACGAAAACTGGATGGCATTGGGCTTCCAGCCCGTGTGTCCCAAGGGCATCTTGCCCTTGGCGGCTTTGCACGACCAGGATGGTCGTGATACACATGGGCTGGAAGCCCATGCCACGGTGGCGGGTTAGGCGACCTTCGGGAACCCGACGGCTTCCAGCATTCGTCGCGCGTGGGCGAGTTGGGTGGCCATGGCGTTGGGGCCGGGGGCGCCGAGGGATTCTCGGCGGCGGACGGAGTCTTCCGGTTGGAGGACGCTTAAGGCTTCCTTGGGGACGCCGGGAGCGATCTGCGCGAGTTGGGCTTCGGTGAGGTCTTCGAGGGCGCAGCCTAAGGAATCGCAGCCGCGGACGACTTGGCCGACGAGCTCGTGGGCTTCGCGGAACGGCATTCCTTGGGCGGCAAGGTAATCGGCCAAATCGGTCGCGGTGCTGAAATCCCCCCGGACGGTCGTCGCCATGCGATCGAGCTGCCAGTCGGCGGTGTCGATCATCATGAACACGAGCTCGATACTGTCCTTGACCTTGCGCAGGGAATCGAACAGCGGTGGCTTATCCTCCTGCGTGTCGCGGTTGTAGCCGAGGGGCAGGCCTTTCATCACGCCGGCAAGGGTGACCCAGTTGCTCACGGCGCGGGCGGTTCGGCCGCGGATCAACTCGGCCATGTCGGGGTTTCGCTTCTGCGGCATGATGCTGCTTCCCGTAGTCACGGTGTCGCTAAGCTTCACAAATGCGAACTCGCGGCCCGAATAGAGGACGAGCTCTTGCGAGATCCGGGAGAGATCCAGCATGATGAGCGCGCAAAGGTGCAGGGTGTCGAGGATGTACGACCGGTCGCTGGTGGCGTCGAGAGCGTTTGGAATTGGGGCGATGAAGCCGAGTTCCTTCGCGGTCATTTCCCGGTCGATCGGGAAACTGGTTCCGGCGAGGGCGGCAGCGCCGAGCGGGGAGTAGTTGGCGAGCTCGAACAGTCGCTCGGCCCTCCATCCGTGCCGCTGTAGCGCCCAAAAATGGGCCATCAGGTGGAAGCCGAGGGTGATGGGTTGAGCCCGCTGCTGGTGGGTGTATCCCGGCATGATCGCGCCCTGGAATTCTTCGCCCTTCCGCAGCAGAAGCCCTTGGAGCTTCTTGATCAGGTCCTGGACTTCGATCAATTGGTTATGAACGTAGAGGCGGGTATCGGTCGCTACCTGGTCGTTGCGGCTGCGGGCAGTGTGGAGCTTGCCCCCGACGTCTCCCACCAGCTCCTTGAGGCGGATCTCGATGGCGGTGTGGACGTCCTCGACGTCCAGGTGGAGGAAATCCGGCCCCTCTTCGTGGATCTTTTCGAGGCCGCGGATCAGGATGTCGGCCTCTTCCTTGGTGATGATCCCAACTTCGCCCAGCATGCGAGCGTGGGCGACGGAGCCGATGATATCTTCCTGCCAAAAATTCAGATCCGACTCGATCGACTGACCGAACCGGTCGACCAAGTCGTTCGAAGACTCGCTAAACGCACCACCCCAGACCTTCTTCATTACCGGGGAGCATGTTACTCGGAACGTGATACGGCGTATGCTTGGCGGCGATGGAGCTGTCCGAAGCGCATTGGAGCACCCTCGCCGCCGTCGTCGACCGGATCGTACCGGCCGACGAATGGCCCTCCGCCACACAAGTGGGAGTTCTAGAGTTCCTTCGCCATCTCATCGCCGAGCAAGGCCTGGAAGCTCGTTACGCCGAGGGGCTCACCGAGCTGGGCGATTCATTTGCCGCCCTCAATCCGGGCCGTCAGGACGCTCTCCTTCTCCAATGGTCGTTGATCGATCTTGTGGCAAGCCAGACGATCGAGGGGTACTACGCGGACCCGGGGAACGGCGGAAACCGTGGCGGAGTGGCTTGGCAGATGGTCGGGTTTAAGGTGACCGCCTGATGCGATACGACGCGATCGTGATCGGCTCCGGCGCGGGAGGGGGAATCGCCGCTTGCGTGCTGGCCGAGGGAGGCAAGCGGGTGCTCCTGCTGGAACGGGGACGGTTGCTGGAGTGGGAAGACGAGACTCGGGACCACCTGCGGAACCACCGACTATCCCAATACGGCCACAACACCGGTCCCGAGTTGAAGGGGAATCCACGCGTCTTCGTCGAAGACGGCAAAGAAACGGTGGTGCAGCCGAACGATGGACGTTGGAGCAACATCGCCTCCGCGGTGGGGAGCGGAACTCTGGTCTACGGCGGACAAGCTTGGCGGTATCACCCGCTCGATTTTCGTATGGCTTCCACTTACGGGGTCCCGGAAGGGAGCTCGCTGGTCGATTGGCCATTCGGCTACGACGAGCTGGCCCCTTACTACGAAATGGCGGAGTGGGAGATCGGCGTTTCCGGCGGACCGCCGGCGCCAGAGATGCCGGCTCGGCGGGAGTATCCGATGCCGCGCGGGCGTACGACCGAGAAAGGACGCCGGCTCGCGGCCGGAGCGGAGCGGCTCGGGTGGGATACCCAGGCGCCGCCGCTGCTGATCAATATGGTCCCCCGGAACGGCAGGGGCGCGTGCGCGGAGTGCCAGCACTGTGTCGGATTCCAATGCCCCACCAACGCCAAGAATGGGACTCAGAACACGGTCATCCCACGCGCGTCGGCCACCGGAAGATGCGAGCTGATTACCGAGGCATCGGTCACCAAGATCGTCCACGAGCAGGGGGAGGCGACGGGGGTTACCTACGTCTGGCATGGCCATGAAATCCGAGCCGAGGCGGACGTGATCGTCGTCGCTGGTGGGGCGATCGAAACGGCCCGGTTGCTGATGATCTCCGGATTGGGGAACGACCATGTCGGACGAAATTTGCAGGGGCACTACTACGCGGTGGCGTGGGGGTTGATGCCCGATCCGGTCTGGGACGGGGTCGGACCGGGGGCTTCTATCTCTACCCTCAAGTTCAACCACGGCAACGACGGAATCGTAGGCGGAGGGATGCTGGCGGACGATTTTGTGACTCTCCCGATCGTGTACGCCAAGTGGTTCCGACCGGAGAACGTGCCGGCTTGGGGATTGGAGCATAAGCGCTGGATGCGGGACACGTATCGGCGGTTTATTCAGGTGATGGGGCCGGTTCACGAGATCCCTTCCCCGGAGTGCCGGGTTACCTTGGACCCGGTGGTCACCGACAAGCTCGGCCTGCCGGCGGCGCGCCTCGGCGGCACGACTCACCCCGAGACCCTCCGCACGACGAGCTACATGACCGACCGGGCCAAGGAATGGCTGGTGGGAGCGGGGGCGGAGGTGGTTTACAGCCGCCAGCCGGAGCTACGACTGTCGGCCGGGCAGCACCAGGCCGGAACGTGCCGGATGGGTGAAGATCCAGCTCTATCGGCAGTCGATACGAACGGCCGCGTACACGGCACGAAGAACGTGTACGTCGCGGACGGATCGGCGCACCCGACGAACGGTGGATTCAATCCGGTGCTCACAATCATGGCGATGTCTTTTCGGACCTCCAACAATCTTTTACGGAACTGGTGAAACCGTAATGTACGTGTTACGATCACTGTTATGCGACGCCGCGCATTTACCTTGATCGAACTACTGGTGGTGATCGCGATCATCGCCATCCTCGCCGCAATTCTTTTCCCGGTTTTCGCTCAAGCCAAGAACGCTGCGAAACAGGCGGTCTGCATCAGCAACATGAAGCAGACGGGGCTGGCGGCGCAGCTTTACTTGGGGGACGAAGACGACACCTGGTTCCCCATTTGTCAGTACGAACCGAAGGCGGGCTTCTCTCCGCAGCGGTTTTGGATCGGCTGGGACAACAACAATGCGCCGGGAATGCCGGGTTACTCCGGCGATATGCAGAAGCCGGCCAAGAACCCGGTTCGAGAGGGGATGATCGACATCTACCTCAAGAACGAGGATGTGAAGAGATGTCCGAACCGGCCCTCCGGAGCCCAGTTAGCGATCGCGATCGACGGATTCGATTCGAGCCACCCGTCGGCGTTTTACGAGAGTCATCCCGAGGCGCAAGGTAACGAATACGGGGCGAGCGCGAAGAGCGTGACCACGGTCGAAGGTTTCATTCAGACCACCGGCGCGGGAAACAGCGAGGTCGAGGAGTCGGCGAGCACCCTAATGGCGTGGGAGCACGGAGCTACGGTTCCGCTCTGTAACTTCTTGCAGCCGGCCGATTGGTTCAACGTGCCCCCGAACGATAAGGCGCTCAGCGACCACTTCAACTTCCTCCATACCAACGGAACAACGACCGTATGGCTGGATGGCCATGCGAAGCGTTTGGTATACGGGCAGTTGCGGCGGACGATGTTTGTGATCCGGCGCGACATCTATCAGTAGGCACCCGGACCGCCGCTCTCGAGAGCGGCCTCCCCTTCCCAGTGTTCTTCGTAGAGCGGGAGCGCTTTAATCGCCTCGGTTACCAATTTCATTCCGTATGTTGCCGGCTCGCGGATGTAGCGGACGTTCGCGAGCATTAACTCCGGCGGGTTCGGGTCGACGACGAAGACGTGCCAGGCGTTTGTTTCCGTGGCGATGAGGGCGGCGGGGTAGACGGTTAGGGTCGTTCCCACCACGATGAGGACATCGACTCCGGGGTCGAGGGCGATCTTCATAGCACGGTCTAGCTCGGGGAGACCTTCTCCAAACCAGACGACGTGGGGTCTTAGCTGGGTGCCCTTCTCGGGGTGTACGTCGCCGAGGACGAGGTCGTCAACCCAGGGGAGCGTATTGGTTTCCTCTTCGTCGATTGCCCGGACCTTGAACAGCTCGCCGTGGAGGTGGATGACGTTCGTGCTGCCGGCCCGCTCGTGCAGGTCGTCAACGTTTTGGGTGATGACGGTGACATCGTGATCCTTTTCCAACTCAGCGATGGCGCGATGGGCGTCGTTCGGCTCCGCCTGCCTCGCTTCTCGGCGGCGCATGTTGTAGAAATCAAGCACCTTTGCGGGATCGGCCCACCACCCTTTCATGGAGGCAACTTCGTGGATGCTGTACCCATTCCACAGACCATCCTCGCTGTCGCGGAACGTGAGCAGCCCACTCTCCCGGCTGACCCCCGCGCCGGTAAAGACGACGATCTTCATGGGCTTAGCATAGCCCCTCGGTTGACCTCCCGACGCCCTTCAGGATCCGGAGCGACATCGCTGAGAGGAAACGCTACAATTTGTGATAGCGTCCAAGCAGATTGAGGATGTAACCCATGGTAATTCCCGAAGAGTTAAAAGAGGTCCTTGCGGCTCAGCCGGAGATCATCAGCGGCGCGGTCCGCTTCAAGGGGACTCGCGTTCCGGTCCAAGCATTGCTAGACACCCTAGGTCATGGGTTACCGGTGTCGGACTTTCTCGAAGGGTTTCCCGACGTGACCGCCGAACAGGCACTTGCCGTCGTTCAGTGGCAGCAGAATGTCGCCCGCCAAACTTTCGGGCTGGAACTCGTCGCGTAGTGCGAGTTCTGCTCGACAACAACATCGATCATCGCTTCGGGCGGCTCTTGACGGGTCACGAGGTGGTGCACGCTCGCCACCTCGGATGGGCTGAACTTTACAACGGCGACCGGTTTGGCGCTGCGGAGAAGGCGGGCTTTGTCGTTCTTATCACGGGCGACAAGAACATGCGTTATCAGCAAAACCTCAAGGGCCGCACCATAAGCATCATCACCCTGAACGCACTCTTTGCAGATCTCCGCGGTATCTCGCCGCTGGTACCGCAAGTATTGGCCGCCTTAGCGGATTTGCCGGTAGGCGCGTTTGTGACAATTACACCTACCGGTGAGAATTAGAACCTGAGGCCATCGCGGTGCTCGCCGACTCTTTGCAGAATTACTCCGAGTCTTCTCGCGGCACGTACTCGAACTTGGTGAACCACCAGGCGGAGAGGGCGAGCATGACGACGACGAGGATGCCGAGCGTCATGAACGCGGAGTTGCGGGTGATCGCGTTATCTCCGGCGGTACCGGTTAGCAAGGCGAGGCCCTTGTTGTCGCCCTGGCTTGGGTGTTGAGCGATCGCTTGGAGGTAGCTGAAGATCGAAAGCCGGTACATCTCGCCGGGCATATTCGGAATCGAGGCTTCCCAGCCAAAGGCGAAGAGGGCGCAGATGATCAGCGATCGGTTGAAGAGCAAGCTTACGAAGAGGAAGAGCGCTCCATAGGCCATCGCTCCGATCGACATGGCCAGAATGTCGGTCGCCAGCATCGAATTCCCACCCAGCCCGTTGAATGCTCCTAAGGTTGTAAGAACCGCGCCGAATACTCCGAGCATGGTCACGACGAGGACCGAGGCGGCGTAGCGCACCAGCAGCAAGGTGGATCGCTTCACGGGCCGAGTCAGAAGGTAGACGATCGTGCGCTGCTCGACTTCCTGGGTGATGATGGCGGTGGTGAAGATCGCCGAGGCGAGCGCGAGGAGGCGATACACCAGGATCGAAGAGACGGTGGCATACCTGCCATCCGGCTTAGACGAAGGGTCGAGGGTCGACCAAAAGTGGGCTAAGAGCAGGCACAGGAACGACAGCCCGATCCACGGCAAGAGCCGCTTGGGCCGCAAATATTCGCGCATTGCCTGTCCGAAAATTGCCGATCCCAAAGCGTTAGGCCTCCACCAGGTACTTGAACACCGATTCAAGGTTGTTGTCCGGGCTGCTGAAGCTCCGGATCTCGAGTTGCTTCTCCAGCACGATGCCGGACAGCGAATCGTAGAAACTGTTTGGATCGCGAACTTCGAGCTGCAACGCGTCTCCTTTGCGGTCGAACGACATGCTCACCACGTTTGGAAGCGGCGCCAGCAGTTCGGCCGCCCGCCGGGGGTTGTCGGTTTCGATCCGAATCTTGTGCGGGTGCTTGTCGATGAGATCGCGGATGTCGCGCAGATCGCCCGTCGCTAGTAAACGCCCCCGATGCAGCAGCAGGATCGAGCGGGTCATTTGTTCGACCTCGAACAGGATGTGCGAGGAAACCACGATGCACTTTCCACCGGCGGCAAGGCCCCCGAGAACGTCGATGAACTCGCGCCGTCCGACCGGGTCGAGGCCGTTCAACGGCTCATCGAGCAGGATGATGTCGGGGTTGTGGAGCATCGCCTGGGCGAGCTTGATGCGCTGGCGCATCCCTTTGCTGTATCCCTGGATCTTTCGGTTGGCTCGGTCGCTCATGCCGACCATCGCGATGACCTCTTCGGTTCGGATCTTGGCTTCGGAGGCCGACATGCCGTCCAACCGAGCCAAGAAACGGACGAAATCCCGTCCCGAGTAATGCTCGTAGAAGTTGTCGATCTCCGGGCAGTAGCCGAGCCGACGGTACACCTCTGGGTTAGCAAACGGCTCCATGCCGAAGACTTTCAGCTCGCCCGTTGTCGGTTTGATCTGGCCGGTCACCAGCCGCATCAACGTGCTTTTGCCGGCGCCGTTTTGGCCAAGAAGCGCGGTCAGGCCGGGACCGATGGTGCAGTTGACGTCGTTAAGTCCGATGACCTGTCCGTACCAGCGGGAGACGTTTTGAAGGGTGATCAACCGACCACCTCCACCGCGCGGACTCGGTACCAGGCGATCCACAGCGCACCGGCGCAAAGAGCGAGCGCGAGGGGAAGGATGAAGGTCGCGTGCGGCATCGGAATCGGCATCGGGTTAAAGTTTCGTCCTCTTCCGCCCCCTCCTCCCGCTTGCATCGGTAGGATGCTGCTTCCGTCGGTACCGAGGACCAACTTGGCGAGCCCAATTTGGATTCCATCGACGCTGCAGTAGTAGAGGTTGTTTACGATTGGGGGCACAGAATGGTGGTTGAACTGATTCACCGAGCTCGTGACTTGCATCGCCTTCGTAAAGAAGAGGGTCATGAAGTAAAGGCCGGCGTAGGTGGCTCCGGCCAATCTCCCCTGACTGAACATCGCGCTGATGCCAATGGCAAGGCTCGCGTGAACGATTCCGGGGATCGTCGACATGGCGAGGAGCTTAAAGATGAGCATCGGATCCTCAGAGAGGAAGCCGTATTGCCGGTAACTCAACACACCGTACAGGTAGAAGAGAAGAGTGGGGGCCGCCGTCACCGCGGTGATCAGCAAGAAGATGCCAAACCACTTGCCGATCAGGTAGTCCAGCTTCGAACACGGCTTGCTTAGGTACACGAGAAGCGCGTTCGCCCGATTGTCATTCGCAATTGTGCCGACCCCGATCAGCAGCGCCACGATGAAGAGGAGCATCTGAGAGATCGAGAAAGCGTTTAAGAACTGATCTTTCCAAACCATCGAACTCAGGAACGGGTTCTTTTGACCGAGCGGACCGTTCGAGAGGTTGTCGACAAAGTAGAGGATCGCGATGAGAATCAGATACCAGTAGGCCGACATGACTGACCAGATCCAAAATCCCTTCTTCTTGAGCGCGAGCCGTATCGACATCTTGGCGATAGCCCACCAGCGGTTGACTGGCGGGAGCATCGGCCCGTCGTAATTTCGATAGCTGAGATCGGCAATGGGAGAAGCCATGGTCGTTAGGCGGTCGGCGCGAGCGAGGGCGCGGGAGTGGGAAGCGGGGCAACGGCGTCGAGGAACGCTTCTTCCAGGGATCGTTCGGCGAGTGTGAGGCCGCGTACCTGGGCTCTCGATTTGAGGGCTCCTTCGATCACGTTACGCGCGACCTCCTCGGGGAGGCCGGGCAGTTGAACCCGGTAGGTCGTGAATTTAAGGAGCTCGACATTTGCCCCTCGCTCCCGCATCGTTTTCACGAACTCGGGAGAGACCTCTCGGAGCTCGACGTCGACGGGATGGCCCTCGATCCGTTTGAGATCCTTAATCGTGCCCGCGGCCCGGAGCTGACCGCCCATGATAACGATCACGCGGTCGCAGACCCGCTCGATATCGGGCAGCACGTGCGACGAAACGAGAACGTTTACCCCTTTGCCGTGCGACACAGAGCGAACCAGTTCGAGCATGTCTTCGCGCCCGGCGGGGTCGAGGCCGTTCGTCGGCTCGTCGAGAAGGAGGAGCTTGGGGCCGTGAACGAGCGCTTGGGCTAGCTTGATGCGCTGCTTCATACCGGTCGAATAGGTTTCGACGTTTCGGTATCGCGCTTCGCCGAGGCCGCAGTACTCGAGCACCTCGTGGGCGCGCCGTAGCGCTTGCTCGGGAGGCATTCCCGCCAGTTCGCCGGCGTAAGCGACGAAGGAGACGGCGCTCATGCCAGGGATGTGGCAGTCCTGCTCGGGCATGAGGCCGATCTTTTGGCGGATGGCTCGATCGCCGGTGCGGATATCGATTCCGAGCACTTCGCCGGTACCGCTCGCCGGCTTCACGAAGCCGAGGAGGGTTTTGAGCAGGGTGGTCTTGCCGGCGCCGTTAGGCCCCAGCAGTCCGGTGGCACCCTCGGGGATATCACACGTCAGCCCATTGAGCGCGGTAAATCGTCCGTACTGGACGACGAGATTCTGAATGCGGGCAACGACGCTCACGTGGGAGTAGATTACACCGCGGATGCCGTCTGGGTTGCAGTTATAGGAGAGTCGCCAGCCTGAGCCGAACCACAAACCGCCCCGCCCTATCAACTTTCGTCGATAGGGCGGGTCACCTCGACCTTACGGGCGGAGTTGCGATCGGCAGTTCCCACCGCAACTTACTGATAGTATAGCAGCGAAATGAGTTCGCTTGTTTGCTGGGCCGGAGTCGACAGTAGAGGAACTGCGTCCATTTACATTGCCACAGATAGTCGAGTGTCGCTTGTCAAGAGCACGGACGGAAAAGCGCCGAGAACAAAGTGGGATTGCGGACAGAAAGCCTATGCATCACCACAGACGACGTGGATCTTCGGGTGCGTCGGCCATGGATTCTTCGCGGCGCAGATCATTCCGCGGGTCCAAAGCTATCTCGAAGCCATAGATGCGCAAGGTTTGACAACAGAAGCCCGGGTCGAGGCGGCCTGCAAATTCGCGGCAAATGCGATGGTTTCCGCTCCAACATTTGGCGAGGACGAGATACGAATCGTGATGGCCACTCGGGAAGCGGACAAACGTTTTCGAGTTTTCCAGATGATATGCGTTCCTGGGGGTGCGACTTGGATTGAGCTACCTCTGCCTTCTACTTCCGAGATCATATTCATTGACGGTAGCGGAAGCACTTTCATTGTGAAGGCATTGGCCAAGTGGCGCGAAACTTCTGCTGCAAACACTACCCGGGCAATTTACTCCGCTCTCTGCGACGCTTTACTTCATCAAAAGCGAGACCCCTACAGCGAGGGGCCGCCCCAGTTGGTCGGCATCTATCGGATAGGTTCCGCTCGATCATTTGGCGTCATCTGGCGAGGTCACCGCTACTTTCACGGCATAAAAGTTGACGACCCGATACCCACCGTGGACTGGCGAAACGAACTGTTCGAAGTTTGTGACCCTTCGACCTTGAGGCGAACGATTTCCGCCCAAAGACACTCACACGAGGTAACGAGACTGAAGCGAAAAAGCCGACCGTCCTGAGAGTTCCTCCCTCTACTTTCGGCGGTGGCGACGGCGGCGGTGCGGCCGCTCGTCGGTGGAGACCGGAGCCGCCGGATCGGGAGCGCCTAGGGGGGCGGTGGCGGGATCGAGGACGCCTTTGATTAGGACGGCGTGGGGGATCGGGCGGGAAGGATTCGTCGGGGTGCTATGGCCGAACGCTTTGATCGACTGGCCGTAGACCAAGGACGTCGAGAACCCAGAGTCGAGAAGCACCGCTTCCGAAACGCCGGCGGCGGCGATCGCCTTGGCGAGGTTCGCGGACGAAACCGACTCCAGCGATGCTCCGATGACGAACGAGCCGTCCGCCATGACGCCGAGGAACGCCCGCTTTCGGGCGTCCTGAATGTCTTTGGAGGAGAACGTATCCATGTCGTCCCGCTCGCGGGCGACGCCGCCGTGGACCAGCCAGACGCCGGCCAAGAAGGTGTCGGTCATGTCCGGCATAAAGTCGGCGAAGACGGAGGCATCGTGCATCGATTCCGGCACGAAAGGGACAATCGCGAATTCCTTTTGACTCCAGGCGACGAGCGGCCGGTTGCGAAGCTTCTCCCAGCGGAACTGCTCCAGATCAGGGGCAACCTCGGGCATATCGGCAGTCTTGCACGGGCCGACCATCTTGTTATCCGTCGCCGCGACCGCGGCCATCGCGAAGAAGCCGCCGTTGATTCCGGCAACCGAACCGGGAGTGCGCTTGATGAAATCGAGGACCCCTTCGCGGGTTGGGGACATTAGGCTCGTGGGCACCCCACCGGTGATCAGCCCGAGCTTGACCCCTTCCTGCTCGACCTCCTGGTATTTGACGGGCGCGTCTTTGATCGGCGATCGCAAGACGCCCAGGACGCCCCCTTTGAGGTCGGTCTCCCGGTCGTCCCAGGCGTTTTTCAGCTTCGTCTGGATGTAGCGGTCGACGGCGACGATGTTCGGGGATTCTTCGGCGGGGCCGTTATGGACGGTGAACGCCATCTTATGCCCGGCCTCCCGCACGAGCCCCTGAGTGATCAGGTCGTTGTTCCCCTCCGGATAGGCGAAGTAGTCGATCTTCTTTCCGAGGTGCTGCTCGAGGTCGGCCTTTGCTTCGAAGATCTCCTTCCGTTGCGCCTCGGGATCTAGCTTGGTGAGGTCCGTTGGATGGGTGATCGTGTGGTTGCCGATGGTGATCAACGGATCTTTAACCAGCTCTTGCAACTCCGTCCAGTCCATTTTCGGATGCAGCCCCTCTTTGTTTCCGACAAACCCGGTGTGGACGAAAACGGCGGCGGGGTACTTGTTCTGCCGAAGAATCGGCAGCGCCCGATCATAAAACCCTTGGTAGTTATCGTCGAAGGTGAGGACAATCGCCGTTTCGGGAACGGGGGTCCCTTTCGTGAGATGGTCGTAGAGCTGATCCAGCGAGATCGGGACGGCGCCCCATTCCTGGAGCTGCTTCATCTGGTCCTGGAACTCTTCTAGCGTGGTGTCGAACCAGACCGCGTTCCGATCGCGCCGGTCGATAATGTCGTGATACATGATCACGGGAACCCGCTGCCCCTGGGAACGCATCGAAATCTCGGTGAACGGCGGGCGTTGTACTTCCGCGACCCCGCTCGTTGCGGGTGGGGGCGTCAGTACGACCGGCTTCGGCGGCTCCTGGCGGCAAGACACGGCGACGAACGCGAGCGACAGAAGGGGCAGCGAGGTTACGAACCGATTCCTCATAGTGCGAATGGGAGTATCTTCACCCGCTTTAGTGTGACGCCACCGCGCGCCCAGATATCTCATGAATCACCTCGCCCACCTTTTTCTGGCGTCCGCCGACGCGGATTCGATGGCGGGAAACTTGGCGGCGGACTGGGTGAAAGGTACGGTAGGTGAGCGTTTCACTCCGGCGATCCGTGCCGCCGTTCAGATGCACCGCCAGATCGACGCGTTCGTCGACGATCATCCGGCGACGGTACGGGCGTGCGCGCGCTTGAGGATCGGCCGTTACGGCCCGATCGTGGTCGACGTCTTTAACGACTATCTGCTGGCGACGTCTTGGGACGTCGTCGCGATGCGGCCGTTGGAGGCGTTCGCCTCCGAGTCGTACTCGGCGCTGCTTACGCGGCTAGACGTCTTGCCGGAACCGCTGCAAACTCGCCTTCCCCGGATGATCGGCGACCGATGGTTGGAGCGGTTCCACGACTTGGAACACATCTCCCGGATTCTTCGATACCTCTCGACCCGGCTGCGCCGTCCGGGGCCGGTGGCGGAGGGGGTTCAGGTCGCGCTTCCTCACCTCGACGGCTTACGAGCCGACTTTCTCGATCTGCTTCCGGATGTCGTCGAGTTCGCGCGGACGATCGATCCTGCGGCCGCGCCGGCTCACCGGGTGCCTCATACCCACTTCTACAGTGCATTTTAATTCTGCGACCGCCTGCCGGGGTCGGGGAGGATGGCCGTCCTTTCCCCGGGTCTGCTGACCCGGGGCTAATTTCTGGGGACCTCTCCGAGGTCTGGCCTTATGCCTCATGTACGTTTGAGGCTCATCTAAATACGCATACCGACTGCGTTAGGCGGTCAGGAGTTGGTGCCAGGCTCGCGCGATCTGCGCGGCGCCGAGGAGGTTGGGCTCGATGTGCATGACGATCCAAGGTGTTTGCGACCAAAACCCGTGTCCGTGAAAGAGCTCTTCCAGGTCGCACAGCAAGAACCCGTACCGCTCGGCCGTCTCACAGATCAAGTTGTTCGCGGCAACCAAGGCTTGCCGCGCCTCCATCGGGAGCCCGATGTCGACGGCTCGCGCGTCGTCGCCATCGGTCGGATCGTAGATGGTGTTCAACACGACCGGACAATTTAACTGCCTCAGAAGCTCCGCGATCGCGACTAGGTTCTCACGCAACGGCCCGATCCCGACAACTTCCGATCTTCGTTCGCCGATTTCTCGAAAGAAGTATCCGGAGAGGAGATCGTTGCCGCCGATTGTGAGCGTAACCGCGTCAACCTTGGGGAGATGCGATCCGGTAGCCGCCACTCGAAGCTCGTGCAGCACACCGGCGCTCACGGCTCCGTCCCTGGTGAGGTCGATAAACGAATCGGCTTGCAGCCGCCGAGCCAACTGGCTCGCCGCCCCACCCCCTTTTGAACCGGTGTAGTCATCGATACTAATAGAATCGCCGAGAGCAAGGTAGGTCATTGCGGTGTTACGGTGTTAGCGTGAGGCTTTACCCTAGACGATGGGACGGATGGGACATCTGAGTCGCATGGGTCTCAGGTGTCCCGTAGGTCGCATTCGTACCATCAGTTCACAAGCCACACGCCACAGTCAACATGAATCCCGGCCCTAACGGCAATCTCCTCACTTCGGCGGGTCGGGGGTTTTGGCTTCGAAGTTTATACCGCTGACTCGGCCGTCGCGGTCGAAGTCCACGTAGGCGTCTTCTTCTAGGAACGTCGCTCGTTGGGTGTCCCAGGTGCTTCGCATATATCGGTAAGATGCGCCGCCGGTTTCGCGCTGGACCTCCGCTTTCGGCGGTCCCACTGCTCGGACCACCTCCTCTTGAGTCATGCCGGGATGGATCGCGCCGTTCCTCAACCTCTCAAACGGCGTCTCCGACGTTCCGCCGCCGGCGAGCGTATGGAGGCCCCACCAAGCGATGGCCATGAACAAGATCGGGCCGCCGATCATGACCAAGTAGTCGAGTGGCTTCGGCTTATCTAGCTTTCCACTCATGGCAGACAGTGTACGCCGCACCACGGGCTGGGCCTATCCGCCCAACTGCTGGGCCGGAGGTACCAGTTGGCCGGCGAGGCGGCAAGACCGGCCACCACAATCCCCGAGGTTGAAAAGGAACGAAATGGCAAAGAAGAATTCGATGAAGATTGTGGCGGCTCTGATCCTTGGGGCGATGCAGGCGTTCGCGGCGGCTTCCACCCCGACCCACCTGGCGGCCGCTGACCAACTGGTGACGACGCTCCGCACCCAGGGAGACAACGGCATCTTTACCGACGCCACCGGCACTCCCCTCAACCGATACGGAGCCGCTTGGGCCGACGCCTACGTTTTTTGGGGTCCCACCGCTCGAGCGTACGCGCAGTGCAACAACTTCATGACCTTGCTGCTTCAGAACAGCTATCCCGGCTGGACGGCCAAGGGGGCTGGATTTTCCAGTGCCAGTCCGACCGCGGCGATGTATCACGACGCGATCGAGGGAAACCTCTACGGTTTTCAGAAGGTCTCCAATTTTTCGAACATCCTTCCGGGCGATCTACTGGTGGCGAAGTACTTCGACGGCTCGGACAACACGGGCCATGTGATGCTGGTTCGCGGAGCCCAAGCGATGGGTACCGACGGTGCCGGAGTGACGACTTGGCAGATCGAGGTGATCGATTGCAGCAAGAGCAACCACTCTCAAGACACCCGCGTCTTTAATCTCGGCCCCAACACGACATTCGCTACCGGCGGGGTCGGTCGCGGCTTGATGCAGGTGTTCACCAAGAACGGCGCGATCCTCGCCTACACCTGGAGCCTCGCGAACGGTAGCCCGGTGTATTACCCGGCCGCCCGTCACCTCACCCTTGGCCGGTTGAGTAACTAATCTCAATCGGCTCGCAAGAATCGGACGATATGGTCCGGTTCGAGTAATGCCGCCGTGAGCGGACCGCCATACGCGGCGCCGGTGTCGATCCCGATCTTGTTAGGTTGGACGAGCGGCTCTCCATCGCGTGTCGGCGTGTGGCCGAACACCACGGTTCCGCCGAAGTCGTCGTCCGATTCAAGGAACGCTTCGCGGATCCAGAGCCTCGGATCGGCCGCGTCGAACCACCGCATCCCCTTGGGAAGGAGCCCCGCATGGACGAAGATGTAGCCGGACTCGCGGTGCTCCATGCCCGTCGTTTCTAGAAACTGCCAATGGGTCGGCGGCACTTGCCGGTACCAGTCGTTTTCTCCTCCGTAGGACGCCATCGTTTGCCTTCCGCCGTATTGAAACCACCAGGAGACATCGTCGAATCTCAGCTCCGTCTCCCGGCCGGGGTCGAGCAGGTCGCGAACGTCCATCATCGACTGGTCGTGGTTCCCGCGCAGGAATATGGTGTTCGGCCGCTGGTCGCGAAGCTGGATGAGCAGGTCCAACGTGAGCGCCACCTCCGGGCCCCTATCCACATAGTCGCCGACGAAGACGATCCGGTCATCTTCCGCCAGCGGCAACTCATGGATCTGCTGCAATAGATCCCGCAGCTTCCACACCTGCCCATGGACGTCCCCGATCGCGACTAGCAATGCTCCCCACCGCTAACCGCTAACTGCCAACCGCTAACTTTCAAGGCAACATGTGGCCCATTTTCGACTTCTTGGTAGCCAAATACTTCTCTCGCTCCTCGGCAGGCTCGGCCAGAAGCGGGACGTGCTCCACGATCTCGAGGCCGTAGCCTTGGAGGCCGCTTACCTTCTTCGGGTTGTTCGTCATCAGTCGCAGCTTACGTAGACCGAGGTCGGCCAAGACTTGCGCGCCCAGGCCGTAGTCCCGAAGATCAGCCTTAAAGCCAAGCGCTACGTTTGCCTCCACCGTATCGAGGCCTTGATCCTGCAATTCATAGGCTCGCAGCTTATTGATCAGGCCGATGCCACGGCCTTCCTGGGCGATGTAAAGCACGACGCCCTGGCCGGCCTCCTCGATTTTGCGGAGCGCCAGCTCCAATTGGTCGCCGCAGTCGCACCGTAGCGAGCCCATCAGGTCGCCGGTGAGGCAGCTCGAATGGATGCGGACCAGGACCGGCTCCTCGGTGCAGACGTCCCCCTTGACGATCGCCACGTAAGGATTCGGCTCCACGCTTGTTTCGTAGGCATAGAGGGTGAAGTGCCCAAACTTGGTGGGAAAGTCGATAGGCCCGGCTACCCGAGTGACCAGCCGCTCGTGCTTGCGACGATAGGCGATCAGATCCGCGATCGTGACGATCTTCAGTCCATGCTTCTCTGCGAACGGAACCAAGTTGTCCAGCCGCATCATGGTGCCGTCTTCGTTGAGGATCTCGCAGCCGACTCCGACCGGCTTGAACCCGGCGAGGACGCAAAGGTCCACGATCGCCTCGGTATGCCCGGCTCGTTTCAGGACGCCACCTTTCTCGGCGCGGAGCGGAATGATGTGCCCGGGGCGGGCGAGGTCGTCCGGCGAGGCGTTCTCATCGACGAAGACCTCGACCGTCCGCGCCCGGTCGAACGCGGATACTCCGGTCGTCGCTCCGTGCAGGGCGTCCACGGTTTCCGCCATTGCGGTGCCGTGGCGGGCGGTATTTTGCTTCGTCATCATCGGAATTTGAAGCTCGGCCAGCCGCTCGGCGGTGGTGGGAATGAACGGCACGCCTCGACCGTGCAGGATCATAAAGTTCATCAGCTCCGGCGTGCAGGTTTCCCCCGCGCACACCAGATCGCCCTCATTCTCCCGGTCCGGGTCATCGACCACGACGATCAGCCGCCCTGCCTTCAATTCTTCGAGCGCTTCCGGGATCGATGCGAATTCGTTCACACCTAATTCTACGTTCTAGGGGCCTGAATAACTCGCGGATGGTGCCGATGTCCGAATGGACATGACGGATAAATGTGTCGACATGCCTTCTTGCCTCCATCTCGTTCGTGCCGCAAACCAGCGGGCAGCCGACGGTGGGAGGATGATTCGAACATGTGACCGTTAAGTTCGTGACTGACGGTAGTTCTGCGACCGCCTCCCGGACTTGCCGTTACCCACACCTTTTACCGGCCGTTGGGTGCCTGGAACGTAGAGGCCAGTGATCGAGACGTGTCGGCTTGTTGAGTCCTGCTAACATAGTCTCCAATGCTCGTACGCCGCGCTTCGATACTCATCGTTTCAGTTGCATCCCTTTGCCTGCTGGTCGGATGCGGTTCGAAGGAAGTCCCCGAGCCAGTCGTTCGCAAGGCCGATCCGGCTCCGCCTGCGGAGGTGAAGATGCCTGAGGCGGTGAAGATCGATGAAGAGGCGGCCGCTCGTCAGGCAGCCAAAGTTGCGATCCAGCCTGTGATGGACCAGTTCAATCACAGCATCCGCGGTAGTACGGATGATTTGCACAGTACCGTGGGTGACCTTCCGATTGTGGCGACCCTTGCCCGCTACCTTCACGACGTCGATACGTCGAAATGTCCCGACGACTTCCGCGCGGCGACCTTGGATTGCGTGCACGCATGGGAAGACGTTGGCAACGCCCACGCCAAGTTTGTCGCCTTCCAAGAAGAGGCGCGCGACAAGGGGAAGATAGTCGGCGTCATGTTGAACCCTCTTGACCGGACCCGCGACCTTCTTGCCGAAAGAAAGCAGCACGAGGATGAGATCGCCGCCGCAAACGATCGAGTTTACAAAACCTTCCAAGCCATGGAAACGGTTGCCCTAAAATACGGCGTCACCGCCGACCCAAACTGGAAAGGGTAGCCCCCGACGTCCGTCGGCGGGTGAGCTTCTCGGGTCGCTCTCTCGAATCCGGTGCTTCGGGATTCGCGTTTTTGCCGTTCATGCGCCGATGGCGATTCTACGTTAGGTTTGGCAATACCCCGGCCGCGCAGAAATCGGGGTTGCCGAAGCGGTCGATGTGGTGGCCGAAGCCGTGGGCGAGCGACATCAGTAGGCGGTTATGCGGGAGGTGGTTGTACTTGAGCGAGCGGCCCATCTGGAAACCGAGTCCACCGCCGACCAGCACGAACGGGATGTTCTCAAGCGTGTGCGAATTTCCCTGGCCAAGCTCGTTGGTCCACACGATGAGCGTGTTGTCGAGCATCGTCCCCGTGCCGTCCGGTTCCTTGGTCTCGGCGAGCCGTTGCGCGAGGTACGCGAGCTGCGAGCAGTACCATTCGTTGATCTTGGTCAGCTTTTCTTGGGCGTCTTTGTTGCTGTCGGGCTCATGCGAGAGGTCGTGCTGCCCTTCTTGGATTCCGAGCCACGTCATCCTCGCTTGGCCCACGGAATTCGTGTACTGAAGCGTCGCCACTCGGGTCGAGTCGGCGACGAAGCTCGACACCATCAGGTCGATCTGAAGCTTGCTGATTTTGGGGATGTTGTCGTTCAGCCGCCGGACGCCGGGCTCGATCACCGGAACCGCGTGCCCGACGTCGTTGGTTCGAGCGGCGAGGATCTCCTTCTCCATTTCTCGGACGAGGGTCGTGTGCTCGTCCAGTAGTTGGCGGTCGGCAACTCCGATCTGCGAGCGGACTTTGGCGAGATCTTCTCGCAGGTCGTCGAGCACGCTCTTCAACGTCTCCTGATCTTTGAGCTGCCCGTATAGCTTCCCGAACATTTGGTACGGATCGTCGATCGGGGCGATCGGCTTGTTCGGGCCGGCGTAACACATCCGGGTCCAGGTGTCGGCGTGGTCGGGAACCATGACGCCGAACTCTAGGGAGCCGAACCGGGTGCGTGTCTCGGTCGACTTCTGCAGATAATTCTTGATCTCCTGGTCGATTGAGATCCCGCTCGCCCAACCGGCGGGGGTGTCGGAGCCGCCCTGTACGTTCCCCGGAAAGAGCTCCGAGCCGGTCAGCAGGCAACCGATGCCGCGCATGTGGTTGTCGCCATCTCCGCGAACCCGGTCGGAAACGCCGCGCAACACCAAGGTGCGATCCTTGAATCCTTTCAGAGGCGAAAGCGATTGTTTGAAATCGAAATTGGCCCCTTCGGCATCCGGCCAGAACGTGGTGGGCACGATCCCGTCCGGGCTGAACAAGACGACCAATCGTTGCTTGCGCTTCCCCTTATTCTCGGGAATCAGACCGGGAAGATTGGAGATGAACGGGAAGACCGCCGCGCCGAGCCCGAAATGCCGCAGAAAGTCGCGTCGGTTGATCATCTGTTTCTCCCGCCATCCAGCGCCGTCGCCACCGCGATCCGCACCATCAGCTTACGAATACTATATTGGTTCTCTGCGAATTCCGATTGAAGCTTTGGAAGAGTCTTCGGTCCGTAAGCCAGCGGCGGCTGTTTGACGAGGTGGACGAACAGTTTTTCGACGAACGCCGAGTGGGCTTCATCGCTCGTCGCCAAATATTTGGCGAGCTCGTCCGCTCCGGAGAACTTGACGACGGTTCCGCTACGCGACAGATAGCTGCCGGTGGCGTCGATCGGCTTCCCATTCTCGGCGTCGCGCAAGCGACCGATCGCATCGAATTTCTCGAGCGTAAATCCGAGCGGGTTGATGATCCCGTGGCAGGTGTTGCACATCGCTGGCTTGGTTTGCAGCGCGACGCGTTGCCTCGTGGTGAGGTCGGGGTGAAGGCTGGGAGCGAGCGGCGCGAACGCGGACGGAGGCGGATTCAACGTTCGGCCGAGCAGGTTTCGAACGATCAGAACACCGCGGTGAATGGGGGAGCTGTTGTCGAGGTAGGCGAACCTCGCCAACAAATACGGCTGGGTGATGACGCCTGAGCGCTGATCGACTTCCACCGGTTGAAACGGGGCGTCCGGCGGTAAGTTCGCCCCGTACCATTTGGCAAGCGAGCCGTTCAGGAACTCGGTGCGGCTCAGCATGAGCTCCCGGTAGTCGGACTCCTTGCTCCTCGCCTTGTTTTCTAGGAACAGTTCCAGAGACGTACGGAGATCGGAGGCGGTGGTGGCGTCGAATCCGGGGAATCGCTTCGCGCTCTTAACGATGTCCGGAACTTCGTCGACCTTCAGCCAGAGCATCAGGAAGTCGCGGAGTTTGGTCCAGGCGCGTGGGTCGTTCGCCATCCGTTCCGTTTGCTTTTCGAGTTGCTCCGGCGTGGTTAGCTCGTTATGTTCGGCGGCACGGCGCAGCTCAGGGTCCGGCAGGGTGTCCCATAGCTCGAATGCGAGTTGGGAGGCGGTGAGATAGCTATCCGTCTTTCCGGCACCGATCTCTCGGTACAGAAACCGGGGGGATTGCAGCGCGAGAAGAACGACTCGCTTCACCGCCATCTCGAGGTCGGGGGTGGCCGCGAACTGTTTCGTGATGTAGGTGGCTTCGATTTCCGGGGACAACGGGCGGCGGAAGGCGCGTTCGACGAAGTCGTGGCAGAAGCCGATGAGCCGCTCCTTGCGCTTGGGATCGGTTTCTTGGATTCCGGATAGGTTGGTGAGATGACTTGCCACGTAAGCTGCAGTCTCTAACGCGGCTGCCGTAGTGGCGTCGTCCCACTCTTTCGAGACCGAATTTCCGCGTTCGTAGCCGATGCTACGATCATCGGCGGGAAACGGGGTCGTGACGACGTATGTCTCCGGCGACAACTCGGGAAAGAGGCATCGCGACGGAATCGTCTCGGTGGCGTGCTTGGGACGCGTCCACAGGAGCGAGACCGAGGCTCTTTGCACCGGCTTCGCCTTCTGCTTCTCGGGTTCATCGACCCCTTGTGTCGCCTTCGAAAACTCCAGCCGGATCGGATACGCCCGGCCTCCGAGGAGCGTGATCGAGGCTTTGAACTCCACGTCGGTTTTCGATCTGACGAAAGCGTCGATGAGCGGCTCCTTGTATCCGTTCACCCACAGCCGTACCGCCTGATCTGATCGGACGACAAACTCGTACTCGCCTGTGTCCGGCGCGAGGACGCTGCCTTGCCAGACGGTGGAGAAGTAGCGGGGATCGAACTTGCCGGGTTCCGGCCCGTCGGTTCCGAAGTCGAATTTCACTTCCGGGTCCACTCGATCGATCACCCGGTCCTTTGCCTGAAGATCGCGCGCTTTGAAGTATTCGCCGCGCAATCCCCGTCCGGCTTCGGCCGGCACGACGGGGCGCGAGCCGCCGACCAAGTCGGCGACGGCGTTCCGGAATTGGCGAACGGTGAGGCGTGAGAGCGTCACCCTCGCCGGCCGATTCCGCTCTTGGGCGAGCGGCGAGTAGAACGTCTTGTAGATATACGCGGCCACCTTCGCCGCGTCCGGCGCAGGGCATTTCTTAGGCCCCGGGGGCATCGATTGGGAAATGAACTTCGTAAGTTCGGCCAAGGACCGGTTTCCGACCAGCGGCTTAGAAAACCCCTTACCTCCCTGCCCTTTATCGCCATGACACGGGGCGCACTGCTGCTCGAAAATCTTCGCTCCGTCGATTGGCTTGGGCGCTTTGCCTACCTGCCCCATCAGTGAAAAACCCATGAGCCCCACCGACCCCAGGAGCATATAGATCGGTCGGAAAGTCATCATCGGTTCCCACGCCAAGGCGTAGCTTCATGATGCACCCACCGGCTTCCGGTTTTGCCCTTTTTCGAGTGCCAAGGCGTGAGCATCAAGACTGGGAGAGCAGATGGCGGCGATCATCACTGCGTCTGGTCCCTATAGTGATGATGATCGTCAGGCGGTGTCGCTTGGGTCTCGATAGGAGGATCGCTTAGGAGGAGAGTGGTGGCCCTGGGCAGAGGCGCTCCCGATCCCGGAGGGATTAAAGAACTTAGCCACGGGTCGAAGACCCGGGGAAAAGGGACCCAGTCCTCCCCGACCCCGGCAGGTGGTCGCAGAACCTACCAACAAATAAATTTTCACGAGACATGCTCGATTGAGTCTTTGTCACGTCGGTGGCGGGGTTATCTGAGTGGGGATGGGGAGGGCCGGTCTGGAGACCGGCGGTCCTTCAAAGCGTCAGTCATCAAACGTCAAAACTCAGGGTCCGGACTCCCTCACCCCCAACCCCCTCTCCCTCGTTCGGCACATACATCCGAAGGAGGGAGAGGGGGCTCCGGAGGCTAAAGATCAAAGAGGGAAGCTTTTCCACCGCCTGGTTCGTCCTTACGACGGCCAATGGATTGGTGGGCTCGAGGGCCAGGATGGCCCTTTTTATACGTCCAGCGGGTCGCGGTAGGGGTAGCTGCCGAGGATTACCGTTTCTAGGGCGTTCTCTCGGAGCTCTTCGAGGGCGGCTTGGAGGTTGGCGTCGGTGCGGTGGCCGGCGCAGTCGCAGTAGAAGATGTATTCGAACGTGGCGCGCTGGGCGGGGCGGCTCTCGATCATCATTAGGTTCACGCCGTGCCGCTCGAACGCGCTGAGCGCCTTTACGAGCTCGCCCGGCTTGTTCTTGAGGTTGAACATGACGCTCGACTTGTCGCGCCCCGTCTTGGCGGGTTCGTTGTAGCCGAGAACCAGGAAACGGGTTCGGTTCGCCGGGTTATCCGAGATGTGCTCCACCAGCAGCGGGATGCCCACAAGTTGGGCGGCGAGCGAGTTGCAGATGGCGGCGCCCTGAGGGTCTTCCAGCGCTTTCTGCGCTGCGCGGGCGGTCGGGGCGGTGTCTATGATCTCCGCATTCGGAAGGTTAGAGCGGATCCACCCCTTGCATTGGTTTACCGGTTGGCCGAAAGCGTAAATTCGTTGCACCTCATCCAGTGACCCGGCCGTAGAGGCTAGGTGGTGGTGGATCGGGATATAGACCTCGGCACAGATCTTGACGTTGGTTTGCGGAAACATGTCGAGGGTCTCCGGCACCACTCCCGCCAGCGCGTTCTCCACGGGAACCACACCGTAATCGACTTTCCCCTGCTCGATCGCCTGAAAAACGTCGGCGATCCCGTCTTGGGCTACGAATTCGGTGCTCGTTCCGAAGGTTTGGATCGCCGCCAAGTGGGTGTAGGTGCCGGCAGGGCCCCAGAACGCCGCCACCAGCGGTTTCTCCGCCGCGCGTGCCGCGGAGATGATCTCGCGGAAGATCGCTTGCAGCTGCTTGGCCCGCATCGGACCCGGGTTCGTCTGCTCCAGCTTGTCGAAGATCTGCCGCTCGCGCTCCGGCGTAAAGTACGGCCGGTTGTCGCGCCCCTTCACCCGCCCCACTTCCTGGGCGAGCTCGACTCTTCGACTCAAAAGCGACACGAGTTGCGTGTCGATCGCGTCGATATCTTGTCGGATCTTTTCAAGTGGCCGGGGCGTTGCTTCGTCCATACAGCATCCTTTCCCCGTCCGGCAACCCTGGCGGACGTAGTCCCAACATTATGAACCGACGAACGGTAACCAAACTCGCCAGCCAAACGCCTAAGACTTAAGCGATTCAACGACCTCCTCCTTACGACCTAGCAACGTGTGGGCCACGCGGCCATAATCGAACCTGGCAACATCCCTTGGAAGATCTTCTCCGGCCATTCCTTTCCCTTCGGGAGCTGACGACGCGTGAACTGATGATTCACGTCGTCGACATCCTGTTGGTGACCTTCCTCCTATACCGGCTGTTGATGCTGGTGCGAGGTACGCGGGCATGGAGAATCGTTCTCGGGATCCTCGGCTTTTTGCTTGTGCTCTACATCGCCGGACGAACCGGAATGAGCACCCTGCACTACGTGCTGGAAAAGGCCACCTACGTGGGCCCCGCCATTTTGGCGATCCTCTTTTTGCCCGAGCTGCGGCTTGCACTGGAGGGGTTTGGCCGGCCGGCAACATTGCTTCCTCGCGTCATCCCGAACCAGGATGAGTTGGCGGAAGCCCGCACCGTAGAGGAGCTGGTCGCCGCCGTCGCGGAGCTCGCGGCCGGCCATATCGGCACTTTGATCGTGTTGGAGAAAGAGTCGCCCCTCAACGACATCGCCGCGAACGGCGTGATGCTGCAGGCGATGGTTTCCGCACCGTTACTCGGGTCGATATTTTACGAAGGGAACCCGTTACACGACGGAGCGGTGATTATTCGCGGCGACATGATTCTCGCCGCCGCCTGCCGATTGCCCCTCAGCGACAGCGCGCGCTTGGATCAGAGCGTTCATATGCGACACCGGGCCGCGGTCGGAGTGACCGAGAGCTACGACTGCCTTGTGGTGGTCGTAAGCGAGGAGCGCGGCACGATCTCCGTTGCCTCCGAGGGGCGCTTGCAGAGACTAGGGTCGGCAGCGGAGCTTCGCGCGGTGTTGAATCGCGAGCTGCGCAACATGGAGGACGAACCGCCTCCCAAGAAAGATCGCGAGCCGCGCCACCGCCATCGCCGGTTGCGCCGCAATGGCGTCGAGGTCAAGCCGTGACCGGCCCTTCCTCGTCCGCCGGTGGAGCGAGGGTTAACGTACCGATCCTGATCATGTCGCTCATGATCTCGTTGTTCCTCTGGGCCGTGGTTTACACTCAGACGACGGAAACGAAGCAGGCCACGGTCACCGTTCGGCACCTGGTCAAGAAGGGGCTCGATGAGAGCAAGTACGTTCTGACCAGCGATCTCTCCATTCCGCTTCAGGTTCGCGTGGTCGCTTCGGCAGATCGGCTGAACGAGCTCGAGCTACTTTCCGATCAGCTCGAAGGAACCGTCAATCTCACGTCGGCGTCGCCGGATAAGGACGGGAAGTACATGGCCCCCGTGAGCCTGTGGCCCCCCAAGCTTCGCGACGTGGCGGTTCAGCAGATCCCGCGGATCCCGGTGACGATCGAACCGGTTGTTTCGCGCACCGTACCGGTAGAGGTCAAACCGGTTGGGAAGCTGCCCGAGGGGGCGGGGGAGATCGAAACTCCGGTGCTTCCGGTGCAAAAGACGGTCCGCATCTTCGGCCCGAAGTCGGAGATCGCGAGGGTGGAGGGGGCGCAGGCAACTCTGCCCCTGGGCAACCTCGATCCCATGCAGACCTCGCCGTACGTCTCGGACATCCTTGTCTATGGCAAGGGGCATCTCGATCACGTGCGGGTCGATCCTCCGTCCACCGACATTCAGCCGGTGTTTACTTCGTCGGCGGTCCAAATGCCGTTCGCGGTCACCGCGAGCATTATCGGTACCCCGGCGAAGGGATTCGGAATTGCCGGCAACGTGGTCACTCCTCAGAACGTGTCGGTGACCGGAGGGGTCTCGGCGCTTTCGAGAGCCCGGCGACTGGTAACCGATCCGATCGACGTTACGGGAAAGAAAGCGGACTACGAGCTGACGATCCCGATCCAGCGCCCTCCCGGCATCCGTTCGATTTCCCCGTCTTCGGTGCGTGTCCGGGTTAATATCCGGCCCATGGCCAAGACGGGTGAGCGTTGATCGAGGTCCGGACGATCCGCAATCACGAAGCGGAGCCTTTCCTGGAGCTGCTGTGCGACGTTTTCGGCCTCGACTACCAGCGCGCTTACGACGTCTTCTTCTCCGAGCCTCTGTTCGACCTTCACCGGAAGTGGGCTCTTTTCGATGGAGCCGAGATGGTCTCGATTCTCACCACCACTCCGCTCCGCTTTGGGTGGGGGCGGGCCTTTGGAATCGCGGGGGTGGCTACGCGTCAGGCGCGTCAGCGGGAGGGGTATGCGTCCAAGCTCCTGCAACACGTGCTTCGAGAGGGCCGGGAACGGGGAGAGTCCGCGGCGCTGTTGTTCGCGCGCGAGCCGAGCGTCTACGAGCGGAACGGTTTCGAGCCGATCGACCAGGTCATACGATCGCGCATAAAGACGTCTCCCGAGCATGACGATCCGATCGTGGAGCCGGAGGAGGCCGAGCTGATCTACGACGCCTGGGCGGCCCTCGACCCAAACCGGCTCCGGCGCGACGTCAAGCGATGGGAATACTGGCGCTGGAATTTCCGGGTCACTACCGAGTTCGACGGCGGCTACCTCTGCCACGAGCCCGGCAACCTCCGAGAGTGCATCTTCACCCCCCACCACGACGCCCTTCCCCTGCCGGAAGACACCGAATGGTTCGGCCTCGCCTCGATGGCGGCCCACTTCGCCATCCCCTTAGTCGACCCGGTTCCGGAGCTAACTCTGATGGGTTACCAGGTGCCGGATGTGCCACAGATGTTTATGACCGATCAGTTTTGACGAAGCCAACAGTTTCTCGAGCCCTTCTCTCATTCTGTGAGTAGGATATACTCATAGGGTGAGTAAGAGACTGCAAGTATTAATGGAGGAGGGGGAGTATGCGCGGCTGCAGAAGGCGGCGCAGAGCGAACACCTTGCGGTGGGGGAGTTCGTTCGCCGTGAGCTTCGTCGGTCTTGTGCCGCACTCGATGCCGGACCCGCCGATGCAAAGCTCAGGGCGCTGAATAAGGCGCTGCAACACGATTTCCCTTCCGCAGACATTTCGCAGATGAACGAGGAGATCGAGGCAGGTTATCGGCTTGGTCTTCCTTGACGCGAACGTCCCGATGTACCTGGTAGGTGCGGATCACCCCCATAAATCAACGGCCGCCGCGCTCGTCCAACGATTGGTGATTGGCCGCCAACGACTCGTCACGGACGCGGAGGTCTTTCAGGAGATCCTTCATCGCTATGTTTCCATCAGGAGGCTAGAAGCGATTCAACCGGCGTTCGATCTTCTATCGAGCTTGGTCGACGAGGTCTATCCCATCGATCTGGAAGTGGTAAGCGCCGCCAAGTCTCTTGTGCTCAGCTATCAAGGGCTTTCGGCGAGAGATGGTATTCACATTGCGGTAATGGCTCGTCACGAAGTCTCGCGGATCGTGAGTTTCGACGACGGTTTCGATAGGGTCCCGGGCATCGAACGGCTATGTACTCTGTAGCAAGTCTGGATGCTACGCTGAGCGGACGTGGAAACTGACCAGGTTGCGCTGAGGCCGATTCTGAGTACGGACGAACAGATTCGTGCGTTTGAAGAGAATCTTGGCAAATTGCGCGTAGCGTACTGGCTCTCGATAGGCGTGTTTGGGCTCTTCGTTGCGATCGGGCTCTATCGAACAATCGTTCTCCATGAGTGGTTTTCAGGTGCGATCGCCATTGTGGTGGGGCTGTATTCCTTCTCGTGGGGCCAAAAATTACCTTTCTTTCGAAACGGTATCCACCACCTCGAGACTCGCCAATTCATGGAACAGGATGGCTTGCGGCTGGTGGTGGTCATCAACGGCAAAACTTGGTCCAATTTCTTGATCACGTGGAGTGATGTGCAGCAGGTCTCCGAATCGGCCGACGCCGTCGTCTTGCGCCTGCAAAACGGCACCCAACTCGTGCCAAACGAATCGTTCGAAAACGAGGAGCAGCGTGCTCTTCTCATCTCCCGCGCCGGCGGGTTGTCGGCGTAGCTGCAGGGCCCATGTGGTGCAGGCATCGCCTGTATCGCTGGTCTAATGCGGTTTAGATAGGGATGAAGAGAGGCTTTGTACTCGGGCAAGCGGCCAGATACCAACGGTTTCCACCGCTCGAGTCTTCTTTGCGCTCTTTGCGATCACCTTTGCGTCCTTGGCGAGAACTCCGGAAAAAGGGGTTTCTCGCCAAGGACGCAAAGAACTGTTTGGTATTGGGCGAGCCCGTGCCATGCCTGGGTCCGTCCTGAAAGACTTGAAAGGAACGGGAAGGCGTTCCGGCACTTCATACACGCGGGGCTCCGGGATAGGAGCCAAAGAAATCACGTGGAGAAACTAATGATTCGTAAACTATTGATCGGCGCCTTGTGCACCTGCGCGCTCGCGGTAAGCGGTTTGGCGGCAGCTCAGGGGCCGGGGCAGGACAAGAAGAACCAAACCCGGCACGAGCAAACCGCCCGCGACCGGAGTCATTCGGATCAGCATCGGCAGAACAACGCCGACCATCGAAGGCCGCCCGTTCGCCGCGACGATGGACGTCATCTCGGTTGGAGGATTGGTCAGGGAAATATCCGAAAACGCGAAGGGATTCAACCAGGAAGGCCGCATTTAGTGCGCCCCTCGAGCAGTTGGCGTCGCCACCACCCGCAGACGCAGATGAGGATCGACCACCGCTACGTCCGGCGTCATCACACGACACGGCGCCCACCCGTAAGGCGACACGACAACGGCCGGCACCTTGGATGGCGTATCGGGAAGGGGAACATCCGAAAGCGGCACGGGCAGCAACCGGGCAGGCCGCATTCGATGAAGCGGAGACCGCCGAAGACGGCATAGCCGTTCGCCATTCGGACTCCCTCACCCCCAAACCCCCTCTCCCTCGTTCGGCACATACATCCGAAGGAGGGAGAGGGGGCTCCGGAAAATTAGTCGGCTAAGAACGGGTCGAACAGGACTCGGCGGACGGCGCGGCTTTCGTGGTGGGCGGAGTAGCGGGGGTGGCGGCCGATCGACTTCATGAAGGCGTCCCACGAGTCGGTGAAGAACCGGCGGGCGGGGCGGTAGCCCTCGTTCATGGCGAGAGTCGCGAACTCGTGAGCCAAGAGCAGCTCCTCCGAGCGTGAAGAGGAGAGGAGCAGCTTTGCCGCGTTGCCGTAATCGGCGGCGGTAACGATCTGAGCTTTTTGATAGAACCCCAATACCGCCGCCCGAGTGCCGGGTGAAGGGGGCATCGAAGCCAACTTGGCCGACGCAACCGGGTCTCCGGCCAGGCGATGCTTGGGATCTCGCCGCTTTTCAAGGCGGGCGAAGATCGGATCCATGGCGGATTGAAAGGCCATCGGCCCCTTCTCCCGATACAGGGCCAGCGGAGGGCAGAGCATGTTCAGCCGAAAATCGTCGGTCACGGCGGTCGGCGGCTTCTCGTCGACAGGCGCCTGCGTCTTACCATCGCGTTCAAACTGGCTTCCAAAGCGCTGTTTGCGGTGGATGTTCACCAAAAATCGATCTTCGGAGATCGCCGGCATGGAGCTCAACTTCCCGAGCGCGTTTGCGCAGGCGCTCAGCTCGTGGGCGACGACGAAGTCCTCCGGTTTCGGAGCATGCTGAAACAGCAGAGCGGCCATGTCGAACTCGTCCGCGTTCAACTCGGAGGCTCCGGCGACGATCTGCCTGACCCGGCGCAGGCGAACCGCGTCGTTACGCTCCATCGTTTTCCGTTGGGCGGCCGTTGGCTTGGAAGCGAACTGCCGGTCGGCTTGATCCGCATCCGCCAATCGTTTCAGCTCCGCCGTATATTGGCCGCCCTGAGATCCCGGCCGGGAGGCGAGTAAAAATACGAGCCCGAGTACCACTCCCTTAGGATACGTTCAGATGGGCGGGGCGTATAGTGAACTCCATGCTCGCGATGGCAGTTCTCGCCCCGATTCTTGTCTTGCCGGTTCAGGTCCCCGCCGTCGTCCGCCTCCGGCACGACGCCGCCGGCTACTCGCTGACCGTCGACGGCAAGCCATTCTTCATCAAAGGGGTGGGCGGCGATGGCCCGAAGGCGCCGCTTGTGAAATTGGGTGCGAACGCTTTTCGAACGTGGGACGCGGACAAGATCGACGATCAGCTCGACGAGGCCAAGCGGCTAGGGCTCAAGGTCGTGGTGGGGATCTGGCTGGGCCATAAGGAGCACGGATTCAAATACGACGACCCGAAGATGGTCGCCGACCAACTCACCAAGGCTAAGCTGGCCGTCAGCCGGTACCGGAACCATCCGGCGGTGCTGATGTGGGCGCTTGGCAACGAGATGGAAGGGTACGCCGACGGCGGCGACCCCAACATGTGGGGCGCCGTCGAGCAGATGGCGAGAGAGGTCAAACAGATCGATCCTAACCATCCCACCATGACGGTGGTCGCCGAAGTGGGAGGGAAGCGGGTGGAGAGCATCCACAAGCTCTGCCCCGATATCGACGTGGTCGGAATCAACAGCTACGGCGGGGCCCCTTCCATCGCGGAGCGGTATCGAAAGGCGGGTGGAACCAAGCCGTACGTGATCACCGAGTTCGGGACCCTGGGCCCGTGGGAGGTGGGAAAGACGGCGTGGGGCGCCCCGATCGAACCTACAAGCACGGCTAAGGCCGATTTCTTCCGGCGCGGTTACGAGGGAGGAGTTTTGGGGGCCAAGGATCTCTGCTTGGGCTCGTTCGCCTTCACGTGGGGCCACAAGCAGGAGGCGACCTCGACCTGGTTTGGCATGCTATTGCCCACCGGCGAGCGACTTGGCGCGGTCGATACGATGTCCGAGCTCTGGTCGGGCAAGCCGCTGCCGAACCGAGCGCCCTTGATCGACAACCTTGGCATCGAGGGCGTCGCCGAGGTTGCGGTGGGCGCCACGATCAGGGCGACGGTCAAGGCGAGCGATCCCGAAGGGGACGAGCTGAAATATCGCTGGGTGCTCCAGCGCGAGGCGTCCGACCGGGGGGTCGGGGGCGCGGCCGAGTCGGTGCCTCCGGTTTATCCGGATGCGGTGACGGCGTCCGGCCCGACCGCGTCGGTCGTCGTTCCCGCCGCCGGACACTATCGGATCTTCGTGTACATCTACGACAACCACGGCGGCGCAGCGGTGGCGAACGTGCCGATCTCGGTTAAGCAGTAGCGTCGGCGCCTCGCCGATGCCTAGCGAACGTACGTTCGCTGCCGGAATCATCGGCGGGGCGCCGACGCTACGGTTACTCTTTCAAAGGCTTGTCGACCACCGGGCGCTTGGCGGCGTTGGCGAGGGTCCAGCCGGTGGCGTAGACGGTTCGGACGACTCGGCTCATCTTTACAAAGTCGATCTTGGTGACTTCGTCGCTGGGTTGGTGGTAGTCCTCGTGCACGCCATCGAAGTAGAAGATGATCGGGATCCCTTTGTGGGCGTAGTTGTAGTGGTCCGAGCGGTAAAAGATCTGCTCCGTATCCTTCGGATCGTCGTATTTGTAGTTGAACTTGAGTCGGAGGAATTGCCGGTTGACCGACTCGCTCACCCGCTGAAGATCGGTGCTCATCTTCGTGGAGCCCACCGCGTAGATCTCGTTCGGCCCCGTCAACACCGCGTTGGCGGGTTTCTTGTCTCCGGCCGGTCGGCTGCGGCCGATCATATCGATGTTGAGCTGGGTGATCACCTTTTTCAGGTTGACCGTCGGGTGCTCCGTGAAGTAGGCAGAACCCCAGAGGCCTTTCTCTTCGCCGATATGCCAGACGAAGAGGCACGACCGTTTCGGGTGAGGGCCGGTTAGGAAGGCGTGGGCGATCTCGAGGATCGATACCGTCCCCGAGCCGTCGTCGTCTGCTCCGTTGAAGATCCGATCGCCCGTGCCGTCCGTAGCCATTCCAAGGTGGTCGATATGCGCGCCGAAGGCGACGTACTCGTTTTTAAGCCGGGCGTCCGAGCCGGGGACGATCGCCACCACGTTCCTGGCGTACTGGACGGCTCGCTTCTGGACGATGTGGACGCGCAAGGTCTTGGAGCTCGCGAAGTCGAAGCTCTTTTCCGGCGCCTTGCCCATCAGGGCTTGCTCAGCCGTTACCTTCTCTCCGGAAAAGATCGCGTTTGTAAGGGAGATTCCGGCGACGAGGCTCGGGACCACAGATGCCGGATCGCTCTCGGATTCGGGCGCGAGACCGCTCTTTGCGGACGCTTCGACCGCGTTCCACCTGGAGAGATAGGCGCCGTCGGGGATCGTCACCAAGCCAAGCGCGCCGAGCTTCTGAGCCGCCAGAGCCGGCCACATGTAATCGACTCCCGGCTTTCCCTTCATATCCGAGTAGGCGGCATCGGCGGGAAAGCCGGAGACCGCCACCAGAATCTTCCCTTTGACGTCGATCCCCTTGTAAGGGTCGATCCCCTTGCTCTTGAACATGTATCCGTGGCCGACGTAGACCAGCTTTCCGGCCCCGCTCCAACTCTTCGACGCGCTTTTAAACCCTTCTCCGAACGTATAGTCGGTCCCGCCGAAGGCGATGGAGCTGTCGGCCGTATCCAGCCAGTGCTGAGTCAGCGGGATTCGCTGGAAGAATGTCCCATGGTCGCCGGCCGGCTTGGCGCCCCATAGTTTGAGCTGGGTGGCTACATAGAGGGTTGCAGTGTCGAGGCCGCGCGAGGGGGTGTCGCGCCCTTCCATTTCGTCGCTAGCGATAAACTCGAGGTGAGCCTTTAGCCGCGCGGGAGAGATCGCCTTCTCGTTGCCGAATTTTGCCTGTCCGAACCCAAGACTGGAGCCCAATAAGAGGGCAAAGAGAACCGTCGATCGCCGCATGAAGCGCAGATTACACCGCGGTTCGATATTGCCGCGAACTCTATCCTTGCGGTGCGACTTTTTATCGCTAATCGGCGTCGATACCGCTGGACGTCTATGGACTTAGAATTCGCCCGTCGCTGGCAGAACGGCTTGCCCCCTTTCGATGGGCTCACGGTCTCAACTGCCGACTATATCCCGATCTCCGTTCTGCGGCACGCCTTGATCGGTGCGACCGAGCTTCTGTACGAGCAGCGTCCGGAGGCAAGCCTCTTCAAGCTCCACGACTGGCATTGGCACGACGAGTATCTGTCGGAACCACAGCCTTACTCCTGGGCGGACCTCGGTTCGGCGCTCCTGTACGACTCGGCGCTCATCGCCGCCAGCCCGGCCGACGATTTGGTCTTCCTCGGCGTTTTCCCCGAGCAGCGCGATTGGTATCTCCGCCTCTACGTCCCGCAGGTCGACGACCTCCCCGGATACGAATATCTCACCCGCCACGGCCGTTTCGACATCACCGGTCCATCGTCCCTGGTCCACCCGATCGCGCGGGACGCGCAACGGAACGGATTGACGTTGACGATATCGCCCGCGAGCGATTTTTTCGCTCACCGAGGTTAGATTCGTCGACGGCTAACCGACAAAGGCGTTCTCGGCTATTCTCAAACGCAATGATGCAGCCGTGGTTTCCCGACGCCAAGCTTGGGATATTTATTCATTACGGGATCTATGCCGTGAAGGGGATTCCGGAGTCGTGGTCGTTTTTTAACGGGCAGATCGGATACGACGACTACATGTCTCAACTCGACGGCTTCACCGCCTCCAAGTACGACCCCGAGGCGTGGGCCGATCTGTTCGAGCGGGCGGGGGCGAAGTATGCGGTGCTTACGACCAAACATCACGACGGCGTTGCGCTTTGGGATACCGACGCCAACGATCTAAGCGTCGTTAAGAAGACGCCCGCGGGGCGAGACCTCGTCGGCCCATACGTCGAAGCGATGCGCAGCCACGGAATCAAGGTCGGCTTCTACTTCTCCCACCTCGACTGGTCGCACCCGGACTACGCTACCATCTACCCGACCCGTGGCAGCATCGAGCAGCCGGACCCCGCGCGGTACTCCAACCGGTTCGCCTACCCGGCACCGGGGAAGGAGGATCCCGAAGCGTGGAAGCGGTTTATCAAGTTTCACCGCCAACAACTCGAAGAACTGTCGACCCGGTTTGGCGACGTGGATATCTATTGGTTCGACGGCGAGTGGGAGCGCGATTCCGACCAGTTCGACATGAAGGGGCTGCGCGATCAGCTCCTGGCTTGGCAGCCGAACGCCATCTTCAACTCGCGCCTACTGGACTACGGAGACTACGCGACCCCCGAACAAGGAATGCCGATCGAACCGCCGGACGGTCCGTGGGAATTCTGCGTCACCGTCAACGACTCGTGGGGATACCAAGTCCAGGACCATAACCACAAGTCGGTCCGCCAGATCGTGAGGATGTTCGCCGAGACGATCGGCATGGGCGGAAACATGCTCCTGGACGTAGGCCCGTACGAAGACGGCTCGCTCCAACCCGAGCAGGTCGAGCGCTTGGAAGGGCTTGGCGCTTGGATCCGCAAGCATGAAGAGGCGATTTACGGCACAGTCGCGGGCCTGCCCAATGGAATGTTCTACGGAGCTTCGACCCTCTCGAAAGATCGGAAGACGCTCTATCTCTTCTTCTTCGACAAGCCGTTCGACCAGATCGCGGTGAAGGGGCTCCGAACCGCGGTCAAGCGGGCCACCATCTTATCGAGCGGCCGCGAGCTCAAACATACCAAGATCGGCGGGCTGGGGGAGACTCCAGGCATCGAGTGGATCGACATCCCGGAGGAGGAAATCGATCCCCACGCTACCGTCGTCAAACTGGAGTTCGACGAGGAGCTGAAACTGTATCAAGGGAAGGGGCGAGGCTAGCCTCTAACGCCATAGGATTTGGGGGGGCTTTACTCGGCGGGCCGCCCGAGCCACGTCCGACGCTGGGTGACGGTCGCAGGTTTTTACTCGGGCGGGCCGCCCGAGATACCCACGGGCGAGCCGCCAGTGCCACGCTATCAGGGCGTAGCATTCGAGGCTACTAGCAAGGCTAACTTGGCGGTTTGGGTGATTGCGTCGTCGGGGCCGAGGAGGATATCGAGCTCGCGGAACCCCTGTAGTTGAGATTCACGAGCTTGACCGTCTTTCCAAATCGCGGTCAATGCCTCGGCGACGGCGGCAGGGGTCGCCTCGTCTTGAACGAACTCGGGAACCAGAGTCCGATCGAGGAGGATGTTGGGCAGCGCGATGAACTTCGGTCGCTTGATCCGGAGCAGCTTTGCCTCTATCATCACCGCCGGGCTGAGGCGGTACACCACGACCATCGGACACTCGCAAAGCGCCGCTTCCAAGGTAGCGGTTCCACTGCAAACGATTCCGGCGCGCCCTCGGCGTAGCACGCCGGCGGTGTCGCCGGCGGTAAAACGGTCGCCGGGGCGGCTCGGCGCCAGTCGGGTCCATTCCTTGCGAAAATCCTCCACGTCGACCGTCGGCGCAAGGCCGAACTCGGCAGGGCCGTAGTCCCCTTTGCTTAACACCTCCGCGATCAGCGGAAGGTTCTCCGCGATCTCATGGCGGCGGCTGCCGGGAAGAATCGCGACCCCTTGCCGAATCTCGTTCCGGGCGCGAGCATCGCCTAATAGCTGTTTGATCGGATGGCCGAACCAGTGCGCGTTCGCGCCCATCCGGCGCAAGATCTCCGCCGACCATTCGAACGGAGTCGAGATGGCGTCCGTGAGCTGAGGCAGGTCTCTTCCCTGCCGGTCGCGCCGCCACGAACCGGGAGGAACGAAGTAAAGGACTTTCCAACCGAACCGCTTGGCATGCCGCGCTAGCCGAATGTTCGCGTAGCCAAAGTCGATGGGAATGAAGAGGCCGGGGGCGTCTTGACGAAGCTGGGTCTTGGCGGCAAAGTAACCGCCGAGAACGCGGGGGACAACCTTGAGCGACTGAGTGATAGAGATCGCCCCCCAGTTGCCGGAGTCGGCCACGAGGTCGATCCCGGCCTCTCTCATCCGCCGGCCACCGATTCCGGCGTACAGGTGCGGAGTCATCCGGCCCGGACATTCGGCGATCAGCCGTTCGTACAATCGGGCCGGTATCTCGGCCCACGGGGTTTGGAAGAGATCGTCCAGGTTCAGATCGGAGGGAACGTAGTCCTCCAGGGCGTAGCCCAGCAATTCGGAGAAGCCGTTCCGAATCTTCTCGCTCGATTCGTCCGGGGTAGCGCCGTCGGGAGCCGCCGGCCAAAACATCGACCCTCGGACGATCTCCTCGAACTCTTTTGCCTCGATCCGCGGCGAGAGGCGCTGCATCTCCCGCGCGAGGGCGGCTCCGTAAGCGTCGCCCGAGGCTTCACCGGCGGAGATGAAGATGCGCACGGCCTTTACCGTTGGTCGCCACGGCCGTTGCGGCCGCCGGAGCGATGGTCTTCGAAGTCGAGGAGATACTGTACTTCGGGCGTGATGACCACCTCTCGGCGCACGATTTCCATGGCGTTGCGGAGCCCAAGCTGTGACTTGTAGAGCAGCTTGCAGGCCTTGTGAAGCGCCAATCTCGCTTGGGGGGTAACTCCGATTCGGCGGAGCCCGATGGCGTTGATATCGTGGACCTCTTGCTCGGGGCCCTCCACCAACATGAACGGCGGCGCGTCGCGGGTGATCTTTGTCATTCCCCCCACCATTCCCACCTTTCCAATACGGCAAAACTGATGGATTCCGCTCATCCCGCCAATGGTCACGAGATCTTCGATCGTAACGTGCCCGGAGACGCCGGTGTTATTGGCGATCGTCACGAAGTTGTGCATGACCACGTTATGGCCAAGGTGGCAGTACGCCATGACGTAGTTGTCGTCCCCCACTAGGGTGGAAAGTCCCTCGCCGGTGGCTCGGTGGACGGTGACGTACTCGCGGAAAACGTTGCGGTCTCCGATCTTGAGGAACGTTGGCTCCCCTTTATATTTTCGATCCTGCGGATCGCCGCCGAGGACGGTTCCCTGACCGATGAAATTGTCCTCGCCGACCGTCGTCCCGCGTTTGACCGTCGCGTGAGAGTCCAACTTCGTCCGCGCGCCGATGACGACGCCCGGCTCCACATAGCTGAACGGGCCAACCTCGACATCCGCGGCAAGTTCCGCGCTCGGATCTACGAAGGCGAGCTTGTGAATCTTGGCCAAGACTAGCGACCTTTGTCCAAAAGCTTGAAGGTCATTTCCATCGACGCGGCGAGATCGCCATCGACGGTGGCAGCGCTGCGCATCTTGCCGATGCCGGCGCGGACCCATAGAATTTCGCAGTCGGTAATAAGCTGGTCCCCAGGGACCACGGGACGTTTAAACTTCACGTTGTCGATCGCACCGATGAGCGGAATGCGTCCGGACATCGTGGGGGATTTGAGAAGAAGCGCCGCGCCGACCTGAGCCATCGATTCGATGATCAGGACGCCGGGCATGATGGGGTGGCCGGGGTAGTGGCCCTGGAAGAACGGCTCGTTGATGGTGACGTTCTTGAGCCCCCTGCACTTCATGTTCACCTCGTCCATCTCCAAGATGCGGTCCACGAGAAGCATCGGGTAGCGGTGCGGTAGACACTCTAGAATCTCTTCGATCTTGACCAATGGGCAGCCTCGGGCGTCAAACGCCCGCTACAAGGTTACCCGTTGCCTTAATCGGGCTTGACTAACGAACGGCGTCCGCCACGCTGCGATCGTACGGTCGGAGCTCTTCCGGCCGCTCCCGCAAGTGGGCGAGCAGCGCACGCCGCTTCTCCGCTCCTCGGCCGCCAAGAGGGCTTTCCGGAAGGAGGTGGGGAAACTGTTCTTCCACCCGAGCGTAGATCGCCCCCCAGCGCTTCTTCACGGCATCCGGAGAGACCGAGATTTCCGCCCCAATTTCCGCGTCGGTATATCCCTCTCGCGCCAGCGCGAGGATGCGGCGTTGCGGCTCCGTAAAGCGGAATCGAGGCGGGAAGTAGGTGAACATCCGCATGATCCACTGGTTCTCGACCTGCAACGCGGATTCGCGAGAAATCCCCATGAGGTAAGGGCGCTTGGGAGCGTCTGCCATACCGTGCGCCTCCGCCCACTGAGCGTAATCGTTCAAGATCCGGCAGCCCGCCCGGGTGGTGAGGTCAAGTAGTTGAGGGCCGCCCACTTCTCCCAGGAGCCACTTCAGCCGGTTCCCGCCATGCCGGTCCGAAAACGCGTTGACGACGACGGCGCGGAGGTTGGGGGCGGGCGGCTCTTGGTAGTCCGGTCCCTCCCATCCCATGTAGGCAACAAGCAGGTTGACTCCGTCGCGGGCATTCAGCGCTCCGAACTCGCGGGCGGGTACCAATGCCGAGGGGTAGTCGGCGATTTTTGAGAGGATGAACGGCTCGATCGCTTCGATACATCGGAGCAGGAATGAGTCGGGGAGGTATGCGCCAACGAGCAGCGCCCTCTCCCGGTTTTCATCCGAGAGAATATCTTCGACGACTACCCCGACCGTGGAATCCGATTGCCACAGTGCATCCCACTCTCTCCGGTTTGTGTCGACCGGCTCGCCATGATTGCGACAAAGCCGCATCATGGCCTCGAAATCGTTGACGGTGGCTTGGCGCGCTACGAGATGCATTTGGACGGCTCCACTCCGGCATCCGCACTGAGGCACGAAGGTTTCAACGGCCCCTCCTTTTTAGGGTACCGACGCATGACTCTAACGCATGGAAGACGATTGCCGCAAGGGTGCGACACGCATTCCCGTCATTCCCCCTTGGCCCCCACGTCCGCTCCAGCGGACCGCTGGTCTCCAGGCCGGCCCCTCCGGACGCGAACTTACGTTCGCTCGGAGTGCCGCTCTGGAGAGCAGCGGTCCATTTCACCATTGATGCTAGGGGAATATCCCGCGTTTGATCGTCGCGTCGGCGACGCGTTTGACGCCGATGATGAGGGCGGCGGTTCGCATGTCGGTCTTGTGGACCTTCATCGCGCTCTCCACCGAGGCGTAGGAGGAGCGCATGATCCGGGTCAGCTTGCTGTTGACCTCATTTTCCTCCCAGAAGAAGTTCTGGAGGTCTTGCACCCACTCGAAGTAGCTCACCACCACGCCGCCGGCGTTGGCGAGAATATCGGGGACGACAAGGGTTCCCTTGTCGGAGAGGATATGGTCCGCGTCCGGGGTGCAGGGGCCGTTCGCTCCTTCGACGATCAGCTTGGCTCTGATCCGGTCGGCGTTGTCGCCGGTGATCTGCGCGGCGATCGCGGCGGGTACCAAGACGTCACACGGGAGTTCTAGAAGCTCCGAGTTGGACACCGCCTGGGCGTCCTTATATTCACGAACGCCCCCGTCGCGCCCTTGGTACCGGTTGAATAGCTCGTGAACGGGAAGCCCTTTGGGGTTGTAGATGCCCCCGATGGCGTCGCTGATCCCGACGATCGTCGCGCCAGCTTCTTCCGCCAGCTTCGCCGCCGTCGCGCCCACGTTGCCAAATCCCTGGACGACGACTTTGGCGCCGTTCAGATTCAAGCCAATCGTTTTGGCGGCCTCTTCCATGGTGACGACGACGCCTCGACCGGTCGCCTCGACACGCCCCTCGGATCCACCGAGCTCGATCGGCTTGCCGGTCACCACGCCGGGCACGGTGTGGCCGACCTGCATGGAGATGGTGTCCATGATCCAGGCCATCACCTGCGCGTTAGTACCGATATCGGGAGCGGGAATATCGCTCCGCTCGCCGAGCATCGTGTTGATCTCGGTGACGTACCGGCGAGTCATCTTCTCGAGCTCGCGCTTGCTAAGAAGCTTCGTGTCGACTTTGACCGAACCCTTCGCGCCGCCGAACGGAATGTTCGCAACCGCGCACTTCCAAGTCATCCACATCGCGAGCGCCGAGGTCTCTTCGACGTCGACGTCCGGGTGATAGCGAATACCTCCCTTGGTGGGGCCTCGAGAGGCGTTGTGCTGGACGCGGTAGCCCTCAAACACTTGCACCTCCCCGTTGTCCATGACGACCGGGAACCGCACGATCAGTGTGCGGATGGGAGTGGCGAGGACCTGGTGAAGACCGCGGTCGAGATCGAGATACTGGGCGGCATCGGCTAGCTGACGCCGCGCCATTTCGAGGATATTGATGTGTTGGCTCATGCAGGCACCGAGAGATCCGGCCCTATCGGGTTGGCGGATCGATCACCTTCTTTAGCAGCACAAACAGAGGCATCGCGAGAACGCCGTTGTAGATCGCTGACCCTATTGTAGCCAAGAGGAACGAAATGATTTGCGAGGGTGGGGCTGCGAACATCAACAGCAATTGGCCCAAAATGGTCGCCGCCGCGACCGCGAAAAATGCCACCGCCGGGTTCGATTCGAACTCGAGCATATTGAACCATCCGGTAAGAAAACCGGCCAAGATCCTGGAAACAGCATACGCTCCCAGATTCGCTCCGGCAAGCGCGCCCTGGACGATTCCCGCCCCAAAACCGATGAACGACCCGGCAACCCGGTTTCCAAAGAGAGAGAGGCAGCCGACGGCCACTAACAGGAAGTCCGGGACCACGCCGCCGATGGTGACCGACGGCACCACGCTCTGCTGACATCCCGCGGCGAGCCAGAGGCAGACGATGGCCGCGAAGAAGAGCTTGACCCCGTTCACCGGAGGACGTGCACCTCACGGAGGTTTCCAACCGACACGGCCGGGTCGACCTTGGCCCGGAGCGAACCGAACTGTTCGTCGGTGGCGACCGAGATCACCTTTCCGATGAGGATGCCGCGCGGAATCCGGTCCGAAAACCCCGAAGTTACGATGTGATCGCCGATTTCCACCGGCGCTTTCGGATCTTGGAAGGTCAACGTCAGCGTGGAAGAGTTCTCTCCACGCAATAGACCGGCCGGAGGAGGGTTGCGGCTTTGGTCGATCGCGCCCAGAGTAAGGCTGGCGCTCGTAAGCAGAAGCACCTGGCAGCGATCCGCCTCCACAACCTGCACGGTTCCCACAAGCCCCTCCGCCGACTCCACCGGGCAGCCGATCTGCACGCCTTGGCGAGATCCCACGTTCAGGGTGAGGCGATTTTCGTACAGCGCGTATCCGATCACATCGGCCGGAACCCGGGTCTTCCCGGGGATGGGACCCATCCCTTGCAGGACTCGAATCCGGTCGATCTCTCCTTGCAGTCTTTGAACCTGCTCGGTATAGAGCGCTCCCGCATTGGCCAAGGCCTGTAAGCGTTGGTTTTCCGCTTTGAGCCGACCGGCGGAGAAGATCCCAGAAAAGAACCCTCCGGAGGAGTTGGCCAAAGAGTTCAAAGGGCCGCTGCTTGGAACCACGGCCGAGCGGATGGCCGCCGATATCGGATCGACCTTTCCTGCCGTTCGAGAAGCGGTCTGCAGCCTCCCTAGCACAACCCCGGTGACGATCAGAAGGATCAGCACCACGACGTCTAGGGAACTGCTCTTACGCTTCACGGCCGGGAGGCTTTCTCAAGCATTTTGCGGATCAGCGGGTTCTCGTGCATCGCCTCGACGACGATGCCCGTCCCGATAGCGACGCAGCTTAAGGGGTCGTTGGCGACGTGAACCGGCATAAGTGTTTCTTGGGAGATAAGCTTATCCAGACCTCGTAGCAGCGCTCCACCGCCGGCGAGCACGATTCCGTGGTCCATGGCGTCGGCAGCAAGTTCGGGCGGAGTCGCCTCGAGCGTCAACTTGACCGCTTCCACGATGGCGTTTACCGGTTCGGCGATCGCCATTCGAACCTCTTCGCTGGAGATCACCGCGCTGCGGGGCAGTCCGGTCACGAGGTCGCGCCCCTTGATCGTGAGCTGAAGCTCTTGCTCCAACGGGAAAGCGCTGCCGATCTCGATCTTGGTGAACTCGGCGGTCTTCTCGCCGATAAAGAGGTTGTAGGCACGACGGACGTAGGAAGCGATCGCCTCGTCCAACTCATCTCCGGCGATCCGGATCGAGCGAGAATGGACGATGCCGCCGAGCGAGATGACGGCGACCTCCGTGGTGCCGCCGCCAATGTCGACGATCATGGAGCCGCTCGGCTCGTCTACCGGGAGGCCGGCGCCGAAAGCAGCGGCCATCGGCTCCTCGATGACGTAGGCCTGGGTCGCCCCGGCGTTTCGCGAGGCCTCGATAACGGCGCGCCGCTCGACCTCGGTGACTCCGCTTGGGATGCCAACCACCACGGTGCGACGCAGCAGCATCCGGTTACTCACCTTGCTAATGAAGTGGTGAAGCATCCGCTCGGTCTGCTCGAAGTCGGCGATAACCCCGTCTTTGAGCGGGCGGGTCGCCACGATATGGCCGGGCGTACGGCCGAGCATCCGCTTGGCTTCTTCGCCGACCGCCATCACTTCGCCGGTATCTTTGTTGATCGCGATAACGCTCGGCTCTCGCAGCATCACTCCGCGTCCACCGACGTGGACAAGCGTGTTTGCGGTACCGAGGTCGATCCCGATATCCCGGCCGAACCGATGGCTCAGACGATGGAGCAGGGTCTGGCGGCCGTTGTTATTCCTCATCGCCCACGATCTCCCCGGTGTTCAGACGCTTCGCGAGCGTCTCCTGCGAGATCGCAGAAAGAATGACGGCATCGCCGTTAGTGAAAATTACCGACTTGGTGCGGCGACCCTGGGTAGCGTCGATTAGCGTTCCTTCCTTGCGGAGCGTCTGGATCAGACGTCGCATCGGGGCTGATTCGCTGCTCACGAGAGCAACGATCTTTTCGGTCATGACGTAGTTGTAGAATCCCACGTTGAGCACGGCGGGCAGGGGCATAGGCCCACAGAGTTTACCCGCCGCACGTCCTAACCGAACCTAAGAGGCGCGCCAGGCTTACATTCCCTTGCCAGGCTTATTCAAACCCGGGAAGTTCATGCCGCCTTTCGCACCTTTCGGCGCACTGCCTCCGAAGCCGCCGCGACCGGCAGGTCCGCCGGGGCCACCGAAGCCTCCGAACCCGCCGCCTCCTGCGCCACCGGTGCCGCCGCCCGACAGGCTGTTACCCATCACGGGATCCGCTCCAGGAAGTGCCAACGGGGTTGTGACGACTTGCTGGGGCGCGGCAGGAGCGACCGGATCGCGCTTCATAAAGAAGAAGGCAAGGCTGAAGCCAATGCCGAGCACGATCGCGACGATCATAACGATGAGATCATTTTGATTCTTCATCTACAGGTCCTAGTCCGTTTGACGATACCACTTGGTTCGTAGGTTACGGGAAATCGGTGTTTAGTGCCGGAAGTGGCGTACGCCGGTAAAACACATCGCGATCCCCAGCTCGTCCGCCTTCGCGATCACATCCGGGTCCTTCTTGCTGCCTCCGGGCTGTACGATGGCCGCGATCCCGGCGGCAGCGGCGGTTTCGATGCTGTCGGGGAAAGGAAAGAAAGCGTCGCTGGCAAGAACGCCCCCGCGGGCGGTCTCGCCCGCTTGTTCCAGGGCCAAACGGACCGATTGCACCCGGTTCATCTGCCCCGCACCCACTCCGCGGAGGCGGCCGGCGGAGCCTACGACGATGGCGTTGGATTTCACGTGGGGAATCACCCGCCACAGAAAACGAAGCGCCGCCATCTGCTCCTCGCTTGGAACCAGTTTGGTAACCACGCGCCACTCGAGCCCGGGATCCTCGTCCGTATCCTGAACGAGAGCGCCCCCACGAATCGAACGGAAGCCGACCGAAACTTCGGAAGGGGGGAGCGGAGCGGCGAGGAGGCGAACCTCTTGTCCCCAACCCTTACGATCTTGAAACATGCGAAGCGCCCCGTCTGTAAAGCCGGTGGCGATGACGACGTCGAGCTTATTTCCTTTCTCCACCATCGCCTCGGCCGCTTCCTCATCCAGCAGGCCGTTAATGGCGACGACGCCGCCGAAAGCGGAGATCGGGTCGGAATCGCGAGCGAGGCGGAACGCATCGCCGTACGTTTCGGCGACAGCGGCTCCGCACGGGTTGCCGTGCTTTGTGATGGCGCAAGCTGTACCGGGCAGATCCGCGACGAGCTCCCACGCTCCGTCGGCGTCATTCCAGTTGTTGTAGCCCATCTCCATTCCCCACAACTGGCGAGCGCGGCAAAGGCCGGGCTGCCCGAGGGGATCGTGATAGAGGGCACCTCGCTGGTGAGGGTTCTCGCCGTAGCGGAACGGGGAGGCTTGCCGTAAGCCCACGGTGACGGTGTCGGAATACGGGCTTTCGCCGGCCGCATTGGTCAGGTAACGCGAGATCATCGAATCGTAAAACGCGGTATGTCGAAACGCCTTCGCGGCCAGGGAAAGCCGGATCGACGCGTCTTCCGCGTCGATCGCGGCCAATACTTGGCCGTAATCGCCCGGATCTACGACGACAAAGAGGTTGTCGTGATTCTTGGCGGCCGCCCGAATCATCGCCGGTCCGCCGATATCGATCGATTCGATCGCCTCCTCCGCCGTGTGAGGCTCGGAGACCGTCTTCTCGAAAGCATACAGATTGACGGCCACGACCTCGATCGGCTGGATGCCCGCATCCAGCATTGCGGCGCGATGCGATTCCAGGCGTACATCGCCCAAGAGTCCGCCGTGGATCATCGGATGAAGGGTCTTCACCCGGCCGTCAAGCATCTCCGGAAAGCCGGTCACCTCGGAAACTTCGACGACGGGAATTCCCGCCTGCCGTATTTCGCGGGCGGTGCCGCCGGTGCTTACGATTTCGAAGCCACGCTCGCTCAACGATCGGGCGAAATCGACGATGCCGGTCTTATCGGTTACGGAAAGAAGCGCTCGCTTCATCGGTGGCCACCGGTCGTGCCGGTCCCTGTGGCAGTGCCGGTTGTTGCCGTTCCTCCGGTCGTGGTCGTGGCCCCAGCGGTCCCGCCGGTGGTCTCGGTTCCCGCCCCGCCGGCTTCCGTTCCCGTTGCGGTGGAGGTTATTCCGGTCGAAGAAGGCACGGCAGGAGGTTCCATGGTAACAGTGGTTTGGGCGGTGGCTTTTCTACCCTTTGAGTCGGTCGCGGTCAACGTAAACGTCGTCTTGCCGGTAATCACGTAATCTTGGCTGCCGGTGGTTGGGGTCACCACGTCGGTGCGACTTCCTTCGACCTTTATTTCAAGCCGGACCGCGTTGACGACCTGCCAGGTGAGCGTTACGTGGCCGTCGTTCGCGGGGACGACTTTGGCGCTGGGATGAAAGTCGAGGATTCGCGCATCGCTCTCGTCCCGCACGAAGACGGTAAAGCTCTTTCGCGCGACCTCGCCGGCCGAGTTCTTGGCGACCAAGGTGTATTTGATTTCGCCGGATCGGGTGGGGGTGATCTCCCGTTCGTTCAGCACACGATCGATCGCTTCGCCGGTCGGTTCGAGTACCGCCTCCGAGACGCTGTCGCTGAGGGAGTACTTCATCACGAACGGCTCACCGAGTTTGACTCGTTTCGGATTGGCATCTAACGACGTGATCTGGGGAGGGGGGATCGGAGCGGGCGTTCCCACCGTCACCTGCTGGGTTTCTTCGTGTTTTCGTTCCCCGTCGCTCGCCTCCGCCACGAACCGGATCACGCCGGGTGTGGTGACCTGGTACGCCATCTGCTTTTGAAGCTCGGTGCCGTCGTAAATCTCCTGGTCGCCCGCGCGGATGACGATCCGCTTGGCATGTTCGGCGTTCCAGTTGATGGTGACGGTGTCGCCGCGCATCGCCTTTTGGGGCGTTACCCCAAAGGTGATCGTCGGGGGCTTCGGCATCATCAAGAACCAAGCGCTGAACAGCAGTCCCAGTAATACGAGCACCGCGATCGAGGTCGGAGTAACCAGTGGGCGCTGTTCGAGCTGGGCCTGCGCGGAGACCCCCACCGACGGAGTTGAAACGCTTCGACCGGTAACCGTGAAACCGATCAGCCGGCCGCTCGCAAAGATCGGCTTTTTCACCGGGTCGGCTACGAGCTCCACGTCGCGTTGCTGCCCCGCGCCAATCGTCACCTGCTCTTGATCGAATTCGTAGGCGCACGCATCCTCGGGATCGTTCCCGAGCAATTGGAGGGTGTGCTCCGTGTTTCCAAGATTGACCAGAGTCACGTCGAAGACGTTTTGCTTGCGGGTGGGGGAGATGAACCCCTTCTTCGGGTCGACCTCCATGGAAAGATGGTGGAACGGCTTGACCTGCGCCACCCCCTGTACGGTCTTCGACTCGCCTGAAACCAACGACCGGAGGCGTACAACGAACGGGTAGTTGCCGGCCAGGCTTTCGCTTGCTCGCGGCGGCTTGAAGAAGACCTTTTCCGAGTGGGTTTCCCCGGCGTCGACGCCAAAAACCCCGACCGGAACCGCCTTCCATTCGGCGTCGATCCCGTCGATCTCCATCTCAAATCGATCGGCCTCGGTCCCCTTGTTCACGACCACGATGCTGATCGGAGTCGTCGCACCGGGTTCCAGCGCGACCAGGTCAGGCGTCACTTGGACGGAGAAACTCATCTAAGGGAGTGTAGCATTCCGGGGCCATCCGGACCCCAGCCTCACAATTAGAGAGTGACACCCGACGACGGTTCGAATTGATCCAACGCAACTACGATGGCTTCCACGACGGCCGGCCCGATGCGCGACGAAAGGGCATCAAAACGTGCCTTAACCTCCTGGTTTTGAAAATACTGATCGTTCCACGAGTCCATTCCACCCAGAACATCCGCGCCCAATGCCGAATAGAGAAGTCTTTGTACGCGAGGGCTGTATCCCCGCGATGGAAAGTAGCGACCCATTTCCATGATGGGGAGGTCGATTTTGGATTCCAATATCGACAATGACCGAACGAATACGCTACGCCATTCCTCCAATTCGTTTTCGGCGCAAAACAGAATAAGGTCAGTCAACAACGTATTCAATTGCTGCTCGCAAGCGGCAAGCTTCCCCCTCACAAAGACGTGTTCGCGGTCCGCGAGGAACAATCCCCAGTGGAGCTCGATCCTCTCTTCTCCCGGCCTTGGACTGGGAATTTCCCGACCGGTCTCGACCTGTTCTTCGGACGGATTGGCCGAATAGGAAGAATTAATGCGAAGGTGCCAATAATTGGGTCGATCTTCGGTTTCGATGCAAACCGCCCAATTGTGATTTCCGGTAAAGGCGTGGTTGAAGGGGATCTCCCAGTAATCCGCTTGCTTCGGCAAAACGGCTAAGAAGGCACGCTTTCCGCCGTGATCCCGCAGGTACTGGAACCATTGCCGCCGATTTTTGGCAAGCACACCCGACCGGTTGAAGAGGACGGTATATAACTCTTGGCGCACGCCCAGTCGGCCGGCGGCATAGGTGAATTCCTTTAATGCCTCATCGTCTCCCGCCAGGTACGGAGTTGCATGAGCAACCGCGACTGCCATGTTTGCGTGATAGCCGAGCATCCTACATCCTTACAGCGGGGGTGGGAACAAGGCAACCGCGGCGGCGCCGTAGAGACCGGCGTCGTGGTCGAACGGCGACGGGATCGCGCCCAATCGGTGTAGATGAGGCGCGAGCCAGGGGCTGAGGCCGACGGAGCCGGCGATAACGATGTCGTCGGGGAAATACAGATCGCTCACCGCCTTTAACGCGGATTCGAGCGCGAGGATCGCGCGAGCCTCCGCTTCTTGGGTCGGCTCTTTGGTGATGTGAATACCGCCGAGCAACTCCTCGTACGTTTTGCCGCCCGGTGCCGGCAAGTCGTTCACCCGGGGATATTCGCCACGCCGGCCAGCCCAAATCTTCCCTTCCTGAACGAAGCCCGCGCCGAGCCCGGTGCCGATCGCGAGGGTTGCCACTCGCCGCCCGGCGAAGCGCGGTAGATTGGCGTGACCCCACGCAGTTGCGTGGCCGTCGCCGATAGCGAACGTCGGAATCCCCAACGTCTCCTCGCTAAAGACGATGCCGACGTGGTCTGCCATCAGATATTCCTTGGCCTTCCAAACCAACCCGGTCCGGGGATCGACGATACCGCCGGTGCTAACCCCAACCCGATGAACGCCGCTCGCCTGAATCCGGTCGCGGATCCATTGCAGGCGCTCCTCCCGCTTGGGCGGATTAGGAGTTCTCTCCACCTCGATAAGCTTCCAGTCGGAGGTAAAGGTTCCGAAGCGGAGCCAGGTGCCTCCGATGTCGACCGCGCCAACCTTGTCCCCCTCGAATCGGACCGGCATGAGGGCCCGGGTCTGCTTCACGGGATCGTTGAGGGCTCCGCCGACGATCACGCCTGCCGCACCGATGCGCAATGCCGCATCGATCTCCCAGCGGTGCGCATAGCGCCCCTCCGCAAAAACCGGAACCGTCACGGCGGCGATCGTCTGCCTAAGCAACTCCAGATCCGCGCCCGTGGTGGCCGCCCGCTCGGAGGTGTAGCCGCCCAGGGTCGTGCTCACCATGTCGGCGCCCGCGGCAACGGCCGCCACGGCGTTCTCGACGGTGTCGATGTCGGCCAAAACGAGCGCTTCGCGGCTGTGGGCATGGGCGATAAGGTCGCCCAGAAGCGCGTCCCCGGATCGGTGGCGAGCGGTGGCGTCGAGCGCCACGACCTCGGCCCCTTCGTCGATCACTTCGTCGACTTCCCAGATCGTGGGGGTGATGTACACGTCGCTGTCAGGATAGGTCCGCTTGATTAGCCCGATCACCGGCACACCGGTTCCGCGGCGAATAGCGCGGATATTTCGAGCGCCCTGAAGCCGAAGCAGGCGAACGCCGGCCAAGGTGCTGGCGCGGGCGAGCTTCAGCAGGGTCTCCGGGTCGTCCACCGGCGACCCTTCGCTGGCCTGAACGGAAGCAACGAGCGGACAGCCGTGAAGGAGGGTCAGCAGGTCGTCGAGAGTCACGGTCTTGATTCTGACCCCCGAGCGGCGAATAAAGCGCCCTGCGATAAACTGGGCCCATGAGATCGGCCGAGGCGGCGCTCGAAGAGTCGAAGCGTTATTTTCGCGAGGAGGTCGCGCCTAAGGCGCAACTGATCGACCAAGACCCCGCGATGGTAGCGGAAGCGATGCGCGGTCTTTGCGAACGAGACTTGATGGCGCTCAAGCGGCCGGCCAAATTTGGCGGACCTGAGATGTCGGAGCCGATGTTCCGCGAGTACCAGGAGGAGATCGCCCGCACCTCCGGCGCGCTGGCGTTCTTGACGACGCAGCATCAAAGCGCGGTCGCCATGCTCTCCAGTTGCGAAAACCAAGATCTCGCCGCCGAGTATCTGCCCCAGATGGGAGACGGCGGGAAGCTGGTGGGGATCGGCTTCAGCCAGCTCCGGCGGGGCGGGCCGCCGATTATGCGGGCAGAGCCGGTCGACGGCGGCTACCGCCTGGAGGGACATGTGCCGTGGATTACCGGCGGCGGCCTTTTCCCGGAGTTCATGATCGGAGCGGCCCTTCCCGACGGCCGGTCGGTCTTCGGGATTGTGCCGCTGGAAGATCGGGAGAGGGAGATCAAAGTTTCCCCTCCTATGCGGCTTGCCGCCATGGAGAGCGCCAACACCGTGTCCGCGGAATTCTCGGGGTTCTTCTTGCCGAAAGAGCGGGTTGCCTACATTCGGCCACCTAACTGGATCAAGAACAACGACCAAATCAACGTCGCGCTCCAAGGGCATTTCGCGCTGGGATGCGCGCAGGCCGGCATCGACATCGTCCGTCAAGCCGGCGAGAAAAAGGGAATCTCATTCCTCACCGACGCAGCGGCGGCACTAGAGCAGGAGCTCGCCGACTGTCACGTGGCCACGGCCGAGGCTCAGAAAAGCGTGGACGAGGAGACGACGGACGAGAGGTTGAGGGTCCGCGCCTGGGCGATCGAGTTGGCCGTTCGCTGCGCCCACGCCGCCATCGCCGCTTCGAGCGGCGCCGCCAACTCGCTGTCCCATCCCGCGCAAAGAGTCTATCGCGAGGCGCTCGTCTACACCGTCTCGGCGCAGACGACGGCGGTGATGGAGGCGACGGTACGGAGGCTTAGGCGGTAGGCGTTTGGCGTTTGGCGTTTGGCGTTTGGCGTTTGGCGTTGGGAAAGGGTAATGCCTCAACGCCTCGCGCCCTGCCCCTCGTCCCCTTCATCATCTTGGGACTCCCCTAGAAGCTGTCTTAGCCGCTCGCGCTCGCTTCGCTCCTTCTCTCGTTTTCGGACCTCGTCGTAGTACGACTCGTCGTACTGAGCTTGGGCGCGAGTGGCGTGACTCGGCTTCTTCTTGACTTGGAAGACGCCTTCCCCTCGGTACCGAATCGGGAGTTTGCCGGAAACGTAGGCCCAGGCGAGGGCGAGGTGGACGCAGGCGAGAACCCCGAACATCGGATTCGTGCTGCCCAGGGTAAGGAAGGTCCCAACGACCGTGAGCCACCCGAGCCATTTCCCAGACACGGGCAAGACGCCGAAGATGTGGATCACCGCCGACGGATTGCGGGTGCACCAAGCGACCGTTATCCCCTCGATCGGCAGCCAGGGCTGCGCGACCAACACGTTCTCTTTCGACGCGAGCGAGGCGAGGCCGAGAACAAGCCCGGGAATGACCGTCATGGCAAGCAAAAAGAGGGCAAAACGTCCGCTCCCCATCTCCCGCTCCAAGCTGGCGCCGACCCACATGACCCACATCACGAGGAACACCATTCCAAGAATGCCCATCCCGGTTTGGAACGGCATAAACGCCCACGGATAGGTGACCAGGGTCCAAGGGCGATTCCACCAATCCCCGTAAAGCGCGATGCTCTCGAGCCCGCGCCCTTGGGCGAACCCCAGCACGAGGGCGACAACGATCAGCGACCCGATAATCGCGACGGTTACCGGAGCACCCTGCCTTCGCGCCCACCCCTTAAAGTCGTCCACAAGTCCCATGTGCTTGAAGTGATTATGGAGAGGTGGAGGCGTTGGGCGTTGGGCAGTTCGAGGCGCGAGGCGCGAGGCGCGAGGCGCGAGGCGCGAAGGAAAGGGTATTGCGCAAAAGTTCGCTTCACGCTTCACGCTTCACGCTTCACGCTTCACGCTTTACGGCATCGGCTGATGATGGGTGGCGGCGTATCGGCCGGTGGCGTGGTGTTCGAGTTGGCGCTCGATGTCGGTGAGGAGCGAGCTGGCGCCGAGGCGGAAGAGGTCCGGGAGCAGCCATTCGTTTCCTAGCTCTTCCTTCATCAGAATCAGCCAGTCGAGCGACTGTTTCGCAGTTCGGATTCCGCCGGCCGGCTTATAGCCGACCTTGTAACCGGTTCGATCCAGGTACTCACGGATCTGTCGGGCCATGACCAGGCCGACCGGCAGAGTCGCGTTCTCCGTCTCCTTGCCGGTGGACGTCTTGATAAAGTCCGCGCCCGCCATCATGGCGACCGCGCTGGCCTTGCCGACGTTTGTCAGCGTTCCGAGTTCGCCGGTGGCGAGAATCGTCTTCAGGTGCGCTTCGCCGCATGCCTCCCGAAACGCGGCGATCTCGTCGTAAAGCGCCCGCCAGTCGCCGGTTAGGACGTGAGCGCGGGTGATCACAATGTCGATCTCAGTTGCTCCGGCCGCAACGCTCGATCGAATCTCGTCGAGCCGCTGGGCAAAGGGGGAAAGCCCGTGGGGGAATCCGGCGGCCACCGCGGCGACCGGGATGCCCGACCCTTGCAACGCCTCGACCGCGGTAGGCACCATCTGGTGGTAGACGCACACCGCGCCCACGCGAACTCCCAGTTGCTCGGCTCCCAAGGCCGCCAGCACCTCTTGTCGAACCGGGCGACGGGCTTTGGCGCAGAGACGGCGTACCGTTCCCGGCGTATCGTCCCCGCCGAGGGTCGTCAGGTCCATGCAGGCGATGGCGCGTAACAGCCACGCCGCCTGGTACTTCTTCTTAACCGTTCGGCGAGCCGGCAGCGTCGCGGCTCGCCGCTCAGCCGCGCTCCGGTTCACCCGGATCGAGTCGACCCAATCAAGGTCCAGCGGAATGCCAGGGTTCCGTTGCAGATTCGAAAGCAGGCCGTGGAGGTCCTGGAGGGACATGGCCAGAGCGTACCGTGGAGGGGCGGTGTAACGCTCAAAACCAATAGCTCGAAGGAGAAGATAGTGAGGCGGGCCTAGCTCACGCCCCGTCCTTACCTAAAATCTCGACGAGGATCGGCTGGTCTCCCAACAGTAGTGCCACCGGCAACCCACGCTCCGCCCAATTGTTTACCATCTACTTACCCAAAGCACCCGGCAAAGGGAGTCTAGTCAGGTTCTGCGAGTAAAGCCGAACGGACGGCAAGGAGCGTGGTTGAAACGAAAGATTGGCTCCGTAGCTGCCTTCTTCAATGCCTACTTCAATTTTACAATCTCAGACATTTTCTTTACTTCATCTAAGAAACTGCTTATGATCTTCGTGTCGCTCACTTGCCTAAACCTAGGCTCCCCGAAAACACGGTCGGTAGGGGAATCAAATATTCGATTCATCTGCCCAACGATGAATTCATTGTGCAGTTTTTGCCCCTCAGGTGTCTCCATGTCGCAATGATCTACGATTAGTTGGCGATAAGGCTCAAGTGATACTGAGATCGCAGAACGGAAAGCGTATTCCTCTTGAAGCCTGCGCTCTCGTGTGAACTGCCGTAACGCAAAGAAGGCCGCGTAAAAGAGAGGTGCTGTAACCAGGGCTTTTGCTGTTGAGAGCGTTGTAATTGTGCCGCTCTCATTTAACAGGCGGAAAGCCAAACTCCCACCAACGATCAGCGACAGAAATCCAACAGCAAAGGGAAGCCAAACAGCTAATGCTAGACCTTTCCGCCTCGTGTCGAATGCATGGAATAAGCCGGCATTTGTCGCCTTAACCAACCGATCCTCGATCTGTTTTGTTAAGGCCGCCAGAGTTTTGTTGCGCTCGGCGATCCATTCGCGATCACTCTTAACGTTCTCATTGGAGGTCACGATCATTGTGTCTAGCTTTTCGGTAAGCGCGGCAACTTCGGCTACGGTCGCAGATAGAAGCTGACGACTTGACGCAGCGGCATCTGCTGCTTTCTCGGCAAGTTCTCGGGAAGATTCAATGGATGTGCGCAAAGAGTGGATCGAGGCTGTAAGTTCCCTTGCCTCCTCCGAGAGTTCAAGTGCTTGCGTGGCTGCCAGTTCAGCCCGCGCTCGGTGCTGATTCGTAACTTCAATTGTTTGCGATGCTCGTTGCTCAACAGCGGCAAGCTCATTTAGATTTAACCGAGCCTGGGCAAGCATTTCTTCGAGTTCGACTTTAGCAGCATAAATGGATCGTTCGTGGTCCTCCACCTGCGCCCTTTTCCTTAAGGTCAGGCCACCACTCTTAGGGATAACACCAGAAGGCGTCACGAGCCCCATTAGAACTAAGACTTCATGTAAGTTGCTCAGATGACCGCCAAAATTCCAAGGATCAGCCCCGCTTGGACCTATGTTCTGGACGTTATTAACGGTTGTTAATAGGGCCTGCGAGACACTGCTGATTCGCTCCGCCCAAACCTGTGGAATAGATTTGAAGATGTCAGACGAAGCAAGCACTCCAAGTGGCTCTCTCAGTCCATCATAAAGCTCAAGGCTATCCCTCCACGTCAGTGACCCTTGACCTTGCTCCCAGAATCCATGCCGTTCAATGGTATTTCGGAGCGGGCTCAAATCGAGTTCGGCCAACTGTAGAGCAACCGGTCGAATGTCAAGCATGTTGGTGATATAGTACCGTTATCCGCTCCTTTTTATTGCTCCAAGGCAGGTACCAGGAAATTGATTGGGCGGGTCCACTCACGAAGCACCGAATTATTTGAAGAATTCCGACGGTCATTAGGACGCGTACGTGCTTACTTGAGGACTTGCTCGGGCCGGACCTGAAGCTCCGTTGCGTTGCGGAGGTCCGATTCTCGGATGACGCCGACGAGCTCGGTGCCTGCGACGAGAACGCCCTCCTCAGCAGCCCGCGTCTCGACCCAGTCGACGATTGGGTCGATGGGAGTCAAGTCCGGGAGCGTAAGGTTCATGCTCACCTGCGTGAGGCCGCGGGATGCCAGCGGAAAGCCAAGGGCGCGGACCCCGAGGAACCGCGGATCTCCGTCCGCCCGGTAATTCCGGATCTCTTTGGCGATTTCCTTGGCCACCGCCAGATTGTCGGTGGCCAGGTCGACGTTGAACGCGATGAGAAAATCACGCACGCCGAGCACCGTGACGCCGAGCTTCGGGTGTGCGTGCGAGGGCCCAAAATCGGGCCGGAGTTCGCGGTCGCGAAGCGCCTCGAACCCGCCTCGCCTAAGTGCCGGCAGGTCTGCCTCGTGCCGGCCTCGCTCACTCTTCTCATAGAGGAACACGGGCACGCCATACCCGCCGCCGATCCGAGCGGCCACTCGCTCGGCTAATGCCAGAGATTCCCGAACGGCATGGTCCCCCGGCTCCAAGGGCACAAACGGGCAGACATCCAACGCGCCGACTCGGGGGTGCACGCCGACGTGGTCCCGCATGTCGATCCACCCGAAGGCGAGATCGCAAAGGCGGAGCAACGTGGACTCGACCGCCGCGACATCGCCGCTGAAAGCGGTCACCGTACGGTTATGGTCGACGTCCGAGACAGTGTAGTGGACCCTCACATCCGCAGTGGAAAGCTCCTCCTGGAAGCTTCCAAGCAGCGACGGGCCTCGGCCGAACGACCAGTTCGGGACGGTGAGTACCCTCATCTACATTGCGACGACGGAATAGCCCGAATCGACGAAAAGGATTTGCCCGGTGATTCCTTTGGAAAGGTCACTCAAGAAATACACGGCCGCGCCCGCAGCTTCTTCTTGACCGTACGGCCGCTTGAGCGGCGCGGTGTCGCCGACGTGCCGGATCATATCTTTCAGGCCGCTGATTCCCGACGCGGCGGCCGTCCGGATCGGTCCCGGGGAGACCGCGTTAACTCGAATTCCTCGCTCGCCGAGATCCAAGGCGAGGTAACGAACGGAGGCCTCGAGCGCCGCCTTGCAGACTCCCATGACGTTGTAGTTCTTCATCGCCCGCGTGGAGCCGAGATAGGTGAGGGCGACGATGCTCGCGTCGTCGTTTAGGAGTGGTTCCAACTCGCGGCAGGTTCGAAAGAGAGAGTAGACAGATGCGTTCATCGCGATCTCGAACTGCTCTCGCGTGGTCTCGATAAATCGATTCTCCAACGCCTCGCGCGGAGCGTAGGCGGCGCTGTGGACGATAAAGTCGAGCTTGCCGACCTTGGTTTCGACCTGCTCGCGCAGGCTCGCGAACTGCTCTTCGAAAGCGAAGTCGATGGTGACGGTCTCGAACCGCTCGCGCCCCTCGACCAGTTCGGTGGCATTTTCGAGCAGCCGCTCGTTCTGCGCGCCGAGGCCGACGAGCGCCCCTTCGCGATTCGCGAGGTCGGCGATCGCCCAGCCGATCGAGCGCTTGTTCGTAACATTAAGGACGAGCCCCTTTTTCCCTTCGAGAAGCATGCGCCGGTTTTACCCTTTCGAGCCAAAAGTGGCGCCGGCTTCCAGCCGGCAGCCCAAGTTGCATCCGCCCTCAAACCCGGTTCCTGCCAGCGAGGCAGTTGGATAGGCGCGACTTGGGCTACCGGCTAGAAGCCGGCGCCACATTGGTTACTTCGCCAGACTAGGGTTGGCGGCTAGGTATTTGGCGGCGGTGTCTTTGGTGACGATCTCGGTGGGGAGGACGATCTTTTTGTCCTTGGGCATGTTCCCCTTCAGGATGTCGGCGGCGACCTCAACCCCCTTGGGGCCGGGGACGGGGTACTTGAAGGTGGCGTCGATTTTGCCGGCTTGGATCATGTCGACCACCTCTTTTTGGCATCCGTCGACGCCGACGAAAAGCGGCTTCTTGTTCTTGCCGCCATGGCCGGAGTTCCACTGGTCCCAGGCATTGTAGGCGCCGATCGCCATCTCGTCGTTGTGGGCGTACACCGCATCGAACGGCTTGCCGCCCTGCAGGAACGTCTCCATGTAGCTCTGCGCCTTCTGCCGCTGATATCCGCAGTCGTCGCCAGAAATCACCGTGATGCCCGGGTACTTCTTGAACGACTCCATCGCGCCGTCCCGCCGGTCGTGCGTCGGCGTCGCGTCGGCGATGCCCTGGATCATCAGAACGGTGCCCTTACCGTTCAACTGCTTGGCGATGTACTCGCCGGCTTGACGGCCGATCTCCTTGTTGTCGCCTCCGACGTAGACCGTGTACTTATCGTCGGTCACGTTTCGATCGAGCGTAACCACCGGAATACCGGCATCGAATGCCTTATCGGTGGCCGTAGTAACCGCCTCGGTGGCGGGGCTCACCAGCAAGACCTTCGGGTGCTGAAGCATGAGCGTGTCGATCTGGTTGATCTGCTTGTTCGCGTCGTCTTCGGCGGATTGCTCCTGGAGCGTGAGCTCGGGGTGCTTCTCTGCTTCGGCTTTCGTCGCCGCATCGAAGACCTGACGCCACGGATCCGCGCTATTCGCCTGCGAAAAGGCAACCAGCGCCTTATCGCCCGAGCTGTTCTTAGCGGTCGAGCCGGTGGTCGTTCCACCGGACGCGGTCGTCGTCCCCGAGTCGTTGGACGAGGAATTGCACCCCGCCGCCGCCAATCCAATCAGGGCCAGTACCGGCCAGAATGCCAACCTCATCGTTAACTTCTCCTTCCCAGGTTCTGCAGATAAACCGCAACCAGGATGATGACTCCCTTCCAACCCTGACCGATGTAGTAGTCCACACCCTTCAGGATTAGCAACACATTAAGACAAACGATAAAGAGCGCGCCAATGAACGTGCCCCATACGTTTCCAAACCCGCCCAGCAGCGAGGTTCCGCCGATTACGGCCGCGGTGATCGCGTCGAGCTCGTAGCCCAGACCGGCGCTAGGCTGCCCGTTGCGGACGCGCGCGGTAAAGAGCAGCGCGGCAAGTCCGATGCAGAATCCATTGATCGCATAGGCGCCGATACGCACCCGGCTCACCGGAACGCCCGCGTAATGCGACGCCTCGGCGTTCCCGCCGACCGCGTAAGTACGTCGGCCGAAGACGGTTTGCTTGAGAAGCGTGGCGCCGACCAGCGTGAAGAGCACCAAGATCCAACCGGAAATCGGTACTCCCAGGACGGGATGGGTGATCCAGTCGAGGGCGTTGCTGATCCCGGAGACGTTGGCGCTGTGCGTGTATACATAGGCGATACCGCGTAGGCTCACCATGCCGGCGAGCGTCACCACGAACGGCTGGAGCTTGGTGACTCCGATGAGAAACCCAAGAATGGCTCCCACGACGGTCCCGATCAGCAGCACGTAAGCGATCGTCGCCGGTCCGGATACCCCTTTGCTCAGCCACATGGCCGTCACGCAGTTCAGTAGGCCGAGCAGCGAGCCCGCGCTCAGGTCGATGCCGCCGGTCAGGATCACGAAAGTCGCTCCCAAAGCCATGAGTCCCGGCACCGCGAGTTGGGCCATGACGTTGCCCAGATTCCCCATCGAGAAGAACACGGAGCCAAAGAGGGTTCCCGAGCCGCTCGCCTTCGGCGAGACGAACACCGCCACGATTAACAGCAGCACGAGCCCAACGAGCCCCTGATAGCGCTGCAGGATCGGTAGCCAAGCTCGGTTTTGGAGTCGCAGGCCCATATTTCGTCGCACTATGTTCGCACAACGTGAGCCACATGTGCGCCTAGCGGCACATATTGTTTACCAGGCTAAGGCGTCGTTGCACAAAGATTGATTCATCATGCCACGTTACGGAGCCACGTAAGCCTTAACCTGACCCCGCTCGAACTTATCGAGCCATTCGGGAAGGCCCATGGGGCCATTATAGGCTTGGATGCGGGGGATGCGGTAGCGGTCGAGCTTGGGATCCATTGGGGAGCAGGCCGGCTCTGCGCCGACGAGGAAAACCGCCTTTTGGACGTACCGCTTCCCTTTGTAGTCGAAGCCGCGCAGAAGCTGCTTGTTCTTCGGCGAAACGCCGAACGGAAGGGCGAGCGATACGGGGAGGGGAACCCCAAGCTTCTCAAGACGATCGGTCGCGACCGCTATCTCCTCCTTCACCTTATCGTCGGAGAGTTTTCTCAGGATCGGATGAGTCACGGTGTGATTCCCCAACTCGCATCCAAGGCTCTTCAGCAGGGCGAGCTTCTTTTCCAGCATCTTCGGCTGACCCCACATCACATCTGGCAAAACGTAGAACGTTGCTCGAACTGGAAAGTCGGGGTGGAGCTTCGCAAACTCTTGCCAGATCCCGACCGCGCAGTTCGGGTCTACCGCGCCGTCGGGCCGGAGCTGGAGCTGGGATGGATTGGAATCGTCGAAGGTGAAAACCGCCGGCGTGGCCCCGGGAGGCATATCCATTTGATTGTTCAGGTACTGGCTGACGGTGCACGGACGGAAGCCGAGCTTGTAAAGCCGCTCCAAATCGGCTCGAAATTCCTTCGGCGAACGGATCATCGAGTTCTTGCCCGCTCGGATGTGGTGGTACTCCACGACGAAGACGCTCCCCATCGTATTTGGCGGCCGATTGCTGGCCCGGGGGCCGTTCGCAAGCGCAGGCGCCGGAGAGACGCCGGGGCTCGGTATGCTCTTAACCGTCGCTTTCGAATGGGATAACACCGAAGGGGATGCGGCGACCGCCATTCCCGCATTCTCAGACCGCCCACATCCCGTAGAAAGCAGCCCCGTTACTAGTACAATTGCGAGCAGACCATGCCCCAATCTCGTTTCCATTTTCAACCTGTGACCTACGCCGCGCTGGCAATTATGCTAGCGACCCTCTATTCTTGCTCATCCGGCGGCGCGGCGACAGGCTCTGAAGATGCATCGACGCCAAAAGTAGCAAAGGGGCCCGCCGGCAAACTCCCCAGCAAGCCCGCCAACACCGAGACGAAGGCTGCGCCTCCCGCGCACAAATACACGTTCGAACGGCCAAAGGCGGTGAAGGGGATTTATCTGACGGCTTGGTCGGCCGGCTCCTCGACCAAGATGGCGAAGGTGCTCGACATGATCGATAAGAACGAGCTCAATGCGGTTGTCATCGACGTGAGGGACACCGGCGACATGTATTGGAAGACCGGGATCAAGCTCGCCGACGAGTGTAAGGCGACGATGGTCGCGATTCCAAAACCGGACGCCCTATTCCAAAGTTTGGAGAAACACAAGGTCTGGCCCATCGCCCGGATCGCCTGTTTCCGCGACAACTGGGTTCCCAAGAAGCACCCGGAGATGGCCGTGCAATCGGGCGGGGGACGCGTGTGGCGCGACCGCTCAGGACATTCGTGGCTCGATCCCTACAACAAGAAGAATTGGGAATACCTCGCCCAAACCGTCGAATTCGCGCTCGATGCCGGGTTCCCGGAGGTCCAACTCGACTACGTTCGCTTCCCGAGCGAAGGCAAATCCTCGACCCAGGTCTTCCCGGGCAAGAAAACCTATCCCGACCAGAAGGCGAAGCCGGAGGATGTGATCGAACAGTTCGCCAACTTTATCGGCGAGAAGGTTCATGCTAGGGGCGCACTGTATTCGTCCGACATTTTTGGCATCATCTCCTCCACCCGGAAGGACCAAGGAATCGGCCAAGCGCTTGAGAAGGTCGCCGGGCCGTTCGATGTGATCAGCCCGATGGTTTATCCGTCCCACTTCGCGAACGGCGAATACGGGATTCCGAATCCAGACAAGGCGCCTTACGCGATCATCAAGAAGTCGCTCACCGACTACAAGAAGCGCCTGCCGAAGAAGGATGTGCGGCCCTGGCTTCAAGCCTTCTCGCTCCGCGCCCACTACGGCCGGGCGGAGGTCCAAGCCCAGATCAAGGCGGCCCGAGAGCTGGGATACAACGAATATCTCCTTTGGAACGCGGCCAACCGATACGCGGAAGGGCTCGTGGACAAAGACGGGGCAAAGCCGACGAGCGCCAGCGCTCCTCCAGCGAAGGGCGCCACCACTGAGAAAGTCTCGACGCCGGCCAGCAAAGTTACGGAGACTCCTAAGAAGTAGGGCGGCTATTCACCAGTGCCATCTTCTTTGCGTTCTTTGCGATCCGCTTGGCGTTCTTTGCGAGAAACTCCGGAAAAGGGGATTTCTCGCCAAGGACGCAACGCCTGAGTTGGAAGAACTAACTGGCATTGCCGGGCATGCCCAGCGAAAGACCAGCCGCCGGTCCCTGCCTATTTGAAGCCAAGGCACCAAGAAAGGCCCTTCAGCAAGTTCTCGGCATAACACTTTCCTTCCCGAGTGAGGCCGACTGAATCGGCCAAAGGTTTCGCCCGTCTAAGCCTTCATGAGACGGGGATGGCTTGGACTGGCATTATTACTAGGCGCGACTCATACGGCGCTTGGGCAGACGGCGGATTCTCCGAAGGACGAGCGGCTGGCCAAGTTGGTGACGGCCAGGCTGAAAATGGTCCCCCTCAAGCAAGCGGTGAAGGATCTGAGCAAAGATGCCGGATTCACCCTCGAAGCGGCGACCGTCATCTGGCCGCTTAAAGTCACGATCCTCGTTAAAGACCAGCCGATCGGCACGGTGATGGACCGGGTCGCGGGCGTTTTTCACGGCGAGTGGAAGCGGGACGGAGACCTCTACCGCCTTTCCATCCCTTCCGAATGGCGAAACAGCGAGTCGGCGTTCGTGGAGGCCGAGAATAAGGAGCGTCGGCGAGAGGCCGAGGAGGCGATCGAGCCGCTGATGGCGGGAGCGGCGGTGCCCTACCAGCAGGTAATGGACGAGCTCAAAAAGCCGGTAGATCCGAAGGCGAAGAACTCCAAGCGTCCGCTTTACGAAAAGGTCTCCGCCCCCGAGAACTACCTTCTCGGCTACATGTTTCGGCGAATGACTCAAGCCCAGTGGCAGCAGTTTTGGGGTGGGCGAACGATGTCGACAGTCGACTTCCTCCCGGCGGACGATTCTGCGTCCAAGCAACCCGCGACCACAGCCCCTACGCGGACTCGCCGCAACGGAACCACCAGCGGAGCGGCCGGTCCAAAGGCGATCCGGGCGACCGCATCGTACGATCCGCTGACCGGCCATCTTGCCCTCAACGAGGCGAACATTGGCACCGCGGGCCGGCTGATCGATCGACCGTATCCCAGCGGAGAGCTCGCGAAACTTCCATTCGCCAAGGAGGTTTTGGAGTGGAATCGCGGTGAGGAGGACTCAACCGAGCTCGGAAAGCCGGTGAACGGCTCACCGAAGAGGCCGTACTTCGGCGGCCAAGCCTCCGCTGCCGACGTTCTCGAGTGGCTGCACGACCAGTCCGGCGTGCCAATCGTCGCCGACGCTTTCCGAACTTACGTAAACGTCCCAAACTCTGGAGCGACGATTTCCGCTCGATTGAATTCGTTCAAACAAGCGAACAACGGCTTTATGCGGATCGATAAGGGATTCGTCTCTTTCCGCTACGGCGGATTCTGGCGTTTGAAGACGATGGAGGCGCCGGAGGAGTATTTCGCCGCAATCGAAAAGAGCGCAACGCCAAAGCTCGACGACTACGCCGACCTCGCCCTTAAGCTATCCGATCTGCAAGTGCTCCCGTTCCGCGTCGGCGCGGGGCTGTTGAAGGTCGACCCGGAACCGTTAAGGACGGCGCTGCCCGCCCTCCGCTTCTATGGTTCTTTAAGTTCGGGCCAGCGACGCACCGCCAGTGCCGGTCAACCGTTACAGTTCGGCGCGCTGAGCGTCGGTTCCCGAGAGCTCTTCCTCTATGCCATGGAAGACCCCTCCGGTCAGCGTGCCGGCCGCCCGCTAAACCTTCAGGATCCCTCCGTCGCCCAGTCCCTCGGTTTCCTCATGACCAGCACTACCGCACCCCGCGGGGGCGTCGTCAGCGCCGCCATTTCCATGCTATTCGGCACCCGGCCCGGTGAAGGGGTCCGGTATATGGTTCCGATTGGGTAGGGGGTTGCGGTGTTGAGGTGTTACGGTGTTGGGGTGTTGGGGCCGGAGGGATATGGGATGGGACGAATGGTTCACATGTGACTCCTTTGTCCCATCTGTCGCATCCACCAGGGTAGACCTTCCGCCAAACGCCTCAAAAGGTACACTTTTGGTTCCCAAACCTATGCCTGAAATCGAGGTGTTTCCTAATCCTGCGGCGCAGCGTGACTACCTGATCAAGCACGTATGCCCTGAGTTCACGAGCGTTTGTCCGAAGACGGGGCAGCCGGATTTTGCCACGATCGAGCTGGAATACATCCCCGACGAGAGCTGCATCGAGCTGAAGTCGCTGAAGCTGTACTACTACTCGTTCCGAAACGAGGGGATCTACTACGAAGCCGTGACGAACCGGCTCCTAGACGAGCTTGTGGAGGCTTGCAAACCTCGATGGATGCGGGTCACCGGCATCTTCAACGTTCGGGGCGGCATCTCGTCGGTCGTCGCCGCCGAGACCGGCCCCCGCTCGTAGTCATTCGGGACTGCTGGTCGTATTCGGACGCGATCCCGGAGTGGGGGTCCGAAGATGCTCTCCGGAGGTCGTCCCTTCCGGATCCTCGGCAAACGCTCCTCCCTCGGTGGGCATGAGGTGTTCCGGGACGTCGACGTTCGGCTCCGGTTTGTCGTCTCTCGGTTCGGGTGCTTTGCGGTCGATCATGCTTGCATTTGGACGAATTGCCGTGACGCCGGTTCGCTCCGGCTGGACAGCAGCCGGACAGGGGTTAATGTAAGCTCAACTTGAGGTCCTCTAAAGATAGGCTGGGGCCTCAGTCGAAGGTTTCTTCCGGGGCGGGCCGCCCCGGATACCCACGGGCGAGCCGCCCGTGCCACGCTGCTGCACCCGCTCCAGCAGTCGCATCGCGTCGTGGGGAGCGTGGCCGTGGGCATCGTTATCGAAGTACACGTGGACGGTGCGCCCTTCGGCGTGCCAACGCCGCACCTTCTCCGTCCACTGATCCAACTCGGGCTCTTCATAGCGGGAAGCATAGGTAAACGGACGGCCGTGAAGGCGCACGTAGACCAGGTCGGTAGTGACGGCATCCCAGCGAGGGAATTTACTCGCATCGGAGATCGTGTTTGCGATCCCGTATTGGGTGAGAACCGCGGCGACCTCGGCGGTAAACCAAGAGTCATGGCGGAGCTCGAGCGCGTGCCGCGTTTCTGGCCAAGCCTTCAATGCCTCGCCGAACAGCCGAACCCGCTCGACATTAATCCGCATGAACGGCGGGAGTTGCCAAAGCATCACGCCGAGCTTTTTCCCCAGCCCCGATGCCTGCTCCTTCATGCGCCGTAGCGGTTCCTCCGCGTCTAGCAGCTTCTTGTTGTGGGTGAGGAAGCGGTGCCCCCGGACTGCGAAGCGAAACTCTTCCGGCACTTGCGACGCCCAGTTCGCATACGTTTCGGGCCGCTGCTGACGATAGAAGGAAGCATCGACTTCGACGGCGGTGAAACGCTCGGCATCGTGGGCGAGCCAAAGCCGCTTCGGCAGTTTTCCATACCAATCGGCGCGCCAGGCGTCGTACATCCAACCCGATGTTCCGATGTAAAGCCCCGGCGCCATGTTTCGTTAGACGGCCGCGACGGGAAAGGGGGCGAATCGAGTAGTTTTAGCCATGCCGACGCTGTTCACAAAGATCATTCAGCGCGAAATCCCGGCGAACATCGTGTACGAGGACGAGCACGTCGTGGCGTTCCGCGACATCGACCCCAAAGCGCCGACCCACATCCTCATCGTCCCGCGCTCCGAAATACCCGGACTCGCCGACCTGCCGGAAACCGGCGACCACATGTATTTGCTCAATGCCGCCAAAAAGATCGCGGAGCAAGAGGGGCTGACCGAAGGCTACCGCTTGGTCATCAATCAGGGCGAATCCGCCGGCCAATCGGTACCCCACCTCCATGCCCACCTGATCGGCGGAAGGCCGTTGGGCTGGCCACCGGGTTAGGGACTTGTGGACTGATGGGAGCGCATGAGGCCCATCTGTCTCAGCAGTCCCATTCGTCCCATCAAACAAGGTAAATCCTGAACAACACCGCAACACCTCCCATGCCCACAATCACCGAAGAACGCATCCGGGTCCGGTACGGCGAGACGGACCAGATGGGGCATGCGTATTACGCGAATTACTTTTACTGGTTCGAGCAGGCGCGGGGGGCGTGGTGCCGCGAGCGCGGCTTTAGCTACCGGGAGTTGGAGGAGCTCGGGTTCTTCCTGCCTGTGGTCGAAGCGCACGCGGAGTACAAGGGCGAGGTGCACTACGACGATTGGATCGTGGTCCGAGTCTGGGTCAGCGAGATGCGCCGGGCCTCGATGCGGTTCGATTACGAAGTGGTTAACGAGAGCACCGGCAAGACGACCACGACCGGCCACACCTGGCACGTCCTCATGGGCACGAGCCGCCGGGCCGTCACGATGCCGCCCGAGATCCGAGACATGATCTCCCGCGACCCGGCGGATCACCAAACCAAGCCGTAGCGCCCGTGGAACCGGCTTCCAGCCGGTAGCCGAACTTCTGCATACCGTCAAGTCGTGGCCTTAGAGAAATTTCTGGGCTGCCGGCTGGAAGCCGGCGCCACGTGTTCGGCACTACGATAGAATTGGCGCAGGATGCTGGAACGACTGTTTCGGTTGCGGGAGCACGACACGTCGGTTCGAACCGAGGTGCTCGGTGGGGTTACCACGTTTGCCGCGATGGCGTACATCATCGTGGTCAACCCGGCGATCCTGTCGTTCGCGGGAATTCCCACCGGTCCGGGCACGATCGCCACGATCCTGACGGCGGTCTTCGGCTGCTTCCTCATGGCGTTTTACGCCAACCGGCCCTACGCGGTCGCGCCGTACATGGGTGAGAACGCGTTTATCGCGTTCGGTCTCGCCGCGCTTCGGATCTCGTGGCAGCAACGACTCGGGGCGGTCTTCATCAGCGGCCTGGTGTTTCTTCTCTTGAGCTTGTTTGGGGGCCGGGAATGGCTCGCGAAGGCGATCTCGATGAGCTTGCGACGGGCGATGGCGGTGGGCATCGGGCTCTTTCTGGCCTTTATCGGCCTGTACGACACCGGCATCGTAACCGGCGGCGGGGCGGGAATGCCTCCGGCGGCACTTACCCTTCCCAACGGCACCCTGAGGGCTCCTGACGTTCCCGTGAAGATCGGCGACTTCGGCGACCCAAAGGTCTTGCTGGCGATCGCGGGCTTTGTGGTGATGGCGGCACTGGTCCAGCGGAGGGTACGTGGGGCGATCTTAATCGGCATCGTCGCCACCGCGGCCGTGGGCGCGCTTCTTCACTTGGGTGAAGGTCCGAAGGGGATCGTCGCGATGCCGTTCCAAGGCGACTACACCCTGGGACCGCTCTTTATGAAGATGGATCTAGCGGGGATTTTGAAGCTGAGTCTTCTGCCCGTGATCCTCACGCTGCTCGTGATGGCGTTCTTCGACACGACGGGAACCCTCGTGGGCCTGGGAGCGGCCACCGGCGACGAGATGGCCGATCCTCGAAAACCGATGGTGGTCGACGCGGTCACATGTATGTTCGCGGCGGTGGTCGGCACGTCGACTTCGGGGGTGTTCATCGAGTCCGCAACCGGAATTCGGGAGGGGGCTCGCACCGGCCTTGCCACTCTGGTGACCGGGATCCTGTTCTTGATCTCCCTGTTCTTTCTTCCGCTCATCACCCCGGTTCAGGCCCTGGGGTTCGCTTATGGTCCGGCGTTGATATTGGTGGGGCTGCTCATGCTCCCGGCGGCGCGAGCGATCGAGTTCGACGACCTCACCGAATCGGTTCCGGCCTTCGCCACGATCGCGATGATGGTCTTCACCTACAACATCGCCAACGGCCTCACCGCCGGCCTGATCTTGTGGCCGCTCATGAAGCTCCTCGCCGGCCGTTCGCGAGAAATCACCGCCGGATCGGTGGTTCTGGCGGTTCTGTGCCTTGCTTATTACGGGCTTGGGTTGAGGCATTAGGGTTCTGGGCGCTAGGCGTTGAGGCGTTCGGAGCCCGGGTGAATTTCCTTATCCCAACGCCTGACGCCGTAACGCCCAACGCCTAGCGCCCTAATTCAAATACGCCCCGTAGCAGTTCGGGTGTGACAGCGATGCGGCGGCGTAGCCGGGGAGGTCGGGGAGGGGGTCGATGGTGACTTCCAGGGGGGCGTAGGCGACCGAGATGGCGCACTCGTAGCCCGCGTCTGAGACTGCTTGCTCGAAGGTATGCCGAACGCGGTCGAGCACTTCGTTGGCTTCCATCGGATCGGTGTCTTGGAGGACCAGAAGATATTCCTGGTCACCGGTGCGGGTGACGACGTCGCCGTTGTTAGTCTCCGTCTCGATCGCAAGGCGCAAGAGGCTCGCGACGTGATGCCGGGCGTCCGAACCGTATTGGGCATCGAGCTGTTCAAATCCTTCGCAATCGACCAGGATCGCCATGTCCCGGTCGATCGGGTGGGTCATCTCTTCGAGAAATCGATCCACCGTGCTTGCTACGTGGGAACGGGCCGTCCACCGCTCCACGATCGCGAAGAGGATTCCGAGCGAAATCCCCAGAAGAAAGGCGTGCCACACCGCCATCTCGACGTTGGGGTCGTGGGCAAACGCCGCGCCAGCGACCGCCGTGGAGCTTCCAAGCAGGATCGCAAGTCGACGGTCGCGCCTCATAGCGGCAAAGAGCGTCGGCAGGGCCAGAAGGGGAGCAAGGGCGGGGTGCGGACTTACAATTGCGGACCCAACGATGGTGACGAGTACGATTCCCAGGGCGATCAATGTTCTGCGCTCAAGCGCTACGGCGACCCTCACCCTTCCCGCAAATCCGTGGGCTTGCCTCATCCACTGCGTCATGATCCTCTTCCCTTCCGGCTAAAGAGTTGCTCGACGCGAGAGTACTCTTCATGTTAGCCTTTCATGCGCATTCTACAACAACAAATGATGCCCCGCGAAAATTTTTGACTTATTCCCGGGTCGCTGCCGGAATATCGGGGCTCTCGAACGGGAGCTGGGTGGGGAGGGAGCCATCGGCCGCCTCTATTTGGGCGTAGCCCCGGGGATTTTGGTCCTGGACAAAATAGGCTTACATTTCCCTTATCTGATTTCACCCGTAGCCCGTGGCCTTAGACGCGGTTCAAGGTCTCTCCGGGGATAAATCCCCGGGCTACGGGTGAACCTGTTTTGTCAATCTATTTGGTTGGTGACCATTATTCCCGCGCTGCGAGAACCGGGCAACGACCATAAGCTCCGGCTACGGGGCGATCGGCGATAAGGAAGGATCGTCTGGGCGGTGCAGCCGGGTGAAGCGAAGCGCTTCTTGGAAGCCTGACGGGAGTTGGATTTGGGCGGGCGAAGGGCGCCAGGGCATGTTCATGGTCCGCTCCCATTCCGTCGCTCGGGCCAAATGGACGTCGGCGGCGAGGGGAACTCCGTCCACGTCGCTGATCGTCCACACGTGTCCCTCACCGCTCGGCATGAGCTTTCCGTAAACGGTGCGGGAGGGAACCCCTAGGTAGGACAGGAGCGCGGCGTGGCCGTTTGCGGAGCTTTCGCAGTTTCCACCTTCCGGATGGAGAAGCGCGAGGTTGGGTTGGCGCGCCGTGTCCGCCGCCCAACGAGGATAACGTAGGTGGCAGGCCGGCTCATGGAACGCCCACCAGGCCGAGCCAAGCCAGTAGAGATCGGTCGGAGTCAAGGCTCCCATCTCCTTGACCGCCTCGATTCGGAGGCTATCGGCGACCGTGCGCCAGCTACGGCACGTTAGATCGACCGATCGGGCTATGCCGGTGAGGCGGTCGAGACGATCCCAATCCGGAGCGGAACCCAAGTCGCGCCTAGAAATCGCTTGCGCACGCCCCACGAGGTTGGATGAGGGGCGACAGTCGATGGACCCTATACCGTTCGGTGAGGTCATTGAGACCAGGGCAAGCGGCATGGCGAACCCAAGCATTCTCTGCGAAGCCTGGACTGCTCGAGGAGCCCTCACATACGAATACTAGGGGATCACGGCTCGTTCCGGGATCAAGGATCTTGGGGTAATCGCCGCAATCGGCCATAGGCGTTAGAGTTGTCCAACTTCGGCCGCTCAACGAATATCTGTAACCTCCGACGACTGTCTTTACAGGGGCAGGCTGCCCCTGATACCCTTGGGCGAGCCGCCCGTGCCACCATTAGCCGGGCAGCGGATCCTGGTTCGCCATGATCGCGGGCGTATTCTCTGGAACCTCGAACTCGGCGGGAGGAAGAAGGTCCGACCTCTTACATGAGATCCAGCCATCTCGCGCCATCGCCTCTAGGCAGCCAAAAATGTGGATCTCCGCGGCTTCGCCGAAGCTGTTTCCAGTTTCCTGCAGACGCCGGAACAGGTAGTGCATGACCTTGTCCGTTTGAGAGTTCTGTTGCAGCGCCTCGACGACGTAGCCGAACATGCCGTAGAGAGGAAGCAGCTTGCCGTCGCGCTCCAACGCCGGAAGGGCGTGGACCCGACCTTTGCTATAGCTGGCAATCTGAACTTGGTTAGCGCCCCGTAAGCGCAGGACGTACATGTTGGAGCCGTCAATTTCGACCTTAGCGGGATTCTCTGAAAATCTCCGGGTGATCTGGTGCAACGCCACCAGCGCGACGGTGCCGAAGCCGCCGGTACCCATGTCTTCCTCGACGAACCCTCCAGTACCGAGCCATTGAAATGCGCGGTCGGCGTCGAGCTCGAGGCCGGCGTCGCGAGCGATTTCTCGGGTGAACTCCTTCAACTCGGTAAAGTGCGCATTCGCCGAGTACCAGTAGTCGGCGAAGCGGATGTGCTGAAGCAGCCGCCGACGATTTTTTTGCTCGTACTGCTCTTTTAACCAGCGATCCTTTTGGAGCGATCTCGGTTGTTGGCGCGACTCGATGATGCTGAAGGCGCACTCCCGGGCCGACGCGTGGGTGATCGTAAGCCCGGCGGCGAGAATCGGGTCTGCGAAACCGAGCGCCTCGCCGACCAAGTACCAGTTCTCTCCGGTGATCCTCTCCGCCACGAACGACCAATCCTTGGTCGTCGAGAACTTCCCTTCCGAGGTAGCGTTGACGACCAGAGAACGGATGCGCGGCTCCTGCTCCATCGCCTCTCGATACAGTTCCTCCGGGGGCCGGCCGCTCTGTTTGTAATAGTCGGCTGGACAGACCAGTCCGATCGAGGTCCGGGTGGGGCTTAACGGGATAAACCAGAGCCAGCCGTAGCCGACCGACATCACTTGAACTCGGGTGCCGCCCACTCCGACGCTGACCGCCCAATCGGCGTTTTGCCAGTAATCCCAGAACGCGACGTTGCGCAGCTTGCTCGGCTCCTCGATCTCCACACCCATCGCGCGTCGAAGAATGCCGGAATGGCCGGAGGCGTCGATGTACGTGTCCGCCTCAACGCGAGTGCCGTCGGCGAGAATCAGCCCGGTAACTCGGTCACCGTCTCTCTCGACCGACCGGACCGGGCAATCGAAACGAACGTCGCATCCAAGCGACTCGGCGTGCTCGGCGAGGATCTTGTCGTAAACGGCCCGATCGACTTGGAGAGCGGTGTCAGTGCGTTGCCCTTCGTACTTGGCCGGTCGAGGTTCGTCATGAAAGTCGCCGTTCGGCACGAAATGGAAATCCCAAAGATCGTTGCTCTTGCCCCAGCGGTAGGTCGCCCCGATCTTGATCGGGAATTCGGCGGCTTCGACGGCGTCCCATACGCCAAGTTCGTCGAGGAGCTTGCCGATGAGAGGCAACTGGCTCTCGCCAACGTGGTCCCGAGGAAAGACTTCCCGCTCGAAAATGGCGACCTTCAAGCTAGGGTCGTACTTCCGAAGAAACCCTCCGCAGGTAGAGCCTCCAGGGCCGGCTCCGATGATGGCGACGTCGGTATGCATCAGATGAAAGGCAATTATATGGGTTCGTGAATCGCAATGAAGGGTCGCCGAGCAAATGCCCGGCGACCCTTCAAAAGGCGATGAATCTACTTGCCGGTGGGAATCGTCGGCGCGGGGCCGCCACCCTGAAGAAATTCCGCCGGGACCTCCTTGCCTTCTTTGGCATACATGTCCTTGATCTGTTGGATCTTCACGCTCTGCGGCGCGGGCGACTTCATCAGCTCCTTAGCCCGGGTTTCGATCGGGAGCTTGGCGAATGCCGCCTTCACTTCTTCGTCGGAGCCTCCCGAAGGGGTCTGACCAATATTTGCGCACCCAGTGACCAGCCAAGCGACCGAGCAAAGAGTGAGAATGGAGAGTGACGTTTTCAAATCTCTGTAAAACTCCTTCTAAGCCGCACCCGCTCCGTAGGAGGCGGGTGCGGCAATTGCTTCCTTACTGGTGCGACGAATCGGCGTAGCTGGTGCCCCAGAACATCCAGAGCTGACCGATCTGAGCCGCCGGAGCGTACTGCGAGTTATTGCAGTTGGCGCACATCCAGTGGGAATCGCTGTCCGTGGTGCCCGCCGGGTGGAGAGCCTTCGTGGATGCCGACTTCGCGTGGCCGTCCATGTAGCCGACGTTGGAGCTCTCGCCGTGCATCCCCTTGAAGTTGGCGCCCCACACGACCGGTCCGCTCGTGGAACCAAACCAGGTGGTTACATCGGTCGGCATGTCAATGATCAGGATGACCTTCGAGACGCTCGTCCAGCTCATGTTCCCGCTACCGATGCCATTGAGGCCGTCGGCACTGCTGGTTCCGGAAACTAGGTTCGGACCCGGGTGGGAGTAACCACCGGTGCCGCCGCCATCGGGACAGCCTTTGTCCTTATAACCCCAAATGTCGGGATTGATCATGTAATCCGTAGGCGGATAGATATCGTCGTAGTAGTGGCTGGCGGGATTCTGATATCCGTAGCCGCCGCTGTGCGGGTACTTCGAAACGCCGGCTTGGACACAGGGATCGTCCGGCGCCTTCATCCAAACTCCTCCCCAGAGGGCTTGGGACTTATCCACCGCCGCGTTCTGTACGCCGCCGTGCTGATAGGGGTTGGCCGGGTCTTTCCAGAGCCCCGCGCTCTTGATGTACGGATTGATCTTGGCGGCAAACACGTAGCTCTCGGTTTGCTCGTTGTAGACCGGCACGTCCGGCAGTTGGTCGTCGTTGTCTCCGCCGTACATCGTCGCGCCCAGGAGCTGCTGTTTGATGTTGCTGAGGCAGGAAGTCTTCTTGGCGGCGGCCTTCGCCTGAGCGAAAACCGGGAATAGAATAGCGGCCAGGATCGCGATGATCGCGATGACTACGAGGAGTTCGATGAGCGTAAAGCCCAGTCTTCGTTGACGGTTCATTTGAATACCTCTAAAGGAATAAGAAATGGTAACGACTAGGCCTAGGCGGGGCGGCGACTGCCGGTGCCGAGACGAGGGTGACGAATAGGGACAGGGACAGCCGCGCCGGTTAAGGCGGGCGAAAAAGAAATGTGGGCCGGATTGTGCAGCGTCATCACGCTCTCACCTCGGCGGGTCTGGAGGAGCCTCGGATGCAGAGCTCGCAAGGAACGATGTCGCGGATCGGATCCGGGCACTCGCCGGTCTCGACGATCGCCAAAAGCTTATGGACCGCCCGCTCCACGATCCCCTCGATACCGAGGCTCACCGAGGTAAGACCGCCCGGAATCAAATTGCAGAGCGAGCTGTCGTTGAAACCCACGAGCGCGATATCGTCCGGAATACGGATGCCCAAAGAGCGAGCCGCCAGCACCACCCCGAACGCCATGAAGTCGTCCAGCACCACCAGCGCCTCCGGCCGATGCTCCTGAGTCAAGATCCCGATCGCCTCGTCTCTGGCCGCTTCGAACCCGAACGAAGAGTGCCAAACCTTGACGGTGAGCTCCGCGCTCTTCATCGCCCGGCAGTACCCCGCGATCCGGTCTTCGCTTACCGTCAGCGACTGAGGACCCGCCAGCATCCCGATCCGCTTGTAACCGCCGTCTAAGAGGTGACGGGTCGCCATCTCTCCCGCTTTAACGTTGTCGTTATCCACGGAGGCGATCGCCTCGTTCTGGGGGTTGCCGATTAAAACGAACGGGAACTTATCCCGCTGCAAGAGCGCGATCCGCTCGTCCCGTCCTTCCGATTCCACGAGGATCAGACCGTCAACCCTGCGCGTGCGGAGCATCTCGTCGTAGATCCCCTCTTGGGAGGCGTCGTCGGTTACCACGTCCACGCAGAGGTGGTACGGCTGGCCGCAGAGGAAGTCCATAATGCCGGCGATGAGAGCGGCGAAGAACGGATCGTCGGCGAGGCCGCCGTGAGGGCGCTTGAGAACGAGGCCGATGAGGCCGGTGCGCTGGAGGCGAAGGGAGCGGGCTCTTACGTCCGGCTGGTAGTTATGCTCCCGGATCACTGCCAGGATCCGGTCCCGCAACGAAGCCTCCACCCGGTCGTCGCCCGACAACACGCGCGAAACCGTGGCCTGGGATACATTCGCCTGCTTTGCGATATCGAGCTGGGTCACCCTCATTGGCGTCTACTCGTCTGAGAATACGTATACGAATTCGTATTCCCAGAAAATATCCTAACATAGAAATTCCTACGTGCAAACGCCTTTTTATAAAGGTAGGAGAATTGCCGGGTTTGGCGCAACGCTCAGCCGACTCGGAAAAACCATCTGAATGGGGGCGGCTGGGAATACTTCTAACGCGAAGCGTTGTTACAAGCCGCAGGTTGGTTCGTACCTGCGCGGGAGCGTTTCATTTCTGATTCGTCGTAGGGAGGCCGCTCTGGAGAGCGGCGGTCCTTCCGGACTCCCTCACCCCCAACCCTCTCTCCCTCGTTCGGCACCATACATCCGAAGGAGGGAGAGGGGGCTCCGGAGGCGTGCTTCGTTTAGCGGCTGGGTGGGCCGCCGGGGCCTTTCATGCCGCCTAGGACGGTGCTTGCCTTGACGCCCGTTTTAGCTTCGATCTCGGCGTACTTCTTTTCTTTTTGAGCTTCCGGCATCGGGCTGTTGGCGTAGTACTTGATCTGATCCTCCGGCTTCATCTTATCGAGGGCCGAGGTCGTCTGGTCCGCGCTCATCGTATCGGGCGCGGAGCCACCCTTACAACCGGCGAGCGCGCCGGCAACGATAAGAGCGGTAATGAGGAGAAGGATTCGTTTCATGCTGTTTGTGAGGATTACCGGAAGAAAACTTTGCAGCCGTATGCCGGCAGCGAGATATTGGGCTCGAGGGTTGCCGGCTTGCCTGTCCAACCGTCGCGCCATGCCCCTTGACCCGCCTTTCCGAGACGTAGGTTGATCGGGCGGCTACGGACGTTTGCCACCACCAGCGCCTCATCCGCGCCCTGTTTCCGGACGAAAACGATCGCGTCGTCCGTCGAAACATCCGAGATCGTCCCGGTCCGTAGCGCCGCATGCCGTCGCCGAAGGTCGAAAAGAGCCGCTATCGCTTTGACGGCTTGCGGGTCGCGATTCCAGTCGATCGTGGAGTTCTCGAAGATAGGGATACGTTTCGGCCACGACACTTCCTGGCCGGTATAGATCAGGGGAGTACCGCCGTAAAGCGCGGTGACGGTGAAAGCGGTCTTCACCCCTTCGTCGGTCTTGAAGAAATCGAGGATCGTGCCCTGCCAAGCCGACTCGTCGTGGTTGGTCAGGAAGCGGAGGCGCCGGGCGCCCGGGGGAATATCTCGGCTCTCGGCCTGAACCGCGGAAACGAGATCGCTCGCCTTGGCGCCCTTGTAAATATCTCGAAGCTTGTGATAGAAATTCCAGCCGAAAGTGAGGTCGAATCCGGCCGCGTAATGGTCGGCCCGGAATCCCTCGGCGAGCATGAACAGCGGACGCCGCTGGCTCTTCCGCAACGTCGAAACCGCCTCTTTCCAGAAGTCGAAGGGCACGAAGTCCGCGGCATCGCAACGGAAGCCGTCGACCCCATACCGGTCGATCCAACCTTTCATGGAAGCGGTCATCGCCTTGCGGAGGTCGCGGTTATCGTAGTTGAGATCGGCGACGTCCTGCCAGTTCGTTCCGGCCGGAATCGTAATCTCGCCCTTGGCATCGTGCGTGTACCAATCCGGGTGGTTCTTGAGCCAAGGGTTGTCCCACGCGGTGTGGTTGGCGACCCAATCGAGGACCACCGCTATGTTTCGGCGGTGAGCTCCCTCAATCAGCCGTCGGAACTCCTCCGGAGTTCCGAACTCGGGATTCACCTTGTCGAAATCGGCGATCGCGTAAGGAGACCCCAACCCGCCTGCGGAACGGATCTTGCCAACGGGCTGAATCGGCATCAGCCAAAGAACGTTTACGCCCAGTTCATGAAGCGCGTCAAGCCGCTTCGAGACCCCGGCGAAGCCGCCACATGCTCGTAGATTTGCCTCGTAGACGACGGCGTCCTCGATCTTCGGAGAGCCAATCTGAGCAAGGCAAAAGGAAGCAAGCAGCGGCAGCAGCATGGTCGGCTCAGGCAGGGCGTCGGGACGGAAATTTAGTGAGGCGTCTGAGGAGCCCCGGTTTTGGGCGCCTTGTAGCCGGTCTTGTCCTCGATTTCCTTAATCCGCTGGGCCTTCATCTTAGCCGGCATCGGACTGGCATTGATGTAGTCGATCTGTTCCTTTGCAGGCAGCTTTTCGAGGGCGCTCTTAAGGTCCGTTTCGCTCATCGGCTCCGGCGCGTTGCCGATGTTGCAGCCGAAACAAGTCAAAGCGAGAACGCCGGCGATCCAGAATTTGCTTTTCATAGTTCTTATAGGGGCGGGCTCGGCGAAAAGCCGAGCCCGGTATCCCGAGGTCTTACTGGTTGTCCGAGCTGGCGTAGTTGGTTCCCCACCAGTTGTAGCTCTTGCCGTTGCAAGCGCCACCGGTGCCGGCCCACGCGTTGTCCGGAGGCGTGATGCCTTCGACGCTGCTGCAGGAGTTGTAGCTGTTGTTGTCGCCGTTGATACCAGGCAGAAGCTTGGTGATCGGGTAGGACTTGGCATGGCCGTCCATGTGGGCGGCGTTGGCCTGACCCGCGAAGTAGCTGAATTTCTGGCCCCAGAACGGAACGACGTTGTTGCCCGGATACTGAAGACCCGAGATCGGGAAGTCGGTCCAAAGAACGACCTTCGCGACGCTGACGAACGAGAGCGAACCCGGTCCGATACCGGTCACGCCTTCGCCGCCGGGGCTGCCGCTCGTCATGTTCGGAGCCGGCTCGTAGTAGTTGTACTGTCCCTTACAGGTCTTGCCGTCGTAACCAAAGAGATACTTGTTGATCTCATAGTCGAGAGGCGGGTAGATGTCGTTGTAGTACTTCGAGATGCCGACGGTGGAGACGCCGAGGCCGACGCAGCCATCGTTCGGATCCAGCATGTACGGACCGCCATTCGCGGCCTGCTTCCTCTGGATCGTTCCTTCCTTGGCCGAGCTCGCCGGATTCTTGAAGATGTCCTTGTTCTTGGTGTAGGGCAGAATTCGCGCGGCGAAGATGTACGGTTCGTACTCGATCGACGGCGCGAGCGAGTCGTCGGCGTCGTTCGCGTAAATGAACACCGCAGTCATGTTCTGCTTGATGTTGGACAGGTCGGAAGTCTTCTTGGCCGCAAGCTTCGCCTGGGCGAAGACCGGGAAGAGGATGGCGGCAAGGATCGCGATGATCGCGATGACGACGAGAAGCTCGATGAGCGTAAAGCCCGATCTTCGTTGACGGTTCATGAAATACCTCGAGAGAAAAGAATGGATTGCAGTTAGACCGAGGCGGGGCGGCGGCTGCCGCGGCCAAGGCGAGAGTGTCGAATAAGTCCTGATGGAGGGACAAGGATGGCCGCGCTTTTGGGCGCGAGCGAAAGACGGATCTGGCCTTGGGGGGAGAGCGTAGCCGCCTCACCGCCAAGTGCGTCGACGAGTTTCAGCCGACGATGAATAAGCCGGTCTAGAGAGAAAACGATCTGTTGCGGACGATCGGAGCGGTTTAGCGCAATGACGGCGATCTGCCCCTTGTCGGCGTCCAACACGCGGGCGTAGGTGGCGGTTCCGTTAGCGTCATTAGACCCAAGCGGAACCGGGTCGCCCGACTGCAAAGCCGGATTTGCGTTGCGAATGGCGATAAGTCGGCGGTAGTGAGTCAGGAACTCATTTCGGTCGGTTGCTTTGGCCCACTCCATCCCCCGACGATTCTCGGGATCTTTACCTCCCGACATTCCCAGCTCATCCCCGTAATAGATACTCGGCGTCCCTGCCCACGTGAACTGGATCGATGCGGCGAGCTTCGCCAGATCCTTGTCTTCGCCGCACATCGTAAGGATCCGGGGCGTATCGTGGCTCCCGATCAGGTTCATCGCGTTACGCGAAACTTGGGGGGCATATCGCGAATACGCCGCCATCAGACCGTTCATCAAATCGCTCGGCTTGCCCGAACCGTCCTTCCCTACGAAATTCAGGACCGCTCCGCGGAACGGGTAGTCCATGACCGAGTCCCATTGGTCGCCCTGCAGCCAGCGGGTAGCATCGCCCCATTCTTCGCCCAGTATCCAGTTCTGCGGATTAATGGACTTGACGGTACGGCGGAAATCGCGCCAAAAATCCATCGGCACTTCGTTCGCCACGTCAAGTCGCCAGCCCGCCACGTCGGCATGCTTGGCCCAGTAGACCGGGACGTCCAGCAGGTAGCGCCGAAACGCCGGGTTGGAGTGGTTGACCTTCGGCATCGAAGGGAAGTTAAACCAGGCGACGTAGTTCGGGTTCTCCTGGATCTTCACGGGGAACGACTTGAAGCCGTACCAGCCGGTGTACTTCGAAGCGGCGCCGTTCCGAACGACGTCGTCAAACGCGAAGAACTTGGTCGAAGTGTGGTTAAAAACTCCGTCGAGCACGGTTCGTATTCCGCGGCTCTTCAATTCTCTGGTCAACTGGCCAAACTCTTCGTTGGTCCCGATCTCCGGATCGACCTTCAGGTAGTCGATGGTGTCGTACCGGTGGTTGCTACCGGCCAGAAAAATCGGATTGAGGTAGAGCGTCTTAACTCCAAGACCCTCGAGATAGTCGAGGTGTTGGCGAATCCCCGCGATGTCGCCGCCAAAACGGTTGGAGTAGGTCGGCGTCGCGTTCCACGGCTGCACGTTCCGGGGATCGTTCTTCGTATCGCCGTTGGCGAATCGGTCCGGGAAAATCTGGTAGATAACGCCTTTTTCTACCCACGGCGGGACCTCGAACGGCTTGAACTTCTTCGCCTCGACCCGGTAGTCCGCAGAGTCGTTCAGGCCGTTCTTCCCAAACGGGAAGGTCTTGCGCCCGTCACGGAGCTCGAAGTGGTAGCTCAAGTCTCGCTTTCGGTCCCACGGGATGCTGACCGTGTAGCGCCGATACAAGTCGTCGATATCGGTCCCCTGCATCGGGAACGAGCCGACCCCTTTCACGACAACCTTTACGTCGGCGACGTCGTTTGGCCGGGTGCGAAGGCTGAGGGTCAGGTGGCCGCGGTCGAAGTTGAAGTACGGAATCTCCGTCGCGTGCTCAAGGGCGCTGGCGGCGACGACGCCGTCGTTCGGGGAAGCGGGCCGATCATAGTCGCCCGGCACGATGACGAGGACTGAGTTCACGTTTCCGTTGCCGTCTCCCTCGTTCGCCTGGGCCTTCGGATCGGTGATCCATTGATCGTCGACGACGAACTTGTAGCGGTACTTGCCGGGCCGAAGCGGAAGGGAAATGCTCCAGGCGCCGCCGGACAGTCTTAGGGGCGTCGCGTTCTTGTCCCAGCCATTGAACGTGCCGGCAATGGTCACTTGATGAACCGGTTTCGGCGGCACGAACGTGAACGTGTGCCGAACCTCTTGGGCCACGCCGGAGAAAACGCATGCCAACACGGCAAGAAACGAGTTCACGCTCTCACCTCAGCGGGTCTTGAGGAGCCTCGGATGCAAAGCTCGCAAGGAACGATGTCGCGGATCGGATCGGGGCACTCCCCCGTCTCGACGATCGCCAAAAGCTTGTGAACAGCCCGCTCCACGATCCCCTCGATACCGAGGCTCACCGAGGTAAGACCGCCCGGAATCAAATTGCAGAGCGAGCTGTCGTTGAAACCGACGAGCGCGATATCGTCCGGAATACGGATGCCCAAAGAGCGAGCCGCCAGCACCACCCCGAACGCCATGAAGTCGTCCAGCACCACCAGCGCCTCCGGCCGATGCTCCTGAGTCAAGATCCCGATCGCCTCGTCTCTGGCCGCTTCGAACCCGAACGAAGAGTGCCAAACCTTGACGGTGAGCTCCGCGCTCTTCATCGCCCGGCAGTACCCCGCGATCCGGTCTTCGCTTACCGTCAGCGACTGAGGACCCGCCAGCATCCCGATCCGCTTGTAACCGCCGTCTAAGAGGTGACGGGTCGCCATCTCTCCCGCTTTAACGTTGTCGTTATCCACGGAGGCGATCGCCTCGTTCTGGGGGTTGCCGATTAAAACGAACGGGAACTTATCCCGCTGCAAGAGCGCGATCCGCTCGTCCCGTCCTTCCGACTCAACGAGGATCAGGCCGTCAACCCTGCGCGTGCGGAGCATCTCGTCGTAGATCCCCTCTTGGGAGGCGTCGTCGGTTACGACGTCCACGCAGAGGTGGTACGGCTGGCCGCAGAGGAAGTCCATGATGCCGGCGATGAGGGCGGCGAAGAACGGATCGTCGGCGAGGCCGCCGTGAGGGCGCTTGAGCACGAGCCCGATGAGGCCAGTGCGCTGGAGGCGAAGGGAGCGGGCTCTTACGTCCGGCTGGTAGTTATGCTCCCGGATCACTGCCAGGATCCGGTCCCGCAACGAAGCCTCCACCCGGTCGTCGCCCGACAACACGCGCGAAACCGTGGCCTGGGATACATTCGCCTGCTTTGCGATATCGAGCTGGGTCACCCTCATTGGCGGTCCGTGAATACGAATTCGTATACGAATTCAGACGGATAGATTAGCACAAGAATTCGTATTCACGGATTATTCTCTAAAAATTCTAAAACAGTGGCTAATACACCACCGCAGTGCCGGCTTTCTGGCACCGGCTTCCAGCCAGTGCCCAGTGTCGGTAAAGGGCTACCGGCTGGAAGCCGGCGCCACGGCTAGAACTCGATGACGGAGCGGATGACGTCGCCGGTTTCCATCTGGTGGAAGGCGTCCTCGACGTCCTCCAGGCGGATCTTGCGGGTGACCATGCTATCCAGATCGAGCTTGCCCTGAAGGTAAAGCTGAGCCAGGAGCGGGAAGTCGAGCGACGGGAGCGCATCGCCGCAGTGGCAGACATGGAGGGCGGCCTTGTTCCAGTAGACACCGGTGGCCATATCACCGAGGTTCAGATTTACGCTGTCCGTCGCCGCCGGGAAGCCGATCGTCGTCGCCGTGCCGCCGTAAGCGAGCATCTTCACCGCCTGCTCGGTGCACTTGGGGATGCCGGTCGCCTCAAACGCGTACTCGACGCCGCCATCCCAACCGTCCTCGGTGAGCCGACGGACCTCTTGCACGGGGTCGACTTCCTTTGCGTTCACGGTGTGAGTCGCGCCAAAGTCTCGAGCCCACTCCAGCTTCGTCGGGTTCACGTCGACGGCGATGATCTGGCGGGCGTGCCGAAGCTTGGCCCCCTGGATGACGCTAAGCCCTACTCCGCCACAGCCGATGACCGCTACACGGCTTCCCGCCGCAACTGGCGTGGTGTTCATCGTGGCGCCCACCCCGGTAACGACGCCGCAGGCGATAAGGCACGCCTTATCGAGCGGCATCTCTTCCGGCATCTTGATCGCCGCTTTCGCGTGAACCACCGTGTGGGTCGCGAAGGTCCCACAACGCAGGACCTGCGAACACGTTGCTCCGTCGCTCTTGCGATGGATGCGCTGGCCCGGCCGAAGCGCCATGTAGCAATGCCGCGGGTCGCCTCGGCGGCACGCAGGACAGTTCTCGCAGGGGACGCGGTAGGCGATGACGACCGGGTCGCCCGGTTTGAGGTGGGTCACGCCTTCGCCGACCTGCTCCACGTATCCGGCCCCCTCGTGGCCGAGCACGATCGGGAACGCCATCCCGTTCCCGTTCAGCACTTTGACGGTGAGATCGGTGTGGCATACGCCGCTGGCTACGATCTTGACCAAAACTTCGTTCGGCCCGGGTGCGTCGACGACGATGTCACGGATAACGGCCGGCTCGCCCGGTGCTTCCAGGATTGCGGCTCTTCCCTCAGTTGCCATGTTTTATATCGTGGCACGAGTGCGGTCATAAAAATCGTTTGAACAATGTCTCCACGAAACGCCACCCACACGCAAGCGTCCGAGAAGGGAGCAGTTGAGGTGAGAAGATGGTTATCGGTGGATTGATGGCGTTTATGCTTGCGGCGCGACAGGAGATCGTGCCCGCGCTTTGGCTGGATCTGAAGGGGAACATCACGGTGGCCGGTCGGCCCGTCACCCCTCGAATCACGCCCGGAGCGAACCGGTTCCGCGGTCAAGACGGAGTGACCTATAACTTTTCCGGCCAGCACGGCGGCGTATTGTTCGACGACCTTCCGGCGCTAAAGCTCACTGGGTCGATGACGGTTTCAACTTGGATCTACCCACGCAGCTATGTCAACGACGGTCCCGGCGCGCAGATTCTGTTTCGCGGCGACGATCGCTGCGGATACGACACGTATTGGATGGTGGTCGAGGGAGACGGGACCATCAACTTCGCGGTCGGCAACGAGCGTGATCAGCAGATGAAGGTGAAGGCGGAGCTCCCGCTCAACCGCTGGACCCATATCACGGCGACGTTCGACGTGAAAACCGGCGAGTTGGCGATGTGGTTCGGCGACGAGCGGGTTGCCTACGCCCACACCTCGAGACGGCCGTTCGCCAACTTAGACCCGAAGCAGGCGCCCGGCGTGGGCATCGGCAACGTCCAGAACAACCTCGGACCGCACAACCAGCCATTCAACGGCATGCTAGCGGACTTACGCCTCTACCCCGCCGTTCTAACCCCAGAGGAAGCAGGTTTCAACGGGCGACCGAGGGTTGAAAACCCATAGCAACCGCGCAAGTTCTGTGACCCTCCCGACCATCCCGACCCGAAGGGTCACAAAACTTAGCCAGGGTGTCGAAGACCCCTGGTAAAGGAGGTTGTTCCCTACCCGGAAGGGTCGGGGATCTCCGCAAGACGGGTCTTTGGAGGGCAGTGAGAATCGGAGCTCTCCACCCCCAACCCCCTCCTCATCGCAACTGGAGCAAGGGCGGTAAACAGATAGCTTGTTCATGCGACGAGGAGGGGGCTCCGGACAACGGTTCGCAACCGTCACACCAAGACTCGAATAAGGCGCGAGGTCAGACGCGCGAGTTCGGACATGGAGTCGCGGTGGATGATCTCGTAGCCGTGGCTGTTGGCCATCGGGATGCCCAGGGTGATTGGGCGGGCGCAGAGGCCGCGGGAGGCGGCGAGGGAGGCATCGCTGCCGCCCCGGGAGAACGCTTGGAACTGCAAGTCCATGTTCAGCTCGCGGCCGATGTCGGCGAGCAGGTCGAGGTCGGCCGCCGTCGTGGCTCCATATCCGTCCAGCGCCCAAACCGTCGGCGTCGGAGATAGGTCGGCTTGGGCGTCGGGAACGAGCGCCCCGAGTTCTAACGCGATCACGACCGCCGGCCAGACGCGATGGAGCAGGAAAAGCGCCCCTTCCCCGCCCACCTCTTCGCTTGCGGTCGCGGCGAAGAGAACGTTGATCTCTAGATCCTTCAGATGCTCGAGCGCAAGTAACCAGGAGACCAGGTCCGCTCGGTCGTCCATGAAGTACCCCGCGACGTGGTCGCCGAGATAGGTCAGTTTGCGCCTCGACCTCGACACCACCACCCGAGTTCCTGGCCGGACGCCTCGCTCGGCGAGTTCCTCTGCGCTTCGTCCGGTAAAAACGGAAGCCGCGTCCCACTCGAGCCCCTTGTCCCGCGCCTTGACGACGTTGGACGATGGGTCTTCGGTGTGAATGCCGCCAAACCCGAGGACGCCCGGAAGCGAATCGCCCCTCGCGAGAATATCCACCGGACCCTCACCAAGCTTCCATGGATGCATTCCGCCCAGTCTTGTTACGGCAAGGCTGCCGTCCGGACGCACTTCGCGGACGATCATTGCGATTTCGTCCATGTGGGCGGTCACGACGACGTTAGGCGCACCGGAGCCGATCCACACGAGCAGGTTGCCCTTGGCGTCGACTTCCGGCTGCAAGCCCATGTACTCGACATGACGCCAAAGCGCCTCAGCAACTGCCTCTTCCTGACCAGGAGGGCCGGGAATCGACGTTAGCTCTTCCAGGAGAGCGATCGGGTCCATTTTTCCTCTAACTTGTCGCGTCGTTGCGTTCGCTGCTCTAGAGAGCGACGGTCCCAGCATGATAGCATCAGTTGCAATGAAGTGCCTTGCTTGGTTTTTGCTGGCTATTCCGTCTCTTTCCCTAGGCCAGGTCTCAGCGGATCATCCGTACAACGGAATTAATCGCCCCTTAACCGTAGATGTACGCATTCCACGCGGCGAACGGGGCGAGGCGGAGATTCGGCTGCTGGAAGCGGTGACCGCCGCAACCTCGAACAAAGCAAAGGTAAGCGCTGGCCGGATGGACCTCGCCAAGCTCTTTCCGGAGCTCTGGACCGCAAAACGCCCGAAACTGCTCTACGCCCAACTGGTCGTCGGCGGCCGAAAGATCGGACCGGCTTTGGTGCTTCAGCCGATGCTCAATCCCCCGATCTCGCGCTTGAAGGCGGACGGCAAGACCTTGGAATTCGTCCCGGATGACGACGGCCCTATGTATAACGGCATCCGAGCCTATGTCGATCAGGACATCGAATTCGACACGTCCCTAGGGTCCATGCGGTTCCGCATGCGGCCCGACGCCGCCCCCAATACGGCGTGGAACATCATGCAGCTCGTTAAGGGCGGCCTTTATACCGGGACGATCTTCCACCGGGTCGTCGCCAAGCGAGCCGACGGAACGCCGTTCGTGATCCAAGGCGGCGACCCGACCGGAACCGGAAGCGGCGGCCCGGGTTTTGCCTACCCACTCGAGAACTCAACGCTCCCTCACGACTTTGGCGTCATCTCGATTGCCCGATCCACCGATCCGAATACCAACGGATGCCAGATCTTCGTGTGCCTCAGCCGCGCCGGAACCAAGCACCTCGACGGCAAGTACGCCGCCTTCGGGCAGGCGATCTCCGGCGGTCAGACGATCCTGAAGATAGGAGCAGTGCCGGTAGGCAAGGAAGACCGGCCCACGAACCCGCCAAAGATCATTAACGCCCGCCTCGTTGACGCGGCGCCGTACGGCGAAGGTCCCAAGGCGCTCGTGAGGCCCTTGGCGGGCTAGCGGTTGGCGACCACCAGTGGCACTGGCATCTTGCCAGTGGGTCCCAGGGGCATCCTGCCCCTGGCCCTCATTCCACGACCGGTGCGGTCGTGAGGGGTTCATAGGCAGGGTGCCGATGCTACGTTTCGCACGACCAGGATGGTCGTGATACCCACGGGCTGGAAGCCGCGTGCCACGTTGGCGGGCGGGAGGGAGGGAAAGCTGGGTATCTTGCGAAAGATATGTCGCAGGACATTCTGAATCGAGTTAAAAAGGTCACCGTCGAAGAGCTGGGAGTTAAGGAAGAAGAGGTCGTCGAAAGCGCCTCCTTTACCGAGGACCTCGGCGCCGACAGCCTGGACGTCGTCGAGCTAGTCATGGCTCTTGAAGACGAATTCGGCATCGACATTCCCGACGAGGAGGTCGGCAACATCAAGACGGTAGGCGACGCAGTCACCTACATCACCTCCAAATCGAACGGATGAGCGAAGCCGAAGTCGGCGATCGACCCGCGACTAGCGGTCGCGTCGTCGTAACGGGCATTGGCGCGGTTACGCCGGTCGGTACGGGGATCGAGAAGTTCTGGCCCGCGATTCTAGCGGGCACGAACGGGGTCGCCCGCATCACCCTACTCGACCCCACCGACTACGCCACCCACATCGCGGCTGAAGTCAAGGACTTCAACGCCGAAGATTGGTTGGATAAGAAGGAAGCCCGTCGCATCGACCGATTTATTTCGTTCGCGGTCGCCAGCTCCACGATGGCACTCCAAGACTCGGGCATCGAGCTCACCGAGGAGTTGCGCGACGAATTCGGTGTTCTCATCGGCTCCGGCATCGGCGGCCTCACCTTCATGGGAGAGCAGCATCGTAAGCAGGTGGAGCAAGGCCCAAGCCGCGTTTCCCCCTTCTGGGTTCCGTACATGATTCCTGATATGGCGAGCGGCTACGTGTCGATCCTCAATGGACTGCGCGGGCCGAACTCCTGCACGGTTACCGCATGTGCGACCGGCTCCAACGCTATCGGCGACGCCTACCACATCATCAAACGCGGCGACGCGGTGGCGATGCTGGCCGGCGGATCGGAAGCGCCGATCAGCGAGATCGGCCTCGCCGCTTTTTGCGCGGCCCGCGCGATGACGACGCGCAACGACGATCCCGAGCACGCCTCGCGTCCCTTCGATAAAGAACGGGACGGGTTCGTCATCGGAGAGGGATCGGCGGTGCTGGTGCTGGAGGATCGCGACCACGCGATCGCTCGCGGCGCGAAAATTTACGGAGAGATCCTTGGCTACGGCATGAGCGGCGACGCCTTCCACATCACCCAGCCCCATCCGGAAGGAAGCGGAGCAATTCGGGCGATGAAGAAGGCGCTACGCAACGCCGGCATGTCCGCCGACGAGGTTGGCTACATCAACGCCCACGGGACTTCCACCTATTACAACGACAAGCTGGAGACGCACGCGATCAAGCAGGTTTTCGGTGAGGAAACGAAGGTTCCGATTTCGTCGACCAAATCGATGATCGGCCATTCGCTCGGCGCCGCCGGCGCGATCGAAGCCGTCATCTGCTTATTGGCGATGCGCGACGGCAAACTGCCGCCGACGATCAACTACGAGATCCCCGATCCGGAGTGCGACCTCGACTACATTCCGAACCAAGCCCGGGACGTGAAGACGAACGTGGCGCTTTCGAACTCGTTCGGCTTCGGCGGCCACAACGTGTCGCTGATCTTCCGAGGTGAGTAGTTGGCCTCGGCCCACTACTCCCCTCGGAGCGCGGACGTCCCGTCCGGCCCCCGGATCTTGGGCGTCCCACCCATATTCTTGCGTCCACATGGCTGAGCCGGGTCTAATCAATGGCCGACCTCGATCCCCTGATCCAACGATTCCTCGATCACCTGGCGGCGCGGCGCTCCGCAAACACCGTCCGTGCCTACGGGTCCGACCTGGCTCAGCTTTCGTCGTACCTCAATGGGGTATTCGACCTCGCCCCCGATCGGCTGCGGCTCTACCTCCGGAAGCACGCCCCGACGCCGGTGACGCGCGCTCGGAAACTCTCTACCCTGCGAGCCTTCGTGCGCTTCCTAAAGGCCATCCAGGAGCTTGACCATGACCCTACGGAGGCATTGGAAGCCCCGATTCGCCGGAAGCGGCTCCCAAAGGCGCTGAGCCAGCAACAGGCGGCGGAGCTGCTGGACCAGGAGGCGGACAACGCCCGCACCCCGGCGCGGGACCGGGCGATCCTGGAATTGATGTACGCGGCGGGTCTGCGGGTATCGGAAGCGGTCGGTCTCGACCTTGCGGATGTCGATCTGAAGGAACGAACGCTCAAAGTGCGGGGAAAGGGAAACAAGGAGAGGATCGCCCTGTTCGGTAAGACCGCCGCGTTTGCGCTCGAGGAGTATATGGCGACCGAACGGGTAAGCCCGCTCAGCGGATCGGCGATCTTCACGAACCCTAAAGGGGGGCGGCTGACCACCCGCTCGGTGCAGAATATCGTCAAGAGATGGGCGGTTCGGGTGGGATTGCCACCGGAAACCACGCCGCACACGTTGCGCCACTCTTTCGCCACCCATCTGCTGGATAACGGAGCCGATTTGAAATCGGTTCAGCAGTTACTTGGCCACGAGAGCCTGGCGACCACTCAGATCTACACTCACGTCAGCGTGGAGCGATTGCGAAAAGCGGTCGACTCGGCCCATCCAAAGGCGTAGATCATTGGCGGGACGCCGACGCCACGGTCATACCCAGGTCGAGGCGCGGCGGAAGATCTTGTATGTGACTGGCCGCCGGACGTGTCCGAAAACGAAATCCGGCCAGCCAACCATGAAGTCGAGCTCGTAATCTTCTTCCGGAGCGATGAGCACTAACGGCGTCGCGCACGCCGTGGGGTGTGCCATCTTCGCGAGCGCAAACTGTTCGTAGCCCCCGATCTTGTTCGGCTCGATTAGCGTGGCCATTAGATCCACGAACATCAGGTCCGCGCCATCGGCGGCCTCCAGCGCGGGCTTCCAATCGAAAAAGCATAAACACTCGTCCGAAGGATGGAACCCCTCGCGCGCAGAGGCTTCCAAATCTGGGTCCTTAGTGATCACAACGAACTTCATGCTCTTTCGAAGGTAGCCGCACCATGTGTAGGCGAGTCTTAGGTGTGCGAACTATACAACTCGTTAACCCCAGGAATCGTCCGGCTGGGAACATCGACCCACGAAAGGACCCTAGAAAAGGGTCGGCAAACTTCGAACCGAGCAACATATCAATATTCAGTGATATAATTTCGAAGCAGCGATGTCCTCTAAAGTGGGAACTGGCACGAGCCAGTTCCATTCCGAGCAAGGAGAACCAGCATGTGTGTAATCGAAGCCTCCCCAATATTAACCCTGCCGCGAACCGATACCGATCTCCAGCGATTTCAGGACATGATGGGGCAGACTCGCCGGCGCGCTTACACCATGGCGCTCCAACTCACCAGAAACCCGGCCGACGCCGAGGACCTCATGCAGGACACGTACGTAAAGGCATGGAAGGGGTTCGACAGCTATCTCCCGGGCCGGCCGTTTTTGAACTGGCTGCTGCGGATCATGCAACGAGCCTACTTGGACTCTCGGCGGCGGGACAACCCGATCCGAAAGGCCGAGTCTTTGAACTCGATGATCTCGCCGAGCGACGGTGAAGTTCAGGAGCTCCCGATCCCGGACGAGGGCCCGTCCCCCGACCAAGAAGTGCTTCAAGACGAGCTGCGTACGCAGCTCCACAAGGCGCTGCGCGAGCTTCCCGACGTCTACCGCGACGCGATCACCATGTGCGACCTGGACGGCATGTCGTACTCGGAGATCGCTGAAATCCAGCGAACGACGATCGGCACCGTTCGATCGCGCATTCACCGCGGGCGGCGTTTGCTGAGAGAGATCCTTCTGCAAAGCGGCGCCTTCGGTAATCGGCGATCCTAATCAGTAATCTGTTCGCATGAGATTGACCTCGATGCGCTGGGAAGACGGGCGGCTTTCGATGCTGGACCAGCGCGGGCTGCCCACCCGGGAAGAGTGGATTCCCCTCGCCGACCACCACCAGGTGGCGGAGTCGATTCGCGACATGGTCGTACGAGGGGCGCCCGCGATCGGCGTCGCCGCCGCTTATGGGCTTGCGTTGGCGGCGGCGAACGGCGCGGATATGGACGAGGCGGCCAAGGAGCTCGCCGCATCCCGCCCCACCGCGGTCAACCTCTTCTGGGCGATCGACCGAATTATGGCGCTCCCTTCGCTTAACGCGGAAGCGGTCCTAGCCGAGGCAAAGAAGGTCGAGGACGAGGATTACGAGATGAACCTCGCGATCGGACGCCATGGCCAAGAGCTGATTCACCCCGGCTGGAACGTCCTCACTATCTGCAATACCGGCGCTCTCGCCACCGCCGGCCACGGGACCGCACTCGGTGTCATCCGATCGGCGCACGACGCCGGCAAGGAGATCCACGTCTGGTCCTGCGAGACACGCCCCCGCCAGCAAGGGCTACGTCTTACCGCCTACGAACTGACGAAAGAGGGGATTCCGTTCCACAGCATCGCCGACAGCGCCGCCGCTTCCCTGATGCGGGATGGGAGGGTCGACTGTGTCATCGCGGGCGCCGATCGGATCGCCGCCAACGGCGACACCGCCAACAAGATCGGCACCTATTCCCTCGCCGTCCTTGCCCGCCACCACGGAATCCCGTTCTTCATCGCCGCGCCGACGTCGACTCTCGACACTAAGCTGCCGAATGGCGACGCGATCCCGATCGAAGAACGCGGAGCGGAGGAGATCACCCACATCGAGGGAATTCAGATCGCGCCGGAAGCCTGCCATGTCTTCAACCCCGGCTTCGACGTCACGCCGGGCACCCTGATCGACGCGATCATCACCGAAGAAGGCGTCCACAGCGGCCCATATTCGTTCCTCTCGGAACGAGACATTTCGAGTCTCTGACCTTTTGGGAGTGCGCGAAGCTCTTCGCGCTTTTCCCCAGCGCGGAGCGCCTGCCCAATATTTAGACTCAAAAGGTCACTCCCGGACCGTCGGTCTCCAAACCCGCCCCCGGCGAACGTACGTTCGCCATGTCCTGGAAGGACATGGGACCCACTGGCTGGAAGCCAGTGCCACATTACACCTTGGCGCTTTGTCGGATGCGGTAGGCGCAGAACCAGTGCCAGACCGTGAGACCAAAGAAGGCGATGGCAGCAGTGAGAATGCTTTCAAAGATGATCACCGCCGCAAAGGCATAGAAATACAGGGGAAGACCCCGAACGGCGGAGGGGCGGAGGCCGTCGCCGCGCAACGCCTGTAAGGACCAGACGATGTTAAAGGCATCGAACAGAAGTCCCAAAAACAGGACGGGTAAGCCGACAATCATTTAGCGCGTTACGACCGGGATCGGAGATAGGATGCCAGGCCCTTTAGGTCATCCGTGTTGATGAGATCGACGCCCGCGTTGTACAGGAGTTGCCATGCCGCGAGCTTGTCGGGCGCGCCCCAGAACCGGACTTGCTGGCCCTGCCGGTGGGCTTTGCTCACGATGTCCGTCAACTTGGTCCGATCCGTATCCGACATCGGGCCGACCCCACGCCATGAGAAGAGGGGCGAAAAGCTGGAGCTGACGAGCGGGGCAATGGCCGACGGTCGTTCCCCGGCGTAATCATCGTCGAGCCTTCCGTCCAGCCACATGCACCGGCGCTTGTCGGCCACCAGCTTCTTTACCGGACGGTCGCCCGAGAGAACGATATCGACGGCGCCGGATCGTCTTCGCCCGTTGGCGTATTCGGATAGCATCGCGCGATATTTGGGCAACCGCGTGCGAAGCTCGGCATAAATCGCCTCGCCGTCTGCCTTGATGTCCACCAGCAACGTGAACCGTTCGGCCTTTTGGTAGACGTGACCTTTCCGAGCCTTTACTCGCTCCAAGAGCGGGTCAAGGTAGAGCTTCTCCAATGTTCGTCCTGCCACGAGATCTTTCCGGTCGTGTCCCACTCGCAGTTCGCCCTCGACGAGGTAGATATCCGCCTCCACCGAGGAGAACCCCTGCTCGAGCGCATCCTCGAGCGGCCGGGCATGCTCGTAATCGTTATGCGCATGCGCCCGCGTAAGCGGCGTCGGATCGGTCATGACAGTCAGAAGGGCGAAAGCGGCGAGCACCTCTCTAGTTTTCCTTATGATCGGATCGGCGAGGCGACGACTTCATTGCAGCCCTTATAACTCCGGAGATATGGGAGGACTCCATTCAACTCTCCCAGTCTTCGAGCGGAAGTCCAGGAACCCTAGCAAACTCCTTCAGGTTGTGCGTTACCAACGTCAACCTCAGTTCCAGCGCGGACGCAGCGATCTGCAAGTCATACGGACCGATGAGGTTTCCTTGTTTGACAAGAATCGCCCGCAGTTCGGCAGCCTTGTCGGCAATACGCTCGTCAAATGGATGGCAGGTCAGTGGGTCGGAAAACTTGCGAACGATTTCCAACTCTCGCACAGGATCACGACTCAAGAGAGCCCCGAATACGAGTTCGGAACGGACCGTGGCACAAATCGATAATTCGTTGGGATTTCGCGATCGGAACCGTTCAAGGAGGGTGTGATTTCGTCCTCTCAAAAACTCAATGCAGGTATTGGTATCTAAAAGATACGTCACTGAATAGGCCTAGGTCTTTCGAAATCACCTTGCGGATGACGAACGAAGGAATCGTCGTGAATCGCCCCAAAAGTCTCGGAGAAGTAGCCTTGAGGCCAAACAGAAACGGGGGTCGCCGCGATCACGGTGACCTGGACGCGTTCACCACGCCTAAAAGGTAGGTGCTCCAGATGGAGACCACCCTCCTGACCAATCGTCGCCTCAGTGTGAAACGATTCCATACCTCCATTCTATTCGAAGGACGCTCATGCCTCGTCCGGGACGTGAAGGTAACAGTTCTGGTCACGCCCGTCGGGCATCGGTCTCAAAGGACAAGGTCTTAACCCACCCGTCGCGTAGCATCGGAACGAGCAAAGCTTTTGCTGACGGGCCGGTAATCCTTGCTTTGCAAACGAATGGACCCGCTACGTTAACCCTAGAGGTGCCATATTGAGAGCGGCTATGGCCGAAGCGAGCGTCCCTCGACGAAATCCGGTGATCGCACTGCTGCTGTTTCTCACCGCAAGTTATGCAGCAGGGTTCGTCGGCGCGTTGGCGACGAACCAAAGCCTGCCGTTCTCCTACATCGTCTTGAGCAAGCCGGCCTGGGCGCCTCCCGGCTGGTTATTCGCACCGGTCTGGACCGTTTTGTATGGGCTGATGGGTTGGTCGGCATGGACCGTCTGGTCGGTACCTCCCGGCGAGGTTCCGAGCGGACGCAGGACATGGGCGCTAGCGATGTTCTTCGTTCAGCTCGTGCTGAATGCGCTATGGCCGTGGATCTTCTTCGGCTGGCAACTGCTTCGGATCGGCCTTTTTGAGATTTGCCTTTTGTGGCTGGCGATTTTAGCAACCACGGTCATGTTCGCCCGCATCCGCCCTGCCGCCGGTTGGCTACTCGCCCCCTACCTAGCCTGGGTCACCTATGCGACGGCGCTAAACTGGGCGATCTTTCGGCTAAACCACTAGCCGACCGTGAAGGCTCATTCTTGGAACATTTGGAGAGGCTCTGCGACCCCTTCAGGGTCGGTCGAGGGGCGGCCGTTTTGTCCCGGGGTGGGAAACCCCGGGCTAATTCCTGTGACCTCTCCGAGGGTCGGGAACGGATGCTGCATTTTACGGCGAAGTCGTGTAGGCGCAGGTTGGTTCGTACCTGCGGACAGTCCCCAAAGGCCGACCAAGTTCATCAAGAACATGCGAAGAATGAAGGTTGACCGTCTACTGGCCGATCACGCAATTTTCGACTTGGGAAAACGAGGATCGGCAAGGAGCGCCTCGATCTGCCCCCAGTGATACTCCTCATGAAGGACAAGGCTGTGAAGGTACGGAACGAAGCCGGGCCGGAACTTGGGGCTGACCGGGGACACGACCTTAAGCTTGGCTAGCTGGTACGCGTCAGCTTTCTCGATAAGCGCTCGGAGCTTGTCGTGCAGCTCAAAGAATCGACGCACGGCTTCTTTCGGGTCGGGCGCCTGGTCCGGCTCGAACATTGGCGGCACTGGCGGCTTGATCGGGAAGGTAGGCCCCATCATCTTCACAAAAACCCTATCCATGAATCCGTACTTGACCAGCCGGTCTCGCTCCGTACCCGCGGGCGAGGCAGATAACAGCGCGGCCTCGAAATTCGGAATACATAGGGCATGCGTCTTGTTTAGGTGATCCAGGACGCGGGCAACACTCCAGCGGTCTTCGGCCGGACTCCATGTGAGTTTGGCGGCCGAAAGCGGCTTTACCTTCGCCGCCTTGGCACGCGTCGCATCGGCTAGCCGGACAAATTCCTCGAATTGGGGCCGGAGTGACATCGAATCTATTCTGACTTAGCGGCGCATTCCGATCAGCTATGCAGCAGAACTCGCTCGGCCAGAATCATGGCAACGAAATCGTCCACCGGGTCCGGGGGAACCTGGAGGGTGGAGGGAACGAGGCGGCGCCACCCTTTGCGCGGGTTGTGGACCCAATAACGCTCTCGGGCATGCATCGACGTATCCTTCTCATCGACGACCAGGATCCCGATGCCCACATGCTTCTCCCGGATCTCGCTCACGATCTCCCGGCTTTGGGTGCCGCCTCCGACGATGATGAGCTGGTAGGGGGCGATCCGCTGCAACTCGCCCAGCTTGCCCAAAACAGAGTCGCGCGGGACAACCGCTCGCCAAAGAAGCTCAATTTGGTTCTGCCCATCGCGGCGAACGAGCGCCATTCCGCACTTGCTGGTGCCGGGGTCTATGGCGAGGACGGTCTTTTCCATGGGTCGACTACGGATAGTCCGAATGATCGGACGTTAAGACCACCCTGATTGTTGAGCTGATCTGAATGGCCTACCCAAAATGGACGATCACGCCCAAGGTCCTGCACCAATTTTCTCCGCTTACTACCGGATCACGTACCGAAGCTTCAACGGATCGCCCGCGCGGGTGTCGTTCTCCGCCACCGCGCGCAACCGAACAAACCCGCCGCTCCGCCTAACATCGGTTACAAGTCGCCATACCTGTTCGGACGGAAGAGCTGCCGTAGAATCCAGAATGGTGCGAGGAAGCATTTTGTCTTGCTTTGCCCTATCCCGCACTTTCACTCCCAGTCCGCTTATCCCGGCCATGATCGCGGCGGGATCTTTGCGGCCGTCCAGCTTCGTTTCCGCCACCACTTCGTCGCGATGGTAAACCAGCGGATTGGGCATCCAGGCGACCTCGAGCGATACCGGCTCCCCCTTGAAGGCGTTGACGCTCGAGAGAGCGACCAGCACCATCGGCTCCTTCGCTCCGGTGATCCCGGCTACGATCTCCCGTTCGATGTCGGCCGTCGGAATCTGCCTGCCGGTGCGGGTATCGCGATGCTCGAAGATTCCCGCCTCCGGGTATGGATCGTTCGGCTTCGCGCCGGCGGAGAGTGCGGCGGTCCGGGCGGTACGGAGCAGCACCTGAAGAGCAGCCGCCGCCTTGGTCGCGCTGAGCCCGGGTTCGATCGACAGTCGTGCCACTTCCTCCCCCTTTAAGTAAGTCGGGGGCGCGTCGCGAGCATGGTCCCCGATGATCTTGTAAGTCACGGCGGCCCGCTGAGCTTCGCTCAGATCGCCCATCACCGCGCTGAGCTCGCGCTGACTTTTATCGAGATCCCGCTGAGTATCCGCAAGCTCGGTCTTCGCTTGATTCAGCTTCTGAGTCGCTTCCGATTGGTCTCGTTCCAATCCCGAGATTTGGGTCTGCAGTCCCGAAATCCGCGATTTGAAGTCGCCGATTTGCAGATCGAGGTTCCTCTTCTCGAACTCGAGCTGCATGATGTCCGAGTCGGCCTCGCCCTTCTGTTGAATCAGTTTGTGATATTGGTTTTGAACCACCGCGAGGCGGGCGTTGAAACCCCTCAGCTCGGACTTGGCGTTGCCAAGCTGAGTTCGAGTCTGATTCAGGCTCGTCTGCCCCCGCTTCACTTCAAGGTTTGCCACTCGAATCTGGCTAGCCAATCGGAGAACTTTAGCGTTGTTACGATCCAGCTCCCGCTTCTTTTCCGCGATTTCGGCTTTTTGGCGGAGCTGCTCGTTCGTCAACCCCTTGTTGATCTTAAGCAGACCGGAGTTTTTCGCGTTGAGCAAGGCAACTCCCGCTTCCGTCTGCTCCCGCTCCCGGCGGGCGGAGTCGCGCTCTTTGATGGCCGTATCCCGCTCTCCGATGGCCCGGTCGCGCTCCCCGATCGCGCGCCGGCCGTCAGTAATCCACTGCCGCACCCCCGAGCTCCCAGCCGCCACGATCAGGATCGTGACCAGCGAAACGAGAACTCCGGCGAGGGCGGTACCGATCTGCGCCACCCGTTTGGGACGGAGCCCCCGCACGTGAAGACGCTTCTTCCCCAGCCGTCGCCCCAGGTCGTCGGCAAGCACGGCAATGGCTCCCGACATCAGGACGATTAGGATCAGGAACCCAAGAGGAAGAAGGTCCACGGTTTCAGAGCCTCGCTAGGCGTTTCGTCTCCACATAATTATCCCGGACGCGATAAAGCCCAAAGAGATCGGTGCGAAACTTGCGACGTACGCGGGTAGAACGCCGCCGCTCGCCCAAACGTTCATAAAATTTGCCAATGTCACATATCCGAAGATGATTGCGATGGCGAGGGCAAAACCCGACGCCGTGCCGGTCCTATGGTTTCGTATGCCGAGAACCGCCCCTAAAGTTCCAAAAACGAAGGCGGCGAGCGGCACGGAGAGCTTGTTCCAATATCCGTATTCGCCGTTGGAGATCTCGGCCGGAGTCCAGTCTTTCAACTCTCGGTGTTTTTCAATCTCCTGCTTGAGCTCGTTCATGCTCATCAGGTCGAACTCGTCCTTACGGTCGGCGGTGAGGTCGGCGAAGCTTTGCGGGATCGTGGGAACCTCGTCCGGCCAGGCCGATTCGGAGTGGATCACGTTCGAATAATCCGCCGGGACGAGGGTCATTCCGCCCTGCACCCTCCAGTGAGAGAGGCCGCCCCCGAAACCGTCCTTGAGCGCCTGGGTGAGCCCTTCGTATACGATCTCCTTGGCGTGAAGGTAATACTGCTCTCGGATCTCCTTGACCGGCTTCCCATCCTTACCGATTACCGCCTTACCATTCGGACCCAGCTTGTCGGTCTCGCCGTAGGAGATAATCGTGACCCCTTCGAGGGCGTTCCTTAGGATGTCGACGTTCTCCGCGGCGATCGTGGCTTTGAGCTTGCCGTCTTGAACGATGGGGCGGGCGAACGGCTGGTTCACCTTAATTCCCTTGCTCGCGATGATCTGATCCTGGAGCGACTTCGATCGCTGGGTGGCAGACGGAACGACCTGCTCGTCGAACCAGAGCGTGACGAGGGCAATGATGAACGAGAACGCCATCACGGGTACCACGATCCGGAAAATGCTGGCCCCGCCCGCGCGTAAAGCGACAACCTCGCTATCCGAGCTGAGGCGTCCGAACGCTAGCAACGCCGCCAGTAGCACCGCCATCGTGAAAGTCTTTACGAGAATGGCCGGAAAGAGAAGCAAGATGAGCTGCCCCAGGATCGGCAACGGAACCTGATCGACGAAGAAACCGACGATTCGGTTGAGGTACGTCGCCGCCATGAGCAGCGACGCGAATAGCCCGACCCCGAAAAGCCAGGGGCCGACCAGCTCCTTCATGACCAATCGGTCGATCTGCCTCACTGCGGCTCCTCGAACTCCGGCGGACCGGTGGGCGCTTGGTCTTCTAGCCCGGCGTCACCTTCCGCGGCCTCGATCGCCGGCGCATCCGGATCGCGTCCCGCGAATATATCGGTTCCGAACTGGGCGCCAAGGTAGTGCTTGCGCACCCCTTCGTTCCCGGCGATCTCCTGACCGGTGCCACGGGCAAAGATCTCGCCACCGATGAGAATATAATTTCGATCCGTGATCCTCAAGGTCGCCGAGATGTTGTGGTCGGTGATCAAGATGCCGATGTTTCGGGCCCTAAGCCGGAACAAGATCTCCTGGATCTCTTCGATCGTGACGGGGTCGATGCCGGTAAACGGCTCGTCGAGTAGGATGAACTTCGGTTCGGTCGCAAGCGCCCGGGCGATCTCCACGCGGCGGCGCTCGCCGCCCGAGAGTACGTTTCCGGTGCTTTGCAGGATATGCCTGATGTGCAGCTCATCGGAAAGCTGGGCGATCTTTTCTTTGATCTCGCGCCGGCTTCGACCCGCGAGTTGCAAAACCAATCGGAGGTTGTCCTCGACGGTGAGTTTGCGGAAGACGCTCGGCTCCTGCGGGAGATAGCCGACTCCGGCCCGGGCCCGCTTGTACATCGGCCACTTCGTCACATCGACGTCGTCGAAAAAGACCCGACCTTTCGTCGGCTTTACCAAGCCGACCGTCATGTAGAACGTGGTGGTCTTACCCGCCCCGTTCGGCCCGAGCAAACCGACGATCTCGCCTTGTGAAATGTCGTAAGACACCTCGTTGACGACGCGACGTCCCTTATAGACCTTGACGAGGTCCTTCCCTACGATCTTCAACGGCCGCCCACCTTCGTATTGATCCGGGTGGTTGCGGGCTGACCCACAAATTCGTAGCCGGTCACCTGCCGGGTAAGGCGGTCCAAAGTGAAAATCGCCTGGGTTCCCGTCACCGATCCTTTGAACGCCTTGCCGGCCCCGTCGAGCTTGACGTTTCCGGTGAGGGTTAACGTGGGGTCGCCTTCTTTGACGAAGTCCGCGTCGAAGCTATCGCCCACCCCGTTTACCGTCGTCACCTCCGGAGGGACCGGGACGCCCGCTTTCGGGGCCGGTGTCTCGGACCGGACGAGGCTGAACTTCACCAGTCCGTCGAGGTGGCCCGTCCTCGCTTCGACCGGATCGCCTGCGCTCAGAGGGACGTGGATCGTGAACCTTCCCTTGCTGCCGGACGCCTTCGTGAGCTGAGTGAAGGGAACTTCCACCTTGATATTGTCCTGGGTTTTCGTCGCCCGCCCATCGCTGGTCCCGCTGTACTCCACCGGCTTCGGGAAGGTCATCACCCCCTCCTGCTCGTTCAGAACGTAAACGATGCTATCGGAGTCGATGCGGGTCTTGGTGGTCTCTTTGGGGGCGGCAGGCGCCGGCTTGTTCTCGCGCTTCGCCCGTTCGGTTGCGCTCTTCGCGGCGACGCTGGAGTCGATCAACACCTGCGCCCCATCGGCCAACGTAGCCTGCTGCACCACATACTCGCCTTTGTCGTTTTGCTTCAGGCGGCAGGACATCGACTTGGCGATCAGGGTGAGCCCCGTTCCCGTGTCTTCCACGACCACGGGATTGCCGACGCCGGTCATTATGGTCTCTCCGGAAATGGCGTCGACGTGAGAACGGGTGAAATTGCGCATCCGGATCGTCCCCGCTACGCCCTCGACTTCCAGAACGGGCTCTTGGGCGGTAGCTTGAAGGTTCGTCGGCTGGGAGCCGATGCTACTGAGGGCGGCCAGTAGCCCGAGGCAGGCGGCGTAATTCACTAGCCTGCCTCCGTGCCGAATCCGGTGACTTCGCCTTGGGCGTTGAGCTGGATCGTGGCCCGGGTCATCCCGCTGAACCGCCCAACCCGGCTGGCACCTTCTCCATGGCCGCTGACGTGGCCGATCAGCACCACTTGGGGGACCTTTCCTAGATTCTTCATTTCCATACGATCGGCGTCGGCGACGAGGGTCGAATCTCCCTGAGTCCCTGCTTTCGATTGAACCATCACCAGGTGAACCGGCCCCTGGAGGGTGGCTCCGCGGATCCCGCTGGAGAGGCTGCTCTTACTTCCGGGCTCTAGAACGGCGACCGCAGAGCGGCCGGTGGCGGTCATGGTTTTCCGCTTGACTTGGTCGAGACTGACGATCTTAACCGGGCCAGCCAGGTTCACGATGCTGCCGTTGGGCGCGCTCTGCATGTCGGCTCGAGTTCCGGTGATGTCGGTGGTCTGTTTACCCACCTTGTTGGTGACCGTCTTGACCATATGCACCCCGCCGGTGGCGACGGCATGCCTCAGTTCAGTCTTCTTGTTCGCCCCCAACGCTGTGTCGCAAGTCACGGTATCCGCGGTTAGGGTCAATCCTTGAGCTAGCGAGGCGATGGAGACGGCGCCCTTCAGGAAAAAGTGGTAGGCGTCTCCCCGGCCTAATTCCGCCCTTCCACTGGTGGACAACACGGTCATGCTGCCGTCCGAGTATTGAAACCGCCGGCCTTGGGTAGCTGCAAATGCGACAGTCAACCCGACCGAGGCGGCGATGGCGAGGGTAGAGCGGATCATTTGGCTATAAACATGTCCGGGGTGGCTACCTGGTCAAGCTCCTCGGTGGCCCACAGTTCGGAAAGGGTACCTATGGTTCCAACCTCGCCCACAACTTGAACGTGCCCCAGCGCTTTAAAGCGTTTGGTTGTAGCATCGTAAACGAGGCGGTCGCACGTCAATACTGCCCTCGGTTTCGTCGCGCCCGGCTTGGGATTAGGAGCGACGACCTGTACCTGGCCGGCAAGATTCAGGATGTTATTCGCCTTGTCCGCTAGCCCGCTTTGGGCTTGGAAGGTCGTGCTCTTCTTCCCGTCCTTGAAGAAATTGCCCGAGACGCCCTCCATTCTCCCGCCAACCGGCCCGTTCGAAGTCATCTGGACTTTCGCGTTCACCCATTTGACGTACCAAGCCGGCTCGCGCTCCGGCGGAGCTCCGACTTTTGTTTTGAGCCGATACTGCAGCGATTCCCCGTTCGGCAGATTGATCCTTTGCGCCGGAATATCCTTCTTCTTCTCCACCTTCGTCCCCTCCGCCTCCTTTGCCCGCGGAGGAACACAGCCGGCGAGAGCGAGGAGGCAGAGTAACAAAAAACCATAACCCTTCGGAGCCCCCTCTCCCTCCTCAGGATGTTTGTGCCTGACGAGGGAGAGTTCGAAGGGCGGAGGGCAGAGGGTTGAGGGCGGAATTTCCGAAGCCCCCTCTCCCTCCTTCGGATGTATGTGCCGAACGAGGGAGAGGGGGTTGGGGGTGAGGGAGTCCGGTCCGGAAAGAGCCGGTCTGGAGACCAACGGTCCTCCAGACCGGCATTCTGGCGAACGTACGTTCGCCATGTCCTGGAAGGACATGGGACCCACTGGCTGGAAGCCAGTGCCACCCTCGGGATCGGAGCCTAGTTCAGGACGGGGAGCGATGGAGCTTCCCTCCTCGCAAACTTGCCTTTATGCTGACCGGCGAGCTGCCCACAGGCGGCGGCGATGTCATGGCCGCGTTCGACCCGCTGGGTAACGTTGACCCCACGCGACTCGAGCACCCGGCGGAACGCCTGCACCCGCTCTTTTTCCGGGCGGGCGAAACCTTGCTCGGTATCCACCCAATTGAATGGGATAAGGTTCACCACGCTCGGCGTCCCCTTCACCACGCGCGCCAGCTCCTGAGCCTGCTCAGGGGTGTCGGTAATCCCCTTGATCAGTAGGTACTCCAACGTAATCTTGCGGCCAGTAGCGACGTAGTAGTCGCGCATCGCCTTCATCACCTCGGCAACCGGCCATTTATGATTAACCGGCATCAGCCGGTCGCGCACCTCGTCGATCGGCGAGTGGAGCGAAAGCGCCAGGTGGATCGGTAGCTTTTCTTCGGCCAATTCGTAGATCTGCGGGACGAGGCCCACCGTCGAAATCGTGATATGCCGATAGCTGAGCCCTACCTCTTCATGCATCAAGCGCACCGACTTGAGCACGTTTTTGAGATTGAGCAGTGGCTCGCCCATCCCCATGAAGACCACGTGCGAGACGCGCCGCTCGCTGATGCGTTGGAGTAGCAGATACTGCCCGATGATCTCGCCGGCCGTCAGGTTTCGGTCAAAACCGCCGAGCCCGGTCGCGCAGAATCGGCACCCCATCGGGCAGCCGACCTGGCTCGATAGACAGCAGGACACCCGGTCTTCGTAGGGCAACAGAACGCATTCGTAGACTTGATGGTCGCCGTTGTGGACAAGGAGTTTTTGCACTCCGTCGGTCGAGTGTCGGTGCGCGGCGATCTCGAGCGGCTGGGATTGAAACCGCTCGCCCAATTCTTGCCGAAACGCAAGCGGAAGATCCGCCATATTGGCGAAATCGTCTTGAGCCCGGCTGTAAAGCTGTGCCGCAAGTTGCTTGCCCCGCAGCTTGGCGTCCGGTCGCGGCGCGAGAGCTGCCGTCAGCTCCTCCCGCGTCATCCCCACCAAGCAGGGTTTCTTGGCCTCAACGCCATCGGCCGTCATATAGGAAGTGTACCGCTCGGTCCCCGGCATCCCCATTCCTACGCCTATCCAAGGCTCGACAACTCGGATGGAGGAGATACAGGACACGCCTCTGCCGTCCGTTATAATGGGAGTCGAGGTCATGCCATGAGCATCAAGATCGATCTAACCAGGTTTGAACGTGCCAATAGCCTGGAAGAATTGGTGCGCTCGCAGGGGACGCAGCTTCCCACGGATCGGAAATCGTTATACGCCGACATCCTTCCAAAAGAGGAAACCCCTGAGTCATTCATCGCCCGCCTAGAACAACTTCGTGACGAAGACAAGCGGGCGTTTAATCAGTGACCCTTGGTCCGGCGGTGGTGGTTGACACGAACGTGGTCTCCAACTTCCTCAAGGAGCCACCTCACGAACCTAATTGAAGCGGGCCGCTAAGAGGTTCGCCGCAGGCTCAACGATCCCGGAGGGATCAAAGAAAATAGCCGCGGGTCGCAGACCCGGGGTAGGGGGCTGCCACCCTCTCCGACCCCGGTAGGCGGTCGCAGAACCTAACGCACGTCCAGAACAGGACGGAAGCAGACCGGAACGATCCATCCCTCCGGTTCGGCATGGCTTGTGAAGCTCGCCTCGAGGAGAGCCTGTTGCATGGTGTTCGACGTGTTCGAGGGCCCCTGATATTTCTAGGCAGACGTCGCCGCTTTCAGGGCTCGGAGGGTGGTCCGCCTCTTTACCAGGGCTACGCTTCGCTCCGCCCTTCGCTTTGATATTTCGCCCCCTTGGGGCGGGTTGAGGATCTTCGGTTATCCGGACCTGGGATCGGTGGACCCTCGCTTTTGAACGCATACGGTGCAACGGATTCCGGAGGGCAGGTGCCATCGGCGGCTACGGCCGTGTGCCGCACGAAAAATGCGGAACTCAAACGGCCCCGAAAGTGGCGACTTCACCTAGACCGTCACCGTCCCTTAAATACCACGCATCGGTCCCTCCACGAGGTTATGCGACCTCCTATCGGGGTCGAGAAGCATTGCGCTCCTTGTCCCCGGGTCTGCGACCCGCGGCTAATTTCTGAGGACCCCTACGGGGTCGAGGGGCGGTAGTCACCAATATCAGCGACAAAGCGGTTTTGCAACTGACGAAATCCCCCCTTACAAGCTGCCCAAGAACTCCAGCAAGGCGGCCCGGTCATTGTCGGCAAGGCCGAAAAAACGCGTTCGCGCGGCGGTGGCTTCGCCGTCGTGGTCGGAGATCGCCTGCTCCAAGGTGGTGGCGCGGCCGTCGTGGAGGAAGAAGTGGCGATGTTGGAGACCCCACAGGGGCGCCGTGCGGAACTGATCGCCGGCGGCTTGGCCCTGCACGATGTTGTCGCCGAGCGATCCCATACGATGCAAAAGGAGGTCGGAGTAGAGCGGAACCGGCCGGTTCGCCAAAGCCGCGATCTCGTTCGGGCCGGTCTGCATCGACGGGGTGTGGCAAGCGGTGCAGGCGATTTGCGCGAAAAGTTGCTTTCCCCGAACCGCCTGAGCGGATAACGCGGAGGGGACCGGAGGAGCGAGAAACCGCATAAAGTCGGTGAAGCGGCCGACGTCACGGCCATTGTCTTCCGGATCGGCGACCGTATCGGCACCCGGCGGTATCGGCTGTCCCTGCGGCAAGAGCTCCTTAGGAAACGAGGGGCTCGTAACTCCCATCTCGTTTAGATAAGCGTCCCCGGCAAACCAGTGAAGCGTGGAGACCTGCGCCTTCCAGCCGAAACGGCCAAGTTCGGTGCGTCCCGTATCGGGATTGCGCACCATGTTCGCTACTCCCTGAACGCCATCCGCCTTGGCGACCGCTCCGGCAAGAATCGTTGCATCCGGGATCGCTTCGACCAAGCCGAGACCGAAAAGCGGCGTCGCCATCCTGTGCGAGACATACTCGGCGCCGGACGGTACCGTCTCGGGAACGCACGGGTAGGACGGGTCGAATTCCCGCAGAGAGCGAGACTGCATGACAGGTCCACCCATACTCTCCAGATCGCTGTAGGCGCCGGCTCGCACGCCGCCGATACGGGTGACCCGGGTGCGGTCCAAGTCGGTCCCGGCTCCGCCGATCGTGCCCGCCTTGTGGCACTCCGCGCAGGCAGTTCCGTTGAAGAGCGGACCCACTCCTTGCGCCTCCGTTTCGGCCTCGATAAAATCGTGTTGGCCGGTCTGAAAGCGGGTCGACTGGTCGGCGGTCAGCCCCGGCAGGGGATCGCCGAGGGTCGCGCCAGGATCGGGTGGAGGCGTGCCGGACGAAGAGGAACCCCCTCCGCCCCCGCACGCTCCAAGCGCGAAAAGCACCCACGCGCCTCCGAATAGCCACCAAGCCCGATTCCGTGTCAAGGCGACTATCGTAGCGGCTTTTTCAATCCAGCGGCTAACCGTTGCGGCGTAACTTACGAGATTTGGGCAAGAACTTCTTTCAGCGACTGGGCCGACTTGTGAAGCCCTTCTCGCTCGGAGTCGTTCACCGAAGGCTCGAGAACCTCGACCACGCCCTTTCGGCCGACTTTGGTCGGAAGCGAGAGAGCGATGTCGGAAATTCCAAGTTTCCCGTGCTGAACGCTGGAAACCGGAAGGATCTTCTCTGAATTCAGAGCGATCGCTTCCACAACTTCCTTGATCGAAACGCCGACCGCGCGACCGGCGCCACCCTTGAGCCGGATCACTTCCGCGCCGCTCTTCCGAGTGAATTCAAACACGCCTTGGATCTCCGCTTCGTAGTTCGGAATCGTGCTCATCGGCACGCCGCCGATCGTCGCGGAAGAAAGGATCGGAACCATGGAGTCGCCGTGCTCGCCCAGGATCAACGCTTTCACATCGGTGGCGTTCACCTGGAAATGGTCGGCTAAAAGGGAACGGAACCGACAAGTGTCCAAGACGGTGCCGAGGCCGAGGACTTGCGACGGCGGCACAAACCCGGCATCGGTCGCCAGGTGCGTAAGGATATCGACCGGATTAGAAACCACCAGGATCGTGGCGCCGTCCGCCAGCTTCACTCCCTTCAGGTTTTCCAGGATGGATTTGAAGAGGGAAACGTTCCGGTTGACGAGCTCGAGGCGAGTCTCGTCCGGCTTTCGCCTCAGGCCGGCGGTGATCACCACGCAGTCGCTACCGTCGACGATGCCGTAATCGCTGCCACTCGTAAACTTCTGGTTCGACGTGAGTGCCGCGCCATGGCGAAGATCGAGCGCCTCGCCGGAGGCCATCTCCGCATTCATGTCGACGAGAGCCATTTCCCGCACGATCCCGCCGAATTGGAGCGCATACGCCGCATCCGATCCCACACGCCCGCCACCGCCAATGATGCTGACCTTCACTTCTCGATTATGGCAGGGTTGGGGAAGGGCGCTGGGCGTTGGGCGCTAGGCGTTAGGTCCCAAATCCTTATCCGCCACGCCCAACGCCCAACGCCCAACGCCTCCGACTTATCCTTTCATCTGATCCGCCACGAGCCAGCCGATGAGGGCGCCGAGATAGACGAGGTTTCCGCCCCAGGTTAATGCCTGGGCAGCGACGACGTGGGCGCTGCTGGCGAAGGCCAGAGTTACGGTCGCTACGACCACGCCGGCCATAATCCGGGTCGTCGAGTAGTTAAAGGCGTTTTGAAAAGCTCCCATCGATAAGTAAAGCAACAACGCCGCCCAGAAGTTGACGACGGCGACGAGCGCCAGGGCCACCGCTGGGCCGATTCGGCCGGTGGCGGTGGTAGTCAGCGATTGGAACCGGTCGAGTAGATTCCCAATTGCCAGCGTCGCGCCGACCGAGACCCCAGCAAGAAAAAGGACAATAGGCAAGCTGCCGGTCCATGAGGAGATTCCGGCGACTTTTCCAAACACCGCTTTCTCCGGGCTAATCGCCAAGAAGATCGCCGCCAGCAAAATCAATCCACCGCCCACTAAAGGGGCGAGCCCCTTCCTATCCTCGCCTTGAAGCTGCGAATGGTGATGCCGCGTTTCCACGACTTTATTGCTGGATAGCAGCTCTTCGTATCGTCTCTGATAGACCGGATTATTCGGTTCGAATTGCGCCGCGTAGGCGTACATGCGGGCGGCTTCGTTGACGTTTCCGCGGGCGCGGTGGATGTCCCCGAGAATGGCGTAGCAGACCGGCTGCCGTGGGGAGACGGCTAGGATTTCGCGGGCCAGGCTCTCGGCTTCCGCGTGCTTGCCTCGCGCGAACAATCCGGGGAGCCGGCTCACGTCGGCGGCTACCGTGGATGGTGAGGTGACCGTCTCCGTCCATCCCGGTCTGGGACCGGAAGGCGCCGCCACCTTCTGTTGGGTGGCCGTCGCCTGACGCTGCCGTTCGGCTATCCGCTTCGCTTCGGCGTTCAGCCCTTCGTCGTAACGCAGCTTGGCGGACGCGTCCGTGAGCACATCGTAGGCTTCCGTCGCCGACATAAAGATCTGAACGGAACGAGGATCTTTCGACCGGTCGGGATGGTGGGCTAGGACAATTTTTCGATACGCCGACTTAATCTCCGCGGCCGTCGCGGAGCGCTTAAGTCCCAGCGTTTCGTAGTGCGTCTTCGCCACCGGGTCAGCCTGCCGTACTCAGACCAGCGTAGTGGGAGGTCCAGAAATTAATGATGATGTAGCCGATGTAGATGGCGACAAGCAATCCAAGCGTCACCCCCATGATCTGCCCGGTTTTGAGCGACCTGGTGGTGGCTTCCTCCTCGTAGTACTGGGCGACCTTGGCCAGCATGAGGTCGAGGTTGCCGGTGTGCTCTCCGGTTCCCACCATGTCGATCACGATAGGAGAGAACGCTTGGGTTTGGCGGAACGTCTCGGTGATTCCGCGGCCGTCCTCCAACCCTTTGTAGGCGGTGTACATGCGAGCCCGCAGGAATTCGTTTCCGCAGGAGTCGGCCGCCAGGGTGAGCGCCTTTTGCATCGGAACCCCACCCCGATAGAGAGCCCCGAACGCCCGCCCGAACTTCGCCATGCTGAGCTGTTTCATCGTTTCTCCGATGTACGGCGTCTTGCTCACGATGGTGTCCCACTGATACTTGGTCGCCGGGTTGGCGAGTCCAATCCTGAAGAATAGGAACAGCGCGATGATCAGCGGTCCCAACCAAATCCACGTCGTGGCGGTAGTTAGCGGCGAGTGAAGTTTCTCGGTGCCGCCCAGGGAGTCGATGATGAGGTTCGCGGCGATGATGATGATCATCGACAAACCGACTTGAAGCTTCGGATAGAAGGTGACCCGCTTGTACAGGTTTCGGAGCTCGATCTCTCGCTCGAGGTAACCCGCAACGATCCCCATCGCGTTGTCCAAGAAGCCGCCTTGCTCGCCCGACCGGACGAGGCTTACCACGATCGGGGAGAACACCTCGGGGTATCGCTGCAAGCCCGCCGAAATCGGCCGGCCTGCCTTCACATGGCCGGCGATTTCCCGAATGATCCCGGAAAGTTTGGCGCTCTGCGATTGTCCGGCCAGCGTTTCCAGCGCCTGCACGGCCGGGACTCCCGCTTCGAACATCGTCGACGCCTGCCGGAAGAAGAAGAGAAGCGCCGGCAGCGGGACCTGGCCAACAAGCGGCCCCCAGATACTGGTCTCGGCATAAGAGCGCTCGCCGGTCGGGGGGCCGTAGTCATAGACGGGCTCCTCTCGACCCGTCTCTTCGGCGGCCGACTCTGCTGGGGTGGCGCCTTGAACCGTGGTAGAGGCGATCGACATGCCGGCGAGCGGATCGTTTGGGTTTCCGGCCAAGCCAATCTTAGTGATCTGCATCCCTTTCGCGACCAGATCCTGCAACGCCTGGTCCAAAGACGCGCCAATAACCCTGCCGTTGACCTCGCGGCCATCCGCCGCCTGCGCTTGATACTCGAACGTCGGCATGTGTTAAACCCTTCTACCTCTTTCTACTCCGTAACCTACACCAGGTTAGTAGGGTCAGGACGTTTCATCGGGGCACGTTAAGTTCGATTGGACGTCTCGCCGAAAAGTTAGAGTCGGCTAGCCACGAAGATCGAATCGTTTGCACGGGAATCACAATCCTGTGTACGGCTCAGCCGGAACGTACCCATCAGAGACCAAGCCGAACGGTTTCTCCTTCGGTGATCACGACCTCCTGACTGAACGTCACCGTCACTCGGCGGCCGACGCGGGCGGCGGTGGCGGTGACGTGCTTACCGGTCACCCGGACATTGGAGGTTGGGATCGCCATCGGGACGTCGAAGGAGATCGTCCGCAACCGCAACTCACCATGCTTTACGTGGAAGCTGGCTTCGAACGACTTCCCGATACGCTGCTCATAGGTCCCCCATCCTTCCGCACCGGTAAAGGCCGCCCGGAAATGCTCCGGCGTCACCCGGGGGGCGAATCCGATGTGACCCTTCGGGCCGTGGTACTCGAAGCCACAAACCGCCAGATACGCCCCGTAGACCGCCATGCAGCGGGCGTAGTGGTCGCTGCATTCGACCTCGTTGTAAGGGTTTCGGCGGCTCGGGCTGTATCGGTCGTGGACGGTTCGGATCACGGCCAGCCCTTCCCGCACCAAGCCCTCGGAGATCATGTGACCGGCCGCTTCGTACTCGAAGCCGGTCATGCACTCGTTGAAGTACATCGACGCCCAGGTCGGACGGTTGCCAAGAATTCGTTCTCGATCGCCTCGGGGAAACGTACAGATCACAAGCCCGCCCTCGCCCGGCATGGCGTACCACCGACCGGGGGTGAACTTGTCGCGATAGGGTCCGACGTCGGGCAGGAAGTTGTTCCGGTAGAGGGCGCGTAGCGCTCGTTTAGTGCGGTCTCCCTCGATGATGCACCCGAGACCGAGTTGCCACGCCCACCACTGCCCCATCACTTGGTCGACCTCGCACCCGTCGTCGTATCGAAGCGCATCCGGATAAGCCGGATCGGCCCGCTGGACAAAGTAGTCGCCGTTCCACATCACGGGGACAAACCGCTTCTGACCGACCAAAAAGATCTTGCGGCAACGGGCGGCGAACGGTTTATCTCCCGTCTCCTTCGCCATCTCTTCTCCCGCCCGTAGGGCCGCCAGGTAGAGGGATGAAAGCCATGAGGAAGGGCCGTATAGGTCGACGTCCAACGTGTTGTGCTGTCGGCCGACGAGAATTCCATCCTCATCAGGATCTTGCGAGATGAGATATTCCAGCGCCTTCTTCGCCCGCGAATAGACCCGATGAAGAAAGGCCGAATCCCGGCTCACTTGGTGCTCGCGATAGGCGCGAAGGACGTAGCCCGCCTGCGCGTCGGCAGCATAGCCATTGCCGTACTCGCCCCGAAACTCGACGATCCCCGTCTCCGGGTGGAACGCCACGCCGAAGTCGACCATCTCCCGGACCGTCCTTTCCAACTTGGGAAAGAGCCGCCCCATCGCCTGGGCGTACTGCCATACATGGCCGCAGGTCCCTTCACAGCATCCGATCCCTTCCCAACCGTAGAACCGCCCGTTCGCGAATCGGACGCAGGTCATCGTGGCCAACGTGCTCGTCGTCGCCATCGTGCGGTCGAGCAGCCATCGCGGAACCGTCGAGTCGTACCAGGTCTCGTGCCAAAGCTTCGTCTTGCCATAGAGACCCGGCAGGTTATTTGCGATGTGTTGAACGACCTGCCCCACGTTTGCGAAGCGCGCGGCATAGTGATGACCGACCTTGCCAAGTTTCGGTAATTCAAGGTTCGGAAACCGCCAGGCGACCAAAAAGGTGAAGGTCTCGCTGGCGCCGGGCGCGAGGGAAAGGCCGGTGTTTGCCGCGCTGGTGGTACGACCATCTTGGGTCTGGCGTGGGTGCCCCAGCTCATGTGGATTCGCAAAGGCGAGGTAGGGGATCTCATCGGCGGAAGGGCCGTGAATGTGTCGGTGACCTTTCGGGTTGCCGAGGAGTGCGAGACTCATTTCACCCACGTCGGGCCGGCCCTCCAGAGGAACCGCGCTCACAGAATCGACGAATCGGATGTCGTCGATTCCGATATTCCCCCAGGCTCCGCTCTCCTCGTCGACGATCTCGAGAGTCGCCTTTCTCCCCTCGAAATTGCCCACGTCGAAGTGCGCTCGGCGCATCTGGTTACTGTCATGTCCCGTCACGCTTTGAACGCGATCCCCCTCGATGTGGAGATTGATGCAGGTCTTACCGGGATGGTTTCCGCCGCCGATCCAGAACTCGATGTACCGCCGCTGGATGGTGAACTCGTGGCTGACCATCCGGCCGGTGTGAGCATCGCCTGCCGCCACGCTTTCACCATTCCGAACGTTATGGCTATTCACCACGAAGCGGCCAGTGCCGCCCACATCGCCCTGGTAGCCTGCCAACTTCGACCTCTCGTAGGGAGCCGGTCCGAAAGCGGTCCCACTGACGGTCCACTGAGCGTACGTGTCGGATTCGAAATCGTCGAAAACGATAGGCGGACGAATATGCTCGGTCAGAGGCTCCGGTTTGAGAGAAAAGTCGATCCTGGTGTGGCTCTTCCCTTTTTTGGATTCGTTCTCATATCTCGCCTCGCCGAGACCAACAGTGTGCAAGCCGACCGGATTGGTCATCCAACCCGCGATCCGGACCTTGACCGGCTCCGCGGTAAGGTTTCTCACCGTGTAGCGCATCACTACCGCCGGGAGTCCGGAGTCGTCCTCGTCTAGCGGGATGAAAGGCGAAAACGCCTCTAGATCGACGGAAACCGGCGACTCCGGATCGCGATACTGCACGAGCCCGATCGGATACTCGCCCGAGAACGCGATATCGGACCAGCCGGAACTGTCCAGCGGGCGTACCGTTTTCGTCTCCGCGGTTTCGGCTTGAAGAGAGAACCCTTGTGCGAACGGGTGCACCTGAAGAGGTGGCTCGATATAGTTCGCCCCGCCCCCCGCGCTCAGTTTTTCCCCTCGGAAAACGACGCTCTTGTCCACGACCCCGAACTTGAGCTGGTTGAAGATGTCCCAGAGCCAGAGGCGGCCGTCACCGCCGAGATACACCTGCCCGGCACAAATTCCCCCTACCGGCATCCCGATAAACTTAAGCTCGTCCCCTCGGTAAAACTCCCGCTTGCCGGGCGCGGTGAGGGAGGCGACCCACTTCGGATCGAGCTTCTTGTCGGTAGGAACAAGCCGCGCGAACTCATCGGGCGTCTTCTGCCCCGGCCTCCGGGGAAGCGATATGCCGGCAACCGCCGCCCCGGTCAGCTTGATAAAGTCACGTCGGGGAATTAGCTGGTCCGCCATGGCAACGCCATCCTAGCACCGCACTCCCGACAAAGTATCGGTATCGGAAACGCTAGAATAATGTGTATCGTCCTTAAGGGAGAACGTGTTACGCCACCACATTGAGCTGTCCGATTTAGCATTCGCCGGTTTTGAGCGGCGGGCCTCTGCCGTGGGTTTAACCGTGAATGAATATCTCGATCGGGTCGGCATGGCTATTCCTCAGTCCGATGGATTCGTAATGACGCCGGAGCTGCATAAGGCGATTCAGGCGGGTATCGATGAGGCGGATCGTGGAGAGCTGGTCAGCCTCGAGAAGTCCGAGTCGGATTTGAGGGAGTTCAAGGCTAAGTGGCGGGCCGAACGTCGCTGATCTTAGTGCTCACCCACAGGGCCAGCGCTTCGATGAGGAGCATTTGGCGGTGGAATGCCGAGGAGCACGGAGAACGACATGCCGACTCCTACGAGAGGTTTCTCTATCGGGAGATGCGGAAATTGGAGTCGCATCCTCAACTCGGAGAAAGCATTCAAGAATTTGAAGGCGTACGAAGGCTACTCATGCAGCGTCGCGCCGGTGGCCATGGTCACGTTGCCGTTTACCGAGTCGCTGGTGATACGATCTAGGTCTTGCTCATTTTCCATACGGCCCAAGACTGGCAGTCCTATGTTGAAAGGGACCTGCGATAACTCTTGGCAGATTCTCGTAAGCCCCGGAAGCCGAGTGCTCGATCACCTCGCACGTAGGTTCGCTGCCGAGAGCGGTGGCAAGTCACCGTAGTCCGCGACGGTTTTCGGCCTTACGACCGGTCTTTGGCTGGCGCCAGCAATTTGAACTGAACGAGGGTCAAGCCGAAGACAACCAGGAAGAGGAGATACGCCACCGCGGAGGCGTAGCCGAGCTGATATTGGCCGAATCCTTGCTGGTACATGTACAGGATCACCGTCAACGTCGAGTAGGCGGGGTTGCCCTGCGTGAGGATGTACGTCTGACCGAAAACCTGCGAGGCGGCGATGATCGACATGACTACGCAGAACAGCGTTACCGGCTTGATCCAAGGCCAAGTCGTGTTCCAAAAGCGTTGAATGGGGTTCGCGCCGTCCAGTTCGGCGGCCTCTTGGATCTCCTTCGGTACCGACTTGATGCCGGCAAGGTAGATCAGCATATTTCCGCCGGCGCCCCACCAAACACTCATCAGGGCGAGGGCCGGCATCGCCGATTTCGGGTCTTCCAACCACCGGAAATCGGTTCCCAGATAGTGGTTGAGCAGCCCGTATTCCCGGCTGTACATCCACCGCCACAACACGGCAACCACGGTGACCGACAGAAGGACCGGTAGATAGAAAGCGATCTTGTAGAGGGTGGTTCCGCGATACTTCTGGTTTAACGCGAGGGCGAATAGCAGCGAAAGGATATTGCTAGTCGGCACTACCATCAACACGAAGTAGCCGGTTCGCACCAAGGAAATGCGGAACAGGTCGTCGTTGATGGCGCTGGTGTAGTTGCGCAAACCCACGAACGGAACGTCTTTGCTGAGGATATGCCAGTTGTGCAGCGAGATCCAGAATCCATAGAAGACGGGAGCGAGCACGAACAGCGTAAACAGCACCAGGTACGGCGCGAGGAAGAGCCATGCCCCTCGGGCCTGCACCCGCTTCCTCATTGCCGCCTCAACACGTTGTTCACCCGTCTCGCCGCGTCTTTCAAGAGCGTCTCCGGCTTGTCGACATGGTTAAGGCTCGCGTCGATCGCCGAGTCGGCGAACCCGGAGATCTGGTTGATCACCGTCGAGAACGGTTCGTATTGCACGTAGTCGAGCTGCTTGGCGAATTCGCGTTGGACCCTTAGGTCTTGGAAGCCGGTTGAGTGGAGGATCGAGAGCCGGACCGGAACTTGCCCGCCCTTAGCCCAGGTGAGGCTGTGGTCGCTCAGGTATCGCATGAAGCTCCACGCGGCCTCGCGCCGAGCGCCTTTCAGGGCGGCCGGCATCGACATGCAATGGCTGCTTGCCTGCACGGTGTGTACCGGGCCGAAGAACGGGACCGGCGCCGCGGCGTAATTCAACCCCTTCTGCTGTTCGAGCGAGTCGATCATCCAGATTCCCTGGAAAACCATACCGACCTTTCCGGTTTGGAAGCCCCGCCACCCATCGTCCCCCGAGGGCGGGTTGCTGATCTTCTCCTTGTCGCTGAACCCGAGCAGGGTTTCCACCGCCTGCAGGCTGGCGGGCGAATCAAGGGCCGACGCCTTCATATCGGGCGTTAAGACGCCGCCTCCGAACTGGTCGAGGAAAGTGGTGGAAACGAGGTGGATGTCCGTCATCGCATATCCCCATTGGTCGGTCTTGCCGTCCCCGTCGGTGTCTTTGGTCAGCCGGTGGGCGTCGTCCAGAAACTCGGCCATCGTGGTTGGCGGATGATCAATCCCAGCCTTCTTGAAGAGGTCGACGTTGTAGTACATCCCGACTGGGTGGCAATCGAGAGGGAGAGCGAAGCGCTTACCTTGCCAGATGCCGGCATTCCATGCCTTCGGCACGAAGTCGGCGCTGTCGAGTTTATCGGAGGCGACGAGGTCGTCGAGCCGATTCAGGGCATCGTGTGACGCGAACTCGGGGACCCGGTTGGCGTGGAGGATGAAGACGTCGGGCGCCCCGCCGAAGGCGAGGCCGAGGGTGACCTTGTCGTAGTACGTCCCCCACGGAATGATCTGCATCTTCACGTGGATGCGGGGATGCTCCGCGTTGAACTGCTTGACGATCTGCTCCATCGCCTTGCCGTCCGGCCCGGAGAAACCGTTCCAGAAGGCAAGCTCCATCGGCTCGCCGGGAGCGGGGTTTTGCGCCTTCGCCGGACCACAGCCGAACATGGCGGCAATTGCGGCCGTGGCCACAAGAAAGGAAAGCCATTTGCTCGCGTTCTCCATCGAACTTCTTTGCATAAGCATCGCGTCTGGGCTATAGTATCACCCAATTGCAATGTCGACGAACAAAGGATCCCACATATTGGAAGTCCGCGGAAAGGAGAGTGCCGAGCTCTTCAAGGCGCTCGCGTCCGACACCCGCCTGGAGATCCTGACCTTACTCGCCGAAGGCGACAAGAACATCAACGAAATCTGCCTCGCTTGCGGCATTGCCCAACCTACGGCCACCAAGCACATCCAAGTTCTGGAGCAAGCCGGCCTCGTCACCAGCGAGTACATGCCCGGGCAGCAAGGGATGCAGAAGCGATGCTCCATCGGATGCGACCGCCTCCTCATCTCCTTTGAGAATCTCGTCGGTTCCGACCTCAAGATGGATGAGGTTTCCATGCCGATTGGGCTATATACACTCGCCAATCCGTCTCCGACGTGCGGATTGGCGAATCGGGAGCGCATGATCGGCTTTGTCGACATTCCCCAGTCTTTTTACGATCCCGAGCGAGCGGGAGCGCAGATCCTTTGGATGGCAGACGGGTTCGTGGAATACGTGTTCCCTTGCACCCTCCCCTCCACCGCCGAGCTACGGCGCTTGGAACTGATGATGGAAATTTGTTCGGAGGCGCCGAACTACGATCCGGATTACCCCTCCGATATCACCCTCTGGATCAACGGCGTCGAGGTCGGCACCTGGACCTCGCCCGGCGACTTCGGTGGCAAACGCGGATTGCTCAACCCCGACTGGTGGATCGATCACATGACCCAGTACGGCGCACAGAAGATTTGGTCGGTCGACCAGGACGGCGCTTACGTCGACGGCACGAAGGTGTCGGACGTCAACCTCGAGCGCGCCTTGGTCGTTCCGAACCAGCCGATCTCCGTACGGATCGGCATTAAGCCGGAAGCCGAGCATCCGGGCGGCTTCAACCTCTTCGGTTCCGGATTCGGAAACTACGCCCAGGACCTGGTCTTGAGGCTGCACTACTTAGGCAGGAAAATCAGCGTTCAGCACCAGCCGGGCGCCCTTATCCCCTCGGGGAGAGGATCCGAACAATGAGCGGTTTCTCTCGCCGTATCCGTTCTCAACTTCCAAAGGAGGAAGCATGAAATCTATTCAGCGCCAATCGGCATTTACTCTCATCGAGCTCCTCGTCGTCATCGCGATCATCGCGATTCTCGCCGCCATCTTGTTCCCGGTGTTCGCCCAGGCGAAGGCGGCGGCAAAGAAGACGCAGGACCTTTCCAACGTCAAGCAGACCGAGCTTGGCCAACTGCTATACAGCCAAGACACCGACGACCAGTTCACGGCTAATGGCGAGGGACTCCTCCCGAACGGCGCGGGCGACTGGGCGACCCTGCAACCGTACACCGGCCAGCAGAATTTCTACGGCACAAACTACGGCGCGGGCGCCAACGCCCCGCTCGGCTTCATGGATCCGCTTGCGGTACAGAACTGGGGGCAGACGACCCAGCCGTACATCAAGAACATGGACATGATGGTGAGCCCGGGCGCTCAGAACGACACCGACCCGGCCTTCGCTCCCTCGAAGCTGCCCGGCGCGGGCAAGACCAGCTATGTGATGAACGGCTGCGCTAGCAACACCTCGCAGACCGCGATCAGCAAGCCGGGCGACCAAATCATCATGCAGGTCCGTGCGACCACGGTTCGCGAAGCGATCTGCTCCCCGCGGCGCGCTCACTTCAACGATGGCGCCAAGCACGCCAACGACGCCGACCTCCAGTGGGTGGGTTTCAACTTCAATAAGGGAGGCAACTACGGCTTCGCCGACGGTCACGCCAAATTCATGAAGCGAAACCAGGTGAAGTTCAAGAACCTCGGATACTGGGAGTGGGTGTACATGGACAGCCGCGGAGCGTGGATCAACCCGGACACGAACCCAACCATGGACTCGGATCCGACTCAGAACAAGAACTACTGGGGCACGTGGGGCAATTGCGACCCCGCCCAGGTCCCGTAGTCTTCGAAACCACCTCCTATCGCGGCCGTCGGGAGAGATCCCCGCGGCCGCTCCTACGATTTCCCCGAAGAAGCTATGACCATTAATAAACCCACCGTCGCGGCGCTCGTCCTCCTCGGCTCTTGCGTATTGCCGCTTGCCGGGTGTGAAAACGTCGGCAACGAGAATCCGATCAGCCCGGACCGAATGCAGCAAATGCGTAAAGAGGAAGCCAACCAGCGGGCAAACTTCCAGCCTAAAGGCGGCCCGCCCCCAACTGCCGGCCAGAAGAAGTAGCTAGGGCGCAGGTTGGCTCGAACCTGCGTCGTTTCAATCACTTCCACGTTGGCGGCTCCGATGGCTTTCCACTCGGGCGGGCCGCCCGAGATACCCACGGGCGAGCCGCCCGTGCCACTTGATCGGTATTAGGATCTAACCACGATGAAGAAGGCGTCATTCTCCCGCGTCGTCGGCCAAGCCGCGACCGCGTTGGCGGCGATCATGATGGTTGCGCCGGTGGTTTGGATGTTATCAACGGCGTTCAAGCCGGAGCACGACGTGCTTATCCCCAAGCCGCAGTGGGTGCCGGAGCATGCGACCTTCCAAAACTTCCGGAATCTCTTCGCCAAGGCGGAAGAGTTCCCGATCTTGCGCTGGTTCTTCAATAGCCTGGGGATCGCGCTCGTCGTGACCTTATTGGTCCTCGCGGTGACGAGCATGGCCGCGTTCGCGCTGGCCCGAATCGAGTTCAAGGGGAGAAACGCCCTCTTCATTCTCATCGTCGCCACGATGATCATCCCGAATCAAGTAATGCTCATCCCGGTATTTCTCATCGTGACGCAACTCGGGCTGTTCAACTCGTACCTGGGCATCATCCTCCCCGGCCTCGCCAGCGCGTTCGGGGTCTTTCTGCTTCGGCAGTTCTTCTTAACGATTCCCGCCGAACTCGAGGAAGCCGCTTTCTTGGACGGCGCCGGGTTGTGGACGATTTACTCGCGAGTCATCATGCCGCTCTCCAAGCCGGCGCTCGCCACCCTGGCGATCTTCACCTTCATGGGGAGTTGGAACAGCTTCGAATGGCCGCTGATCGTGACGAACGATATCGACATGCGGACCTTGCCGGTGGGGCTTTCCATCTTCCAGGGACGCTACAACCTGGAGTACGGTTTGACCATGGCGTCCGCCGTGATCATTACGGTGCCGATGCTGATCGCCTTTCTCATTTTCCAGCGACGAATCACCGAGGGGATCGCCCTCACCGGACTTAAATGACCCTCTCCAAGCTGCTTGCCGCCGGCGCCCTTTTGGGCGCCGCCTCCCTTTCTTCGGCGACCCCGGCTCACCTGCGACTTGGCTCAGATGGCGAGATCCTCGCTTGGCTCGTATCGGGACCGTTTCCGAACGTAGGCGCCTTAGAGCTTCGGGGCACCGGCTTCGCTACCGATTACCTGAATGGCGAAGCGAACGCGACCGCCGCCGAGGGCCGCGTCATACCGATGATCGCCGCGGAGCGGGAAACGGACCCCCGTCTGACGATCAAGCGAAGAGACGGTTGGTTCCTTGGGCTCGGAGACCGCACTGCCGGGATCGATCTCGGCACGCTTCTAGATGGAGGCAAGCCGGGAATTGCCTATCTATACACCGAGATCGACGCCCCTCGGGCAACCGACGCCAAGATCCTCTTTGGCAGCGACGACGGCGCGAAGGTTTGGCTAAACGGCGATCTGCGATTCAGAAAACAGATTGCTCGCGGCGTTAAGCGAGACGAGGACACCGTTCCGATCCACTTGAAGGAAGGGCGAAACCGCCTTCTCTTCAAGATCGAGCAAGGAAACGGCGGGTGGGGTCTTCTCGCCCGTATTGTCGGAACCAACGGGCGCCCGATTCGCGAACTGTCGCAGAGCTTAGACGTACTACCATCCGCCGGCCGCCAAGTTCTCGGCGAAGCTTGGATCAGGGCCGCCGCGGGCAAGCCGGGGACGCTCGACGTGGAAGCCGCGGTTGCCTATGACGCCAAGGCCGTTACCGTTCGCCGCTGGGTCACACGCTTCCGCAACGAAGCCGACGACCCGATGAGAGTAGACCGGGCGATTCAACGAGCCGAGGCGCTAACCCATTCCGCTGCGAAACGGGACGCCGATACGCTCTCAGCCGCCTTGCACAACGGATTGGCCTTGATGCATGCGGAATACGCTCGCTCGCGGGCGCGGCTGCTCAGAGAAACGCAGAATCCGAGGCCGCTCGTTCGCACCGTTGTTGCCCGTGAAGACTACGTTCACGTGATGCCGGGTGGGCGCTACTTCGTCCATTCGAACGGCCGGGCGTTTATCCCGTTGGGATACAACCACAACCCGGATTGGCCGAAGTTCGAGGAGGCGAATCCGGATCGTGAGAGATACGTTCCCGACTCGCCGGACCGGTACATGGCGCACCTCCGAGAGAACGGAGTCAACACGATCCGCCTGATGATCGAGACGCCCCAGTCGGGAAATCTGGAGGAGCCGATCGGAACGTTCTCACCGGAGCACGTTCGATGGATCGACACCATCGTTCTCGCCGCCCGCAAGCACGATATCAAGCTGATCGTCACCCCTTGGGACACCTTCTGGATGAACCTGCGGTGGGACAGAACCCCCTACAACCCGGACTTGGGGGGATTGCTCAAGCGGAAGATCGACTTCATCACGAGCCCCGCGTTGCGCCGTCAGCAAAAAAGGCGGCTTCAGTACTTGATCGACCGTTGGGGCAATTCGGGAACGATCTTCTCCTGGGAACTGCTCAACGAAGCCGACCTCTGGTGGGGAGCCAAGCCGGCGCAGCTTCGGGATTGGATCGACGACATGTCGGCCTTCGTACGCTCCTACGAACGAAAGAAATGGGGACGGACCCACCTCCTCAGCACCTCGTTCAGCGAACCCATGCCGAAGGGAGATCTCGTCCCGGTCGTGTACCGGGAGAAGTCGCTGGACTACGCCACCAACCACCTGTACATCGGTGCTTCGCGAGCTCCGAAGGAGCCGGTCGGCCCGGCACTCGCGATCCGAGATGGCGTGAGGCGAGCCCTTTCGCTGCTGAACGACACGCGACCTTTTATGGATACCGAGAACGGTCCGATCGACCGTTGGGTCGAGAGCGCGCAGCTCGATGACGAGATCTTCCTCAACATGAGCTGGGCTCACCTCGCCTCGGGAGCGGCGGGCAGTGGACTCCGCTGGCCATACCGGAATCCGCATCACCTCACCGAGGGAATGCTGCACCACCTCAAGAACATGAGCCGGTTCGTAGCCGCCGTGGATTGGCCGTCCCTGGCCGGGGTCCGGGTAGCGGTTAGCGCGGAAGGTGACAAATCCGCCGCCAGTTGCGCCTTCGGAACCCCGAAAGCGGCGATCGCCTGGACAAGCGGCGGCGGCTCTCTAAGGCTGAAGTGGAACGGCCCCGCGAAGGTGCGCTGCCGCATCTTCAATATCCGAACCGGGAGCTGGGTGTCGGAATCCGACCTGTTCCGCCACGCCGGCGTCTACGAGATCCCCGGAATTGCCGGCCCCTTCTCAGCCACCTTAAAGTAATTCCCCCCTTTGCGTCTTAGCGCCTTTGCGTGAAAATTCCGGAAGGGAGGGTCACGCAAAGGCGCTAAGACGCAAAGGAAGGAGAGTTAGCTTTTCCTTTCGATGGGTTGGATGCTCTGCAAACGCAGGTCCCCGCCGCAGTTGCGGTGGATGTAGCGTTGCCGCTTGGGGAGGCGGCGGGCGCGGACGAATGGTTTGCCGCACTTGATGCAGACGTACGTCACCTGCTGGCGCGGGACGTTTCGTTCCACCTCGTACGAGTGTCGGACCTGCGGCGCTTGACCCAGGTCTCGCATCGCTTGACGCCAAAACTCGCCGTGGTTCGCTGCTTTCTTCCCATGACGGTGGACGGCAAGCAAATGCGCGTACTCATGCAGAAGGGTCTCCCGCACCGCCTCCGGCGTCTGAAGCACCCGGGTCGACAATCCGATCGCCCCGCTTCGGTAATAAGCCATTCCCGCGGTGACGCGATACCCTTTCCAAATAAGGATCGGCACGTACGGAAGCGGAAAGAGGTTCACTGCCTCCTCAAGCGCCAATTCAGCCGCTTCTCGAAGCGCGGTTACGCTCGCCACGCCGGAAGCTTCGCTTTCTCCTCGGCCGGAGGCCGCGCGTTTACTGTCCGCCACCGGCTCCGATAAATCCGCCCGGAACGTTGGTTCCCATCTTCCCGGTTAGGCCGCCTGCCATCGGATCGGGATTGATGTTGAACCACTTGTTGACGTTGTACTTGGCGCAGATCCCGCTCAGCTTCTTGTCGCACTTCATCAGGTAGCGGTCGATGTTGTAGCTCTTGCCCTGCATCTTCTTGGCCGCCTGCAGCATTTTCTCGGGGTCGACGTCGGCCTGGTTCAACATGTCGCTGATATCGCCGATCTCGCCTTGGATTTCCGAGAGTCCGTTGTCGAAGTCGTCCGCGATCGGTTGGCACTCCGCCGGCGGTTTCTTGGAGTGGAAGAAATTCGTCAGCTCTTGCCACTGCGGGCGCATGTCCAGGATCTTGCCCGATGTGTACGAGCCCGGAGCCTGATCGTCCTTTCCGTCCTTGGATTGCTCGAAAGGATCGCCCAAACCGATTCCCGCGCCCATGACGGATAGTTTCTGCTGGAAGACCTGCATCTCAGTAAATTCGTCGCCGATCAGCTGGTTCTTCCGTTCCTCGCATTTTTGGAGATGTTTCAGCCAGTCGAAAACGTCCTGCGGCATGCGCAGTTCCGCCACTCTCTGAGCGCTGGCGTCCAGAACGCGCGGAGCGGTTGCTCCGGGCGCCATCAGGACCGGCGTCGGCATGCTTCCCTTCGCGTTCAACAGGTCGCCCGGGCGGTTGCCGCTGGCGCCGAGGATTCCCGCCGCGCGGAGCCCCATGATGATGGCGAACAACAGGGCCAGGGCGGCAACGATGGAGGCGATGATGACGTTTCGACGGCGCTGGCTCTCGAAGGCGTTTTGGAGCGCGCCGGTGGCGAGGGTGGCGTTGGCGATCGTCACCGCGGCAGGAGCCGCGGGGCGCAACGGCTGTCCGCAGTGCGGGCACTGCGCAACATTCGGGTTTACCGGCCGACCACATCGCGGACAGGTCATACCATTCATGACGTGTTGACTATCCCAGTTCGTTACGGTGAAACAACAGCCAACGACGGCGTTAGGTCCAATTGAACCAACCGCCGAAGTCGTACGTCCGGAACGTTACCAGGTTTTCGTTTCGATCGACCTTCCAAGGATAGGAGGAGAACGGCGAGAGCCGAGGAAAGATTGGGGAGAGGGCAAAAGAGGTAGGTAAGAAAATGACTGGAGACGTAGACCGCGGGCACCCGATTCGGGCGTACTTTGCGGAGACCCTGCACGACTCGCTGGCGCGGCTTGGCCTCGACCAAAGCGAAGTCGAGCGATATCTCGCCGAGATGCTGGTCCGGTTCATTCACCAGGACGGCATCTATTCCATCCGCGACGCGTACGGCGCGCGGGTCGAGAGTGTGGCGGAAATGGTGGCCGAGGGCGATGTCCGCCTGAAGGCCGATTCTTTCGCGCGGGAGCGTGAGGTGCACCGGCACATCGGCGACTTCCTCCTATTTTGGTCGGGAGTCTTTCCGGAGTTCCTGCCACGCATGAAATCACCCACCGGCATGGACGCCCTGCTCGACCCGATCCGGCAAGGCCAGTTCAGCTACTACGTGGCAAGCACCTTCGACCACGGCGACTACGCTGAAGACGCGCCGGTGTTCCGGCGCCTCAGCCAGGAGTTCGAGGGGTACCGCATCGGTCTCTCCCTGGTCCGCGACCGCTTCGAAGGGTTCGCCGCGTAGCTCCGGAGCCCCTCCTCGTCGATGCATCGTGCGATGAGGAGGGGTCGGGGGTGGAGAATTCCGGTCGTAGCGTCGGCGCCCTCGCGGATGATCCGGAGGGCTGCTGGTCTCCAGACTGGCATGGTCCGGAACCGCCACCCCCAACCCCCTCCTCCGAGGCGCACATACATCGCCTTGCAAGAGGAGGGGGCTCCGGAGGCTACTCGCCACGGTAGGCGCGGTAGGCGTGCCTTAGGGCGGTGAGGATGTTGATCCATTCCAGGACGATGAGGAATACCCAGACGATGGCCCAACGAAGGACGAGGGCGAGGATGTTGACGTTTTGCCATCCGGTTTGGGAGATCGACCAGATGGTGTAGATCAGGGAGCAGGCGCCCAGGAACAAGAGCACGCCTTGCAGCAGGAGGGTTCCGTTGAAGGTTCGGCGGGCATGACCGGATACGAACGGGGAATTCCGCCACAACGCCCACACGATCGCCGGGCCGACCAACGGGGCGAAGATGGTGGCGATGTGCATGCCGGCGGCGACGAGTCGCTCGGTTTGCGTAGGAACGGTCGAAGTCCGGCTGATCACGAGGTTATGACTGCCTATGCAGGGCACGCCGTTGCATCCGAGCGGTCTCGAAATCGTGCGACCAAGCCATCCGACTATGTCGCATTTTTTGACGGAGGGCGAAAAGTCGGGCGATACTGGCGGCGATGATCACGACGTTTCCTGGTCGGCATTACGAAACCGGCACGATCGCGAACGCGCTGGCGGCGATGGGGGCAGTAAGTCCGAAGACCGGACGGCCCTACTCAGAGGCGCTCGCCCTCGGCGCCAGCGGCGGGATCGCGTTCGGCTACTTCGTCTTCGAGTACACCGGCCACCTGCCGCACGTGGCTTTGCTAACCCGCAACACCTTCTCGCCTTTCGAACGGGCATTGGACAATCTGGCGATCCGGCGCGACTCGCGTGAGACGACCCAGGCGAAGCGGGCTGAGGACAATCTGCGGCTCGAGTTGGATGCCGGTAACGTCGTCATCGTGTGGGCGGACGTCTTTTCGATGCCCTATCGCGGCCTTTGCGCAACCCAGATGTGGCACATGCAGCCCCTGCTCGTGGTCGGGCAGGATGGGTCCGATTTCCTGGTCGCGGACGGAGCTTCAGTGCCGCTTCGAGTCTCGGCCGAAGAGCTAGACCGGGCGCGGGGAAAGGTGAAGAAGGACCGGTACCGGATGACGATCTTGGAAGCGCCGGATACTGAGCGGCTCGGAGAGGGGTTGATCCGGGGAATGGAAACCTGCGCGGCGCTCTTCCTGGACAAGCCGCCCATGGGCTCGGCAAACAACTTCGGCTTTACCGGAATGCGCAACTGGGCAAAGATGCTGACCGACCCAAAGAACCCGAAAGGGTGGGCGAGGACGTTCGCGCCCGGTCCCCGGCTGACCCAAGCCCTGGCGGGCAAGATCGGGCAGCCAGGGGTTTGGGACTGGATCTCGACCTGGGGTACGGCTCCCGCCGGGGACCGAGGGAGGTTCGCGGCTTTCTTGCGGGAGGCGGCGGTTTGGACCGGCCTATCGGCTTTGAATTCGGTGGCCGACGCCTTCGACCTTTCGGCGATCCAGTGGGAAGCTCTCGCGGAAGCAAGCATGCCCGACCTCGTGCCCGAGTTCGCCCGACTTAAGGAGCTTAAGCGCCGGCGAACTGAGGTCTGGATCTCCCAACCCCCGGATGCCGTCGCCCAGCGAGCCGCCATGGCGAATGAAATGCGCTCCCTAATCGCCACCCTCGGCGAGCCCGGGAGGCTGGAGCCTTTCGCATCGGAGATTCAGGCCGCGATGGCCGAGATCGTCTTACGAATTGCCGAGATCGAAGAGCCGGCCGTTCGGGAGATGCGGGCGGCGCTGGGGTAGCGCTCGGAGCCCGCTTTGCTTCGGAGCTATCGGAGCTATCGGAGCTACCGCTGCCCGCTTCGCGGGGAGCGTTCGGAGCAGCGCTTCGCTTCGGAGCTGTCGGAGCATGCGGAGCGAGGGAGCATTAGGGTAATGCCTAGCACTGTCGAAGGCTCCGAAGGCTCCGAAGGCTCCGAAGGCTCCGAAGGCTCCGAAGGCTCCGAAGGCTCCGCAACGCCCAACGCCCAACGCCCAACGCCTGTAGCTTCCCAATTCTCTGTACCAGCGGGCGTTGTTTCTATGGGGGTTGTTACTCCCCGTCCGGCTGGTCTTGGCGATGGCTTTGGAGCACCTCGTTAGGGGTTCGGTAGCCAAGGCTCATATGGATGCGCTTTTCATTGTAGTGCTTTGCGTAGGCGGCGATGGACTCTTTGGCCTCGTTCAGGCTTTCATACTCGCTCCTTAAGATCTCCTCTTCTTTGAAGGTTCGGTTCAGACGTTCGGCATGTCCGTTCTCCCAAGCGCATCCGACTCGGGCCATGCTGAGGGTGACTCCCTGGGCGAGAAGGCGCCGGGTATAGACTCCCGAAGCGTAGGGCTTGCCTTGGTCGGAGTGGTGGATGGCGGGAGTTTCCCGGCTAAGCGCCATATCGAGCGCCGAGAGCGTCAGCCAGGAGTCGTTGGCAAAGGAGAGCGAAACCCCGACGACTCGGCGGGTGAACAGGTCTTCCACCAGCGCGAGGAAGGTCCGGCGCCCGCCGGCTACGAGCTCGGTGGTGTCGGCCACCCACACCTGGTTCGGATACGACGGCACGAGATCCCGTATGAGGTTGGGATAGCGAGGATGCTCGTGCCGGGAGTCGGTGGTTCCCTTGGACCGAGGCGGCGCCCGTTTGCCCAGGAGCCCCAAGCGGACGTAGACCGTGCGCACCTGCGACCGGGTCGCCGCCACTCTCAGGCGAGCCAGGTAGGCGTGCATGAGCCGAAGGCCGGCGGTAGGAAAGCTCGCCCGCAGGTGAAGGATCGTCACCGTCAGGCTTTCCAGGTCCGGCTCCTCTTTCGCCCGGTAGAGCGCCGAGCTGCGGGAGACTCCGAGCAGGCGGCACACCAGGCGCAACGGATACTTACCCGCGAGCGCTCGGGCCTGCTTCAGACGCCCTTCTAGAGGAGCCGACGCGACGCTTTTTTTAAGATCTCCAACTCCATGTGTTGGCGGCCGATCTCCCGCTCGAGCTCGGCGAGACGCTCCTGGCCGGTGGGTGCGGCGCCGAACATCTCGGGCGCCTTTTCCAAGAACTGGTCTCTCCAGCGCGCGAGCAAAGAGTCTTTGATCTGGTGCTCGCGGCTCAGATCCGCCAGCGTGCGCTGGCCCGAGACGATCTGAACCACCAAACGCAACTTGAACTCCGGCGCGAATACTCGACGCCTTCCCGACTTCGATTCCGACATGTGGCTTCACTATTTTCCCTCTAAGCCACTGGTACAGAATCCTGGGATACTACAGCCCAACGCCCAACGCCCAACGCCCCGACAAAGGTAGCATCCCACCGGGAGTGAATGGGTGCTGGTGTGCCTCCTGGTCTTCAAAACCAGTGTGACGTCGCAAAGGCGTCGGGTGGGTTCGATTCCCACACATTCCCGCCAAGACTCTAAACAGAATGACCGGCGCGCAATTCGCGCCGGTCATTCTCTCGCTCCGTGCGGCCGGCTGCTTGGATTAAGGAAGCGGTGGTAGATGGCTGTTAGGCTCTTTCTCGCTTCAGCACCGAACAGTCTGAGGATTGGTGGTTTCGGTGGCGGTTGTCTCCGGCGCCCGTTTGGATCGCAGATAGCTCGCGAGAATCACGGTAGCGAAGGAGGCGGTTAGGAGGGGCAGGATCTCAAGCATAACTTGATCATTGGCTCTTGTAATTTCCGGATTTAGTCCCCTGTTTCGGGCACATCCGTTTTGGGGAGTGGTTTACATGGGCGGGGCTACGGATGATGGGCGGGACGCCCATGGTCCAGGGAGCGGACAGGATGTCCGCGCTCCGGGGTGGGTTAGCGATGGGGTTTTCCCATGCCCAGGCCGGGCATGGCGGCGGCCGCTTCGTCGGGATGCTGGGTCATATATTCCGACCGCTTCTCCGGTGGCATCGCTTTTAGCTTGGCCGCCAAGGCTTCCTTGGCGGGATTCACGGTGGGAGCGGCGGCGCTGGGAGCCGAATGGCACCCAGCGATCAGAAGAGTCGCGGCCAAGGGGATAAGGCTTTTCATCGCTTATTTAGTTCGGCTTATCGATCCGGTAATAGTAATCCTGCCACTCGCTACCATATGGGTAGCGTGGATTCATGATGTCGCCGATCTCGTACTGCTTCGCTCCCTGGAATGCGGCCGCGTCGTCGTAATACAGATCCTTCGTCGGCCGGATGGTGATGCGCTGGGCCTTGGCATGGCCATCGGCCCATCCAACGTTCGCCATCTTTGAGTGCACACCCCACACTTGGGGCAAGGCATTTGAAGGTGGATCGATCCATGTCTGGTGCCCCAAGGTCACCGAGGAGCCGTCGCTGTTTAACCCGACGGCGTCGGTGATCAGCATCGTCTCGGCGGGCCGGTCGATGGCGGTTAGGTTTACCGTTGGATGCATCGGAACGCCCCAGGCCGGCAGTTCCACGGACATGATGCTGTCGTTGACGCCAAAGCCGTTGGGGAAGGCAGGCGACAACTGGCCGGCGAGCAGCGGGTCGGACTCTGGGCAGCCGTAGACCTGTTGGTTCTTCATGTACGGGCCAAAGAACCCTTCTTGAGAATCGTAGAACGGTCCATCCAGATTGGGGAGCCCGTAATAGACGTACGCGTACCAAGAACGAAGCTCATACCGCTCGTCGGTGCTCGCCAAAATCAGTCCAAAGGCGGCGTAGTCGTCGTAATCGTTCGCGTACATGATGGACGCGGTGGACACCTGCCGGATGCTGGAGAGACACACCGTTTTCTTCGCCGCGCGCTTCGCCTGGGCAAAGACCGGGAAGAGAATGGCGGCCAAAATGGCGATGATGGCAATGACGACAAGCAACTCGATGAGCGTAAAAGCTTGAGATTGGGGCTTGTTTCGAGACATAGGATTTCACCTGGGTGAACAGAATAGAAATGCGAATACGAGTTCAGCCTGAACTCGGAGCGTCAACAAAACGTAAACAGATCACGACTGTTGGAGGGCAAATCGAAAAGCTTCCTCCATGTTCATCGCCAAGCCTTCCGCCCACGCCTGTTCGAAAACTCGCTCCGACAGCCCGGCTTTAGCCGCGGCGAGTCCTTCCGCGTATTGGCGGTCGTCCGGGAAACGCTGCTGCTTCGTGACCCCTCGCGACGCGGCCAGGAGAGTCGCCGCGTCGCGGTGGCGGTCCATCGCGATCAGGATCGACGCGTGATCCAGGAGGCCGGTCAGCGCCCAAAAGAGGAAGCCGACCCGCCGACGTCTTACGAGCACTTCGTGACTGGTCGCCAACGCCGCCACGAGGCTTCCACGGAGGCGATGATAACGGCCGACCAGCGAAAGACACATCGATATGCCGAACTCGTCTCCTTGTTTTTGCGCGATACGGAGCCCCTCGCTCGCAATCTGCATCCCGTCGTCGTATCGGCCGGAATCGAGGTAGACGCGGGCGACGTTGTAGAGCGTTGGCCATGGCGGCTCGCTGCCGTATAGCTGGGAGGCGGCGGCCTGGGCTCCGTCGAACGCCTTCAACGCCGCGGCAAAGTCGCCCTTTGCCCAGAGTTCCGACCCGATCGCGTTGTAGCCATGTTCGATCATCCTTAGGTCCCCCACCCGTTCGGCGTAGCAGAGGAACCGCTCGGTGTGAGCGATCGCCTCGTCGCGCCGTCCCAGATATCCGGCGGCCACTGCGATCCCGCGGTGGCAGATCGCGATTTGATCTTCTCGTTCGGCTTGGACGGCGATCTCCAGGGCTCGTTGCGATACTCGGTAAGACTCCTCAAACTCAGACGGGTAGAGGTGGGCGTTCGCCAAGAGCCTTAGAAGCATGATCCGGTCTAATGGATCGAGCCGATCGAAATCGGGCAATCGAACGAGGGCCTGGATCGTTTCTTGGCCGAGCAAGGAGAAGCCGTGAAGGCCCTCGAGTAGAACGACGCATTCATGGTATTGGCCCTGTTCGAAGTAGAAGCGGAGCGCGGCCAGTTGGTTTTCCTGGTCCCCGCTCCCCTTTCCCTGAGCCAAGAAGTACGCCGCATGGCGACTGCGCAGGGCGAGTTCCTCTTCCGCGTCGAGAAGTTCGGCGCCGTATTCACGAAACGATTCCAGAAGGCGAAAGCGGGCGGGTGCGCCCTCGCCACTCTCCTCTGAGCGGAGCAAAGAGCGCTCCTGCAAGTCGAGAACCATTCGAAGGCAATTCTGTCTTTGAGAAGATGGGAGGCAGATTTTGTCGGCCGCCTCGATTGTAAAGCCGCCACGAAAAACCGAGAGGCTCAGGAAGAACCGCTGAAGCTCCGGCGCTAACAGATCGTAGCTGTAGTCGATCGCCGCGCGGAGGCTTCGGTGCCGGATGCTGAGATCCCGGCGGCGGCTCCGCAACAGCTCGAGCCGGTTTTCCAAGTTTTGGAGGAGCTGAGACGGGGTGAAGGCATTCGACAGGCCCGCCGCGATTTCAAGCGCGAGGGGGAGCCCGTCGAGCCTGCGACAGATCTCGGCGATAGGAAGAGCATTGTTTGGCGTGAGCTGGAAATCGGGCAAGATCGACTGAGCCCGGCTTACGAAGAGCTGCACGCTGGGCACTTCGGTCAGGGCCGAGAGGGGGAGCTCCTCCTTCGGCGGCACTGGAAGCGCGGCGAGATCGATTTCTTGCTCACCGGCGAGCTTCAGGCTTTGACGGGAGGTGGCAAGGATCGACAGATTGGGAATCTCGTGCAGCAGGAGCTCCACCACCGGCATCGCCTCCTCCAAGACGTGCTCCAGGTTGTCGAGGATGACAAGGTTTTTCGGGCCGGAGAGGTTGGCCCGCAACAGATCGATGGGGCTGTTTCCCGCCTCGTTGCGAAGCCTCATCGCCGTGAGCACCGCGTCGAGCACCATCGAACCGGCCGAGATATCGGCGAGCGAGGCGAACCAGACGTTCCAGTCGCGAGCTTCGGATAACTGACGGCCGACCTCGATCGAGAGGCGAGTCTTTCCGGTTCCGGCCGGTCCCCACAACGTAACCAGCCGTATTCGGCTCTCGGCTAAATCTTGGATGGCGCGGTCGCGTTCGTGCGAGCGGCCGAAGAACCGGGTGAGTTGAACGGGCAGCCGGACGATGGGGCCTGAGGGTTGTCGCGCAGGGGACGGCGGCGCCGATACAACCTCGTTCTCCGCGCGACCGGGAGCGGACTCGATGGTTGCCGATCCCTGTCGAATCGCCCGGTCGGCCAACGCCTTCAGCTCGGCGCTGGGCTCGTCGCTCAGCTCTCTCGCGAGTTGGTCGGTCCATTCTTGGAAGTGCTGAAGGGCGCTGGCCGGCCTTTCGGAGGCGAGATAGAGGCGCATCAGGGTGGCGTGGAGATCCTCTTTAAGGTGGTCTTTCGCAAGGGCGATCCGAACATACCGAATCGCCTCGTCGATCTCGCCTTCCGCCTCGCACGCCCGGATCAGGTTCTGCAGGGCGGATACAAGCAGGTCCTCGAGGTGAAGACGCTCGCCCTGGACCCATTCTTCGTAATAGCCGGGAAGGAAGTCGCCTCGATAAAGTGCGACGGCTTGCTTCAGCTTTTCGAGTCGCTTGACGCCTGAGGTCTCGGCGGAAGCGCTACGGACGAGGGACTTGAAATCCGATACGTCCGTGGTGACGCGTCCAGGGTTGAGGGAGACTCGTCCCTGCTTGGCCACCAGCACCGCGCCGGCGGGAACGGAGGGAGGTTCGAGGTGACGCCGGAGAGACGAGAGGGCTTGGCGCAGGTTTCGGCGGGCGGGGTCAGGCTCGCTTTCGGGCCAGAGCATTTCCGCCAGCTCGTCTCGCGAATGACTGCGGTCTTCGTAGTAAGCAAGAAAGGCGAGGAGCAGGCCCACTCGTCGAGTGCGAAAGCGGGTGATCGTTTGCTCCTCCGATTGAGCTTGCAAGGTTCCCAGCATTTCTACTCGCCATATCGACCTCATTCATTGATTGTACGTGGGTTGCCCGCACCACCCCACCCGCCTTTCCCTTCGCAAAAGCTTGACGCACTATTCAAGGTCTCACTAAATTGGTCCCCCGTACACCCTCGCCGAACCGCTATAACTAACCAGAGTGAAGGCGGGAATCGGAATTTTGGTGGGGCCTCGGGGACGGGGGAGCAATATGGCGGCGCTGGCCCGAGCCTGCGCCGAGGGCCGGCTCGACGCGGACGTTAAGCGGGTCGTCGCGGCAAGTGCGGAGGCGCCGGCGCTGGGGGTGGCCCGAGAGATGGGCTTACCGACGGCGGTCGTCGCGCCGGGAGAGCACTACACGGAGGAGTTGCTGGGCGCATTCGCCGGCTGCGACGTACTCTGCCTCGCGGGGTTTCTCCGCCTAATTCCGGATGCTGTTCTCCACTCTTTCCCAAAAGGGGTCCTCAACATCCACCCCAGCCTCCTTCCCAAGTTCGGCGGCAAAGGGATGTATGGCCTGCGAGTCCACAAGGCGGTTCTCGAGGCGGGGGAGTTGGAGAGCGGATGCACGGTGCATTTGGTGACGAGCGAGTACGATGAGGGGCCGGTCGTGCTTCAGAAGCGATGCCCGGTCGAGCCGGGAGATACGCCGGAAACCCTTGCCGCCCGCGTGCTCAAGTTGGAGCACCAGGCGTTTCCCGAGGCGGTAGCCATGGTGTTACGTGGCCGATGAGCTGGTCGTCGGTCCGTTTCCCGCCGGATTCCGCAAGTTTTGGCTTCCCCTTGGCCGAATGGTCGCCGGAGCGCTACTCGTGCTCTTGGGTCCCGTAAAGGTGCGCGGAGCGTACCGAGTGCCGAAGGAGGGAGGAGTGCTCATCTTGGCGAATCACATCGCGGATATGGACCCGATCCTCGTGCAATACGCGTGCGGCCGTCCGGTTCATTTCATGGCGAAGAGCGAGTTGTTCGATCTGCCGGTGATCGGCCGGCTGATGCGCTTTTTTGGGGCGTTCGCCGTAAAACGAGGAGAGCCCGACCGCAAGGCGCTCAAGTTTTCGGCCGACCTTCTGAAGACGGGGGAGGCGGTCGGGATCTTTCCCGAGGGTCAGATCAGCGAGGACGGCGAGCTCCAAGAGCTGAAACCGGGTGTTGCGCTGATCGCCCGCATGGCGGGAACGCCGGTGATCTGCGTGGGTATCAGCGGTTCGCAACGGATGATGCCGTACGGGAAGACGATTCCGCGGCCGGCCTTCCGGACGGTAACCCTGGTCTGGGGCGAGCCCCGGACCTTTGGAAAGGAAACTTCGGCGGAGGAGTTCCTTGCCTGGGTTCAGGGGCAGTTCCTGACTCTGGTCGAAGACTAAAAAAACCGCCTCGGCCGGCCTCGAAGAGGCTATGTCTCAAAGCTAAGGGTGCAGCGAAGCGGAACCCTGGTAAAGGAGCCGACAGACGCTCTGAGCCCTGAAAGCGGCGATATCACCCTAACAATATCAGGAGCCGCCGTGTTCACAATCCAACCGTCTCTCCGCAAGAGGAGTCAGTAAGCCCAAACAACTTCCATAAGATAGGTGCAGATGTCGCCGCTTTCAGGGCTTGGGGTTGGGCCGATTCGTTACCAGGGTTCCGCTTCGCTGCACCCTTAGCTTTGATAGGTCGCCGCCTTCGGGGCTGGTCCAGTATCTGGGCTCGGAGGTATTGGGCATTCTCCTAATTGTGTGGACCTTCGCTTTGTTAGGCCGGGCCTAACAAAAAAGCTCTGGTCACTATGCGACCAGAGCTTTGGGCTGCCGGCTGGAAGCCGGCGCCACGGGGGGTTAGCCTCGAGGGCGGAGGCCGGCGCTGGCGCCTTTGGCAGGAGCGCTGTTTCCAACCGGGTCCATGACGCGTGGGAGGGCCGACTCTCGCTGGCCGCCCCAGCTCGGAACGATCTCGTTGTGACGGGCGAAGAAGTCCTGGAACATGATGAACATCAGCGGGAAGACGATGAAGCCGGCAACCGCCCAGAGCCGAGCCAGCTTAGTCGCCCATTTGATCCCCATGAATATCCAGATGACGAGGAACGCCTTCGCCGAGGCGATGACCATGGCCAGGATGTTGTTCGACAGCACGCCCCCAGGCAGCGTCCAGTACGAGGCGAAGATCGTTAGAAGCATCAGCGCCGCCAACGCCAGGAAGGTCATGACGTAAGTCGACGTCGGAACGACGTGATGAGCGTGTTGAAGGGGTGATTTCGCCATGGTTACTTGAGGCCGGGAATGGGCGGCGCCTGGAGGTAGAACAACGGGAATAGGAAGATCCAGACAAGGTCGACGAAGTGCCAGTAAAGACCGACCATCTCGGTGTAGACGAAGTCTTGAGTCACCGATGCGGCTCGCTTGTACCACAGGTACATCACGACGGCAATCACGATAATTCCCACGATGATGTGCACCGCATGGAGGCCCGTCATGCCGAAGTAGAGTCCGTAGAAGATCTGGGCGTGGTTTAGGTTGGCGCCGTGCACATGCTCAGGATTCGTGGTGAACCCGACCCCGGGGTAGAGGTGGTCCGCAAACTTAGACGAGTATTCGAAGTACTTGATCGTAAGGAACGTGAACGCGCACGCTTGAACGAGGGTTAGGCACGTAAGCACTTGACCTCTCTTCTTGAGCTGCGCACCTTGCACCGCTAATACCATGAAGAACGAGCTCACCAGCAGCACGAAGGTGTTAACGCCGCCCATGACTACGTTCAGGTGCTCGTGGGCCTTCCAGAAGTCAACCTGATAGTTCCACCGATAGAGCGTGAAAGTCACGAACAGCGCGCCGAAGAACATGACCTCCTGGGCGAGGAACGTCCACATGCCGACCAAGTAGCTCTCGGTCTGCTGCTCCATGTTCTCGAACTGGTGCCCCAGCGCGGGATCATGGCCGTGGTCGTGAACCAGGGTGTGATCGGGAATCGCGGCCATCTAGTTACTCATCTCCCTTTGACGATCGATCCTGCGGCAGTCGGTCGCCGTCCTTCGTCTGAAGACCGGGCTCGTCGCCGTGCAGGATGCGGTGGCTACCAGCTTCCTGCTCGAACTCGCTTGCCGGGTCGAAGTCGTAAACCTCGTCGGTGACGATCGGCGTCTCGATGAAGTTGCTCGTCGGAGGCGGCGACGCCGTCTCCCACTCGAGACCGTGGGCGCCCCACGGGTTCGCACTCGCCTTCTTGCCGTTGATCAGGGAGGCGGTGAGATAGAACGCCGGCAGAATGAAGCCGAGCGCCAAGATCGACGCGCCCAGCGACGACATGATGTGATACGCCTGATACTCCGGCGCGAAATAGTAGTAGTGGTACCGGCGCGGCATACCGAGCCAACCCACGATGAACTGCGGGAAGAACGTGAGGTTGAATCCGATGAACACGATAAGCGCGGCGAACTTCGCCATGCCGTCGTTGTACATTCGCCCGGTCATCTTGGGCCACCAGTAGTGGAGGGCGCCAAGGTAGGCCATCATCTGCCCGCCGACCATCACGTAGTGGAAGTGGGCGACGATGAAGTAGGTGTTCGTCAGGTGAACGTCGGTCCCCATCGAGGCGAGGAAGAGACCGGTGAGACCGCCCACTGTGAACAGTCCCATAAAGCCGAGTGCGTACAGCATCGGCGCTTGCAGGCGGACGCTGCCTTTGTAGAGCGTTAGAGTCCAGTTGAAGATCTTGATGGCGGACGGAACCGCGACCAAGAAGCTGATGAGCGAGAAGACGATCCCTTCATACATCGACTGGCTGGAGATGAACATGTGGTGGCCCCACACGAGGAATCCCAAGCCGGCGATGGCGAGCGAGGAGAACGCGACGAAGTGGTAACCGAAGACCCGCTTACGGCTAAAGTTCGCGATGAGCTCCGAGATGACTCCGAAGCCCGGCAGAATCATAATGTAGACGGCCGGGTGGCTATAAAACCAGAACAGGTGCTGGAATAGAACCGGGTCGCCGCCAAGCTCCGGAGCGAAGATCGGCAGGTGGAAAGCGCGCTCGAATACGACGAGGAGAAGCGTGATCGCGATGACCGGCGTGCCGAGCACGAAAATGATGCTCGTGGCGTACATCGACCAAACAAAGAGCGGCAACCGGAACCAGGTCATACCGGGCGCCCGCATCTTGTGGATGGTGGTGATGAAGTTGACGCCGGTGGTGATCGACGAGAAGCCTCCGATGAAGATTCCGATGATGGTAATCGTCACTTGGCCATTCGAGTAGGTACTCGAAAGCGGCGTATAGAAGGTCCAACCAGTGTCGACGCCGCCGCCTAGGATTCCCCAGAGGATGCAGCCGCCGCCCGCCATGTAGAGGTACCAGCTCAGAAGGTTGAGCTTGGGAAAGGCGACGTCACGCGCGCCTATCATCAATGGCAAGACGAAGTTCCCGAAGATCGCCGGAATCGCCGGCACCAGGAACGTGAAGATCATCAGAATGCCGTGCGAGGAGAAGACCTTGTTGTAGGTCTCGGACTCCAGGATGACGCCGGCAGGGCTCGTCAGCTCGTAGCGGATCAGGCCCGCCGCGATGCCGCCCAGCAAGAAGAAGAACGCCGTGGATACGAGATAGAGGATCGCGATCCGCTTATGGTCGTGGGTCAACAACCACGATTTGATGGTGTGCCCGTTGTTGGCGTAATTGACCGGTTCGTGCACCTCCTCAAAGTGGTCGTCAGGACGGATGACAGTGGCGCTCATGGATTCTTTCCTTTCTCAGCGGCGATCGCACCCACCGCGGGGGTGTTGTTACGCACGGTCGGCGTAGCGTTGGGGTCTTCTTGGTTGTACTGCATCGCACCGACCGAAAGCGTGTCGGGCACATCTTGGCCAGTGGCGTTGGTCGGCGCGGTTCTCCGATTGACGATGCTCGTCGGGGTGGTCGAGCCGGCGGTCGTCCCCATCGCCTTGATGTAGGCGATCAGGTTAAGGACGTCTCCTTCGGTCAACTGGCCGTCGTAGGCGGGCATCGTCTCGTCGTACCCTTGGGTCAGGTGGTTGTACGGGCGGAGGATCGACTCGCGCAGATACTCCTCGTTCGCCACCAGCGACGAACCGTCGGTGAACGTTCGCTTCGTGTTGTAGATCCCCATCAGGGTCGGAGCGCGCGGGGTGCTGGTTTCACCATGGCAATTGTTGCAGCCGACCTTGTTGTAGATTTTCTGTCCGGCTTGCTCCATCGACATCGGGGCGACGGACATTCCTCCGTTGGCCAGCCACTTCGCGTACTCACCCGCCTCCATAGCGACGACCTTGCCTCCCATTTCCGAGTGCTGCGTTCCGCAGTACATGGAGCAGAAGAGGTGGTATTCGCCCGCCTTGGTGGCGGTGAACCAGAGGCTGGTGTAGCGTCCAGGCACCACGTGCATCTGCACCCGGAACGCTGGGATGTACAAGCCATGGATGACGTCCTGAGAGATCATGGTCAGCTTGACCGGCTTGCCGACCGGAACGTGGAGCGTGTTGTTCTCCCTAACTCCGTTACCGTGCTGGATGTGCCACATCCATTGTTTGCCCACGACGAAAATTTCTTGCGCGTCTTTGGGGGGCGTGCGCATTTCGACGAATACGCGGGCGCCGAGCCAAAACATCCCGATGCCGAGGATCAGCGGGACGAAGGTTAGCGTGAGCTCGATCTTCAGGTTCTCGTACATGGGGCGGGAGCGGTCCACCTTGTTCCCTGCCCGGTACCGGATGGAGAACGCGATAATGCCGACCGTCACGATGACGAGGAAGAAGAGCGACAGCAAACAAAGCGCATAGAACACGAGGTCATGCTCGCCAGCGAAGTTCGATGCGGATGGAGGCGCCAGGGGAAAGTTGAACATATCTGTGTTAGCCACGCTTCAGCGCACGGGGATCGAGGCCCCGCAGCCGCTCCTCGCGCTTGCTGTTTCGACTCATTAGAAAAATCCAGAGCCCTACCACGACGATCGTGAGGACACCGGCAACTCGCATGACATTCTCGACCACGATCCGGTACTTACCGGTCACGGGGTCGAGCATGATGCAGCCGAACATCATCGATTGATCGGCTTTATCGCCAATCTCTTCTTTCTTTGCGACCGCGAAATTCTGCTGAATCACGCGAGTCGGAAAATCGTTGCCGATCGTGTAGCTGCTGACCCGCCCGCTGGGCGTCAGCATCACGGTGCACGTCGGGTGGTTGATCAGGTGCTTGACCGGATCGAACTTGTATTTGAATCCGATGGCGTCGGTGACCTTATGGATCGACTCTAGGTCGCCCGTCAGGAGGTGCCATCCCTTGGATGCGTTCTCGCGCCATCCTTCGGGCGCGTTTGGCGGCTCCATAGCGTTAAGAACGAGCTGCTTCTTGGCGCGGGCGAGCTCCGGCGTTTCGAGGGGGTCGATGCTGAGGAGCACCATCTCGACGTCGCGCCCCGGTACGAGCTCGTTGTCGACTTTGTTGGCCTTCGCCAACGTTTTCATGGTGGCGTCCGTGATCAGCGGACAACCGGTTCGGCACTGGAAAAAGATCGGGAGGATGATCATCGGGCGCTTGCCCATCAGATCGCCGAAGCGGATCGTCTTGCCGTCCTCGTCCTTGAACTCGACGTCCTTGGGCACCGGTTGGCCGAGCCGCTGGGTGATGCCCATCGTTCGGGCAAGCGGAGACTCGTTCTTCCGGTCTCCGTCTTGGGCCGGCGCGAACGCGGCAAGCCCCAGACAGAGGGCGAGCAGAGCTGCCTTCGTCGTCTTCGGGTTCATTGCGTTCGGTTTCATTTGTCGTTTCACCTAGTTCTCAGCTATTGGCCGGCCCTTTTGGGCGCAGTTTTGGGCGATCCGTTGGGGCTGCTAAGATGCACAATGCCTTCGCTACTGGTGCCGCCACCAAGGGGCGCAGGCGGCTGAACGATTCCGGGCACACCTGGTTGTCCAGGTTTTTCGGTCGGAGTTTGCGTCTGCACCCCGGTCGGCATCTGGTTCTGGTTGGTCGTGTTCCCCTTCGAAACGGCCGGGACGGTTCGGTTAGTGGGAACGATTCCCCGCTGAGCGATCAGGTCGATCGCGCGGTCGATCGGGATATGAACGCGAGTCAGCGCCTTGTCCATGTAGCCGGTGGTATTGAGCTTGGCGCTCTCTTCCTTCCGGAAATCGGAGATGTCGACCTTCGACCCCACGTTGTCCTGAAGGAGCGGATTCGGGTCCTGCGGGATTCGGCGAGCAAGCGCTTCGTGCGGTCCAACTCGCGTGTCGGTGACTCGGAAAATCCAAAAGCGGTTGGCATAGATAAACCATCCGACGACGGCGCAAAACGCTCCGAAGCTCAAGAAGTAAATGATTGCCTTCCGGGTCTTCGGATAATCGACGTCGCGGATCTCGTAACCGAGTTCGACCAGCGGATCTTCTCGCGGCTCGTTAGTGTGCATGCTTCATCGCCTCCAATCGGTGGTCGTAAGTCGGTACCAGCGGCGCTTTCGCGGTCTGCAGGGCAAATACGGCGATCCAGATCGCGCCCACTCCGGCCCAAGCCAGCAGGTCCCACACGAAATGCGCGGCAAACGGGCCTTGGATCGCGCGGCCAGGAATCGACGGCTGCACCAAGAGATAGATTTCGATAAAGTGCATTACAAGGATCCAGCCTCCGACCAGTCGAAGGTTCTCTGGATACTTCTTGATGCGCGGCGACAGCAGCGCGAAGAACGGGATGAAGAACCGGCCGATCATGAGCGCCATGCCGAGGATTCCCCAGTGGTTGCTCGCCATTCCGGGCGGGAACATGTCGGAGCTTCGGTTCTTGTAGTAGCTCGTGGTCTCGGGGATGTTGCCGTTCCAGATGATGAGGAACTGCGAAAGCGAGGTGTAGCCCCAAAGCATCGTCAGGGTGAACTGCATGTTGCCCTGGTCGCGGGTCAGGGTCGGGGAAATCACACTTCGATACGGCTCTTTATCCGAGTTCGCGTTGAAGATCATCAAGCAGAACGCCAAGCCGGCGCCGCACGACATGATGATGAACCAGGTCCCGTACATGGTGGAGAACCAGTGGTTATCCATCGACATAAGCCAGTCGGTAAGCGCAAAGGTGACCGTGAGGAAGAACATCACGATTCCCGCGGCCCCCCAAGCGGTGCGACTGATCTCGAGCTTGAATCCGCCACCCGCCTCTTGGCGAAGAACCGATCTTCGCATGAACCAGGAGTAGGCGATCCAGATTGCGAAGAACGCCACGTACCGAATGGTAAAGCCCATCGGATTCATGTAGGCGCTTCGGTGGTTCATCACGTGATCCGCCGCTCGCTTCACTGGGTCGGCCCAATCGTACAGCACGCCGGGATTCAAAACGAACGGCAGGAACAGGACGGCCATGGTGAGAAGCGCCGCCGGACCGCCGCCCGCCTCCATCAGCCTTACGAATGGGACCGACCAGCGACCTCGCACGCAGTGGTGCAGGATCGACATTCCGAACAGCCCAAGCGTCAGGCTCATCCAGAACATGACCCCGAACATGTACGAGGCGTACATTTCGTGGTTGTCCGCCCCGAAAAGCTTTATTCCCGTGATCGCGATGAGGACAATCCCCAGAATCAGCATCGGCCGGCCCAGGCTGCTTATCCGCAGTTGAGGCGCCGTTCCGGTCGTGGTTTCGTGAGTCGTGATAGCCATGTTGTTCGTTCCGCGAGCGGATTAGCCCTCGGACTTCGCTCCTTCGCCCGAAGCGGCTTCGGCGGGAGCGGGATGGGTGCTCTTCTCGAGCTCGACCGGGTCGGCGTCGGCCGGAGTAGCGTTTTGGCTAAGCTGCAGCGCGCGGATGTACGCGACGACGGCCCAGCGGTCCTGCGGCTCGATACGCGATGCATAGCTGTACATCGCGCCGTAGCCGTTCGTGATCACATCGTAGAAGTGCCCCACCGGCATCTTGCGCAGGCGATCCGTGTGGTAGTTGCCGGGCGGGCGCCGGAGGGCGAACCCGCGCTTCGAAATCATGCCGTTTCCGTCGCCAAGCTGTCCGTGGCACGGCGTGCAGTAGATCCGGAATCGATCCTGGCCCCGCTTGATCAAATCGGCGGTTACCGGCATCGGAAGCTTGTCGACCCAGTGACCGTCTTGAATGCCCGTGAAGAACGGGGCGTCCTCTCGGAGGTGGCCGCGAGGGATCGAGCCCGGTACCAACGGACGGTTTGCGGCGCCGTCGGCGAAGAATTCGCTCGCATCCAGCGGCTCATGCCGAGGCTGTCGCCACATGTCGGTGTTGCAACCGGCGACGAAGATCGCCAGCGAGCCGAGGGCCAATGCGCGGGAGATGTGGCTTGTGGTCTTGGCCATTCGTGGGTCCTTCATTCCATAACCTCGTTCAACGTGAGCGGGTTAAGGCCCTGGAGAAATTGGCGGGTTCCCTCGGCGTCGTACTGCTTATCCCGCGATTCGATCGCTAGGAAGAATCGATCTTGGGTCGCCCGCTCGAAACCGGGGGTGTTGAAAATCGAGTGGTACGGCTTCGGCAGCCGGTTGAGCGCCATCATGGCGAAGACTGCCGTGAGGGCCGAGAACAGGATCGTGCTTTCGTAGGTGACCGGGAAGAACGCCGGGATCGAGTTCAACGGCTTGCCGCCGACGTTCATCGGTAGGTCGATGACCGCCGTGTACCACTGGAGGGTGTAGCCGAAGGTACATCCAATGAGTCCGCCCATGAAGATGATCCATGGGAGGCGGACGTCGTGGAACCCGATCGCCTCCGACAGCCCGTGGATCGGGAACGGACTGTAAGCGTCCGTTTTCCGGTATCCGGCTTCTTTCGTCTTCTCCGCCGCCGCCAACAACGCCTCGGCGGAGTCGAATTCGGCCACCAAGCCAAACGGCTGCGGGACCACGGGATCGTGTCCGTGCGACATTAGTGTGAAGCCTCCGTCGCCGCGACGACCTCGCCGTTAGGCGAGTCCTTGTGGCCGAGAAGATTGAAGAGCAAGACCTTCATTTCGAAAATGTTGATGACCGGCATGAAGCGGATGAAGAGGAACATCAAGAAGATGAAGAACCCGATCGTGCCGCCGAACATGGCGAAGTCCCAAGGGGTTGGGTAGTACATCTTGTTCATCGACGGCAGGTATTCGGCCGTGAGCGACATCGGGATGATGACGAACCGCTCCAGCCACATACCGAGACCGACGAACTGACAGACAACCCAGAGGAAGTTCAGATTGGTCCGAAGCTTCGGGAACCAGAGAACTTGCGGCAGGATTCCGTTGCAGAAGATCAGCAAGAAGTAGGCCCAGGAGTAGGGACCGGTAAAGCGCCGGTTGAACGTCATGTCCCACTCGTTCGGGTTGCCGCTGTACCAGGCGTAGAAGACTTCCAGGATATAGCCGTAGAAAACGATGAGGCCGGTGGCGAGGGTGATCTTCGCCATCCAGTCGATGTGGCGCATCGTCACCAGATTCTCGAGTTTGTAAGCCTTACGAACCGGGATCAGGAAGGTCAGAACCATCGCAAAGCCGGCAAAGACGGCGCCCGCGACGAAGTACGGCGGGAAGATCGTGACGTTCCATCCCGGCACCTGTGAGATCGCAAAGTCGAAGGACACGATCGAGTGGACCGACAGAACCAGCGGCGTCGAGAGACCCGCGAGGATCAGGTACGCCTGCTCGTATCGGTGCCAGTGACGGTTGCTGCCACGCCAGCCAAAGCAGAGAAGCGCGAACAGCACCTTCATCCACTTCTTCTTCGACTTATCTCGAAGGGTGGCGAAGTCGGGGATGAGGCCGATGTACCAGAAGAGAAGCGAAACCGTGAAGTACGTGGAGACCGCGAAAACGTCCCACATGAGCGCCGACCGGAACTGCGGCCAGAGCGCCATGATGTTCGGGTACGGGAAGAGCCAGTAGATGGCGACCCATGGACGTCCGGTGTGCAGCAATGGGAACATGGCGGCGCACATGACCGCAAAGATCGTCATCGCTTCCGCGAAGCGGTTGATCGAGTTACGCCAAGTCTGTTGGAGCAAGAGCAGAATCGCCGAAATCAGCGTTCCCGCGTGGCCGATACCGATCCACCAGACGAAGTTGACGATGTCGAACGCCCAGCCGACCGGGACATTGTTGCCCCAGATGCCGATTCCCTTATAAACGAGCCAGGTGATCGACGTGGCAAGCAAGCCGGTGCCCAAGAGGCCGACCACGAAGAAGATCCACCAGGCCCTCTTGTGACGCTTCTGATTCAGAATGAGCGACCCGATGCTCTCGTCCAGCGTCGCGTAGGTCTGCTGGCCGGTGATCATCCGGTCGTTCAATGGTTCTCGGATAGCCATAGGTTAGGCTCCCTCCGTCGCGCCGGCCGCCGCTGCGCCGTGGATCTCGGGATTGGGGTTGCGCAGCTTCGCGAGGTGCGAAGTGCGGGGTCGGGTAAGCAATTCTTCCAGAAGAAGGTAGGCGCGGGGGTCGTGCCGAAGCTCGGTAACCTTCGCCTTCGGATCGGCGATGTTGCCGAACACGATCGTCTGGGTCGGACACGCCTGCTGGCATGCCGTTACGATCTCGCCGTCCAGCGGATCGCGGTTCTGCTTCTTCGCTTCGATGCGAACCTCGTTGATCCGCTGCGTGCAGTAGGTGCACTTCTCCATGACGCCGCGTCCGCGAACGGTGACGTTCGGGTTGTTCAGCATCCGAAGGAGCGGGATCCTCGGTTTCTCGTCGAGGTGGACGTCGAACTGCTTCTGGTTGTCCGTGAAGTTCAGATAGTTGAACCGGCGGACCTTGTAGGGGCAGTTGTTGCTGCAGTATCGGGTACCGACGCAACGGTTGTACGTCATCTGGTTCAGCCCCTCGTGAGAGTGGACCGTCGCCGCGACCGGACAAACCGGCTCGCAGGGGGCCTTCTCGCACTGGACGCACATCACCGGCTGCCAGGAAACCGCGGGATCGTCGTCTCCGCCGCTGTAGTAGCGGTCGATTCGGATCCAGTGCATCTCGCGATGGCGCGCCACCTGCTCTTTGCCGACGACCGGGATGTTGTTCTCCGCCTGGCAAGCTGTAACGCATGCGTTACAGCCGATGCAGGTGTTGAGGTCGATCGTCATGCCCCATTGCAGCCCCTCGTATTGGAAGATCTGGTCGGGGAAGAGATTCTGGTCGTTCAGCTCCTTATATTCTTCCTTCCGCTTCTCCTCGATCTCTTTCCCTTTGGCCAGGAAGGTAGCGAGGTTGTGCTCGACGACGACTTCTCGCTCGTCTCCCTCGAACTGCGGGATGTGGTTGCCATCCAGCGGCTGGTGTCCCTGGGTGGTCGCGAGGTCGTAGCTGTTGCGCGAGAGAACGGTGACGGTGAGACCGCCTTGGAAGTAGGGCGCGGCTTGGGTTCGCAGGGCGTAGCCGTCGAATCCGCCGCCACCCATCTTGTCGTTGATGGACGAAGTGACGGTGTCGATCTTCTCGCCGTTGTCACCGACCGATGCGACGACGCCGCCCCTCGTTCGGCCGAAGCCGAGGTGGACGGTGATCGCCTGATCCGGATGTCCGGGCTGCACAAAGACTGGCGCCTTCACGTTCTTGCCGTTCAGGGTGAGCTGGACGACGTCGTCGTCGGCTACTCCGAGCGACTTCGCCATCTTCGGCCCCATGATCGCGGCGTTATCCCACGTGAGCTTCGTCAGCGGGCGCGGCAGCTCCATAAGCCAGCCGTTGTTGGTGTACCGGCCGTCGTAAACGCAGGGGTCGGGACGGAAATTGACTTCGATTCCCTCTACCTTCTGCGGGGCAGGAAGGGACGCCGCGTCGAGCGTGACGGTAACCGTTGCCGGGGCTACCGCGGAATTCTTCACCAGGCCGTCGTGGACGACCGTCCGCCAATTCTTTTCGAATGCGTTATCGAATTTGCTGCCCGCGGGAGCCGGCGAACCGAAGACTCCGCTCTGATGCCAGTGATCGCGCACCAGGTCGTAGCCACCCTTTGGCTCGTCGAGCAGCGTGGCGAGGAACTCGATCGCCGAGCGACCTTCGTAAAGCGGAGCGATCAGCGGTTGGATGACGCTCAGCGTTCCGTCGAACGCGCGGGCGTCGCCCCAGGCTTCCAGCTCATGCGCGAGCGGTAGGTGCCACTCCGACCAAAGGCTCGTCTCGTCGTCGTACGCGCCGAAGCGGATCTTGGTCCGCGCCTTCAGCATCGCGTCGCGGAAGTTGAGGTCGGCCGGGGCGTCGTAAACCGGGTTCGCCTCCATGACGATCAGCGTGTCGACCGCGTTTCCGTTCAGGTCCTGAACCAACGTAGCGAGATCACCCACCGCGACCGGAGAACCGGCCGGATTGGCGGTGACATCGACCGCCGGAATGTGGGTGACGGTCGCGCCAAAGTTTCGGAGGTGGCTATTGATCGCCTGGACAAGCGCGTGCACCTGCGGCGGCTGGTGGTCGCCGGTGATGACGATGCTCGCTCCTGCGTTATCCGTCAGATCCTTCGCGACCGCCGCGAGATGCGCGGCGCTGATCGAAGAGCCTCCGGCCGCGCTGACTCCAGGCACGCCGAGAGCGGCCGCCAGCGCCAGGGCGTGGGCGTAAACCTCGGAGCCGCGAACCGTCCAGCAGTGGTCGGCCATCGCCCCCGCGAGGGTGGGCGTGCTTTGAATGGCGTAGAGACGATTCATCGTCCCCTCGTAACCCTTCACCCGCCGCTTCTCCGCGAATTGTCGGGCATTGACAAGGGCGGCCGGATTCGAGACCGAACTCAGGAAGTCCCCGTCGAGGGAGAACACCACGTTCGCCTTGCTGAAATCGTAGATCGTGTCGTACGCGCCGCCAAGGGCGAGGCGGGAGCCCTCGTGGGCATTCGCCCGGCCGACCGGCTCATAGGCGTGCCACTTCACCGCGGGGTATTTCGCCAGGAACCGCGTCATCAGACCGATGAACGTCGGCGAGGTGACCGAGCCGGTGAGGATGCGAATGCTGGCTCCGCCGGTCTTCTGCTTGTCGGCCAACAGCTTCTTGATAGACGCTTCGAACAGTTCCCAGGAGGAGAGATCCGCATCGAAACCAAGGTTGGCCCGGTTCAAAACCGATCCGGCGCGATCGGGATCGTAGAATCCTAGGACTTGCGCCTGGCTGATCGAGTCGAGCGCGCCGAGGGAAGCCGGGTGCTCCGGATTTCCTTCGATCTTGATCGGACGCCCCTCTTGCTGCTCGACGAGGACGCCGGTTGCGTATCCGCCCAGCGTAATCGCGCTGGCGTAATAAAGCGACTTGCCCGGAACCAGCTCTTCCGGCTGGCGAACGTACGGGACGACCTTGTCTTCCGGAAGGAAGACGCCGCGGCAACCGGAAAGCCCCGCGAGCGCCATCGATGCGCCCATGAACTTCAGCAGGTCGCGCCGGTTGATCTGCATGATCGACCGGCGGTTCGGGAACTCGTCCTCGACCCACAGTTGAAATTCCGGCGTGTCCGCTAGCTCGCTGAGCGTGCGCCAGTAACGCTTGCCGCCCTGGCCCGCGAGCTGCTCTCGCGCTGCCTCGACGTCAAACCGCTGCTCCGTGTTCGTATCCATCGTTAATCTCAAATCGTCAGTCACAAATCTTCAATCCGGCGACTAGTAGTGGCAAACCGAACAGTCGGCCAATTGCGCCACATGGATGCCGTACTTGCTCACGAGTTCCTTGCCCTTCGTCTTATCCTGAGCGTCGTCCGATCCGCCGTAATCTCCGTGCAGGATCTCTTTCTCGCGATCGCTCAAGTTGGACATTCCTTTCTCTTGGAACTTCCAGTAGAGGTTGAAAACCTGGTTTCGCGGCGCTTCGGTAGCGGGCGCGGTCTCGTCTTTGTACACATACCGCTCCGGCGCGCGGTGGCACTGAAGGCACCACGCCATCTGGAAGCTGTTCCCCTTAAAGGTGATCTGCATGTACTGCACGGCGCCGTGGCACACGTCGCAGTTGATGCCGCGGTTGATGTGGATCGAGTGGTTGAAGTGCACGAACTGGGGCACCTTGTTCACGAGGTTCCACTTGATCGGCGTGCCGGTCTCGTAGCTGCGGCGTACCGGCTCGAGGAGCGGCGAATTCGTCCAGATCTGCGAGTGGCAGCTCATGCACGTCTCGGTCGACGGTAAGCCCGCATAGGAGGACTTCTCCACGCTGGTGTGGCAATACCGGCAGTCGATACCAAGCTCCCACGCATGGTGCTGGTGGCTGAACGGCACTGGCTGGTTCAGCGGAACGTCGACCTTGGTGTTGGCAGGCGATCGCGAGAGACCCGCGATGGATAGCCATACGGTCGGCACCCCGATCGCGATCGACAACATGGCGACTTGGGCGATCGAGTTGGCGCTCGGCTTAAAGACTTGGGCAGACATTAAGATTGCTCCGTAGCTGTGAGGGGGCGATTCCGCGCTGCGCTGCCCCTCCGGTGCGCAGCAATAACGGCGGCTTGTCGTCCGTGACGAACCGGCGTCGGAAGTGAAACGAATTCTACCGAGTGAGCGTAAAGTCTTGCTCGCGTAACGCGGGCGGCTCGCCCAAGGCGGTTCTCGGCCTCAAAGCAAACGACTTCACGCGCAGGCTGCGCGTGATACCCACGGGCGGGCCGCCCGTGCCACTTCATGCCATCACCACCGCGCGATCGATCGCGAACATGAGGAAAAGCAGGGCCAGGTAGAGCATCGAATAATGGAACAGGCGGCTTGCGCGCGGCCGGTCGATGCGACGATAAAGCTCGACACACAGGTAGAGCAAGATGGCGTTAAGGACGAAAGCCGCCCCCGCGTAGATCCATCCGACTTTGGGAAGCAGGAACGGAAGCAGCGACACGATGAACGTGATGATCCCGTAAATACCGATCTGAATCACGGTATGGCGGTCGCCTTTCACACACGGCAGCATCGGCACCCCGGCCGCCGCGTAATCGTCCTTCAGAAGCAGCGCCAGCGCCCAGAAATGCACCGGCGTCCAAACGAAGATGATCGCGAACAGATAGAGCGATAGCGGCGGAAGATCGTTCGTCACCGCCGCCCAGCCGACCAGCGGCGGGAACGCGCCGGCCGCGCCGCCGATGACGATGTTCGACCAAGTGCGACGCTTGAGAAGCATCGTGTAGACGACGACGTAGAACACCAATCCGCTAAACGCCATCACCGCGCTGAGCAAGGTTCCGGCGAACCAAAGGAGCGCGAACGAAGAGGCGGCCAGTGCGAAAGCGAATAGGAGCGCGTCGCGCGAGGGGATCGACTGGGTCACCGTCGGACGCTTCGCGGTCCGTTTCATCGCGAGGTCGATGTCGCGGTCGATCACCATATTGATCGCGTTCGCGGCTCCCGCCGACATATATCCGCCAAGCGCCACCGCCAGGAAGAGCCATGTGCCCGGCCACTGCCCCTTCGCCGCGACCATGGCGGTCAGGGTGGTGAAGAGCAGAAGCGAGATGACGCGGGGTTTGGTGAGAGCGATGTACGCCTTGATCAGCTCACGCCCGCGAAGCGGCTCGAACTCGCCCGCTTCTTCGGGCGCGGGACGCGATTCGACTCGCTCGATCCCATCGGCGAGGCAGAACGCCCCCAGCGCGACGAGCGAGATCCAGTTGACGTCGGCCAGCATCAGATGCGCCATCTGCATCTCGATCGGCGCCTTCAGCCAAATATTGAGCGAGCCAAGCGCAAGCTGCGCCAGGAATAAACCGACCACCCAACGAGTGGCCGCCTTAACGCGCGGGTCCGGCCTCAGGTGCTGTAGCAGTCCCGCCGCGAGCATCAGATACAAGCCGATGCTGGCCGCAATGAACGGGTGGAGCGGCTGGAGGCGGACCATCCAGTGGGTCGCCGGGTTCATCGCCGCCTGAAGGACGTTCGGCGTCTCGTGGAGCTGATGCCCGAGCGCGGAGATCGCGCCACTGACACCGAGCGTGATGACGCCGAAGCAAGCCATGCCGATGATCCAGCCGACTGTGCTCTGGCCCTTCAGCCGCGGCGTCGGCAATCCACTTGCGCCAAGAGCGGCCAGCGAGATCGCGCCGAGCAGCAAGAACGTGCTGACCACATGGAACGCCATAACCCCGGCTCTTGCCGCCGAATCGTTAGTCGTCACGAGGCCGAACTTAACCAGCGCCGCGCCAACCAGCGCCTCCATGATCACAAATCCTAGGACCGTTCCGGAAGCCTTTCGGACGAGATGCTTCTTCGGATAGGCGATCCAGGCCCAAACCACCATCACCAGCGCCATCGGCAGGATGAGGCCGGTGGAGATCCGGTGGGACATCTCGACGAGCTTCGCGCCCGGTCCCATCAGCGGGGTGCTATCGCCATCGCACAGCGGCCAATGGCTACCGCATCCGTCGCCCGACTTGCTGGCGCGAACGTAGACGCCCCAAGCCACCGCGGCTAGATTGTAAAGGAGGACGAGCCAAGCGTACTTGGCGAACCGACTCACGTTCACCACGACACCTCAGAAACTGCCGCCGAAGGGCTCCGCGCAAGCTGCTTTCGAAAATGCAAGGCTTGCATGAACTTTCTGAAAGTTGTGAAAGCTCGGGGCGCGTCGTCCATTCGTCTGTTCCTTTTTACCCGATGAGGTGTTGGCGGTTGGCAGTTAGCGGTTAGCGGATTCCGAAAAAGGGGGGATCGACTACAGCTATTGGATAAATGAATACAGATTGTTCAACGTTTTGCAATACAATGAGTCTATGTCCAAAGTTCATATTGGAGTGAGGATTCAAACCGAGACTGCGGATCGGATCGAAAAGATCGCCAAGGATCGCGGTCGCTCACAGACCCAGGTCATCGAGCAGCTACTCGAGTTGGGCCTCCAGAAGCTCGACCAAGAAGCGCTGGCGGAGGGGTTTGCCCTTTTGGGAAGCTCGGAAATGCAGGATATGGATTTCCCCACTGGAGCCCAACAGGAGGCTTACCGCGTTGCAGATTGAGCGCGGGCAGGTCTGGATGTGCGACTTTAACGAGCATCCCGATAGCCGGCAGAACGGAGTCCGTCCCTGTGTGGTTGTCCAGACCGATCATCTGAACCGGGTCGAGAGCTACAAGCTCACAATCGTGGTTCCGTTTAGCACAAAGGGTTCCGAACGCATCCCCTCTCATGCACTGGTCTTGCCCAGTAAAGGCAATGGTTTGTCGGAGGAGAGCTTCGCCAAGTGCGAACAGATTCAAACGGTTCCAAAAAATCGCCTGACCCAGCGGAAGGGGAAACTTTCACGGGAGGAGGCGGAAAAGGTCTCGCAGGCTTTGAAGCGCACGCTCGACATGTGAGATTAGATCGCCGGCTGAAACCAATCCTCCGTCGCATTCCGTATTGAAAACGTCCCATGGTCACGTCGCTGCTTGCCCTCTCCCTTTCCCTCGTCGCCGCCGACATCTCCGCCGACGACCGTCGCAGCACGATCGATTCGCTCGTCAGCGCTATTCAGGAGCGGTACGTATTCCCTGACCTGGGAAAGAAAGCTGGCGAGGCGCTCAAAGCGAAGCTTGCCTCCGGAGGCTACGACACGTTGAGCGCGGGTCCCGACTTTGCCAAAGCGCTCACGGAAGATATCAACGCCATCTGTAAAGATGCCCACTTCCGCGTCCGGTACAGCGAGAAGCCGCTTCCGGTCCGAGCCCAACGCGCCGCTCCGTCGCAGAAAGAGATCGATCAGGACAGATGGTTCACTCATAAGGCAAACGCCGGATTCGAAAAGGTCGAGCGCCTTCTCGGCAACGTCGGCTATATCCGGGTGGACGGATTCTTCGATCCGGAGATTGCGGCCCGTCCGATCCAGGCCGCGATGGACTTTGTCGGCGACACCGACGCGCTGATCATTGACGTCCGCTACAACGGAGGTGGAGACCCGGCGACCGTCCGTCTCCTCTGCAGCTATCTCTTCGACCCAAAGCCCGTGCACCTGAACGATATCTATATGCGCGAGGGTAACCGGACTGAGCAGTTCTGGACTCTTTCGAAGCTTCCGGGTCGCCGCTATGTCGGTAAGCCGGTCTACGTCCTGACCTCCAAGCGAACCGGTTCGGGCGCCGAGGAGTTCTCGTACGACCTGAAGAACCTGCGCCGCGCCACGATCGTGGGGACCAGCACCTGGGGAGGCGCAAATCCCGGCGGCGTCGTTCGGCTAAACGACCACTTCGGCGCCTTCATACCGGTCGGCAGAGCGATCAACCCTTATACGAAGACGAACTGGGAAGGAACCGGCGTGGACCCAGACATTCACGTCGCCTCCGAAGACGCGCTTGCCACCGCCCAGCGTATAGCCGTCGAAAAGTTGCTCGCGGAGGCAAAGAGCGAAGACGACAAAGCCCGCCTCGCCGACGCCCTGGCCAGTTTGAAGCCGAAGTCCTGACGTTCCGCCACAAGCAGAAACGCTCACAAATCGCTCCGCTCGCGCCCCGGGTGCAAGCGGCGTTGGATTCAGGTCTGCCTCAAGCCTCTTTTATCCTTGTCGACCCTCCACCACAACCTCCCGGATCGTTGTAGTATCGGAACCGCCGATGGTGGTGGGTCGTGAAAGTAATTTCTTCGTATCCGGCGGCACGTTGCCGCTGGATGCGTCCAGCTACGTCGAGCGTAACTGCGACCAGCAGCTCTTCGAGGCGCTGCGGAACGCCCAATACTGCTACGTCCTGAACTCCCGCCAGATGGGGAAATCCTCCCTTTCAATCCGCACGCTCGCGAAGCTGGAGCAGATGGGATGGTGCACCGTGTCCATCGATCTCACGCAGATGGGGGGACGGAACGTGACGCCCGACCAGTGGTACATCGGCATGGCGGCGGAGCTTGGACGGGTTCTCGGACTCAGAGCCGAGATCCTGGCCTATTGGAAGGCAAAGTCCGAATTCGGGCCGATGCGACGCTTTTTCGGCGCGCTCCGCGAGGTGGTCCTCGAAAAGGTCGAACAGCCGATCGTTCTCTGCATCGACGAGATCGACGCCACACGCAACCTTCCCTTCGACACCGACGAATTCTTCGCCGGGATCCGGGAGTGTTTCAATCGTCGCGTGCAAGATCCCGCGTTCCAAAGGCTGACCTTCTGCATCCTCGGCGTCGCGGTGCCCAGCGACCTGATTAGGAACCCTACGACGACGCCGTTCAACATCGGCGAGCGGGTTTACCTACGGGATTTTACGGTCGAGGAGATGCGCAGGCTAGCAAGCGCGCTCGGCCCGAACGGGGATACGCTCATCGAGCGCGTCCACTACTGGACCGGAGGCCATCCGTTCCTTAGCCAGAGCCTATGCGCCGCTATCGCGGCCGATCCCGCGATCCAAACGTCCAAGCAAGTGGACGACTTGATCGAAAAGGAGCTCTTCGGGCCCAAGGCTCGCGATCGAAACGTCAACCTGGCGGATGTTGCGAATCGGGCTCTGAATGCCGGCTTTGCCGAGCCGGACCCCGAACGGTTCCGAGCCGACCTTCTTTCCGCGTACGCCCGCGCGCTCAAGGGTAAACCGGTGACCGACGACGAGGCAAACCGGGTGGCGAGCCTCCTCAAGCTCTCGGGTTTGGTCCGGTCCGACGGCATGCGGCTTCGCCCGAGAAACCGGATCTACCAGCGGGTGTTCGATGCGGAGTGGATCCAAGAAAACATGCCGGGGCAAGAGTTGCTGCGGCTGCAACAGTCGTTCCGCCGGGGAATCATTCGCGCCACCGCCGCCTACGCCGCGGTTCTGGCAACCGTGGCCGCGTTCGGAATCTTCGCCTGGACCTCGCAACGCAGGGCCGAAGCCGCAACCGTCGCCCTCGACCGAGAGCTGTACATCGCGGACATGAATAATCTCCGCCTCTTCGAGGAAAACGGAGACACCCCGCGGATCGCACAGATCCTGGAACGTACGAAAAACAGCCCTTACCGGAGCATCGAATGGGGACTCTGGATGAAGCGCCTCCACGATGCGAAGGAGGAGTACACCCTCGACTACCGAGCCCCGGGCAAGCGGGAGAACGGCTATCTCACGTGGGACGGCCGACTCATCTGCCTGACCGACGACGTGACCATGACGGCGACGGTCATCGACCGGACGTCTAAGCGGACGATTTGCACGAGAAATTTAACGCCGACCCAGCAAGTGGTCGCCACCAAGACCGGCTTCCTAACTGTCGATACGCAAGTCACTCCGGCGCCCGTGGTCGATCTGATATCGCGCAAGGAACTGAGGCGGATTGGAAATCCGGACGGCAGGATCTCGACCCTTGAGACTCGCCCGAATTCGGACATCGTCCTCACCCTGGAAGAGCTTCCTAACAAAGTTCCCGGCGGGAGGGTCGATCTGTGGAATCTGACCACCGGTCACCAAACCTTTTGTTGGGGGGGACCGGGGCTTTCCATCGAACTCCCAGTGGCTTTCTCGCGAGATGGAAGCCGAGTTCTGATCACCCCCGGACGCGGAGCCGGCAAAGCCGGCCTTCGCAACGTCGTGGTGATGGAGCCGTCGTCTCACCGGGAGGTGGATCGCTTCACCCTCGAGGACAGCGGCGCGTTCTACGACCTGTCCGACTCAGGGAAATACTTGCTTTACGGGGACGGCAAGTCGGGGACGATAGGTCGTGACGTCGATCGCCACGAAACGATCTACCGGCGCCTCTGGTCCCCTGGCGAAACCCGGACCGCTGGCTGCTTCTCGGACGGAGAACAAAAGGTCGTCACCCTCGACCGCACGGGCAAGGCGATCGTCGAAGAGTTTCCAACCGGCAACCCACTGGGGACGATCCTCAACATATGGAATCTTTCGGGGACCGCTTCCAGTTCAGAAATCGTAGCGGCGTCCGCGTCGGTACGGCTCTTCGATCTCCGAAACTCAGTGGGTCCTCGAATATTAGGCCAAGGAGACCGAATCGGCCGCAACGGCCAAAATAACCTCGCCGTCTTTCAGGTCTCGCCCCGTGGCCTCCTCCGATTCTCCGACCCGGGCTTGGTGCAAGGCCGACTATCGCCCGCTCCGGCCCATTTTCGCGGCTACACGTACAACGGCCGATGGCAAGTGGAGTACACGAAGGGCGCAGCCCAAGCGACGATCTTTACCGATCCCTTTAGCGACGCAAAGCCGATTCGTTTACCGATGGTTCCGATCAATTTTTCCGGCGGAATCGCTCGGGACGTGTTCGCGATTTTGATGCCGCAAACGAGCGATATCTTGGGCATCTCGGGTGAAACCGGCGAAGTGCTTTGGAAATACCATGCCGAGGGCTGGCGTAACGGGCTCTGGGTCTCGCCGAGGGGAGACTCCGTCTTTGCCTTCGTGGGAGCGGCGGCTCTGCTCGTTCTGGACGCCCATACCGGCAAGGTCAGGGCCAGGTTGGAGCGACACAACCTCCGCATCACCAATTTGACCTTCTCCGCCGACGGAAAGAGCTTCTTCACCTGCGGCGCCGATGGGCGGGCGGTGCTTTGGGACATGGCCTCCCTCACCGAAAAAATGGAGTTCCAGGGGAACGTCGCCCAACGGATCGGCGGCGCCGATCTATCTCCCGACGGCAAACGTGTGGTGACCGCCAACGATGGCGGGTCTTGGCAGCTATGGGATGCCGTTACGGGCGTTCAGCTCGCCGACATGAAGGCCTCGAACGGGTCCGTTCGATCCATTCTCTTTACCGCGGATGGGAAGAAAGTGGTGGCCGCTTGCGAAGACGGCAAGATCCGGGCATGGGAATCCAGCGAGCGAGATCCCTCTTGTCGCGTCCCGGTTAGCGCTTCTAGCCTGAAAGACGTACGACGGTAGTCGCCGGGGAGATTTGCAGAAGATCGGCAATCGTGCTAGCATCCTCCCGACCCCATGGTAGTTTTGCTGTACAAGCGCAACGCGCAACCAGACGATCATCTGCTGGCGCTTTTAGAGCAATCGCTTCGGGATGCCGGCCACCCGGTTTTCGTCGATCGCCACCTCAAGATCGGCGTCGAGTGGGCGAAGGCGATCGAGCAGACGATTCGAACTGCGGACGCCCTCGTCGTCCTCCTTTCCGAGTCGGCTTGGAAGAGCGAAATGCTTGAGTACGAGATCGAGACGGCAACCGATCAGTTCCGTAAGACCGGCAAACCGAAAATCCTTCCGATATTAATCGGCGCAGACACGAAGCTAGAGGGGGCGGTGGCGGCCCAGGTCGGAGAGTTTCAATTCGCAGTGTGGAAGGGTCCGGAGGATGACGAACCGATCGTGGCCGAGGTTTTGGCCGCCCTCGAAGACTCGGCTCCCATCCCCAAGAAAGTCGTTCCGATCGAGCCCGCGGGCGGAGCCGTCTCCGCTTCATCGCCGTTTTACACCTGGCGAGAGACGGACGCAGAGTTCGACGCCGCGTTGCGAAACAACGAAAGCATCGTCTTGGTCAAGGGACCGCGTCAGATTGGGAAGACTTCCCTCATCGGCCGCGGGGCTTTGCTGGTCGAGGAGTTGGGATGGCGTCAGGCCTCCACCGATTTCCAGACCCTGAGCGCTTCGCAGTTCTTTTACGAAGATCAGTTCGCCCGCTTGCTTGCGGCGATGCTCGCTCGCCAGACCGGGTTTAAGTACGACTTTGCCGGCGAGTGGCTGGAAGTTTTCGGCCCTTCGGTAAACCTGGATAACTTCCTGCGAGCCTTATTGGAGGACTCGGAGAAGCCGTTCGTCTGGTTCTTGGACGAAGCCGATCGGGTCTTCTCCGCTCCGTTCTCGGGCGACTTTTTCGGACTGGTCCGCTCTTGGCACAACGCCCGGGCGCGCGATCCAAAGGGACCGTGGTCGCGATTCACGGTGGTAATCGGATACGCAACGGAGGCTCGGCTCTTCATTCGAGACCTGAATCAATCACCGTTCAACGTCGGCCGACAGATCTCTCTGCGGAACTTCACCGTGGAGCAGACGATGGACCTCAACGAAAAGTACGGCAAGCCGGTCGAGCGCCGCTCCGACATCGAGGCGCTCCAATTCCTGCTCGACGGCCAGCCGTTCTTGACCCGGCGTGCCCTTGAAGTGCTGGCCTCCAAGAAGCTCACCTTTGGCGCGTTGCTGGAAACCGCCGACCAGGACGACGGACCGTTCGGCGATCATCTCAAAAGGATGCTGATCGCGGTCTCACATGTCCCCTCGGTGCTGGCCGCCGTCCGCTCGTCGCTCGCGATGCTCCCGCCGGCAGAAGCCGACGGAGTCGAGCGCCTCATCGCCGCCGGTGTCCTCAAAGAAACTCCCGGTCAAGGCGTCGACCTCGCGTGCGACCTGTACGCCCGGTATCTGGCCAGGCACGTACGCTAAGGACCGCCGGTCTCCAGACCTGCCTCCGAGAAAACTGGTCATCAAGAACCTGCCTCCGAGAAAACTGGTCATCAAGAACAATATCGGTATGCCCGTAGCCCGTGGCTTGAGCCGCGGTTCAAGGTTCTACCGGGGATAAATTCCCGGGCTACGGGTGAATCTGTGTTGTCAATCTATTTTGTTGGTGACCATAATCCCCGGGCAACGGGCACCTAAGAGGCCCGAAAGCTTCACGAAGCCGCGCTCGACGAACTCGCACTTTTGCGCTTCGGTGAGCGTCATGAAGGGCCTACGAGACCTTGGCGAGTTCGTCCTTTAGGCGGTTGATCGAGCCGATATCTTCGGGGTCCACGCCGTTCAAGCGGGCCAGATACACCGAGACGTAGTCGCCGTAGTGGGCGAGCGTCAGCATCTTCTCCAGGAGGGTTTCGCCCAAAGCCGGGACGTGGGTGAAGGAGCACGTCTCCCCAATGAGTCCTTCGGTGACGCGAGCTCGCGCCTTCATGCGAACGCTCTCGGACCCGTCTTCCAACACGACGCCGACGTAGCGGCCGACGCTCTGGCCGGTGGCGCCGACCCAACCCATGATCTCGTTGTGGTTCAGCTCCGGATAGGTGTTCACGAAAGCGAGATGCTTCGCATTTTCGTTGATCTGGCACCGCCATCGGTTGGCGATGTAGCCCTGCCAGCTTCCGAGACCGTAAATGATCGGCAACGCGCCGTGCATCTTTCCGGCGAGCGCCTTGGCATCGTTATCTTTCGCCTCCGGCCCCCAATCTTCACCGCATGTCTCCAGCAGCGCGATCGCCTTCTCGATCTCCGGGTCCGGGATCAACTTCATACGGTGGCAAGCGACCAAAACCGGAACCATCATGTACCCGAGCGCGGTACGGGGCGGCTGGCCGCCGGGCACCAGGTAGACGGTGTAACCATCGGCTTCCGCCTGCTCCTTAAGCTTTCCGCCGCTGGTGACCGCCACGATTCGCGCGCCCGATTTCTTTGCGGAGGCGTAGGCCGATAGAGTCTCCTCCGTGTTGCCGCTGTAGCTTGCGCAGAAGACCACGTCGCCAACGCCGATGTAGCTTGGAACGGCGTAGTCGCGGACGACGATGAACGGCGCGCCTCCGTGCGCCTCGAAAATCGCCCGGACGAAGTCGCCGCCCGCGCCCGAACCGCCCATCCCCGCCAACGCGACCACGCCGGGGCGATTTTCCAGCTTCGGCGCATCCACGCGACTCGCGATCTCGAACGCTTCCCGGCATTGCGCCGGAAATCCTTCGGTTAGCGCGAGGATCCCTTTGGGATCGAGTTCAGTCACAACGGCGCGATCGTTCAGATTCATAATTCTCTCCCTAAGTTTAGCGTCACCGAACCGACAAAACATCAGGCGGCAAGTGGGAAGAATCCCACTTGCCGCCTGACGCTCTCATTTTTTCGCTCGACTTACTCGTCAGCGAACGGATCGTACTCATCGGGGCTCGGGGCGGCGCCACCGGCGGGTCGGCCGCCGCCACCGCCGTAGCTCTGCCCGCCGCCGGCATTGCCCGGAGCGTCGTCGCGCGGCCGGTCGAGGCCTTGGACGCTGTCGGCGACGATCTCGAAAATCTCGCGGTTGTTTCCCTCTTTGTCGACGAACTTCCGCGTCTCGATGCGCCCCTCGACCGCGGCCAACCGGCCTTTGGAGAGGTAGTTGCTTACAAACTCCGCCGTCTTATCCCATGCCTTGCAGCGGAAGAAATCCGCCGTCGGCTGGCTTGGGTCCTGCGGTTTGAATCGCTTGTCGACGGCGATCGAGAACTCAACGACGCTCTTGCCGGTGTTCGTCGTGCGCAACTCAGGGTCGCGCACGAGCCGGCCGATCAGGATGACGCGATTCAGCGAGGACATAGGGCTATACCTTAGCCGGTTTGTCGTCCATCTTGTAGATGCGGTGACGGATTACGTCGTCGGAAATTCCCAAAAGTCGGCTAAGCTCGGCGGGCACTTTGGCCTCCGCCTCAAAGTTCATGAGGACGTAGTTTCCTTCTTTGAACCCGTTGATCTCGTAGGCGAGCTTCCGCTTGTCCCACTTGCCCGCCTTCTCGACGGTGCCGCCGTGGGTCTCGACGATTCCCTTGAACCGGTCGGCGACCTTCTGAACGTCGGCGTCGGAGAAATCCGGCTTCACAATATAAAACAGTTCGTACTTTCGGTTTGCCATTTTTTGGTCTCTTTGGGCTAGGCGACTTCGCAAGCGGACAAGCCGGCGCGAAGCAGAGAGCCGTGGTACGTACAGAATACCTCGTCGGTCTGGTTGGCGGTTAGCAGTTGGCGGTTGGCGGTGGGGGAGCGAGAAATCCAGCACCGCTCCTCTTCCGGACCGCTAACCGCGAACCGCCAACTGCTAACCGCGGCAAGGCCGCGCAAAAAAAGCCCCGGCTTCGGGCCGGGGCTTGGCGGGGTGCCTGGTTAGGATTACTTGATGATCCGGCGCGGGTCGAAGTTTACGACGGCTCCGGACAGGATGATTAGGGCCGCGGCGAAAACGCCGAGCCACACCCATTCGAGCGAGCTCGAAAGGCGGCCATGAGTCAGATAGTGGCCGATCGTTCCCGCCAGCGCCACAAAGGTTGCCGCGAAAATTCCGTTCGTACTCACTTCGTTCTCTTTCATGACCGGCTACTAGGCTACAACGGCCTTCCGATGTGCGCAACCTTGCCCGTGTTTTCTTGCCGCCATCAGCGCAACGATGGCGAACGTGTACCCCGGTCGGATAGCGCGCGATGCAATGCGCGGTCAAGGAACCCCGTAGAGTGCACCGTGACGCGCAAGCGATTCGTCGTGGTGGGGGCAGGTTTGGGAGGCTTGGCGACGGCTCTGCGCCTCTCCCACCTCGGCCACAAGGTTACCGTTCTGGAGAAAACCGGCCAGATCGGAGGACGCAACCGGGAAGTTCAGGTGGGAGGCTCCTTCTTCGATGGCGGCCCCACGCTGCTGATGATGCTCGACGCGTTTCGAAAACTGTTCGCCGATGTGGGGGAGCGGATGGAAGACCACCTCGACATCTCTCTATGCGACCCCAGCTATCGCGTCTTCTATCGCGACGGCTGCCGGATCGAAGGCACACCGAACGTTGCCAGGATGATCGACCAGATCGAGCGTATGTCCGGCCGGAAAGATGCACTCGCCTATCCAAGGATGCTCGGCGATCTTGCCGCGCTCTACGAGGCCTCGATTCCAAACTTCGTCCGGAAGAACTTCTACCGTCCGCAGGACTTCTTCGGCGTCCGGTCGCTGGGCCTGGTGGGGCGGCATCGCATGCTCGGAAACCTCGCGCAAGGGATCGCCCGCTACATGGACGACCCGAGGCTCCGGATGCTTTTTTCGTTCCAGACGATGTACCTCGGGCTCTCGCCCTACGAGGCGCCATGGGTGTACGCGGTGCTCACTTACATGGAATACGGGGAGGGGATTTGGTATCCGAAAGGAGGCGTGGTCGAGCTTTGTCGAGCCGTCGGGCGGCTCGCCGAAACCCGCGGAACGGAGATCCGCCTCAACTCGCCGGTCAAGCGGATCGAGGGGAGGCGGGTGGAGCTTGAGAATGGAGAGACGGTGGAAGGCGACGCCGTGATCTGCAATGCCGACCTGCCGTACGCCGAACGTGAGCTGTTGGGAGGCTCGCCGAAACGAGCGGGACGACGTCGCTACTCTTGCTCGGCATACATGGTCTACATCGACTACAAGGGCGAACTGCCGCAACTGCTCCACCACAACGTCTTCTTTGGCAATGATTTCGAGGGAAACCTCGAAGCGATCTTCAACCGCCACGAGCTCCCAGACGATCCCGCCTTCTACGCATGCGTCTCTGCCCGCTCGGACCGAGAGCGAGCCCCGGATGGCCACGAGAACCTGTACCTGCTCATCCCGTGCCCCAACCTGGACCGGCCTTGGAGCGACGCCGATGCCGCTGCCCTCCGGGAGCGAGCGTTCGCGCGGCTGCAATATGAGGTTGGATTCGACCGGTCGCGGATCGCGGCGATGCGCGACTACTCCCCTTCCGATTGGGCAGGAGAGCTCAACCTCGACCGCGGAGCCGCCTTCGGCCTTAGCCACCACTTCAACCAAAGCGCCTTCTTCCGCCCCGGCAACCGCAGCCGCCGGAATCCGAACGTCTACTTCGTCGGCGCTAGCACCGTTCCCGGAAACGGTCTCCCGATGGTGCTCATCTCGGCGGAGCTTGCGGAGGAAAGAATCCTCCGGGATTTGGGGAAGTAGCGAATATTACACATCCGGCCTACGCCACTTCGCTTCGTAGAAGGGCGTGTATGCCCCAACCGCTTCATCGATCGCTCTGCTGGCTTCGGCGCGATTTACGGCTTTCCGATCATGCCGCGCTGGCCGCCGCCACCGAAGCCAGCGCCTACGTCGCGGTCGTATTCGTCTTCGATACGGCGATTCTGGGCCGCCTCGAAGATCGAGACGATCGACGGGTGACGTTCATTTACCGGTCGCTACAGGAGCTCGACGACCGGTTACGTGCCCAAGGCGCCGCGCTGCTCGTACGTTTCGGCGATCCCAAAGCCGAGATGCCGGCGCTCGCGCGTGAATTCGGAGCGGAGGCAGTGTTCGCGGCTCGAGACTACGAACCTTACGCGGTAGAACGCGACGCCGAAGTCGGCAGACGACTCGCCGGGCAAGGCGCCGAGCTGAGGTTGGTCAAAGATACGGTGGTCCGTGAAGCCGGGGAAACGCTATCGCATTCAGGCGCCCCTTACCGCGCCTACGCGCACTATGCACGAGCCTGGCACTCGGCTTTTGTTCCGAAGCAAGATTTAATCGAGCACCTTCCTCGACTGGAGCGGCTCGCGCGCAGGGAGAACCTACCCAAGGCAAATTTCCTTCCCAACTACCCTTTGGCGGCGATCGGATTTACAGAGACTGAGTTATGGCTTCCGGCCGGCGAAGCCGCCGCCAATGCGCAAGCGGCGGCGTTCCGGTCGAAGATCGACCGGTATGAAGAGGATGGGAACTTTCCGTCCCACGATGGGACGAGCGCGCTTTCGGTCCACCTTCGGTTCGGAACGATCTCGGTGAGGGAGTGTTTTCGGCTCGCCCTCGAAGCGGCAGCATCGGGGCGGAAGTGGCTCGCGGAGCTCCTGTGGCGGGAACACTACCAAGATGTCCTGGGCAATTTTCCGCGGGTGGCGGAGTCGCCTTTCGATAAGCGTTTCGAATCGCTTCGCTATCCGGGCGATCCGATCCACTTCTCTCCTTGGCAGGTGGGCAAGACCGGCTATCCGATCGTCGACGCCGCCATGCGATGCCTGAATGCCACCGGTTGGATGCCGAATCGCCTCAGAATGGTGGCCGCCTCCTTCCTTTGCAAGGATCTCCTGCTGGACTACCGGCTTGGAGAACGGTACTTCGCGCGCAAGTTGCTCGACTTCGACCTCGCCGCCAATAACGGTAACTGGCAATGGGTTGCCTCCGTGGGGGCGGACTCGCAGCCGTCGTTTCGCGTCATGAATCCGGTGACGCAGAGCGAACGGTTCGACCCGAACGGAGACTTTATTCGGCGGTGGGTTCCGGAGCTCGCCGCGCTGTCCGCTTCGGCGATTCACTTTCCGTGCGCCGCCTCCGAGATGGAGCTGATGGCTTCCGGCATCGATTTAGGTGAAACCTACCCTCGGCCCATCGTAGACCATGCCCGCCAGCGACAGAGGGCGATCGGGCTTTTCAAGGAAGCGGTCTAAACCACCGCTCGTAGCGCCTCTTCGATCGTAGGTGGACGAACGATTACAAACTTTACGTCGCCGTACCCTTCCAGAAGCAATCGCGCCGCAAGCTCCTGCCCCTCCGGGGCTTCGAGGCGCATGCCCGATTCGGAGGGGCGAATGGAAACCCGGAAAGGGGCGACCAGCGACCGGACCCCGGGCTGGTTCTCCGTTCCCACTTCCAGAGAGTGGGGCGGACCGGCGCGGAGCAGATCGTCGATCGACCCGGCGAAGCGAACCTGCCCATCGTAAAGAACGATCAGCGCATCCTGTTCTCGAATCAGGTCGGGGCGGTGGGTCGCCACGATCAAGGTACGCCCCTTCGCCCGCTGCCCGCGAAGCATCTCCAAAACGGCGGGGAGCGCCCAGGGGTCTAAACCGTCGAGCTGCCCATCGATCATTGCAATCGGCGCCTCGGTCAGCAGAGCTTCCACCAACTCCGTCGCCGCAAGCTGAGAAGGGGACAGATCTCCCATCGAAAGGTGTCGGACATCCCAAAGGCGGGTTGCCGAGAGAATCTCCGTCGCCTCCTGCATGGAGACGCCCGGACGACGAGCGAGCGATTGCACTTTTGCCCGACGCGAGTACGAGGTTTCGCCGGCGATGGCGACTTTGGCACGGAGTTGGATCGTCCCCTGCGCCGGCCGCTCCCGTCCGGCGAGCGTTCGGAGCAACTGAGATTTGCCCGCCCCGGCGGGACCGACAACGGCCATGGACTGACCGGCGGAGACGCTAAGCGTCAGCGTCGGCCCGTCGGGACGAATGGCAAAGTGCTCGAGGCCGAGGAGTTCGCTCATAGGCGGGGCGGGGCGGTGGGCGAGAGGCTTTTAACTCGGGCGGGCCGCCCGAGATACCCACGGGCGAGCCGCCCGTGCCACGCGAGAGCGACGCCGGTCCTCATTTCTCGGGGAGGACCAACAGCTCTTTTGTGGAGTGGTTGAATATCTCGATTCCGGTTTCGGTTACCAATACGTCGTCTTCGATTCGGACGCCGCCGAACCCGGGAATGTAGACCCCAGGCTCGACGGTCCAGACCTGGCCGACTCGGATCGTGTCTTCGCTGGAAGGACTCAGCCGGCCGGTGTCGTGAACGATCCGGCCCAAGCCATGGCCGAGACCGTGGCCGAAATATTTATCCAGTCCGTGGGTCGCCAGCACGTCGCGGGAAAGGCGGTCGATATCTCGCGCCTTGGCCCCCGGTTTGATCGCGTCGAGCGATTTCAATTGCGCTTCGAGAACCGCCCCGTAAACTTCTCGATGGCGATCGGTCGCCTCGCCGACGACGACGGTTCGGGTGATATCCGAGTTGTAACCCTCCACGCGGGCGCCGAAGTCCATCGTGACGAAGTCTCCGATTTCCAGCTTTTTCTCGCTCGGCTTTCCGTGAGGCCGCGCCGACCGCTCGCCGCTGACGACGATGCTCGGGAACGCCACCTCGGCGCCTTGACGGCGCATAAAGAACTCCAGATCGAGGGCGATATCAAGCTCGGTCACCCCCGGCTGGATCAAGCGGCGAACGTGGTCGAACGCCGCGTCCGAAACGCCGCACGCACGGCGGATCTTGTCCACTTCGTCCTGACCCTTGACTTGCCGCATCTCGGAGAGTACGTCCCGGACCGGTACGAGCTCGATCCCATCGAACTTGTCGGTCAGGCGCTGCCATTGGCTGTAAGTGGTCGTTGCGGTTTCGAAGCCGAGCCGCGTGATCCCGAGGCTGCGCGCTTGCTGAGCCGTGAATTCGTCGCCGTCGATCGGGTTGGCGAACGAGACCATGCTCATTCCCTTCACCTCCTCCTGGGCTTGAATCGTGTAGCGGCTGTCGGTCACGAACAGCGCATCCTTCGGCGTCACGATGGTCCGTCCGAAAGTGCCGGTGAATCCGGTAAGCCAGCCCACGTTCGTGGGATCGGAGACGAGCATCGCCTCCACGCCTTCGCGCGCCAGCTCGGCGCGTAACTTGTCCATTACTGTCATCAAACGACCTCTCTCTCTAAATTAAGCAGCGCAGTAAGCGCCAAAACATATCCATAGCCTCCAAAGCCGACCACCTGTCCGATCGTAATCGGGGCGATGACGGAATGACGGCGAAAATCTTCACGCGAGTGCACGTTACTCAGGTGCACCTCGACTACGGGCAACCGAACCGACATCAGCGCGTCCCTTAACGCGATGGAGTAGTGGGTGAGCCCACCGGGGTTGATGACGATGGCATCGGCCCATCGCCGGTGCTCCTGCACCGTGTCGATCAAAATCCCCTCATGGTTCGATTGAAGGATCCGAACCTCCACGTTTAGTTTCGCCGCCGCCGACCGGATGTCGGCGTCGATCTGCTCGATCGGCTTCTTACCGTACACGTCCGGTTCGCGAAACCCGGTGAGGTTGAGGTTCGGCCCATGCAGGACCAGCACCTTCATCGGACTATCGGGCACTCAAAATCTCCTTCATCTTCTCCACCGGAATCGCATCCTCGGGCAACAGGTGTGGGATCCCCCCTACCACCGGAAAGCCGACTCCGGTCTTCGTGCACACCAAATAATCACCTTCTTCCCGGAGCGGGGGCCGATCGGGCTCGAGCGGGTTGGCGAGAATTTTAAGCAAGTCGGGATCGATCACTTGGCGGCCTTGCGGCAGGCATCGAGGGTGCAGCAATCCGTCGCTTCCCGGTCCAACGCCGCGGTAGGAGCGTACCCGCATCAGGTTCCGGCCCCCGCGCCTAAAAAAGACGGGAGATGGGGATGTTTTGCGCTCGCGCGGCGTTTGAGAAGTGAACGGCCCGATTCAAATAGGCGACGCCGTCGAGGCTCCCAACCCTCCCGACCTCTCGCATCTTGCGCAAGGATTGCTTTATTGGGCACGGAATGACGGAAAACGTCGTTCACAATAGAGATAGACATTGTTCCCCTCTCGGGGGTGTTGCCATGAAGAAACGTCAAAAGCCCTATGTATTGATCGCAATGTTGCTCGTCGCGGGCGGCGCGGTGGCGATCATGAATGCCCCTCCCGCCCATACGCCCAACCCGGACGACACCCCTAAGACGGGTGAAGATGTCAAGGTTGAGGACAAGGCTGACCTCGCAAAAGACGTTAAGAAGGACCTAATCACGACCCCAAAGAAGGGGATGATGGGAGGACCGCGGGGTCCTGACGGCGAGGAGATGGAGATGCCGCCCGCCGTCTTGAAGCGCAAGCCGAGCACGAATAAGCCGATGCCGAGTGAAAGCTCTACGTCGACTCAGTGGTACTCAAAGGAAACGCCAAAGGAAATCCCCAAGGCGCCCACCGTTTCCGCGCCTCCGACGATGAACATTCAAGGCACGAAGCCGATGGACCCGCCTGGAAAACGCTGAAAAGCGACCTGGTAAACGCGGTCGAGGACGGGGCTAGCCAGCACCGCCTCGACCGTGTCGTTTATGGCGATCCTTCCCGCTTCTAAGAGAATCGCCCGATCCGCCATCCGCGCGGCAAAGTTCAGGTCGTGGATCGCGGCCACTGTGGCGATCCCGCGAGAAGCCATCGACTGCACGAGGCGGGACACCGCCAGTTGGTGGGCCGGGTCCAAATGCGCGATCGGCTCGTCGAGCAATACCAGCTCTGTCCGCTGCGCTAGCGCCCGGGCGATGAGGACCCGTTGACGCTCGCCTCCACTTAGCTCCGTCACCGGCCGCCCTTCTAGGTGTAGGCAGTCGGCTTGTTCCATCGCCTCCGTGGCCGCCACGCGGTCCTCGGGAGTATCCAGAAGTCCATTCGACCGAGCGAGACAACCCATAGTAACCATCTCGCGAACCGTGAACTCGAACCGCGGGATCTCTTCCTGCGGCACCGACGCGACGCGCCGGGCTACTTCTCGAACGCTCAGATTCGCGACCGATTCCCCTCCTAACCGCACCTCGCCCGCCTGTGGCTTGATTAGCCCCGCCAACGTCCGAAGCAGCGTCGACTTGCCGCTCCCGTTAGGTCCGAGCAACGCTACTCGCTCGCCGGGAGCGATCGCCAAATCGATCCCATGAAGCACCCGCTTAGACCCATACCCGGCCTCTAAGCCAAGAGCCTCCGCGATCTTCATCCCATACCCTCCGGAGCCCCCTCTCCCTCCTCGGGATGTATGTGCCCGAGGAGGGAGAGGGGGTTGGGGGTGAGGGAGTCCGGTCGGCGTAGGAACGCTGCAAGCGGCGGGGGGTTCATGATTGGACCTCTAATCGAGGATTCCTCCGGAGAACGCGCGAAACAGGCCCGCGTATGCGCCATTTGCTTCCATGAGGTCCATGTGACTCCCCTCCTCGACCACCTCGCCCTTGCTCAGGACGAGAATTCGGTCCGCACGGGCCGCGGTTGTCAGACGGTGGGCGATGAAAAGCGTCGTGCGTTGCCTCATCACCTCGTCCAACGCCTCCGTTACCGCCTTTTCGCTCGTCGCGTCCAGCGCGGAAGTCGCTTCGTCGAGAAGCAACAGCGTCGGCTTTCTAGCGAGCGCCCGGCCAATGGCGAGACGTTGACGCTGGCCACCGCTGAGACCCGAGCCCCCTTCCCCGATCTTGGTTTCGAACCGAGCGGGGAGGTTGTGTACGAACTCGTCGGTGTGCGACATGCGCGAGGCTTCTTCGATGTCTTCCTGAGTGGCGTCCGGCGCGCCGAGCCGCAGGTTATCCGCGATCGTTCCGGCAAAGAGAAACGTCTGCTGGGGTACGACTCCGATCTGTTCGCGAAGCCACGACGTCTTCAGTTCCCTTAGGTCCACGCCGTCGAACAGGATACGGCCTTCCGTGGGCTCGTAAAATCGGAGGACGAGGTCCGCGATCGTGCTCTTCCCCGCACCGCTCGGGCCGACGAGCGCCAGGGAGGTGCCGGGCGCCAACGTGAAGTTCACGTTCCTCAGCGCCTCCGTGCCGTCTTCGTACCGAAACGTTACGTTCTCGAACTCGATGCGTCCGCGTGGATTCTCGATGGTGCGCCCCACGCTCTGGTCGATCGGTTCTGGTTCGTCCAAAACCTCCCGATAGATCCTCTGCGATGCCGCTTGGACTTGGCTGTAGGTGTTGTTGACGTTGCCCCAACTTCGGAAACCTTGGTTAATCACGTCGAGGGCGTACAACAGGGCCGCGACATCGCCGAGGCGGAGCATGTCCATATAGGAGAGCCATCCACAGATGTAGAGGATGGTAGCCAGTGCGGCCGCGCCCAGCAGCTCGACGAGGGGCCGGAGCGACGCCTGGCGCTTGGTGGCGTCCATCTGGCTGCCGTAGGTCTTATCGACCAATCCTTCGTAGCCGGTCGCCACCCGCTCCTCGGCGGCGAACGCTTTCACGACTCGGATTCCCATCAGCGACTCGGTGCTCATGGCGTTCAAATCGGAGAGGTCGTCCTGCACCTTGGCCTGAGCGGCCCGCATTTTCCGACTGTTGCGGCTGATCGCGGCGGCCATGACTGGGATGAAAAGCATGGCGACGATCGCCAGTACCGGCTGGATGAACATGATCGCGCCAAAACTGGCGAGCGCCTTGACCGGGGCGTCGATACTGTCCCGGACCACGGAAACCGCATTCTGGTAGACGTTGACGTCGTTCGTTAAAACGCTTTGAATGGCGCCCGCCCGCTTTTGGTGGAAATAGCTGACCGGGAGGCGCTGCAATTTTCGGAATAGCCGTATCCTCAAATCGCTGGCGAGACGGGCGGCGGCCCGGCTGAGATAGTAGGTCTGACCGCGCGTAAACCAATACTTGCAGGCATACACCAAGATCACGAAGAGCGAAATCCAGCCGAGCCGCCGAACCGCCGACAGGTCGCCCGCCGCGTTATTGGTGAGCCCTCGCACCGCGTTGTGCACCTTGGTGCGCTCGAGGTGGAATCGGTCTACGAGTAGCCCCTCTTCCGCGGTGGCCGCCCGGTCCTCGGTGGCCGGAAGAACTTCCCGGAGCGCCGACAACACCGACGGCTCCGGTACCCCCAGCCTGGGCGCAAGCTCGTGGGCGCGCGTCTTGAGCCGTTCGTCGGCCTGCCTCGCCGCTTCCGCCTGGGTAAGCCGAAGCGGCGCCGCTTCCTGAATGGCGGTGACGCTCCAGGAAATTAACGGAATCGTCGCCGTCGTCAGCAGCGACGTGGCGAGCACACACAAGAGCCCCTTGACGATGGAGGAGCGCTGCTGCTTAAGATCGGCGGTCAAGCGCTGATCAAACTTCGGAATCAGCTTGATCTTCTTCACGCGCGCGCTCGGTTACGGAGGGTCATCTTCACAATCCCGCTAGCGAGGATACCGGAGCAGTGTGGAATCGTTCGGCCAGGTCTTATCTAATTGCGCCCTCTACTCACGGGTGTGAAACTTCCCGAGCTTGGTTCGGAAAACTCTCCGCTCCCTCGCCCGTCTACGCCGATGAGGCGGGAGGAATGTGCGGGCGGACCTGCAAGACGGCGCGGGCGCTATCCGCCTCAGAATTGTGGGGCCAAACATCAGATCCAGCAATCCATCCGCTCGGCAATCTAAAATAGGACATGAAGGTCGCCGTCCTTAAATTCCCTGGTTCGAACTGCGATCAAGACGCATTTCACGCCCTTCGGGACGATCTCGGCGTGGGCGCCGAGTATGTGTGGCACGAAGATACGTCCCTCTCTGGGTTCGACGCCGTCTTCGTTCCGGGCGGATTCTCGTACGGCGACTACTTGCGTTGCGGGGCGATGGCTTCGCGCGCACCGATCATGGATGAGGTCCGCCGTTTCGCGTCCGAAGGCCGCCCAATCATCGGCGCATGCAACGGATTCCAGATCCTCTGCGAGGCCGGCCTTCTGCCGGGAGCGCTGCTCCTCAACGAACGGCAGAAGTTCATCTGCAAGGACGTCTATCTTAAGGCCGAGAACCGCACATCCATTTGGACCGAAGGGGTTGACAGGATCCTGCGAATCCCGATCGCCCACGGCGAGGGGCGTTACGTGGTCGACGCGGAAACGCTCCGAACAATCGAAGGCGAAGGACGCGTGGCGTTCCGTTATGTCGACCCTTCCGGAAATCGCGTCGACGAATATAACGCGAATGGATCGGTTGACGCCATTGCCGGCGTACTAAATGAACGAGGGAACGTGCTGGGTCTGATGCCTCATCCGGAGCGGGCAACGCGCGAACTTCTCGGTTCAACCGACGGATTACTGATCCTTCGCGGCTTGGCTCGCGTCATGGCATCGCTGTAGGTTTTCAGGAAAGAGCCTATAATCAATATCTCGCCCGATGAGAACTCCCGGATCTACGTTAACCATCGTCTCCGCGTTTTGCATCCTATCCGCTGTCGCACCCGCGGCTAGCGGCGATCGAATCGTGCTCGGCAACGTGGGTAAGGCAAACAGCGCCGCCTCCATTCATACGCGGCCAAACTCGCGGTCGTCGGTCTATTACAAAGTCAAACCAGACGCCTACCTGATCGTCCGCAGCTTCCGCAGCGCCGCTTGGATGCAGGTCTACATGAATAACGGCGCCTACGGTTACGTCGAGTCGAAGCTAGTGACTCAGTTGCCGTACGAGGTTACGGGCAAGGCGCCGGCAAGGAGCACTCGCGGCTATCTTGCCTCGAGGGGCAGCCGCACTCCGCTTGCCGGAGAGGCAGGGGCATCGAACGTCGCCGACTACGCCACTCAGTTCATGGGCACGCCCTACGTATGGGGCGGCAACGACGTCTATCGCGGCATCGACTGCTCTGGATTCGTTAAAAAGATGTACGGCGCGATCGGCAAGGAGCTCCCCCGCACCGCCGCCGAGCAAGCCATGGTCGGCGAACCGATCTATCGACTGGAGAATCTCCGCAAGGGAGACCGCCTTTACTTCTGGGACAAGAACCGCGCCAAGATCGGCCACACCGGCATCTATCTCGGCAACGGAAATTTCGTCCACTCCTCCAGCGGTAAGCACGGCGTCTCCACCGACTACCTCGGCTCGCAGAAATGGCTCCGGATCCTCGTCGCCGCAAGGCGATAACCCCGTGGCATGGACTTCCAGCCCATGCGTATCACGACCATCCTGGTCTTGTGAGTTGGGCCAAGGGCAAGATGCCCTTGGAACCCACTGGCAAGATGCCAGTGCCACGTTCGGAAAAATATTTCCCACAGCGCGGTCACTCTGCTAACCTTCCTGCGTGATTCATCGCTCCGCGGCGCGGATTGTTCGGGAAGCGTTGGCGGATACGCCCGTCGTGCTCGTACACGGCCCAAGGCAAGCCGGAAAGAGCACCTTAGCTCAGGCGGTCGCCGACGAACTGGGCGGGTTTCGACGCCTTAACCTTGACGACGCGCTTCCACGCGCTCGCGCCGTGGAAGACCCGACCGACTTCATCGAGACGCTTGCCGGCCCGGCGCTGATCGACGAGGTGCAGCGAGCGCCGGGAATCTTCCTTCCGATCAAGTCGAGTGTCGACCGAGATCGTAGACCCGGCCGATTTCTCCTCACCGGCTCCTCGAACATCCTTGCTCTGCCAAAGCTTGCGGACTCTCTCGCCGGGCGTATGGCGATCATCGATCTCCTCCCCCTCTCTCAAGGCGAAGTGGAAGGTCACTCAGAACCCACCTTCTTGGACCGCCTCTTCGATGGCGAGCCGATCGAGTTCGAGGGAAGCGGGGTTCCCGATCTAGCCGAACGGATCGTTCGGGGCGGGTTTCCCGAAGCTCGGGCTCGAGCGAGCTCCCAAAGAAGGGACGCCTGGTTCGAGGATTATTCCCGGACGTTGCTCGAACGGGACGTCCGCGATCTCGCCAACATCGAGGGGCTCGTGCAAATGCCGCGCGTGTTGCGCCTGCTCGCCGCCCGGGCGGGCCAAACGATCAACGTGCTTAGTCTGGCCCGCGACACCGGAATTCCGAACACGTCGCTCCACCGCTACCTGGATCTGTTGAAGGGGGTCTTTCTTCTCCACTTCGTCCCCGCCTGGTCGGACGATCGCGGCACGCGCCTAACCCGTTCGCCGAAGGCGTACCTTGTGGATACCGGCCTCCTCGCTTACCTCGACAACGTTTCCATCAAATCGCTGGCGTCCAACCGCGACGAACTCGACCTTGTGGCCGAAAACTTCGTGGCGATGGAGCTAATCAAGCTGGCGAAGACGTCTGGGGCACGCGTGGAGCTGCACCACCTACGGACCGTAAAGCAGTTGGAGGTCGACTTCGTCTTAGAAGCCCGCGGCGGCGACGTGGTCGGGATCGAAGTTAAGGCCTCGCCGAGCATCCGCCCCGAAGATGCCGATGGGCTCAAGTTCTTAAAGGAGCTAGCCGGCGACCGCTTCCGTCGCGGCATCGTCCTGTATACCGGCCGCGAAGTACAACCGTTCGGTAAAGACATGATCGCGCTGCCGATCGACGCGTTATGGGGCTTGTAGACCTATTGCTAGCCTTTGGGTGAGTGGCTACTCAGAGAGTCTCACCCAATCGGTCATTTCGAATCTCGCTACATCAGATCCCGGCGGGGATCTGACGCTAGCGTATCAATAGTGCCAGTCGACGTTGTGCGCCTGCTTGGCGTGCTTCTCGATGAACTCGCGTCGGGGTTCGACTTTCTCACCCATGAGACGGGAAAACATCTGCTCGATCTCCATCTCGAATTGCTTGTCGAGCTTGACCTGCACCAAGCGGCGGTTCGCTGGGTTCATGGTCGTCTCTTCAAGCTGCTCGGCGTTCATCTCGCCGAGACCCTTAAACCGGGTCACCAGCGGATCGCGCTTCTTCTTGAGTCCCTTGATGATGTCGTCGCGCTCCTTCTCGGTACCCGCGTAGTACCGCTCATTGTTGCCGACCTTGACCACGTAGAGCGGAGGCTGCGCCAAGTAGATGTTTCCGTTCAGCATCAGCGGTTTCATGTACCGGTAGAAGAACGTGAGGAGCAGCGTGCGGATATGCTCGCCGTCGACGTCGGCGTCGGTCATGATGATGATCTTGCTGTAGCGCAGCTTGTTGGCGTCGAAGGTGATCTCGTCGGCCCGGTCTTTCTTATCTTTCTTTTTACCGTTGCCGTTGGACTCGGAGGGATCGCCGACGACCATCTCAAAGTCCCCGTCCGTTTCCAACACTTCCGGCGAGGAATTCCGGCCCATCGTGAGGTCGATGCCGACGCCCAGGGCGGCGATGAGCGACTTGATTTCCTCGTTGTCCAGTGCTTTATCGAGTCGAGCCCGTTCGACGTTGAGGATCTTTCCTCGGAGCGGGAGCACCGCCTGTGTTTGCCGGTCACGGGCGCCCTTGGCGGAGCCACCGGCCGAGTCGCCCTCAACGAGGAACAGTTCGCACTCCTCCCGGTTCTTACTGATGCAGTCGCTCAGCTTGCCGGGGAGACCGAACGAGTCCATCGCATTGCCGCGCCGGATGCTCTCCGCCGCTTTGCGAGCGGCTTCACGGGCGCGTTGCTCCTGGATCGCCTTATCGACGATTCGCTTGGCGACGTTGGGAGTTTCCTCGAAGAACGTCGTTAGGCCGTCGCCGACGAGCGAGTTGGTCTGCCCCTGAACTTCGGGGGTTACCAACTTGACCTTGTCTTGCGAGTTGTAGGACGGATTCTCCAGTCGAAGCGAGATGACGGCGGTTAGACCGGACGTGATGTCGTCCGAGGTCAGGTTGCTGTCCTTCTCCTTCAGGAATCCCATCTTACGGGCGTAGGCGTTGACGACGCGGGTCAACGCCGCGTTGAAGCCGGAGACGTGGGTGCCGCCGTCGGGATTGTGGATGTTGTTCGAGAAGGCGAGCAGCGTCTGGTTGTAACCGTCGTGATACTGCAGCGCGACTTCGATCTCGGTGTTCTCTTTGACGCGGCGGAAGAAGATGACCGGGTGAAGGGTGTCCTTACCGTCGTTCAGGTCCTCGACGAGCTGCGGGATGCCGCGCTGGTAGTGGAAGACTTCGTTATTCTCGGGATTCTGCTCGTCGATAAACTCGAACCGAACCTTGGCGTTCAGGTACGCCAGCTCTTTCATTCGGGTCTTGAGAATGTGGACGTCGTACTCGATCTCGGTGAGAATCGTCGGGTCGGCGAGCCAGTGCTGGGTGGTGCCGGTCTTGTCGTCCGCCGCCTTGCCAAGCTCTTTTACGTCGCCTTGCGGGATACCTTTCTCGAATCGCTGGCGGTAAACCTTGCCGTTTCGCTTGACCGTCGTCTCCATCCAGGTCGACAGGGCGTTGGTACACGAGACCCCGACGCCGTGGAGGCCGCCCGCCGTCTTATAGCCGCTGCTCTCACCGCCGAACTTACCGCCGGCGTGGAGCACGGTCATGACGACCTGGAGGGCCGAGACGCCCATCTTCTCGTGCTTGTCGACGGGGATTCCCCGGCCGTTGTCTTGAACGCTCAGCGAGTTGTCGGCATGGCGCGTGACGGTGATCTGGTCGCAGTATCCAGCGAGCGCTTCGTCGACCGAGTTGTCGAGGACTTCTTTGAAAAGCTGGTGCAGACCTCGCTTGCCGTTGTCGCCCACGTACATGCCGGGGCGTTTTCGAACGGCTTCGAGACCTTCCAAAACCTGGATCTGTGAGGCGTTATAATCGCCCTCGACCTTGCTCGTGATGGCCTCGATGTGCTGGAGCTGGTCGTCTTGCGGAGGGGTGTTATTGTCAGACATAGGAGTGGGCGCTAGGCTCCGGGCGGCTCAGCCGGAAGGGTCCGGAGGCACCGATTTGAACCTGGAGTATACCTTATATACATACGTTCTCCTGGGGGCAAACGCTTCTCCCTGGCCTTCCCTCGGTGTCTACGAACTCGAAGTTCACAGCCCTTCTTCTCCGGCCGGTTCCATAATGGAAATGTGATCCGGGTCAGCGCCAAAGAGCTGCACGACCGAACGCAGGAATTATTGGCCAGCGTCCGGTCCGGGGAGACAGTCGAAGTCACGGAGTCTGAGCAAACGATCGCCCGAATCCTGCCAGTTGAGAAGTCCTACTTAGAACTGCGAATCCAGGAAATGGCCCGCCAAGGTCTTTTGCGACTACCATTGCAGCCCTTCGATCCCGACTCGATGCGACCCATCGAACTCAAATCTGGACAAAACCTCAACTTGGTCGAAGCTCTTATCGAGGATCGAGAAGATCGCTGCTGAGGCTTTGGCGTTCGTCCGTTATCGTTCCCCTCTACAAGCTCAGTCAAATGAAACCCCGAATCATGTACATCGAGAACAAGTCGGAGGCGTTGAACAACTTCGGGCGGATCGGCCGGGTTACGTATTCGAAGACCGGGAAGACGATCTACTACCGGGGCAAGGAGTTTAAGAGCCTGAAAGGCGGTTACAAGGCGAACTATTACGACGTGGAGTCGGGGGAGAGGTATTGGATTTCGGGGCCGAAGAAGAACGGCCAAAACCGCCTGTACGGAGGAACCGCCGTCGAGATCGACGAGGACGTGCGGGAAGAGTATTGGCGAACGATCCGCGGTCCGAAGTAGCCCGCATGGAATGCGAGGGAACGGTCATCGGCTGGGAGCCGATGCTACGGCTTCCGCCGCAGTAAGACCAGCAGCACCGGGGCGCCTAGGATGGCGGTGACGATGCCGACGGGGACGTCGAAGCCGATTGTTTGGGTGAGTACGCTCAGGGCCCGTTGCGCGATCAGGTCCGAAGCCAGAAGGAGTCCCGCCCCTACTAATCCGGCGCCGGTGAGGGACCACCGCCAGTCGACGCCGATCAATCGGCGGGAAATGTGGGCGGATACCAGACCCACGAATCCGATAATCCCGACCGATCCCACAGCGGCCGCCGTCATCGCGGTGCCGGTCGTCAGCACGATGTTCCGGAGACGAACCGGGTCGACGCCCAGGCGAGCGGCTTCTTCTTCTCCCAGCGCAAGCGCGTTCAGCAAACGGCTCTGACGAACCAGGATCACGGTGCCCGCCGCAAACGCGGCGGCCAACAGATAGACCTTGCTCCAAAACGATTCGCTCAAGCTCCCCGACAGCCAGGTGAGCACCCGATTCGTATCCTTTCCCGCGAGCAATAGCGTAAGGGTCAGCACCGAGGACAAGAACGATCCCAGCACCACGCCGGCGAGAAGGAGGCTTGTCACGTCGATCACTCCCCGTCGGCGCGCCAACGCCAATACGAGCGCCAAGGAGAGCATTCCTCCGACGAACCCGAACAGCGCGGTACCCAATCCGCCCATCCAAGCGCCAATTCCCACCAGAAGGGCGACCACTCCCCCGATCGCCGATCCTGAAGAGACACCGACGATGAACGGATCGGCCAAAGGATTACGAAACTGTGCCTGAAAGGCGGACCCAACCACACCCAAAATCGCGCCAACGAAGAAGCACATACAGGCTCGCGGAAGGCGGTTCTGCCACACCACCACACTGGCTTCCTCGCCCCCCGGGCCACGGAAGATTTCGCCCAGGATTTTCCAAGGCGTGTACCACTCGTGCGTTCCGATCCCAACGTGCACGAGGAATAGCAGCACGACGACGCAGGCCAGGACGATCAGGGTCCGGCCGGGGCGGTGTCGCGCTCCATTCTGCGGGGTCACCGGGTCAATGTACCGCCCACGGGTAGACTCGTTTACCTGGTGAACACCCTCAGCCTCTCTTCGCGCGCGGGGCTCCTCAAGCCCTCCCCTACTCTCGGCATCACGGCCAAGGCCAACGCGATGAAAGCGGAGGGGATCGATGTCATCGGATTCGGCGCCGGCGAGCCCGATTTCCCGACCCCAGAACCGATCGTCCGAGCGGCGATCGACGCGCTCGAAAAGGGATTCACTAAATACACCCCCAGCGCCGGCATCAAAGAGCTTCGGGAGGCGATCGCCGCCAAGTTGCTGCGAGAGAACGGCCTTAGCTACACGCCGGATCAGATCGTGACAAGTTGCGGTGCCAAGCACTCGGTGTACAACACCATGCAGGTGTTGCTGGACGCGGGGGACGAGGTCATTCTCATCGCTCCGTACTGGATGACTTACGCCGACCAAATCCGACTCGCCGGTGGGGTTCCGGTAGTCATTCACACCACCGGCGACGCGAATTTCGTTCCGACTTACGATCAGCTAAAGGCCGCCGTTACGCCTCGAACCAAAGCGATCGTTGTGAACTCGCCCAGCAACCCAAGCGGCGCGGTTCTCCCTCGGCAAACCCTCAAGGAGATCGCTACCTTGGCGTTGCGGCACGGTCTCTGGATCGTCGCCGACGAGATTTACGAGCGCTTGGTCTACGGTGGGGCAACCGCTCCCTCGATCGGCTCACTTGGCAACGACGTATTCGAGCAGACGATCACCATCAACGGCTGCAGCAAGACCTATTCGATGACCGGTTGGCGTATCGGGTACGCCGCGGCGCCGCTTCCGGTCGCGAAAGCGATGAGCAATCTCCAGGACCAGGTCACAAGCGGTCCGACCACTTTCGCCCAGAAAGGGGCAATTGAGGCTTACAACTTGCCGAACGAAGCGGTGGAGGGGATGCGCGCCGAATTCGAATCGCGCCGTGATCTCATCGTCGGGCTTCTCCGGCAGATTCCCGGCATCAAGGTGCCGGAGCCGCAGGGCGCCTTTTACGTTTTCCCGGACGTTTCCGCATACTTGGGCAACGATCTTGCGACGGATGACGACCTTGCTTCGTACTTGCTCACAGAGGCAAAGGTCGCCGTTGTTCCAGGATCCGTGTTTGAGGGGAACGGGCACATCCGATTGAGCTACGCGACAAGCCGAAAAGATATCGAGCGAGGTGTCGCGCGTATTGCGGAGGCCCTCGGTCGCCGCACCGCATGATTCCAAAGCAGATCCCCCTCCGCAACGAAGAGATCTTCAAGCTCGCGATGCGCCATCGAAGCGCCGCCCCGACTAATCCGGTGGCGGACAGCTACGAGCGCCTCGAGTTTTTTGGCGACTCCGTGTTGGGGCTGGTGGTGGCGCAGTATCTCTACGAGCACCACCCGACCTGGGACCAGGGAATGCTTTCGAAGGCAAAGTCGAGCGTGGTCAAAGAGGAGCCGCTCGCCGACGTCGCCCTCAAACTCGGTCTCCAAGAATTCATCGAGCTCAGCCCGAGCGAGGAAGCGACCGGGGGTCGAATGCGCCCGTCAATCCTCGCCGACACCGTCGAGGCAATCATCGGCGGGATCTATCTGGAGTCCGGTCTCGAAGTCGCCCGCTGGTTCGTCTTGGAGCAGCTTCACCCGTACATCATGCGGATCAGCGGCGGCGACGTCTCGCCGGACGACTTCAAATCTAAGCTGCAGGAAGTCGCCCAGGCGATCTGGCGCAAATCCCCCTCGTACCGTGTCGCCAAAGAGAGCGGCTTCGCCCACGAGCGCCGCTTCCACGTGCAGGTGATCTTCGACGAGGAAGTGATCGGCGAGGGCTCGGGGCGAAGTAAGAAGGAAGCCGAGCAGGATGCCGCCCGCGACGCGCTCGCGGTGATCGATCGTTACCGCCGAGACCGCGAGCGAGGCCGCGAAGCTAAGGAAGACCCGTACCTGTAGCGAACCGGCGGCCCATGTAGAAAGCGGTGGCTTCCACGCCTTTTTGTCAGCCATCACGATCATCGACTGCAGGTACCTTTCAAGCTGATCGTGAAGTCCACTGCAGACGCCATCTTCCTGGCAACGGTCGGGGTACCGACTTTGCTTGGATTACTTATGATGGTTGCTGGGTACACCCTCGCCATGAAACAGGCTTTAAGCGGCTCGGACGTCAAGAAGAGACTAAAGCGGGTGTTTCTTGACTCGAAGTTCGACCCGGATTGCGATCCCCGTGCCGCTAACCTGGTCTACGGAGGCGCGCTGGTCATGCTCATCGGGTTCATCGCCCTCGCATACTTCATAGGACCCGCGATCATCGAGGGGTTTCGTCGTGGCAATCGTTAGTTGGCAACGGTAAGACTTGGTCAGCAACGACTATTGCAGACTCGCTAGAGATAGCAGACCCCTCGGATCGAAGTCTACGCGTGAATCAACATGATCATCACCCAAGACCAAGCGCGGCGCCTGATCCTGGGGCAACAAGGGCTGATCGTTGCGTTCGCCCAGCCTCTGGAAGCGGTTCGGGCCATGGTCGCGGTGCAGACGCAGTACGCCGCTTCCCTTCCGGTCGCGGTCGCGGCCCGGCTGCGAAAGGGGCGGCCGGGGTGGGAAGACGATGCGCTCTCGGTTGGCGGAAGCCTCGTAAAGAGCTGGAGCGTGCGGAACACCTTGCACGCTCACCTTCCGGAGGATCACCGCTTGATCCTTGGCACGATGGGCGACCATGCTTACCGTCGCTACCTCAAGTGGGCGCGCGACTACCATGGCCTCGAAGTCGATCGTCTGGAGGCCGAAATGATCGCCGCGTTGAGCAACGGTCCTCTTTCGCGCGAGCAGCTCCACGACCACGTCCCCATCTTTCGCGGTCTGCCCGGCATCGGCTGGGGCTTGGACGTGATGGGGCTGGCCCTCAAACGCCGCGTCTGCATCGTCGGCCGGGGGAGCGAGCAATGTTTCGCCTTGCTCGAACCGGGCGAGGCGCCGCGAAACCTGGGCGGCCTCCTGCGCCGATACCTCGAGGCGTTCGGTCCGGCAACCTTGTCCGATTTCTACCGCTGGTCCGGACTCTCCGCCGCCGAATCGAAGCTGGCGCTGAACGAGGCGGGCGATCTCGAACGGCTGACGGTCGAGGGAATGAAGGGAGAGCGCCTCGCCCTTCCCGGCCAGCTCGACGCGATCCCGGAAGGCTCGCTGGGGGTGAAGCTCCTCGCAAAGTTCGACCCGCTCATCCTGGCGCACCGCGACAAAACTCTGTTTCTCCCGGAGAAGCACCACCGGCACGTGTTCCGTATCGCCGGCCAAGTGGAAGCCGTCGTCCTCTCCGACGGAATCGCCTGCGCCACCTGGCGACTCATTCGCAAGGGGAAAAAAGCTTCGATCGCCATCGACCCGATCCGCCCCCTCAAACCCCGTGAGTCGGGCCGGTTGGCGAAAGAAGCGGCGAGCCTGGTGAAAAAGCTTGGCCTCGTCTTCGACGGCCTGTCAACGTAGCACGTCTGTCCGGACATGGGTTGATCGCGGTTCCAAGGTTCACAGGCTGGGAGCCTTTGCTACGTTTGAGCCATAGTTTTAGGCGTGACTTTGCTTTCGCTCCTTGCACTGGGAGCCGTTGCCATAACTCCAATCCACCTGAAGTGCGAATACCAGATCGATCCGCTGGGAATCGACGCTACGCGGCCGCGGTTGAGTTGGGAGTTGGAAGCCGCCGGGTACGGGGCGAAGCAGACGGCATATCAAGTGCGTGTGGCAACGACGCCGCTAAAACTTTCCAAGCCGGACCTCTGGGACAGCCTTCAGGTGACGTCCGGTGAGACCATAAATCTGGAATACGGCGGAAGGGCCCTGTCCTCCTCGGAGCGCGTCTCTTGGAGCGTTCGCGTTTGGGACGAACACGGCAAAGCGTCTCCTTGGAGCCCGCCCGCCACATGGACGATGGGCGTGCTCTCGCCCGCCGATTGGGAGGCAAAATGGATTGCCGCCGCCGGCGCGGAAAAGGAGACCCTGGAGCTGCAGAAGGTTTTCAAAGTTCGTCCCGGCCTGCGCCGAGCCCTCGCCCATGTCTGCGGCCTCGGCCAATACGAGCTTGCGATCAATGGCGACAAAGTAGGCGAAGAGGCTTTCTCGCCGGGCTGGACCAACTACCGAAAGACCTGTTTGTACGACACCCGCGATATCACCCGCCAACTTCGGCGTGGTGACAACATCGCCAACCTCCTCCTGGGTAACGGTATGTACCGGGTACACGGTGGAAGATACACAAAATTCACCGGCTCGTTCGGTCCGCTCTGCGCGATTGGACAGATCCGCCTGGAATATGCGGACGGAACCACCGACCTCGTCGGAACCGACGAGACTTGGCAATGCCGACCTGGTCCCATCACATTTTCCAGCGTCTATGGCGGCGAAGATTACGATGGCCGACGCGTCGGCGTCGGTGACTGGGAGCCGGTCCGAATCATCAAAGGACCGGGCGGAGAGTTGCACGGCTCCAACCGGGCCGCCCCGCCGATCAATGCGTTCGATCTCCTCAAGCCGAAGAGCTCGAAAGAGATTTCCTCGACGACCGACGTATACGACATGGGGCAGAATGCCTCACTCATGCCGTTTCTGGTCGCCTCCGGACCGGCGGGGAGCATCGTCCGGATCACCCCCGCGGAGCTTGTGAAAGAAGACGGAACCGTCGACCGAAGCTCGGTCGGCGGAGGACAGGCTTACTGGCAATACACCCTCGCCGGGAAGGGCAAGGAAAGCTACTTCCCTCACTTCTTCTACCACGGTTGCCGGTACCTGCAGGTGGAGCGAATCGCCGCGGACAACGGAGATCTTCCTACGGTCCAAACCGTCGAAGCGGTCGTCGTCCATTCCGCCTCGCCCGCAGTTGGCACCTTCGACTGCTCGAACCAGCTCTTCAACCGGATCCACACGCTGGTGCGGTGGGCGCAGCGGAGCAATATGGTGAGCGTTCTCACCGACTGCCCCCATCGGGAGCGGCTCGGCTGGCTGGAGCAGTACCACCTAAACGGCCCCGCGCTTCGCTACGAATTCGACCTCGCCCGCCTCTTCGAGAAGGGAATGTCGGACATGGCAGACAGCCAGCTCGCGAGCGGCCTCATCCCGGACATCGCTCCCGAGTACACGGTGTTCCAAGGCGGTTTCCGCGACTCTCCGGAATGGGGGAGCGCGTACGTGCTCGTGCCCTGGCAGCAATACCTTTGGACCGGTGACATTGGATTGCTTCGACGCCACTACGACGGGATGAAACGGTACGTGGCGTATCTGCAAGGCAAATCGAAGAACGGCATCGTCTCCCACGGTCTCGGGGATTGGTACGACCTCGGCCCCGGCGCTCCCGGGTACGCCCAGCTCACGCCGATTCCATTGACCGCCACCGCCTTTTTCTATCAAGACACCGTAATCCTCGCCCAAGTGGCTCGCCGCCTCGAGCTCGCCGACGACGCAGTCCGATTAGAGCGGCAAGCCGCGGAGATTCGAAGCGCCTTTAACCGTGAGTTCTACGATCCGACGAAGGGTTACTACGCGACCGGTTCCCAAACTGCCAATGCGATTCCGCTGGTCATGGGTCTAGCGGAACGAGAAAACCGAAGCTCCGTCCTCGGCAAAATAGTGGCCGACGTGCGCGACCACGGCGACGCCCTCACGGCGGGAGACGTGGGATACCGCTACCTGCTCCGCGCCCTGGCCGACGGCGATCGTTCGGACGTCGTGTTCGACATGAACAAGGGAGACGAGCACCCCGGCTACGGCTACCAGCTCAAGATGGGGGCCACCAGTCTCACTGAGGCGTGGGATGCCGGGCGGAGCTCCTCGCAGAACCACTTTATGCTCGGCCAGATTAACGAGTGGTTCTATCACGACCTCGCCGGCATCGCCCCTTCGGAAGTCGGCCCCGGGTTCCGGCACATCGTCTTCCATCCCGCCGTCGTCGGCGACATCAAGTGGGTGGATGCCACCTTCGCCTCCGTCCGCGGGATGATCGAGAGTCACTGGAAGGTTCGAGGTAAGCAGATCACGTACGAGGTGCTTGTCCCGCCCAACTGCACCGCCGATATCTACGTGCCGTCGAGCGACGCCAAAAGCGTCCGCGTCGTCACCGGCTCCGCCTGGGCAACATCCGTCGCCGAAGGCGTCTACCACGTCCCAGCCGGCCGCTACGTCTTCACCGCCGACGCCCCCTAAGTGGCACGGGCAGCCTGCCCGTGTGTATCATGGCGGCCCGCCCATGTGACCTGGTGTACCGAAGGTACGCCAGACTCTCCCTCACCCCCAACCCCCTCTCCCTCGTCCAGCACAAACATCTGGAGGAGGGAGAGGGGGCTCCGGATTAATTACGATAAGATCACGCATGCCCAACGAAGTCGAAAGAATCCGGGCGCTTTGCTTGGCGCTGCCGGGGGTGACCGAGAAGCTGAGCCACGGCGAGCCGACCTGGTTCGTCAAGAAGAGCTTCGTCATGTTCGCCGACCATCACCACGACGACCGGCTGGCCTTCTGGTGCGCGTGTACGCCGGAGATGCAGCAGGCGATGATCGCGGCGGAGCCCGCGAAGTTCTTCAAGCCACCCTACGTCGGAGTGCGAGGATGGCTAGGCGTCTACCTGGACGTGCCGGTCGACTGGGACGAGGTCGGCGACATCGTGCGTCAGGCGTACCTCTTGATCGCTCCGAAGAAGCTGGCCGACCAAGTAACCTAGCTTTCGTGTCCGATCGGCTCGTCTTTACCCTGGCCTTTGGGGCTCGCCGGTTTGGCGAGATGGCGATGGGGCTTGGGCGATCCCTATCGCTGATCGGTGACACCACGCCGAGAGCGATCCTGACGGATATCGACGGCTTCGACTGGGGACGCCACTTCGACCTAGTCATCCACAAATCGGTGGCGCGCGAGGAAACCTTTTGGGCGAAGCTTTATGCCCTCGAAGTGACCGACGCCCAGAAAATCCTGTTCATCGACGGCGATTCGCTCGTCTTCAAGCGGCTCGATCCGATTTTCGATGCATTCGAGGGAGCTTCCTTTGGGGTGCAGGGAATCCAGGCTACGGATGGGGAGTGGTACGACAAGGATGTGCGCGAGGTCCTCGCGGCGGAGCATGTTTCCTCGCTTCCCAAGTTCAACGGCGGCCTTCTCTACTACGAGCGGACTCCCGAAACCGCCCGCCTCATTCAAGAGGCCCGCGCCATCGGCGAACGTTACGACGAGATCGGGTGGCGTCGGAACGCGAACCGCCACAGCAAAGGGGTCATCGCCGACGAGCCGTGCATCGGGCTTGCCATCGCCAAAACCGGCATCGGTCGAGTGGCGCCGGACACCGAGAACTTCCACAACTCCGCCGTCGGCCTCGTCGGCCGCCTTCGAATGGACGTCCGCCGCGCCGAATGCCGCTACCTCTGCCGCCGCTACGACCTTCAGTACGTCGAGCCGTACATCTTCCACGCTCACCTCTACTCCAAGTTCCTCGTCTACTGGCGGCAGCTTGCCTACCTGGAGAAGTTCGACCGATACGCCGACCGGCACCCGTTCGGCTACATGAGCTTCTGGCACAAACAGAGTCGCTCGATCCAGCGGCGCTGGCTAAAGACGGTCTGGCGGATTCGATAGCGGCGTCATAGAGCCCACTGAACTTTTGACGGGACGCGGCGTTCTGGCGCACGAATGCGGAAGATGGAACCAAACCGGTTCCGTTTTGCGAAAAAGGAAAACGGGAGAAACGGCGGCAAAAGCTAGCCGTTTCAACAGTGTCTTAGCACAAATCCGGCGCTGAACTCTACGGTGCGGGACCAAGGGCTGGCTACATTTTATGTAGCCAGCCCTTGATTTATTTATTTTGAGCCGGTGGACCTAAAAATAAAATTTAGTGGAACCTCAGAACATCTGAATACGGTACACGTTATCGCAGAGAGAGAAAAGCAATGCGAATCATGGACTACGAGACCAACCGAAGCCTGAACGATATCGGCGTTTTCCTAACCGCCGATGAGGCGGCGGAACTGGGCGCGTATCTGATGCGGCTCAGCAGCCGACCGAGCGTTCAGCGCGTCCACCTCAGCGAATTCGTCGGCCACCGGCTCGAGCGCGAGATCACCGTCGCCCTCGCCGAACCGATCGCCGCCTAGACGAACACGACCCAAAACGGAATAACCCGTTCGATACGAGAGAAGGAGACTGAAGAGAAATGAATACCTTAATGGAGCGACCGATGCCGAATAGCGCAGTGAACTGCGCGGCTATCACCCGCGCCGTGGCCAAGGCCCGGCTCGGAGATGAGGTTGCCCTCCGCTGGTTAATGGACCAGCGAACCGCCGGAAGCGTAGTCGCCGCCCGCGCCCTGGAAGATCTCCAGCGCGCCATGGCTAAGACGGCCTAGGCAAAGACAACCGACCCTCAACCCTAAACCCGCCCCTCCCCGGACCCCTCCCGGTGGCAGGGGCTTTTTTGTGTCATACTTTGTACTTCATGAAGCACGCGCTCCTTCTTTAGCGGCCGCCACCGCCGCTCGTTGAGACTCTGGTGGCCACGACTCGCCACCCGTCCCGACCTCTGAAGGAGTTTTTTAACCGTGCGTATTCCGTATCCCGATGTTTTGCGCGTTCGCGCCTTCCGCGATCTCTGGCTTGGCCAGGCGATCTCGCAGATGGGCGACGCGTTCTATTTCGTGGCCTTCATGTTCATGGTGAAGAAGGTCACCGGGTCCGACGCGATGGTCGGCGCGGTGGGCGCGCTCGAGACGTTGCCGTTTCTGCTGTTCGGCCCCTACGCCGGCGTGCTCGCCGACCGGATCGACCGGCGGAAGATCATGCTGGTCTCAGACGTCGTAAGCGGCGGCGCGCTGGTCCTCTTTAGCGCCTCCATCGCAGTGCTCGGTAAACCGGCGGTCCCGACTTTGTTGATGGTCCCGTTCTTCCTGTCGTCGTTCCGGGTTTTCTTCATGCCGGCCAAGAGCGCCGCAATTCCGTCGCTGGTACCGGCCGCCCAATTGACGAGCGCGAACGCCCTGAGCATGACCACGCAGAACCTGATGCAGCTCATCAGTCTCGGCCTCACCGCCGGGGTGCTGAGCCTCCTCTTCGCGCTCTCGCCCAGCTTGTTCTATCTCACGACGGTCGGTCTGAACTCCGTCTCGTTCTTCGTCTCCGCCTACTTCATCGGACGCCTACCGAGAGTGATGCCCAATCGAAAGGACGCGCATGAAACGCATGTTTGGCAGGACCTTAAGAACGGAGTCGGATACCTGCGCTCGCGGCACGACTTGGTAGTGTTGACCATCCTGCTCGCGGTCTTCCGGCTGTCGGTCGCCCCGTTCTTTGTGGTCTACTTGGCGGCGAACGATAAGTGGTTCGGCGGTAAGCCGCAGACGATCGCCTGGTTCGAGTTCGCGTTCGTCGCCGGTATGGTCGCGTCGGGAAGCTACGCCGGCCGGCTCAAACCCCGGTACCCGGCCCGCGGATTCTGCATCGGTTTGGCGCTCGTGGGAGTCACCGTCGGGTTGATGGGGTTCAGCCCCTACGTTTCACTGTTCATCCTGTGGAACGTAATCGCCGGGCTGGCCATCCCGATCGCCGACGTCCCGATCACGACCTACGTCCAGCTCTCCGTTCCCGACGCCTATCGGGGACGAGTCAATGCGGTACGCGAGATGATCTCAGTGGGCGTCATGCCGATCAGCATGGGTTTGGCGGGCCTGATCGTAGCCCGAACCGGAGTCGAAATCGCGTTCATGCTGATGGGCTCAGGCATGTCCCTCTCCTGCCTCCTCGGCCTCCTCGACCGCCGCTTCCGCAACATCGAAATGCCCGAGACCGCAACGCCCGAAAAGTTCGTGCCCACCCGCGAAGAAGCACCAATGGCCACCCTCATCTAGCCTCACGTAGCATCGGCTCCCAGCCGATGAACACTACAAGTTCTCGCAACCCGGCGATAACGGTCATCAACCAAATAAGTTGACAACAAAGGTTCACCCGTAGCCCAGGGATTTATCCCCGGTAGAACCTTGAACCGCGGCTAAAGCCACGGGCTACGGGCGAAACCAGATAAGGGAAACGTAAACCTAATTTGTCAGTGACCATTATCCCCGGGCTACGGGACCACCAAACATGGTGGATGTAAACCCAATTGGTCGATGCCAATGACTTGCAGCCCGGAACGGGCGACCTCCTAAAGCAAAGGGCGCAGCCCTGGTTACAGTTGCGCGCGAACCCGAGCCCTGAAAGGGCGGTCTAATCCCAGACGTCGATATAATCGGCGAAATGCCACAGAGTCTCGCCAACGTGCTCGTCCACGCCGTGTTCAGCACAAAGGACCGTCGGCCGGTTCTGACCAGCGACGTCCAAGAAGAGCTCTTTCCTTACCTTATCGCCGTGCTCCGAAACGATGGTTCGCCTTCCATCCAGGTGGGAGGATATCTCGACCACATCCACGTCCTATTTCAGCTTTCCCGAACGAAAACCCTCGCCTCGACGATCGGCAATGTCAAGACGAGCTCGTCGAGTTGGCTTAAGACGAAAAGGCCGTACCTCAGAGACTTCGCTTGGCAAAGCGGATACGCGGCGTTCTCTGTCGATCCGGTCCATTGCGGGGGTGTCGTGTCGTACATCCAGAACCAGGAGGCGCACCACCGAACGCTGTCCTTTCAAGAGGAGATGAGAAAGTTCTTCGCTGAGAGCGGCATCGAGTTCGACGAGAAGTACGTCTGGGATTAGATCGCCCCTTCAGCTCTTCATTGTCGGTGTTTCCGTTACCAGGGCTGCGCCCTTCGCTTTTGGAGGTCGCCCGTTCCGGGCTGCAGTTTATGGCAGGGGCGCATTCCGATTGTTCAAAAGCGGTCACCAACGGTGGCGCGGGCGGTTCCAGCCCGTGTCACCTTAACTAAACGGTATCAAGCCAAGGGCTAGGACATCGGCTGAGAGCCGATGCGATGGTTCGGTGGCGTCATAGGGCGGCCATGACTCGTTCGGCGATGGCGTGGCTGCCGAAGGGCGGCATCAGATAGATCCCTTTGGCGACCGATTTGATGTGGACCGCCAGCCGCTGCGCCTCTTCGAGGCCTATCTCGACCGCGTCCACGTCGTTCTCGGCGTCCGCCATTCGTTGCCGAAGCCACTCCGGGATTCGGATTCCGGGGACCTCGTTGTGCATGAACTCGGTATGCCGGCCCGAACGCAACGGAAGCAGTCCGACCAAACACGGAACCCCAAGCTCGTCGCACGCTTTGGCCGCGATATCGGCGCTCTCGTCGTCGAAGACCGGCTGCGTGTACACCACGCTCGCTCCCGCGTCGACTTTTCGCTTCAATCGGTCGAGCTCGAGCACCGGATCGAGGGAGCGCGGGTTGAACGCGCATGCGATCGTGAAGCCGCACTTGACGCCGACCGAGTAGCCGGCCAAGTCGATCCCCTCGTTAAAGCGATTGAGAATCCGGCAGAGGCCGATCGAATCGATGTCGAACACGCTCGTCGCGCTGGGGTAGTCGCCGATGTTGGCCGGGTCGCCGGTTACCGCGAGGATATTTCGCAGACCGAGCGCGTGCCAACCCAGCAAGTCGCTCTGTATCGCGAGCAGGTTCCGGTCCCGGCACGAGAAATGCATCGTGACCTCGATCCCCACCTGGCTTTGGATGATTTGCGAAACCGCCGCCGGGTTCATCCGAAGGCGCGCCCGCGCTCCGTCCGAGATGTTGATCACGTCCGCGCCCGAGATCTTTAGCGAGCGGGCGCCGGCGAGGAGCCGGTTCAAATTGAGTCCCCGCGGAACGTCCATCTCCACCGCGACGACGAACTTCCGGCCCAGCTTTTGCGCCAGCTCACTCGGCTCCGTCGTCGCCAGCGGGGCGCGTTCCTTCGTTACCGCCGCCACCGTCGTCCGCGGCTTCGGCTTGATCCGGCCCGACTCCAGCACCCGGCGCAACGCCCGAATGTGCGCGGGCGTGGTGCCGCAGCACCCCCCGACGATCTTGGCCCCCTCCTCCACCAGGCGCGAGGCCGCCTTGGCGAAGTACTCCGGCGAGGTGTCGTAAACGATCTGTCCCTTGACGAGCTGAGGCAGACCGGGCGTGGGGAAGGCGATGATCGGGAGCTCGGTCGACTCGGCGATCTGCCTCACCAAGTCGAGCATCCTCTGCGGTCCGACGATGCAATTGGCGCCCACCGCGGCGACGCCCAACTCCCCCATCGCCTTCGTGCACCGAACCGGCAGCCCTTCCGCGAGCATCTCGCCATCTTCGATGTACGCCTTGCTGACAATGATCGGCAGAGAGGAGACCTGCTGAACTGCCTCGACGGCCACCTTTAGCTCGCAGATATCGGTGTAGGTTTCAAGGATGAAGCCGTCGACTCCACCGTCCGCCAACGCCTGCGCCTGCTCGCGGACCGCTTCGCCGACCTCGGCCTCGGTGATGTGCCCGATCGGCTCCATCGGCTTGCCGCAAGGTCCAATCGCGCCCAGCACCAAGCGATCGCCCGCCGCCTCGCGGGCCAAACGGGCGCCGGCGAGGTTCAGCTCGCGGACATCGACGGTCAGGTCGACCAAACGGATCCGGTTTGCCTGGAACGTGTTCGTTTCAACGAAGTCCGCGCCGGCGTCGAAATACTCGAGATGCACTTCGCGGACAAGATCGGGCGCCTGAAGGTTGGCTAAATCGTACGGCTGCCGATGAAATCCACGTTCGGCCAGACAGGTGCCGTTGGCCCCGTCCCCGATCAGAAAGTCCCGCTTTAGGGCCTCGGTAAAACGCACAGTTAAGAAGTGTAGCTGTTGATCTCCGCCACAGCGACGATCCCGTTTTCTTCCTTAGGAAGAGTGCCCCCTGCACTTTAGTAAGTTAGGCCAAGCGCATCATCCCTGGCGGCGCGGAGCGACGATTCTCCGGCTGGCCAGATCGAACTTCTGCCCTTTACCGAGGAAGTAGATTTTCCCCTTGTGCGCGGCATCGTTCGGCGACTTTGCGTCGGGTTGCCACTGCCTCGCATCCGTAATCGCCACGTAGCTCGCCCCGATCACCTCGAATTGGTCTCCATGCACCACGATCGCCGTCCCCTCGTTGATGCCGATGCCGAGGTAGTTCGGATGCTTCTCGATGAAAGGGATCAGATCGAACTGCCGGTTCCGGGCCAGGATGTGCTGGTCGATCGCCGAACCTTTCAGGAACGCGAAGCCGACAGTGTGGTCCCCCTCTCCCTTCTCCGGCCCCGAAGTGTCGCCGCGCCAAAGGTATTCGCCCTGGATGGTGGCCCCCGCCGACGAGCCGCCCACCACGCCGCCGCGTTCCAGCAGGGCGTCGAACTCCTTCTGAGTCCGGGTGCCGAGGTAGGAGTCGGCGAGGTGCCACTGCCTTCCGCCATCGAACCAAACCGCCGTCGCCGTCTTAAGCGGCGCCACGAACTCTTCGGAGTCGGCGACCTTGCGGTCGGTGGTGTGGAGCACCGTGACGTGCGTCACTCCAAGTCGCTTCAATACATCCGGCGTTCTCGTCTCCGGCGTTTTCCCATCGTCCGGAACACTCATTCCCGCCGTGGGAATAACCACCACCTCCGCCTTATCGACGCCGCCCGCCAACTCGATAAATCTCGCCCAAATCTCGAGCCCCATCGCCCCGCCCCCAACGATCACCAAATTCCCCTTCGCTGGCCCAAGCGTCTGCGCGGACGCGGCCGCGGCAAGAGCGAGGAGGGCGAAGATCGAAAGTAGAAGGCGACTCATCGTGACTCGATGTTACTAGTATCCGTTTAGACTGCGGTGGCCTGTCACCGCTTTCCATCAGCGAGCCCGCGAGCGCTGTATCCTTCCAATGCTCCGCGACGGGCGAGACGCCCGTGGTCCGAGGTGCGGTCGGGACGACCGCGCTCCGGGCCGTCAAGGATCTCGGACGGATGGTCGAAGTACAATAGTGGACCTATCGTAATGAATGCAGCGGTTACCTTAACTCAGGGCCAGTTGCCCGAGTTCTTGCTGCACGTGGCGGTTTCTCGACCGGTGTTCGTGTGGGGACCGCCGGGGATTGGCAAATCTTCCCTCGTCCAGGCCTTCGCGGCCGAGGTCGGGCTGCCGTGCGTCTCCTTGCTCGGGAGTCAGCTCGCGCCCGAGGACCTGATCGGAGTTCCTCAGATCGAGAATGGGTGCAGCGTCTTCCGACCGCCGCGGCAGATTGCCCGGACGGAACCTTACTGCCTGTTCCTCGACGAACTGAACGCCTGCTCGCACGAGGTGATGAAGGCGTTCTACTCGCTGGTGCACGAGAGAAGGATCGCCGAGTACGTGATGCCCGCTGGCTCGGTCGTCATCGGCGCGGGAAACCGATCGCAAGACAGCGCCATCGTCAAGCCGATGCCATCGGCGCTGCTCAACCGCATGGTGCATGTCCACCTAAGGGTTTCGCACCGCGAATGGTTGGAGTGGGCGGGACTTAACCAGATTCACCCATGGGTGCTCGAATACATTCAGACGCGCCCCGACCACCTCTGGAGCCAGCCGCCCAAACACGAGGAGCCTTTCTCCACCCCACGCTCCTGGCACATGCTGAGCGATGCGCTTCGGGAATACGGAGAGGACGTCTCGGAAGATCAGGTCGAGGTTCTCGCCTTCGGCTGCCTCACCCCGCACCACGCCGGGCAGTTCAAGGCGTTCGTCAAGCAGAACAACTCCGGCTATCGCCTTACGGCGATCCTAAGAGGAGAGATGCGCTGGCCGGACAAGCCGGAAGACCGTGACGTTCTCTACTTCCTGGCCCAGAGCTTACGAGGCCGGCTCGTGAAAGAGCTTCCGCCAGAGAAGGGACGGCTTACCGCGACAACCCAGGACCTCGCGATCCGAGGAAAGGGGCTGATCACCGATCTGGCGGGCATCTCCATGGAACTGGCGCAGATGGTGGTCTCCGAGGGAGACGGCGGCGCGTTGCCGGGTTGGTTCGTGGTCGAGCTGATCCGCGATCTTCCGCGATTGGCGGCCAAGCGCGATGGCTAAGCAGAAGAGCGGTCCTCCCAAGATGGACCCGGCTGCCGCGGCCTACTTTGCGGGACTGGAAATTGCAAAGCGACTTCCGATTTGCAACGCGCTTCTTTCGCGAGTCGAAATCATCCGGGATAAGCGGAGCCAATGCCCGCGCGACGGATGGGCGATCGTATATCAGAGTGGGCGAATCGACGTTCATCCAAGTCGCCGCGGCGAGCCGAAAGAGTGGGCGTACGTTCTCGCGCACTGCGTCTTACATCTAGGCTTCGACCACTTCGCGATCGATCGCGAGGGCGACCGCACCTGGCAAGCCGCCTGCGACGTCGTGATCGAACGGTTCCTCAACGACCTCAAGGCGGGCGCCTCGCCGTTTCTTCCGATTGGATTGCCGGGAGGCTCGGAGGAAGCGATCTATCGGAACTTCAAGCAAAACGGAGTTCCGCCCGAGATCTTCGAGCGTGGGATGGGGGGTGAGGGACCGGACATGATCTTCGATGGACCTCCCCGGTCGAGTTGGTACTACGGCGCGACCCATTACCCGACAATTCTCGCTCGAGGGCTCGTGCAAGCGGTGGAAGACGCGGTGGAGATCGCCGCCGGATATAGGACCGCCACGAAGAAGACCGTAACCACCGCTCAGAGAGCCCAGAAGTGGTTCCTCTCCAGTTTCCCCCTCCTCGGTGCGATGGCCGCCGCCTTTACCCTCGTCGAAGACCCCAAGATCTGTCAGCGCCTTAATATCGCGGTGGCGGCCGTGGACGCCGCCGCCCGCGAGATTTTTATGAATCCCGCGGCGGCCATGGACGAGCTCGAGTGCCGGTTCGTAATCGCCCACGAGATCCTGCACGTTGGACTGCGGCATCAAGAGCGGTGTGCCGGGCGCGACCCGTTCCTATGGAATGTCGCCTGCGACTTCGTGATCAACGGATGGCTGCTGGAAATGGGGGTTGGAGCCATCCCCTCGTTCGGCGGGCTGCACGACCCCGAGTTGAAGGGGCTGAACGCGGAGGCGATCTACGACCGGATCGTGCGGGATATCCGGACCTACCGAAAGCTCGCGACCGTCCGGGGAGTCGGTCTTTGCGACATCCTCGGTCCGGCCGACGGCCTCCGAGGGGCAAGTGTCGATCTCGACGACTTCTATCGAAGGGCGTTGGCGCAAGGGCTGTCGCTACACCAACAAAAACCGCGCGGGTTGTTGCCGGCAGGGCTGGTTGAAGAGATCGAAGCGCTCTCCGTGCCGCCGATCCCCTGGGACGTCAGGCTCGCCCAATGGTTCGACGGCTACTTTGGCCCATTAGAAAGCCGCCGAACTTATAGTCGGGCAAGCCGGCGTCAGTCTGCCACGCCGGATATTCCGCGTCCCCGCGTCGTTGAAATTCCCGAATCGGCTCTAGAGCGAACGTTTGGCGTCGTGTTGGACACCTCGGGTTCGATGAGTGCGAGCATGCTTGCTCAGGCCTTGGGAACGGTCAGCAGCTATGCGATGTCGCGGCAAGTCCCGTTCGTAAGGCTCATCTTCTGCGACGCCGCAACCTACGACGAGGGATATCTTCCGCCCGAGGCGATCGCCGGACGGGTGCGCGTGCGGGGACGGGGCGGGACGGTTCTCCAGCCCGGAATCGACCTCCTGGAAAGAGCCGCGGATTTTCCCAAAGACGGCCCGATCCTTATCATTACCGACGCGGAATGCGACCGCTTCCGCTCCCGCCGGGACCACGCGATCGTCGTCCCGATCGGAGCTCGCCTCCCCTTCGTCCCTCATTGCCCGGTTTTCGAAATGGAGAAGCCGTGATGATTCGCCGACAATTCTCTCGTGTCTTCGTGGTCTAAGACCGTCACTGGAGGACTCTTCCGTGATCGGTTAATCCCTCTCCCCCGGTTCGCCCTCGTGCCTCGGGACTCACCGACCCCTCCCGCGGCGGGAAGGGGTTGGGCTTTTTCGGCAATCCGTTTAATTAAGCGAATCGCTATGGAGGTGACGGTGCCCCTACTGATAGCTGGGGTTTCGGTCTCGGGGTGCGGAGGCACGGCGCTTCGGCCGCCGGAGCCGGTGTTGCGGATGGAGATATGTTCGGCGGAGTTCGAGGAGATGCCCCGCTCCAAAACCTCGACCGAGTTCTTGAATCTCTGCTACCGCATGAAGAGCGACGCCAGTCAGCTCGACGCCCAAAAGTTCGAGCAGGCTTTACCCGGGTCGGGAGCCGCAGTCACCGAACTTCAACAAGGGCTGGCCGAGCTCATCGAGGGGATGCCCAAGAACGATAAAGCGAAAATTTCGGACGGCCAGACCAAGCTCGACGCGTTCCACGACTGGTTCATCGCCAACCGGGACGCGGTCTTAGCGCTGCAGCCGGACAAGCTTGGCGTGGGTACGGGTTGGCAGTTGTCGTAGCGGAAGAGCGCGCAACCTTGGGTACGATAGCTGTTGGCCGGGAGCGCGGAAGCGCTCGAGGGCCGTAGGAAGCAACCATGCAGAAGCGGTCCGCAGTCGCCGGCGTTATCACCCTCATTCACCTCGGCGTCGTCGCTTCGGCATTGTCCCAAGCCATACCCACGAGCCGCCAGGCCGATCTGCGGGCCCGCGCGGAGGCCGCAACCCGGCCTTTTGCCGACGCCATCAAAGAGCATGCCGACGAGTTCGCCGTCGACCCCGCGTTGATCGTTTCTGTGATCGCGGTCGAGAGCATGGGCGACCCGAACGCGGTCTCTCGATCCGGCGCCATGGGCTTGATGCAGTTGATGCCCGCGACCTGCTCCGACTACGGCGTGATGCAGCCGTTCGATCCGGATCAGAACATCCGGGGCGGCGCTTCCCTACTCTCGCGCCACTCCATCCGATATAACGGCGACCTGCGCAAGGTGCTCGCCGCCTACAACGCCGGTCCTCGCCACGTGGCGGACGGCTCCTGGCAAAGAATCCCGGAAACCCGCAGATATGTACCGGCAGTTCTGGCGTACTACTCCGCTCTGAAGGCGTTCGGCGACACTCTCCCTGCCTACATGAAGCCCGGCCAAGCGACCTCCGATCCGCTTCCGCCGGCCGCTCCCGTGGAGTACACCCCTCCGGTCCGCTACCTGGACACGATGTTCTATGTGGTTCACGAAGCCCAGTTGAAAGTGGACCCAGCGGGGGTTGCGGAGAATGGAACCCTGGGTAACGCCGCTGATGCTCTGATGACCGACTACCTCGCGGGCAAGTTCGCCGCAAAAGAGATTCAGTCGAAGGCCTCGCGCCGCCTCGCCGCCGGTCAGTTCCAAATGAAAACGCTAAAAGCGGTCTGCCTCACGACGACCGATCCCGACGGCTTCAACGCCGCCTGGGCCAAGCAGGATCCCGCCCCCGGCAACATGGTCGGCCTCGCTCACGGCCTCAAGAACGGAACCCACGTCTGGATCGTACTCCTCGCGAGCGTGTAGGGTCTGATAAGCGCCTTATGCTTTGATGCCCATTCGGGAGTAAGACTAGAGTCGTGAGAACGGTGATCGAACTTCCCAACGAGTTGCTAAGGCGCGCGAAGGCCGCTGCGGCACTCAAAGGAGTCGAGCTCAATGATCTCCTCGCGAATCTCATTGAGAAGGGGCTCCGAGATCAAAATGAAACCTATGGTCGTAGCGAGCCCATACCGGTGGCCGTTCCATTCTCCGGACGCCAGATGCCGGCGATGACAAACGCGGAAATCTTTGAATGCCTCGACCGAGAGGCAGATGGGCCGCGGAGTTGATTTGCTTTGACGTGAATGTCTGGGTCTCCTGAATAGATTGACCGGCGGTACGCATCAGGTCGCTTTCGATGCGATATGGATGAGGAGGAGGTTAGCCTCCAGACGACGCGTTGTTCCAACGCTGGAGGCATCCAACCTAGAGATTAACGGGACACAACAGGGCCCAGCCTTTTCGATCGATCGACTACGTACGGAGGATCAGGGGCGGAGCGGGTCGTAGAAATCCACCGCCGGGGGCTGTCCGGCATCTTGCCGCCAAGTTTGCTCGAACCGCATCCACCGGGCATGTCCGTCGGAAAGCGGATAATTGGCCCCGTTGTGGTGTCGCTTGATCGCGAGCGCCTTGGGAAGTCGCGACTCGGCATCCCACTGTTCGTCCTGCTTATCGGAGTCGACGAGCCGGGGAGGATTCCCCCAGTACATCGGCATGAAGTGGTCCTCATCCACACTGTCGGCGAGCTCCGCCCCCAGTACCGTCTCCGCCGGATGCGTGAACGACGACAGAGCTGGGCCGAAATAAGGCTCGTGGTTGTAGGTGACGTACGCGTTGATCCCGTAGCTTGTCAGGCGAGGATCCTCGCTCCGATTCCAGAGAGGAGACGCGTCGGTCGGACAGCGGTACAGGAGGCGCGCTTTGATGTAGGGCTGTACCGTGTCGAGCCAGGTCTGACCGGTGAGCTCTCCGGTACCGTCGCCGCCGCCGTGCTCGGTTGCGGCCGGAAGCCGGTCTTCCTCGTCGTTGGCGTAAAGAGTGAGCCCAAGGGCGAGCTGCTTAGAGTTGCTGAGGCACGCGGTGGACTTGGCCGCTTCCTTTGCCTGCGCGAACACGGGGAAAAGGATGGCGGCGAGGATCGCGATGATGGCAATGACGACGAGAAGCTCGATGAGCGTGAAGGCGAGTTTGCGCAAGTGAAATCCCTCCTAAGGACCGGCGGTTGGCGCGCGAGGGCGCGACGAAAAGCGAGCAGAACGCTGGCTATGCCGCAAGCGGAGGTCGTACGGGGGGCGGAAGGGCCACGGCGACAAGCCTGGCAATCAACGTGCGCGGGGCGGAGTTCTCAGGAAGAGGGTCCGGGATGACGAGAGTGAACGGCGACGCCGCAACCATTGGCGGGGGCGGCGAACTATCGAGTGTGGTGGCCGGCCCCGAGCGTTTTTCTGCGCATCGGCACTGGAGGAATCCCTTTTCCCCCGGCTTTGGCGGCCTCACTTCCTTGCCGATCACGTGTCCGCAAGGGGACAAGATCGGCACGGAAAGCAATTGGACGGAAGCAGTCGGACACTGAACCCCGGCCGGGGTCCTCACCAAGAACTGGGCCGCCGAGCACCACGCCAGCAACGCCACCAGCAAGAACATCGCCGACCGGCGTCTCCTTGCTCTGGCGATGCGGAGAAGTCTCCTGATCTGACCCATGCCAAAAGGTTACTCGCATTTAAGCCGCGCAATGAACCCGACGTCTATCGGCGGCGTAAGTCCGCCTGAGCTCTATTGCGGGATTTCTTTGAAGGTGACGGTGACGCCCTTCTTATCGTCGACCGTCACGAGCAGATATCCGTAGGTGCTGTCCTTGTGCTCCTTTCGCTTGAGCTCATAGGCGCCGTGGTCGCCGAAGTAACCTTTATCGGTATAGAACGGCGCTCCCGCGGTACCGGCGACGATCTGATTGAGCGTGTAGTTAGACGGCCACCGGGGGGTCCTGATTTCCATCCAATCGTACGCGTGGTCATGCCCGGCGAAGAAGTATCGGACGCTGTAACGCTGCAGAAGATCGAGAAATTTATCGCGATCCTCCTTGAACTTCGACATATTCTCGTCGTCGCCGTGAGCGGTACAGGTGAACGCCATTTCGTGAGCGAAGACGAAGATGTTCTTCGCGCGCGCTTTCCTCGCCTTCTCGAGCGTTTGCTTAAGCTCATCGAGGTTGACCCGATGCTCGTGGATGAACTGATCGACGGCGATGACCACGGTCTTCGACTTATCCCGGGTGGCAAAGCTGTAGCTGTACCCCTCTTCGCCTTTGAAGTAGCTAACGTTTCCAGCGTCGATGATCGGCTTGATCTTGCTCATCCAGATCTTCCCATCTTTGTCGCCGTACGTCTCATGGTTTCCGCGAACCGGGTAGATCGCCACCCCGTAGAGCGGCGCGACCGCTTTCTTCCAACGGTCGAGTTGCTCATCTACGGGCGCCTTAACCAGACCGTAGACACCGTGGACAAGGTCGCCGGTAAAAAGCATGAAGCGGGGATGCTCCGCCTTGATTGCGGTGACCATCTTGTTGAGGATGGGAAGATTGATCCCCGAAAAGTCAGGCGTTTTATCGTTCGTTCGCCCATCTCCCGCCACAACGAAGGTCCACGTATCGGCTCCCGCCGTGGCGGCAAGGGCGACGAAGGCGGCAGAGGAAGCAAGTCGGAATCGGTTCACAAGAACATGATGCATCAGTTGAACGTATAGTCGGCCGTCCACTCGCACCATCCACGTCGTCTAATTCAGATCGAGTCCACACTCCATCTCCGCGGCCCGTTGGCCCAGCCTGCGACGAATTCGAGGCCCAATATGGTTTAGACGAGGAGGGCAAGAGGTTTCGTTCTCGGGCGGCCTGCCCGTGCCACGCTAACCACGCTGATTATGAAATTTCTTGCCTTCCTCGCGTGCCTGCGACAACGTGGAAGATGGGAAACGCCCCACCTAGCGAAAACTCAAATTCGCTGCGCGTGAGGTTGGCGGCCCTTATCGGGCTGCGGGGAATGCGCTTGGCGATAATCGAACCCGACTACGAACGAATGCCGGAGCAGGTCGACGACTGGATCGCAGAGTTGCAACAGGTGGAAACCAAAAAGCCTCTCCAGAAGTGTTGGAGTAGCCCGTACCCTTACTGTGTAATAATCCACTAGGTAGTAGCGTTACGTGATTTACAACTCGGACAGAATATTTCTTCAAAACTCGATTATAACGGCAATAATATAAGCAGGAGGGAATTAATATGATTGAAATAAGTCAAATCCTAACGTTGATTGCGTTGATTTTAGTAGCGTTCGCTAATATTCAACTCGCGATCTCAGCGCGGAAAAAGCAAGGCCGGCGTTAAGCTCGTCCAACTCGTCAACCGGTGAAGGGGAAAATATCTTTCCCTTCACCTTGTCAATAATTAAAGCGGCAGCGGCTTCTTAGACGGGGCTCGATTGACAGTACAGACGTAAAAATCCCCGATGCAAAGTGCAAAGGTGTATTAAGAATAAAGCTATCCAATGCTCTAACACTGGCTCAGCTACAGAGGACAAATCATGTTCGTAACACCACAGTTCGTCACTCATCTTCCAGCGGTTTTTGAAGCCTTCACCCTGCTGTGGATTGTAGTCTTCATCTGTGACCGGAATTCGTTACCTCTGGGTCGCAAATCGGGACGCGAGATTTGACCATTGCGGCGCTCTGAATTTCGACTCTGAAATCAGGACAGTTTTATGTTGTTACCACATGCTTAAAAAGATTTCTTATTTTGAAGAGCCAAGGCTCGCTAGAATATCCTGTCCGTTTTTGACCTTCTAGAAGATGAACACAGGGTGCAATTCGGATGCCCTCGGTAAACTTACCGGAGATTTTTCGCGGTCTTTTCAGAGTGCCTTTCCCTAATGCAGATGGCCCTAACCCACACTAATTACTCGAAGGCGCTCAAATCCAGTTTAAATTCAGAGCGTTTCTGCTTCGGCGGATGAGCTTCGATATAAGCCTCAAGCTTTCGAAACAAACCATCGAGGTGAAAGCGGTTGGTTTGGGATACACGCGGTTCGCGCTTTAGATACCCCTTCTTCTCCAGACTGCGGGCGTGGTTTCGAACCGCCGTCGACGTCATCCCCATTCGCTTGGCCAGCGTTTCAAATCCCGGATAGGGAGCCTTGGCGTCCCACTTATGTTGCATGAGATGCACGATCAGCATAGCTTCCATGGAGGTTATTTGCGGCACGAGATCGGTATAGTGGGCGAGAAAATCATCCGCGATCGGCGTCCAGCCGTTCTTGACGAGTTTGGTTGTCCACCGTGAAGCGGGATCACGTTTTTTCGATGGAGGTCCTATGGGTAGTTTCATCGCTTGTCGTCCTTTTCAGCGGAGGCCGGGGGACTCGAACCCCTGCACTTGGAACGCGCTCGATGGTGTCTCACGCCACGGCGTAACCCTTTACGCTTCAGCCTCCGGGAGAATCCTGACTCACTCGCGTACGGGCGGCCTGCTTCTCCACGTAATGGCTATGAGGAGCATAGCGACGGTTATTGCGATCTCCTTAGGATGTCGTCTCTTTCGGTGAGCGTCTCCTTATAGCCCTCCGGTAAGGAGGATTATACCCATCTCTAAGAAAATTTAGAGGGGGGTGTAACTCTACTTGCGGGATCGCAGTTCAAGCGCCAGACGTGTTACCATGGAACGTCTCACGCCACGGCGTGTCTCAAGCACGTCAAAGAGGGGGCGCAAGCCCCCTCGGCCTTGCCTAGCTGCTATTTTTCCGGCACGACGCAAAAGCCACGGCTGGGCCGCTTGTAGGAAGCGGCAACTTTCGCGCCCCAGCGGGCGGCAAACAACGCCATCGTCTGGCGCTGCTTTCAGGAACTCGTTCCGTCCAGTAGATCGGCGAGTTGCTCCCCGGCGACAAATTGCGACGGTTGTTTGGGTTGGGTGTCGGAGTGATTTTCTTCGCTGCCGGCTGGTGGTTCCAGCCGGCAGCGTTCTTCCACGAAAGCAAGCGCCTGGCGCTGCCCGTGGCCGTCGAGTTGGTCAATTGCCCGGGCGGCTCCTTACAGGGCCGTAAAGTTGGAGACGTCGATCATTCCATCCTCTTACTAGTTTCCGGGCTTGATGACAACGAAAAAACCTTCATCCAGGTTTGCCGGCGACAAGGTGAGCTGCCCGATCTTGGGCACAAGGATTCAAAGAACACCAGACGCGGCGAGAGCACGACAATGCATGTCTCCGGCTCATCCACTGCCGCCGACCAGTTCCACGTCTGGGCCTATCGACCCAGATTTCATTTGTCACGATGTTGTCACGGTTTGGTCACTGAGGTTGGATATCACTCTGCCGTTAGGTCTCCGCATGATTGGTGCGGGCCTCAAAGGAGAGTCTGTATATGCGCACACCACTACGTGGTCTGGCGAGCCGAGTGTTAATTCGGTTGGTCTTGACCCTGCTTATGATGCCGATCGGCGTCATCTGGGCTCAAAGCGTGACCATCGCGCCCAAATCGCCCAGCGTCGTCGTCGGAGAATCGCTCCAGTTTTCCGCCACCGTAACCGGCCTATCCAGCCAAGCCGTGATTTGGTCCGCTGGTGGCATCAAGGGCGGATCCGCCGCCGCCGGAACGATCTCTACAACCGGACTTTACAAGGCTCCGGTAACTCTTCCGGGCCAAAACCCGGTTCAAATCACCGCTTCCAGCGTTACCGACAACCGAATCAAGGACTCGACCTACGTGATCATCCTGTCGAAGGGACCTATCCTCGACTCGGTCTCTCCGAATCCGTTGAACACCGGAACGATCAACGTCACCTTGACCGGAAAAGGATTCGTCCAGGGAGCCACGGTCGTCGACACATCGAACGGCTCGCCGGTTCAGCTATCCACGACCTCGGTAACCTCCACCACCATTAAGGCGACCGGATATCAGCCATCCGCGCCCAATGCCACGTTTACGGTTCGTAATCCCGGTTCGGGAGTAAGCAATGCGATCACCGTTCCCGTGGCCGGCGGCGCAACCGCCTACACCCTTAACGTCGTTAACGGTACCGGCAGCGGCAGCTACACCGCGGGGACGACCGTAAGTATCCAGGCCAACGCTCCTCCCCAGGGGAGCACATTCACCAACTGGACCGGAGCTACCGTCCAGAACCCAACGGCCTCTTCGACCACGCTAGTGATGCCGGCTGCCAACACCACGGTTACGGCCAACTACTCGAACGGGACCAAGTACCAGCTCACCGTCGTCAGCGGGACCGGAAGCGGCTCCTACGCCGCCGGAACGACCGTCGCCATTACCGCGAATTCGCCGCCGGCCGGAATGACGTTCTCCAAGTGGACCGGCGCCACCGTCCAGAGTGCCACGTCCCCTTCCACCACCCTCACGATGCCCGCGGCCGCCGCAACCGTGACGGCTAACTACGCGACCGCCGCGCAGATTCCGTTCCCGGTAACGACCCACCCTCGCCTCTGGATTACGCAGGCGGACCTACCCAAACTTCGTGGCTGGGCGGTCGCGTCCAACCCGCTCTATGCCCAAGGGATGGCGCCCCTGCTTAGCCAGGCGGTGAATATCTACAACACGCAGTTCTTCCCCGGCGGAGTAGCCAACCCCAACTATCCGGATCCCGGCGACACGCAGGGATACCAGGGATATCTGACCGAGCAGTACGGCCTCGTCCTTGCCTTTAACTCTCTCATCGACCCGGATCCGGCCAACCGGATCAAATATGCCCAGTACGCCCGAAACCTCCTGATGCATGCGATGAATCAGGCTGCCCTCGGGACGCTTGCGGGCGCGCCCTTCCGCGATCCCCTATTCGCCACCTACAACCGCGCGAATGGAAGCGGCGAGCAGTGGCCGCTGATCGTCGACTGGATCTATAGCGCGACCGATGCCAGCAACAACCCTATCCTGACCGTCGCCGACAAGGCGACGATCCGTAAGGTGTTCCTCCTCTGGTCCACCGCGTGTCTCAACGCCTCCACCGCCTACGGCGACCACCCAGTGCCTATCGGTGCGACGAACAGCGCGCAGCTCCTTCCCGGCAACGCGCCGTACCGAATGGCGTCGAACAACTACTACTTGGGACACGCCCGCCTCCTCACGATGATGGCGCTGAGCTTCGACCCGGCCGACGACCCGGTGATCAATGCGAGCCTTGCCCCTTCGGCGATGGGCAACACGCTCCGCAGCTACATCCTGAACGCCAACGGCGCTTGGCTCTACCAGATGTACGCGATGATGGGCGAGCCGGCAACGGTCGCCGCCGACTACGGAATCGCCGGAAACGGCGCCGGGTTCGGCCTCGCCAGCGGCGGGCTTCCTCCGGAGGGAATGCTGTACGGGCACTCGTTCGCCTACATCCTCGGTCAGCTCCTGGCCCTGCAGACCGCAGGTTTCAATAACCCGGCCTACTCGGGACCACAGATCAAGCTGATCGGCGCTCCTGTATGGGATCGATTCGTTCAGGGGTATCTCGCCTCGATGACCCCGACCGCGCAGGTCGCGGCGACCGAGCCTTGGCTGGGTCCGATCTATCAGTACGCCAGCTTCGGCGACCTGCTTCGGCTATACGTCACTCCGGACGTCATGCAGCCGTTTGCGCTGCTATCGCTCCTCGAAGGGCAGCAGGGCCAGGCGACTCACGCCGCCGTCGCACGATGGTTCTCGGTTAATGCGGTTCCCGGCGGAGCCGCTGGACTGATGACGAATATCACCAACCCTTGGAGTTGGAGCTCGACCCAGTCGATCCTCTACTTCATGCTTCTCGGCAACAGCACGAGCGGCGGATTCGATCCCCGGCCGGCGATGCCGCTCAATTACGTGGACGCTCCGGCCGCGCGCATCATCGCAAAAACCGACTGGACAGCGAATGGAACGATGTTCGACTACCGCGCAAGCTGGAATTCGATCAACCACCAGCTCGGCGACGCCGGCCAGTTCGAGTTCTTCCGCAAGGGAGACTGGCTCACCAAGGAGATGAGCAACTACGACAACAACACGGTCGGAATGACGACCAAGTACCACAACTCCCTCGGGCTGAAGAACTGGTGCGCCAACGGCACACCGAATATCTCATGGTTCGAGGCTGGAGAGTGGGCCAACGGCAGCCAATGGATACTCGCTCAAAGCGCCGGCGATCCGACGACGGTGAACAGCAGCGGCACCGGCTACGTGTACGCCGCAAGCGATCTCACCAAGCTCTACAACCGCCCCAACGTTTACTCACCGAACGATGCCGCGGTGGACATTACGCAAGCCACTCGCTCCGTCCTCTGGCTTGACGGCGACTATATCGTCGTCTACGATCGGGCCACGTCGGTTCACACCGGTCTGTTCAAAACGTTCAACCTGAGCCTGGCCACCGCGCCGACCATCGTAGGGAACGTGACGACGGAAACGATGCCGAGCGGTCAAAAGCTGTTCGTCCAGACGTTGCTCCCGCAGAACGCCGCCATCAAGTCGGTCTACGCGGCGAGCGACCTTAATCCGATCGCTGAGTTGGAGCCAATGACGCAGATCCTGTCGATTCAGGACCCGGCCATGCCCCAGAACACTCGCTTCCTGCACGTGCTCCAAGGAGCCGACGCCGGTACGGCGATGGCGGCGGCCACCAAGGTCGCCAATGCGAACGGCACGGCGTTCGACGGCGCGGTATTCGGCAAGTACGCCGTTTACTTCCCGGTGAACAAGGGAGCCGTCATCGCCACCAGCACCTTCGTGGTTCCGGCCGGCGTCCACACCTTCGTAGTGACCGGATTAACACCCGGAGCAGCGTACGGAATCACGACGACGGCTACGGCGGGTGGCGTAACGGTCACTCTTACTCCCGGCGTCGCCGGATCGACCGCGGATGCGGCGGGGGTGATCAAAGCCACCATCTAACCGAACGCTTCCTGCGCCAAGGCCACGGCCAGGGTGCAGACGGTACGGTTAGAATCGGACGAGAGAAGGCTCCGCCAACCCTCGTGCACCGGACCGGTGATCGGATCGCCCAGCGCTCCGATCACCGCGTTTGCGTACGGCTCTTTTCCCCGACGCAAACACTCGCCCGCCAAGGATCGAAGGGAAGCCTCTCGCTCTTCGCTCGAATCGAGGAGCTGGGTAAACCGGAACATCGCCTCGATCGCGGCGAGCAGCGCCGGAATGTCGTTTCGGCGCTGCTCCCACTCCAGGCGGACGCGAGCCACGTCGAGCATGTATTGCGGCGACCCAAGACGTCGGGCGATCTCCGCCGCCTCGTCGAGAAGGGCGCGCGATTCTTCGGAGTCGAGGCTGATGCGAGCGAGATCGAGCAAGGGTCCGGTGAGTAAGAACTGGATTCCGAGCTCGCGAAGGCGGCGGATCCCTTCGATCAGCAATGGCCGCGCCGCCTCGGGCCGTCCGGCCGCGATATAGATGTGCGCTAGTTCGCCGTAAGCGCGCCCCTGGTTGGAGGGATCGACCGCCTGAGTTCTAATCTCGAATGCTTCTTCCGCGATCCGGACCGCCTCGTCTAGATTGCCCAGCGAGACGAGGATGCTCGCACAGTCGGACAGCGCCAGATGACGATGCTCGGTTCTCGGGGTTGTCGTTGCCAGCTTCTTTAGGACCTCGACCGCTCGGGGCGGGTCAGTCCGGGCAAGGATCAACGCCGCGTAATTCAAGGTCGCCCAACTTTGCCCTACCAAGTGGTTTCCCTTCTCGAAAGTCTCGATCGCGGCAAGGAACGCCGGCTCCGCTCGTTTGATTCGCCCCCCGAGCGCGAGCGCGATCCCGGTTCCCAGCCATGCTTCCCCTCCCGGCCAGCAGGGAAGCGACGCGGCGCCGAGCTGTACGGCTTCGAGGAACAGATCGACGTTGCTCGGCGGCATCCCCCGCGTCCCAACGGTTCTCCAGGCGCCCGCTACGAGGTGGGCCGCTACCGCCGCGTTATAGTCGATTCCCCATCGCACCCCGCTCATGATATTTGGCCACTCGACGGCGACTCGGTCGAACGCTTCCACTTGGTAAGGGCCGGTCTGGTACCGGGAAGTGTCGTAGGTCCAGTCCGCCATGATCTGCCAGGTTCGTTCCGCCACCTGGTCACGGTCGGAGGCCGCCAACCGCTGCCGTGCCACGAACGCGAGGGGGCGTGGTACTTGCATCCGCCGGCGAGAACCCTCCCCCTGAACGCAAATCAGGGAGTGATTCTCGAGCAGCCGAAGGATTTCGAACGATGCCAGCTTGGAGGCCAGTTCCGGGCAAGCGCCGTCGAGGAGGCAAAGCGAATCGAACGCCTCCTTCGCCAAAGGTGGCATCTGTTCGAGAGTCCCAATCAGGGACCTTGCGACGGATTCGCCCGTTGATGTTTCGAGCTCGGCGAACGCAGCTAGACCGGAATCTAGATCTTGGATCGCCTGCTCCGGCGACTGGATCTCCAGCCGCTTGGCAAACAGCTTCAACGCCAGCGGCAATCCGCTCAAGCACGTAGCCAGTGCGGCAAGCGACGCTCGAATCGACTCGTTCCCAATTTCCGAGGAGGTCTGCGAGGCGAGGAGCCGAACCGCCGCTTCGTCCTCGTTGGGACCGGTCGGGAGCGGGTTGACCCGCACCTCGGAAACTCCGGCCATGTCGAGCCGCACGCGCGACTCGGCCAAGACACGCCAGCCGTTCCTGGCGGCGGCCGCAATCGTTCTCTCGATCTCCCTCGGTTCGTGCGTCGACTCGAGGACGAAGAGGCCGTCTGCAACCGGCGATGGCTCGCCGCCAAGTTGAACGGGCAATTGATTCGCCAGCGAGAATCGCCACGCGCATGCCCGAAGGAGGTGAGTCTTGCCCACCCCGAGAGCTCCCACCAACAAGACGCACGCACCCGGTTCCGCCAGTGCGGCATCGATAAATGCCAGCCTTTCTTCCCGCCCGAAGAGCTCCGCCGGGCGCGGGACTACCGTCCGAGGTTCTTGCGTAGGCGGGAGCGGAGCTTCTTTCGTCCCCGCCAGAAGAGCCCGTATCGAATCGGGTGCGTGATGGCCCAGTTCGCGGAAGAGCATTCCATCGAACTGTAAGAAAGCTTGCCGCGCTCGGTTTCCCTGCCCAAGCGCGACGAGGCGGCGGATGAGGCGGCCGTTCGCTCCGGTATCGAGCGGGTCGTGGTGGACCGCTTGGATGATCGCGTTAAGTGCCGACTCCTGCTCGCCGAGCGCTTCCCAAGCATCCGCCAGAGCAAGCAGTGCTCGGCGGGCCTTCTCGTCGTACTGCCGCCGGGTAGAGAACACCCATGGCTCTTGATATCCCGCGAGAAAAGGGCCTCGGAGCAGATCTACCGCGCTTGAGAGGCGAGCAACTCTTTCGCTCGGCGTCTCGTCACTCCCCTCGGCTACAAGGGCGTCGAACATAAGGGCGTCGGTCGTGAGGACCCCCGGTTCGATTCCCACCTGATACCGGTCGGATTGCAAGTGAGAATCGAATTCGCCGATGACCTGCCGCAGACGACGAAGCTCTTGGCGGAGACGCCCGCGCGTGATGTCCAGATAATCGTCCGGCCAAAGTAACTCGGCGAGCGCGTCCCGCTCCATCCTTCCGTCGCGCGCCAAGGCAATCCGGGCGAGGATCAATCCCGACTTTCGGGTTGGGAACCGCGTCAACCGCCAGTCACCCCGCTCGAATTCGAGCGGGCCGAACGTGCGGAGAACAAATCCGGGCGGCATCGCGATGCAATTTTGACCGATGCAAGCAGTGGGGTCCGCTAAGAGACCTGGGCCGGCTCGCGAAGCTCCGCCGACATCGCCGCAACGTCCACGACGACACCGTCCCGCCGCGCCGTTTCCGCCGCGAAAGCGATGGTGTGGGTCCGCAGCGACTCTTCCGTTCCCGTGCGCACCTTCGAAGGATCGCCTTGGAGTACCGCCTCCAGGAAATTCTTCATTAGGCGTCCATCCGCCCCGCCGTGCGCTCCCGCTTCTTCCGGCACTTCGAACCGGGAGTGACGGTTCTCGCGCCAGAACTCCCAAAGGTCGACCGACCGCTGATCGATCTTCGCCTCCAGATAGCCGCGAGTTCCGTGGATCCGAAGGTAGCGGCCACCCCAGGGAGTGAAGGCGGTCATCGTAAAGGTTGCCGTCACATCCCCTTCGAAATCGATATTCACCACCTGGTGATCCACCACGTCGTTATCGGTCCGGTAGACGCACCGGCCGTACGGACTCTCCCGCAGTCGGAGCAAAGTCTGCTCCCGAGTCAGGCCGTCGAATCCCGCATGCGAGCGCCACGGCGTGTCGGCGCCGTACACCTTCATCGAGTGATACGGACACGTCTCCGCCACCGGGCACCCGTCGACGCAATACTCCGGCGCCCCGGCCGGTGCCTGCTCGGTCCTGAAGTGAGTGAGAGCCCCAAAGGAGCCGACTCGGCGGCAAGGGCGATCGACGAGCGAGGCGATGATATCGATGTCGTGGCAGCTCTTGGCCAGCAACATAAAAGTGCTTCGGGCGGTGTTTCCCCAATTGCCGCGGACGAACGAGTGGGACTGGTGAATGTGCTCCACCGCCTCGAGCTGGTCGAGCGACACGATGTCGCCGATCGCGCCGGAGTCGATGATCTCGCGCACCCGCTCGTAGACGGAATGGTAACGGAGGCTGTGGCAGACGCTTACGATGCGGCCGGTCTCGCGCCGCACCCGATCGATCTCTCGGGCATGCTCTAGCGTCGTCGCCAGCGGCTTTTCCAACAGCATGTGGTAGCCGAGCCGCATCGCTTCGCAGGCCGAGCCGACATGCTCGCGATCCATGGTGGTGTTGATCAAGACGTCGGCGACGCGCCCTTTCGCAAGCAAATCTTGCCAAGTCTCAAACCTCCCCGCCTCGGGAACTCCGTGCATCTCGACCACCGCTTGGCGGGCATGAGCCCGTGGATCGGCGACGGCGACGACGACGCCCGGACCGAGGTTGTCGTGCAGCCACTGGGCGAACATCCGGCCCCGACCACCGGCGCCCGCGATGGCGAACGTCAGTCCCGCCGCTCGGGGAGAGGTCACGGGCGCTGCTCCGAAGGAGTGAGTTTCATACTCATGAGATACCACGCTTTTCGCGGATTTGGCACCGCGATCATAAGTAGTGTATATGAATGCTCTAACGAGATAAAGAGCACACCTAACGGTCAAACGTTTGACCAAAGAATTGATCCGCAACAAAAGAAAATCTTTTCCTAACTTTCCGATTCTTGAGTAAGAATGACCCTAAGTAAATATGAGAGTTGCCCAAATAGACAATGAGGTCGAGAACGGGCCGGCGGAGATTTTTCGTCGGCGCGAAGGGGAAGCGCCTTGATAAGCGCGATACTCCTCGCCATCCTCACGGGGGCTCAAGGCGCTCGAACGGTCGATTTGCCCGCCGGACCCGGACCGCTGGAGAATCCGCTCAAGGGATACGCCTCATATTCCGGAGCGGGCGTGACCCACTATTTCCCCGCCTCCATGGCATACGTGGACGCGTCTTGGCGAGAATTGGAACCGCGAGAAGGCGAATATCAGTTCGCCGCGTGGGAGCAGAAGAAGTGGGACGAGAACCTCGCGAAGGGGAAGCACATCGTCTTCCGAGTCTGGATGGACTACCCCGGCCAGGCGACCGGCGTCCCCCAATGGCTTATCGACCAAGGGGTGAAGATGACCCCCTACACCGATTTCGGCGGCGGAAAATCGCCGGACTATGAGAATCCCAAACTAAAGACGGCGCTCCTTCGCCTCATCAAAAGGCTAGGCGAGCGATACGACTCTAACCCGCGCGTCGCCTTCGTCCAAGTTGGGCTACTCGGGCACTGGGGAGAATTTCATACCTACCCACGCGCCGAGCTGTTCGCCTCGGAGGCGACCCAGAAGCAGGTTGTTAGCGCGCTTCAAACCGCCTTTCCGCACAAAAAGCTGATGGGACGAAATCCGTCCTACCCATCTTTGCAGCTTCCCGGCATGGGGTTCCACGACGACATGATTCCAGAGGACACCCTGCCGCCGGAAGATTGGAAGTTCCTCCCCGCCCTCCGCGCCGGCCACATGGACGGCAACTGGCAGGTCGCCCCAACGGGAGGAGAAATGGTCCCTGGCGCCGCGGCCAAGTGGCTGGGGGATGGTTGGTCGGATACTCAGCGGGCGGTTCGGGATGCCCACTTCAGTTGGATCGGCCCGTACTGCCCGGCCATGGTCGCCCCCCGCGACGACTCCTTCCGGCACCACGCGGAAGAGCTCATCCGGATGCTGGGATACGAGTTTCGGCTCGCCAAGCTGACATTGCCCGCAGCCCTGCAAGCCGGTAAACCCGCGAGTGCTTCCATCGAAGGAGTGAATCAAGGGGTCGCCCCGTTCTACTACCCGTGGTCGATGGAGACCGTTCTTCTCGACGAAAAAGGAAGCGTCGTCGCCAGGGCCCCTGCGACCGTCGACATCCGAAAGTGGCAGCCCGGAGCATTCCGGTTCACCACTTCGATTCCGACCCAAGTGACGCCGGGGCAGTACCGCCTCGCCCTCGGCATCCTCGACCCGTGGACCGGCAAGCCCTCCATCGCTTTCGCCAACCGTCTCGACCGATCCGGAGGTTATGTCGTCTTATGTCAAGTAGGGGTCGCAAAATAAAGAAAAAGATCAAACGATTGACCACAGTAAACCAATAGTCGAACGCATAAACGAATCAATTATCTCGAATTAGAACACCGCAATTCTTCGGAACTTACCAAGGAAAACTATCATGTCATCGAAAGCACGAGCCTTTACCCTTATCGAGCTTCTAGTCGTCATCGCCATTATCGCGATTCTCGCCGCTATCCTATTCCCCGTGTTCGCCCAGGCCAAGGCCGCGGCCAAGCAGACGAGCTGCATCTCCAATGTCAAGCAGATGAACCTTGGCATGATCATGTACTCTAGCGACTCGGACGACCTGCTCCCGATGGCGCTGCACGACACCGCCACCCCGATTGCCACCAGCCCGCCCCCCGACGCCGCGCTCCTCGCGCAGACCAACGACAAGTGCTGGACCTGGGCCGACGACGGCAACTCGCCTCCTCAGGGCTGCTTCTGGACCTGGGGCGAGAGCACCTATCCGTATCACAAGGCGACCCAAATCTTCCGCGATCCGGGCGGGAGCAACGCCAACGGCAACCCCGGCGTGGCCAACTACGGCGCGAACTTCGCCCTGACCGGCATCCCGCTTTGGAATCCGGCCCATCCGAAGCCGACCTCGACGACGTCGCTCGACGATATCGCCAACAAGGTTCTGATCTCGGAATCGGGCAACTACCTCGTCGATAACAACACCTTCCGAGTGCCAGGCTGGGGCGCCTTCAACTACGTCCCGGGCGAGTGCACGAACGGCTTCGGCAAGAGCACCAGCGCCTCTCCCGAGCTCGACTGCATCTCCGGCGACCCAAGCGGCTGGGACGCCGCCAACGTCGCCAAGATCGCGAGCGACCTCTCCAAGGGCCGACACGCCGGTGGCGTAACCGTCGGCTGGGCCGACGGCCACGCGAAGTCGATCAAGATCTCCGCCCTCGCCGGCAAGCGCGGCGCGGCATGGTGTCCCACGACGAAGGACGGCAATCCATGGGCATGCTCTTGGGAGTAGTTCGTAAGTTCGGGCCAGGTTTCCTGGCCCTCCTCTTTCTCACCGGCGTTGCGGCGGGATGCTCCTCTGCGGGAGGTGGCGGCGACGTGATCAAGCCCGAGCCGACTAAGAACCCGATGGCGGAGCGCATCGAAAAGTCCGGGGCGAAAGCCAAGTAAAGCTACGGTAATGAGGAAGTTTTGGCGCGACAACGGGCCTGGCCTGCTGTTCATCAGCCCGTGGTTGGTCGGCTTCCTCGTCTTCATGGCGTGGCCGTTCCTGAGGAGCGTGTACCTTTCGTTCACCTCCTACGATGTGGTCACCGCTCCCAAGTGGATCGGCCTCGCCAACTACCAGACCCTCCTTCACGACGACCCGGTCTTCTGGCAGTCGCTCTGGGTGACGGTTCGCTACGCCATCTTCGCCGTCCCACTCGGGATCGTGGCGGGGGTGGCATTAGCATTGCTGCTCAACGTCGAGGTGCGCGGCCAGGCGATCTTCCGGACGATCTTCTATCTCCCGTCGATCGTCCCCAGCGTCGCCACCGCAGTCGTTTTCATGTGGATCCTGAATCCGGAAATCGGCCTCGTCAACGGCTTGTTGCGAACCGTGGGAATCGAGGGACCCGCCTGGCTCAGCGACACGAAGTGGGCGCCGTGGAGCTTGGTGCTGATGTCCCTCTGGGGAATTGGCGGGAGCATGGTGATCTACCTCGCCGGGCTCAAAGATATTCCCATCCACCTGTACGAAGCGGCTCGGATCGACGGCGCCAAAGGCCGGCATCTGCTCCGCCACGTCACCCTTCCCCTGTTGACGCCGGTCATCTTCTTCAACCTCGTCATGGGCGTCATCAGCGCGTTCCAATACTTCACCGAGGCGTACGTGATGACGCAGGGCGGGCCGGAAGGGAGCACGACGTTCTACGCCCTCTACCTCTTCCAACGCTCGTGGCAATACCTTGACATGGGCTACGCCAGCGCCATGGCCTGGGTGTTGTTCCTGGTCGTGCTCACCGTCACCGGGCTTCTGTTCCGAAGCCAAAGGAAATGGGTGCACTTTGGCCGGTAGCCGGATTTCTTTGAAGGTCGTCCTCGGCGGCGCACTCGCGCTGGCGATGCTGATCGTCCTCGCGCCCGCCCCGCCGCCGCTCGTCCATGACCGGAAACGGGAGCCGGTCTACTTCTGGCACATGTGGTCCGGCGAGTGGTTGCCGGTCGTGGAGAACATCTGTAAGCGCTTCAATGCCAGCCAGAGCCGATACGAAGTGATCCCGCTCCAGATTCCCGCCGAAGGATCGGAAACGAAGTTCCTCCTCTCCGCCGCCGGCGGCACGTCTCCCGACCTCGTCAGCCAGTGGAACCCGATCCTCGGTATGTGGAGCGAGCGCGGGCTCATCCAGCCGATCGATGCGCTGATGACACCGGAAGAGCGTGCACGATTTAAGCAAGAGGCGTATCCGGTCATTCAAAAGCACGCGACTTACCAAGGGCACATCATGGCGCTCATCGCCGGCGTCGACGTGTATGCCTGCTATTACCGCCTGGACCACCTCAAGGAAATCGGACGCGACGAGAACCACCTCCCGCAAACGATGGAGGAGCTGGCGGATGTAGCGAAGCAGCTCGACCGGCACGATGAGCAGGGACGCCTGCGGCGAGTCGGTTTTCTCCCGCGCTATTTCGAGCAGCTCACCCCTACCTTCGGAGGCAGCTTCAACGGCCCCGACGGACCGGTCGTCGCGACCAAGGAGCAACGGCGAGCCCTCGGCTTCATCGTCGATTCCTTCAAGCGGCTCGGCTTCGACCGCGTAACCCGTTTCAATTCCACGCTCGCCGCCGATGCCGGCGTAAATGCCCCTTTGATCGCCGGAAACTACTCGGTAATGCTCGACGGCCAGTGGCGGGTAAAGCAGACCGCCCAGTTCGCGCCGGATCTCCGCTACTGCGTCGCGCCGCTTCCGCCGCCCAAGGGGGGACGCCCGCTTGCCTCGTTCACGAACGCCAACTACATGGTAATCCCACGCGCTTCGCATAACCCGCAGGGCGCCCTCGCCTTCGTGAAGTTCTGGACCGGAATGGACGACCCGGAGACGGGCGCGAAGAACGTGGTCGACATGGGCTGGCTACCTTATTGCGACCGCGTCGCCAAGAGCTCCGCGTACCAGGCATACCTTCGCAAGTTCCCCACGTTCGCCCCGTTCGTGCAGCTCATCCGCAGCCCGAATCTCGAGATCCCGCCCTCCGGGCCGCTCCAGTCGTTCATCACCAACGAGATCCAAAAAGCGAACGACGTCGCTACCCGCGGGAGCCAAACCGCCGACCAAGCGTTAGACACCCTCGCCACCCACCTTCAAGACGAGATCGCAAGACAACGGAGGTTGGGACGTGGCAAATAGAGCCGATCGCGGTCGCAAGCTACTCGTGTGGCTCGCCCTCGTCGTGCTCTCCATACCGGCCCTGTTGCCGATGGCCTGGATGGTTTCGACTTCGCTAAAGACCGACAAGCAGGTCTTCGCCACCGAAGGAAAGGGCGCGCCGACGGTTAGCCTCAAGAGCCTGGTTCCGCGCCCCGTCAACCTCAAGAACTACCCGGACGCGCTCACCGCCCTCCCCCTTCGCGTGTACGTACGGAACACCGCGTTTCTCTGCCTGATGAACATCTTGGGCGCGGTTCTGAGCAGCGCGGTGGTTGCGTACGGCTTCGCCCGGATGCGGTTCATCGGCCGGGACGGGCTGTTTCTCGTCATGGTCGCGACTATGGCGATCCCCGGCCAGGTCACGATGGTGCCGGTGTTCGCCATGTACCGGGCGCTCGGCTGGTACGGCTCCTACCTTCCGCTGACCGTACCGGCATTCTTCGGCGTTCCGTTCTTTATCTTCTTGCTCACCCAGTTCTACCGGACGCTGCCCGACGAGATGGCGGAAGCGGCGCGGCTCGACGGGGCGGGCGAGTGGCGGATCTTCACCCGCTTGATGCTTCCCCTCTCCAAGCCCGCGCTGGCGACCTGCGCCCTCTTCCAGTTCGTCGGGACCTGGAACGACTTCCTTGGCCCCCTCCTGTACCTGAACGACCCGCAGAAGTACACCGTGGCTTACGGCCTGCAGCAGTTCATGTCCAAGAACGGCGGCCAGTGGACGCTTCTAATGGCCGCCGCCACTCTCTTCACCCTCCCGGTCGTGGTGATCTTCTTCTTCGCCCAACGCACCTTCATCCAAGGCATCGCCACCACCGGCGGCCGCAATTGACCTGGGAAGCTGCGAGCAATTGTTAAGAACTCATTCGCGCTTGCCTCGCTGCCGATCTTAACAATTCTCCAATTGTTAAGGCGTTCCAAACCCCCGCAACCCAACCTATACGGGCGGCCGTGCTTTCGTATACAGTTGGTTAAGAAGATGACGAAAAGTCGGTTTCTGGTATTCGCCGTGGGGATCGCGGTAATCGGGGCCGGCTGTCGGCCGGCGGTCGACTACACCCCCGGAATCGCGCTCAACCCCGCGTCCGTCTCCTTCCTAACCGGCTCCGAAACCGAGCCGCTCCGGCCTCTGGTCGAGCAATACGCCCGCAAGGCGGGGGTGCAAGTGACGTTCGAATCCAAGGGCGCCGTCGACATCATGCTCGGTCTTAAAAGCGGCGATAACCGCTACGACGCGATCTGGCCCTCGAATTCGATGTGGGTCACCTTAGGCGGCAATTCGCAGGTGAAAGAGGGTCAGAGCATCATGCGGACCCCGGTGATCCTGTGGGTGAAGCGGTCGACGGCGAAGGAACTCGGGTGGATCGGCAAGACGGTGAAGATGCAAGACATCCTCCCTGCCAATCAGTCCGGGAAGCTGAATATGCTCGTCACCTCGGCGACGCAATCGAACTCCGGAGCCTCCGCTTACTTCGGCTACCTCAGCGCGTTCAGCGGAGCCCCCGCGGTGCTCGGCGAAGAGCACCTGAACCGCCCCGATGTCCGCAAGAAAATCAAGAGCTTTTACGACAACATCAAGCACTCGTTCGGCAGCTCCAAATGGGCGAAGGATTACTTCATCGACCATTACGACGAGTTCAACTCGATGATCAATTACGAGTCGATGGGGATAGAAGCGAACCGAACCCTCGCCTCCAGCGGCCGCGAACCGCTCTACGCCGTGTATCCGGTCGACGGCCTGACGATCGCCGACTGCCCGATGTACTACGTGGACCACGGCGACGACAAGAAGCACCAATTCATCCGCGGTCTCCAACAATTCCTGCAGTCGCCCGAGGCACAGCAGGAAATCATGCGGCAGGGGTGGCGGGTCGGCGCCGCCGGTATGGGAACCGCTTCGAACGACTCGGCGGCGTTCAGCCCCGATTGGGGCGTGGACATGAAACGCGTGCTGCAGCCGATCCGGTTTCCGAGCCCCCAAGTCATCGAGAAGGGGCTCTCGCTCTACCAAACCGTCTTGAGGCGGCCGATCGCCCGCGCCTACTGCCTCGACTTCTCCGGCAGCATGGAGGGCGAGGGGCAGCGGCAAGTGAAACAGGCAATGCGCCTGATCTTGGACCCGGAGGAGGCCCGGAAGCACTTCCTAGACATCGGCCCCGACGATATCACCGTCGTGATCACGTTCGATTCGGAGGTCATCCACCAGTGGGTGGTACGTGGGAACGACCCGAAGGAGCTTCGGGACCTGAACGCCAAGGTGCAGGCGGAGTCGATCAGAGGCGGCACCGACATCTTTCTCCCGGTGGAGGAAGCCATCGGGTACTTCAAATCGATTCCCAATCTAGAAAGGCACATGGTGTCCGTGGAGCTGATGACGGACGGGCGGTCCGACTCGGGCAGCGTTGAAGAGGTCATGGCCAAGATGAGCCAGACCGGTGTGAAGGTTCCGGTCTACTCGATCGGCTTCGGTGACGCGGACGATAGCCAGCTTCAAGAGATCGCCAAACGGACGAGCGCCAAGTATTTCGACGGCAAGAAGGATCTGGTCAAAACGTTCCGGGAAGTGAGCGGCTACAACTGATGAGGATCGTTCCGGGAGTCGTCGCCTCCGCCGTCTTCCTTTTTCTCTTCTTCGTGGCACTTTCGCCGCTCGGCTTCTTGCCCGGGTTAGCCCTCAGCCTAGTTCTATCCGCCGCCGCGTTTGCTGGAACGCAGATCGCGATGGCAGGACGAACACCGTCGGACGAGCTTCGGGAGCAGGACGAGAGCACGACCCTTTTGAAGCTTTCCGCGATGCTCCCGAAGCTTCAACCCGCACCGCGAGAGAACCTGTCCGCGCTGATTCGGAAAGCGGGCACCGTCCGGTCGCGACTCATCGAAGCCGGTCAGAGCCAAAACTGGCAAAGCTATATCCGCCCGTCGCTCAATATTATTGCTCTCGCAACGAACGACTTTGCCGCCTCGGACCAATCCGACCCCACGATCGCCGCGGCTTACAAGAACCTGCTGGAGAAACACTCCCAACAACTCGATACCCTCCTGACGAGGCTCAACCTGGAGAGCGCGAGCAGCACCAAAGCCGCGCTCGAGGGTTACCAGCTGAACGTCGAGGAGCTCGGACAGCTTTATAACGTAGGTGGCCCATCCACATGAAATCGAATGCCGGAATTGCCTTGCTCGTCGCCGTGGTCGCCGTCTCGGTCGGCGCATATTTCCTGACACATAAGACTTCCTCTCCCACCGGAGCCGCTCCCGTCGGAGAGCCGGTCACCGTTACCGGACCAGTGGGTGGTGAGAAAATCGACCTTCTGAACGATCCGGCGGTGGCGAACATCCTTCACGACCGGTTCGGCCTCACTGTGAAAGCGGATAAGGCCGGCTCGCTGGAGATGACCGGGCTCACAGGCAAAGACTTCGCTTGGCCTTCCAGCCAGGTCGCGCTGGAGATGTTCAAGGAGAAAGACACAACCGGCTCGCGAAACGAGGTGATCTTCAACTCGCCGGTGGTGCTCTACTCATGGGACAAGGTTGTGCAGGCACTGCAGCAGGCGCACCTTGTGAAGCAAATCGACGGCGCGTACTACGTCACCGATTTCCGCGGGCTCATCGACAAGATTCAAAAGGGAGCTAAGTGGGAGAGCCTCGGTTTGGGCGACCTCTACGGCGCGGTGTCGATCCACACGACCGACCCAACCACGAGCAACTCGGGAATGATGTTTTGCGGCCTGCTCGCCAACCTCCTCAACGACGGCAAAGTCGTTACCGATGCGAACGTGGACCACGTTTTGGGGCCTACGAAGTCCTTTTTCGCTCAGCTCGGCTTGATGGAGCGCAGCTCGGCCGACCTCTTCTCGCAGTTCGTGACGCAGGGGATGGGATCGAATCCGATCATGGTCGGCTACGAGAACCAGCTCGTCGAATTCGTGCTTCAGCACCCTGAGCACGCGCCACTCATCAAGCAGCAGATCCGCATCCTCTATCCACGCCCCACGGTATGGAGCAACCACCCAATGATCGCCCTGACGCCCAACGGCGAACGCCTCCTGGGTGCGCTGAAAGACCCGGAGATCCAACGCATCGCCTGGGAACGCCACGGCTTCCGCTCCGGAATGGTCGGCATCCAAAACGATCCCAAGGTATTGGAAGTCGTCGGCATCCCAACCCGAATCGAGAACGTCATGCAGATGCCCCGCCCCTCGGTGATGCAGAAGTTGCTCGGGGCCGTCGGTCACGGCTAGGCCGTGGCGCCGGCTTCCAGCCGGCAGCCCAAGCAGCGGGGCCCCGGAGGCATCGGCGAGGGCGCCGACGCTACGGGTTTGAGTGCGGCGGGGAGGTACCCTCTTTAGATGGCGGGTAGCTATCGAGTCGCGGTCGTGGGGGCGAGTGGGTATGGAGGGGCGGAGATCGTCCGTCTACTTTCCAGCCACCCGTGCGCGACCGTGACGGTAGCGACCTCCGGCCGTAGCGCCGGACGGGCGTTGCGCGACGAGTGCCCGTGGCTCTCCACCGACCTCACTCTGACCGCGTTCGAGCCGGAGAAAGTGGATGTCGACGTCGTTTTTCTCTGCCAAGAGGCAGGCTTCGCCATGGAGCACGCGGCGAACCTCGTGGGCCACGCGAAAGTGATCGACCTCTCGGCCGATTTTCGCCTCAAGGACCACGGCGTGTTCGAACGCACCTACGGACGCCCGCACACCAACCCCGACCTCGGTGGCGAGCCGGAGTACGGGCTTCCTGAGTTGGTCGACCGCGAGCGGATCGCCGCATCCCCCCTCATCGCGAACCCCGGGTGCTATCCCACCGCGACGCTCCTCGCGATCATGCCGCTCATCCGAGCCGGCCTCGCGCAGGGGACGCCGGTCGTCGACGCGAAGTCGGGAGTCTCCGGTGCCGGACGATCGAAGAAAGAGACGGACTACCTCTTCTCCGAATTAAGCGGCGGCTTCAAGCCGTACGCGGTCACGGGCCACCGGCACAACCCCGAAATCGAGCAGCTCGCCGGGCGTCCGGTTCGGTTCACCCCGCACCTCATCCCTGCCGCCCGCGGGCTCGAGGCGACGTGCCACGTGCAAGTCGGAGACTCGAGCCGCGACGCCCTACGTGAACTCTTCCGCGAATCCTACCGCTCGGAGCCGTTTGTGTCGGTACGCGACACTCCCCCATCGACCAAACAGGTACTCGGCTCCAACCGATGCGACATCTTCGTGGATTACGACGCGCGGACCGGTTTCGCGGTGGTCTGCAGCGTGATCGACAACTTGGTCAAAGGCGCAGCGGGGCAGGCGATCCAAAATATGAACCTGATGCTCGGCCTTCCCGAGGACACCGGCTTGCCCAAGGATGGTATCTGGCCTTGACCCCTAAAGGATTTCGATTCGCCGGCGTCCGGTGCGGCCTGAAGAACAAGCGGAACGATCTCGGCATGATCGTCTCCGACGTCCTCGCCCAAGCCGCCGGCGTGTTCACGACCAACTTCGTTCGGGCCGCTTGCGTGGACCATTCGCGCGACGTGATCTCCGGCGGGACGCTTCGAGCGGTGGTGGTCAACAGCGGAAACGCCAACTGTTGCACGGGCGAGCAAGGGGTCCGGGATACGCAGAAGATGTCCGAATGGGCCGCCGCCGCCCTGGGTACGGAGCCGAACGAGGTCGCCGTCGCCTCGACCGGAGTCATCGGCCACCTGCTCGACATGGCTAAGGTCGAGCGGGGCATCCGCGAAGCCGGAACCAAGCTGGGCGACGACCCGCGCCCTTACATGGACGCGATTCTGACGACCGATCTGGTCGAAAAGTGGGCTTGGACCACCTGCGTGCCGGGAGAAGAGCCCTCGGTCGTTGTCGACGCGCGGTTCAACGCCAACGAACGCCCCGCCCCGGCCGGTCCCTACGGCGTGTTCTATGGTGTCGCCAAAGGCTCCGGGATGATCGCCCCCAATATGGCCACGATGCTCGGCTTCGTGGTCACCGACTTGGATGCAAGCGGCCTCGACCTGCCGGCGATCCTCAAAAGGGTCTCCGACCGGAGCTTCAACTGTATGACGGTGGACGGAGACACGTCGACGAATGACATGCTCTTGCTCCTCGCGAACGGAGCGTCTGGAATTCGAGCCAGCGAAGCCGAGTTCGAAGCGGCGCTAGAAGGAGTCTGCGTGTCTTTGGCTAAACAAATCGCCCGCGACGGCGAAGGCGCAACCAAGTTGGTCGAGATCCGGGTGCAAGGGACGAGTGACCCGATTAAGATCGCCCGCACCATCGGCGAATCGCCGCTTGTGAAGACCGCCATGTTCGGCTGCGACCCGAACTGGGGCCGAATCCTAATGGCCGCCGGCCGCGCCGGCGTCCCGTTCACCACCGCCGACGTCAGCCTGTCGCTGCTCGCCGGCGACGAAGAGCACGTCCTCTTCGAAGACGGCGCCCCCGCCTCGTTCGACCCGAAGCGAGTCTCCTCCGCCCTAAAGTCAGACCACGTAGTGATTGACCTAAACCTAGGCGAAGGCCCCTCCGCCAAGGTCTACACCTGCGACTTCGGCTACGGCTACGTAAGAATCAACGCCGAGTACCACACGTAGCATCGGCCATCAGCATGTGGACTGTGGCGTGTTGCCTGTGGCTTGATGGGACGGATGAGACACATGCGACCAATAAGTCCCAGATGTTCCCGTTTGTCCCATTAATGTAGCCATCCTCGACTGACGCGGCGTGACTGGGCAACGGCCACGTTCCCGCCACCGCGGGATACAACGCCTGACGCGCGGGGGACGATGGATTGCGGTGAGGGACGGCCATCACGCCCTCGTAAATCTCAACCTTCAGTACTGAATCCCAGAAGGCGGCGCGTTAGCTCGCCGCCGGAGAAGAGCAGTTCGCGGAGGGCGGCTTGACAGTGCTCGTCGGTCACGCGCAGCATGTCGCTCGAAGGCTCCTCGGCGGCAAAGAGGGCGGCTTTGCGGAGCATCTCCTGAATGAAAGCCGGGCTCGCTCCTTCCGTTCGCGCCACGATGGTGTCGATGTCGCGAACCTCTAACACAAGCCCGCGACTGTACAGTTCAATCAGTTGCCGGCGGCAATCGGCGTCGGGAAGGGGATATTCGATCGCTTGGTCGATTCGGCCAGGACGGGAAGCGATGGCCGGCTCGATCGCGTCTGGGCGGTTTGTTGTAAGCAAGAATAGGATCGGCGCCGGCGCTTCGATGCCGTCCATCTCGTTCAGGAGCTGGTGCAATGTGACCTGATACATCGGGTGGCGCGACTCGTCTCTCGCCGAGGCAATGAGGTCTACGTCTTCCATGATCACGAGCGAAGGGGCGAGCATTCGCGCGAGTTGACAACACTCCCGAATTAACCATAGCTGCTCGCCGGACATCACAAGCACGGTCAGTCCTGGCGTCGCCTGCGCCAGCCAACGAGCCGTGAAGGTCTTGCCCGTACCGGGTTTGCCGAATAGAAGTAGGCCGCGCTTTACCGATCGGCCGCTATCGAGGAGCTTCTGAGCATTCTTGAAGAAGCCAATGGTATTGCGTTCCAATACTCGCAGCACCTCTGCAGGCAGGATAATCTGCTCTCGGTTTACTTCCGGTAATCGGTGAAAGCGGATCTCGTGGGAAGTGCACCGCCCCTGTTCTTGCTTTCCCTCCAAGGAAAGCACCTTTCCCCGGTAAACGTTTAGCCGGGCGATCGCATCCCGCACCCACAAGATGAAGTCGCTTGCGAGCCCCTCATTGGTAGAGGTGACCTCGAGTTGCAGCGAACCCTTCATTTGGTCTTGGCGAAGAAGCGCGGCAACCTTCCCTACCGGGAGATTGATCAGGAAAATCCCCTCCTCCACACAGGAAAGCTCTTCACCCACCCCGGTTTCGACCTGCCGGTACTGGACAGGACCAACAACGGCAGGGTCATAGCCACCGGTCGAGAGGAGATCTCGGAAGCTGTTGGAGAACATCGTCATCGACTTCAAATAGCCGATCGTCTCCGGTGTTCCGCCCCGTTCCCGGGTGACGGCCTGAATTGCAAGTTGCAAATTCGGAAGGTCAAAACTGGAAAATCCGCGAGCCCTGATCGGCAGTTGCTGGGCGCTAACACCAAAAAACTGGGCAAGTCGCGCTGAAAGCAGGCTTCCTCGCTTGCGGAAGAGCATCTTGATCACAGCGATAGTCTATGACGTTTGGGGCCGCTGAGGATCGTGGCCGCCTTAAAGGCGCTGTTCTTGCCGCGATGCCTTTGCGCCCTTTGCGGTTCAACCTCTCTTCCACCGAATCTCCACCGTTCTTTGCGTCCTTCGCGAGAAATCCCTTTTCCGGAGTTTCTCGCAAAGGGTGCCAAGCGGATCGCAAAAAACCAAAGATGACCCGAGTAGTGAAAACCGGGCCATATTGGCCAGCCGCTCTGGCCATATCAACTCATGACGTCGAAATTGGACGTCTCTCCAGAATCGTGCCAATTTCTCGTCAAGTGAACGGAAAAGCGTCGTTTTCAAGAGCGTGCTGGAAGAGCCGCACAAATTCGTCCAACAAAGAGCGCAGTTCTCCTAAATGATCTGCATTCGTTGCGCTCCAATACAGTTCAAGACCAAACCCGTTTCCCTCGAAGCGAAAACCGGATGAGATATCGTCGACGTTTCCGACACTATCGTGATAGGCGAGCGGAATAGTTAGAGATCTTAGGCGCCCTAACAACTCCTCGACGGCCACCGGATCAAGCGGTGCCGTAACCGTGGTTACGCGCGGATTCTCGTCAAGGTCCTCGTTCAGACCGTGGCGTCTTGCAATGTCGTTCCCGTCCTCGGACCAGTGCCACCGGACCTCGTAGGCGATGGTGTCTATCCCGTTCCTTAGGGGATCAGGGACGCGATGAGAGCATAGTCGCCAAGCGCGTCCCGCGAAGCGTAGTTCCTAATACGCAAACACCTCGGTCATTGGCTGCCACCTGGCAAATTTGATTCGTTCATCGGCTTGGAGCCGATAATACTTTAGCTCTCGGCGTCGAAATCCAACGTCCCTTCCGACGGCCGCTTCGGCGGCTTCAGGCCGAGGTGTTTGTAAGCTTGGTCGGTGACCACCCTCCCCCGGGGAGTCCGTTGGAGCATTCCGATTTGCAGTAGGAACGGTTCGTAGACGTCCTCGATGGTCGTGGCGTCCTCCCCGGTACTGGCGGCGAGGGTGTCCAGGCCGACCGGCCCTCCCTTGTACCGCTCGATCATGATGCGTAGGATCGTGCGATCGACCCGGTCGAGGCCCAACTCGTCGACTTCGAGCGCCTTACACGCCGTTGCCGTGATCCCCGCATCGATCGTCGGCCGGTCTTCCACTTGGGCGAAGTCGCGGACGCGGCGAAGGAGCCGGTTGGCGATTCGGGGGGTGCCCCGGCTCCGCCGTGCGATCTCCTCCGCCCCCGAGCGCTCGATCGCGTACCCCAAGATCCCGGCCGAGCGGCTGATGATCTGGAAGAGCGCCTCTTCGCCGTAGAACTGGAAGTGCGAGATGATGCCGAACCGGTCACGCAATGGCCCCGTCAGGAGACCCTGGCGTGTCGTCGCGCCGATCACCGTAAAGCGGGGGACATCGAGGCGGATGGAACGGGCGGCTGGACCCTTACCGATCATGATGTCGACCTTGTTGTCCTCCATCGCCGGATAGAGGATCTCCTCGACCGCGCGGCTAAGCCGATGAATCTCGTCGATAAACAGCACCGAGCCGTTGTCGAGATTCGTCAAGATCCCCACCAGGTCCCCTGGCCGCTCGACCGCAGGACCCGAGGTCACGTGAATCGTCGCGTCCATCTCGTTCGCCACGATGTGAGCGAGGGTCGTCTTTCCCAACCCGGGAGGGCCGTACAAGAGAACATGATCCAAAGGCTCGTCGCGCTGCTGGGCCGCTTTCAAGAAGACGGCGAGATTCGACTTAAGCGTCTCTTGGCCGATGAACTCGGCGAGCCGCCGAGGACGGAGCGAAAGCTCCGGCTCGTCGGTCGGCAGCGGATTCGGATTCAGTTCGTTGTCTCGAGCCATAGCGGTGAGTTCGGCCAGCTTGAGAGTACCGGCGATGTCGCTGAAGTTTACGGGCATCGCCATCTTCCTACGCCGTGGCGGCAGAATATGTAGATGATAGTCTACTCGTTTTGGGGTTGGCAGTTAGCAGTTAGCGGTTAGCGGCTCGGACAGGAATAGGTTGGACTCCACCTTGCCTCGAAGCATCTGTCCTCCAAACCGCCAACTGCTAACCGCCAACCGCTAACTCCCCAAGAACCGCTAGCCGCCAACCGCCAACCGCCAACCGGGCAGCACAAAAAAACCCGGTCCTGACCGGGAAAGTCAGGCCGGGTAAAGGTTTCGTCTTGCTTAGCCTTAATGGCGAGGCGAGGCGATGTGCGCTACTCGCTGCTCCGCACGGCGCCGCGGGCGGCGCTGTACGACGGTAACAAGGATCGAGCCGGTTGCTCCGGCTCCGAGCGCGAGGGCTAATCCGGTGGAGCCCATCGACCATGCGACTAGTGCGATGAGAACCAGGATCCCGAAGGTAGCCCACACACTCGTCTGCGGGTTATGTCGCTCGTCCATACATAAAATGGTCGGCGGCGAAGCAATCTCCACGACCCGTAAATTTACTGGTCTTCAACCGCTATTGACTATCGTTGGAGAACCCTCAGGGCGAACCGAAGCTGTTCCTGAAGGTCGTCCGACTGTTCACGGGCGTCGTTCGCGGCGGTCTCCGCTTCGTTGCGTCGGAATCCCAGCCCCAAAAGCGCGTCGACCAGTTCGTCCGATGGGTGGGCGACTTTCTTCTTGGGAGCCATCGTCGCCTCGATCTTTCTCAACAGCGCTTCTTCTTGGATCTTCGTCTTCAGCTCCAGGATGATCCGCTCGCCAAGCTTGGGGCCGATGCCGTTCGCCCTTGTAAGCACCCGCGCGTCCTGGGCGAGGATCGCCCCCGCAACCGCGTCCTCCCCAACCTGGCCGATGAGCGCCAGCGCCGCCTTGGGCCCGCATCCCTGGACCGTCAACAACAAATCAAACAGCCGCCGTTGGAAAGACTCGATAAATCCGTAAAGCGTCACCCCGTCCTCGCGGAAAATCTGGCGGGTCAGCAGTTCCACCGGCTCCCCCGGCGCGGGCAGCCGCACGAGCACTGCCTCCGGCAGCGACACCTCATACCCCACCCCGCCGCAATCGACGACCGCCAAGCTCCCTTCAACCGTTATCAGCTCCCCGCGAAGTCGCCCGATCATTACCCTTTGTCTACCTTTTTTTAATCAGACTTTGCCCGCCGTGGCACTGGCATCTTGCCAGTGGGTCCCAAGGGCATCCTGCCCTTGGCCGGTTTACACGACCAAGATGGTCGTGATACACACGGGCTGGAAGCGCCGTGCCACGAGGACGTGTAGACTTCCGCGCAATGGTTTCGGTACTTGTCGCCGCGGCGGCCCTCTCGAGCGCTCAAAGGTTGCCCCAAGGCGGCGTGGTCTGGCGCCTGCGGGTGGCGCATCACATCAGAGTCGGCTTTCTGGTCGATCTACCGGAAGGGTACGAGCGCGATCCCAAGCAAAAATGGCCGTTCATCCTCTTCCTTCACGGCTCGGGAGAACGAGGCGATAACCTCAGCAAGGTCCGGGTTCATGGACCACCCAAAGAGGTCGCCAACGGACGTAAGCTTCCTTTCATCGTCGTCTCGCCCCAGTGCCCAGACGGCCAGATCTGGGACACCGAGGTCCTCTCCGGACTCGTGAACGAGCTCGAGAAGCGATACCGGATCGATAAAACTCGCGAATACCTGACCGGCCTCAGCATGGGAGGATTCGGCGTTTGGGAGCTGGCGGCGGCGATGCCGGACCGATTCGCGGCGATCGCTCCGATCTGCGGCGGCGGGAGTTGGATCAAGTGTTGGATGCTCGCGAAGACCCCGATATGGGCGGTCCATGGCGACTCCGACCCCTCCGTTCCCTACGACGAAACCCGCCGAATGGTGGAGAACGTGCGCAAGCTAGGGAACCCCGAGGTGCGCTTCGACCTCATTCCGGGCGGTGGTCACGACGTTTGGAGCGCCGTCTACGCCGGAGATGAAATATACGATTGGTTTTTGAAGCATAAGCGCCAGTAGAATAGGGCTCATCGATGGCCCGCAACGAAGCGTTGGATCCGGTCGAGGCGACGCCGCCGGCGTCGCCCCCTGAGCCGGAATTTCAAAACGGGTTTACGCTCAAGACGCTCATCGGCGCGATCTTCATAGCGTTGTTCATGGTGCCCGGTGGCATGTACCTCGGCCTTGTCGCCGGCCAAGGGGTAGGCGACGCCGCCGAGTGGGTCACGATCGTCCTATTCGCGGAGGTCGCTCGCCGCTCTTATCAACCCCTCCGGAAGCAGGAGATCTACATCCTCTTCTACATTGCGTCGTCGCTCACCACCGTGGTGAACGCCGAACGTGGCCTCGCCGGCGGGCCGATGTCGAACCTCATCTGGAACGCCTACTTCCGGACCTCCCAAGCCGCTCGCCCAATCGCCGACAAAATCCCCGATTGGGCAGTCCCCTCCGCCACCAGCCCCGGCCTCGTTCATCGAGAGCTATGGCACGCCCACTGGCTGATGCCGATCATCCTTCTGGTCGTCACCGAGCTCTGCGGACGCCTTAGCTGGATGGGCCTCGGCTACGCCCTGTTCCGCATCACCAGCGACGTAGAAAAGCTGCCGTTCCCGTACGCGCCGGTGGCCGCCTCGGGCGCCACTGCGCTTAGCGAAGCCGGGTCGGAGAGCTGGCGCTGGGGGATCTTCTCCACCGGCACCGTCATCGGGCTCCTATTCGGACTCGTCTACGTCGGGGTTCCGGTTCTCACCGGAACGATGTTCGGACACTCCGTCGAAATACTCCCGATCCCGTTCGCCGACTACACGAAGAACGTGGCCAACTTTGCCCCCGCCGCCATCGTCGGCCTCAGCTTCAGCCTGGGCAACGTACTCATGGGTTTCGTGCTCCCATACGAGATCGTGGCGGGCGCCATGGCCGCGAGCGTTGCCGCGCTCATCATCGGCAACCCGCTCCTGTACAAGGCAGGCCTGCTTCCGAATTACCACCCCGGCGGCGACGCCATTCTCACCAAGCTATCGGTCGACATGGATTTCTGGCTCTCCGCCGGAATCGGCGTCAACCTGGCAGTCGCTATCCTGGGGATCGGCTTGGTCTTCAAGGCATTTCGCGACGCCAAAAAACATCAGATCGAGCGAAAGTTTTCCCTTGCCCCCCCGCCCCCCGGTCGGGGCGATGTTCCAATCTGGATCGCCCTCGCGGCTTGGCTCGGGTCGACTGCCACCCTTGTCGTTCTATGCCGGTGGCTCATCCCGGAATTCCCGGCCTGGATTCTCATCTTCTTCGGATTCCTTTGGAGCCCGATGAACAGCTACATCTCCGCCCGAATGCACGGCCTCACCGGCCGCGGCGTGTCGTTCCCCTATCTTAAGGAAGCCAGCGTGGTCGCATCCGGGTATCGAGGGGTGGACGTTTGGTACGCGCCGATTCCCCTGGCCGATCAAGGTCCGGTGGCGCAGCGGTTCCGGGAGGTCGAGCTCACCGGCACGAAGCTGAACAGCATCCTCTACGCCGAAATCGCGATGTTCCCGATCGTCATGATCGCGAGCTTCGCCTTCTGGAGCTTCTTCTGGAATTCGAACGCGCTGCCCAGCGCGGCCTACCCGTACGCTCAAAAGTTCTGGCCGATCCAAGCCCAGCTCCAGTCGGTAATGCAGCAGATCAACGTCCCCCGCCCGAATGGCGAGGTCGGCTGGTTTGCCAAGGCGATCAAGCCGATGTACGTCTTAGGCGGCACCGCCGGCGGCCTGATCCTTTACGGCATCTTCGGGCTGTTTAAATTGCCGCTACTCTTCTTCTACGGGTTCGCCGGCGGTCTCGGTCTCTACCCCGCAAACACCATCCCCCAGTTCTTCGGCGCTTGGTTCGGCCGCCGCTACATGGCCAAGCGGTACGGAGCCGAAAACTGGTCCCGCTACGCCCCGGTCCTTCTCGCCGGCTTTAGCTGCGGCACCGGCCTAATCTCCCTCGCCTCCATCTCCATCGCCCTCGTATCAAAAGCGGTTGCCAAACTGCCGTATTAAGGGCGTCGCTCAGGTGCGAGGCACGCTGGCGTGTGGACTAATCGGAAACATGAGACTCAGATGTCCCATTCGACCCATTCGTCCAATCAAAGAGGGTAAGGCTCAAGAACACCGCAACACCTCACCCGCCGCCCAGCGCCACCCCAACCCCTTCCTCCAGCCGCTCCACTAGCTCGATCTGGATTTTTGCGAGCACGTGGGCGGGGATTTCGGCAAGGTCGGGTTGGTTTTCTTTGGGCAAGATGATGGTCGTCATGCCCGCCCGGATCGCCGCGAGCAACTTCTCGGGAACGCCCCCTACGGGGAGCACCCGGCCACGCAGGGTGATCTCGCCCGTCATCGCGACGTCGCCTCGCACTGGTCGATTGGAAAATGCCGAGGCGAGGGCCACCGCCAAAGTCAGGCCAGCACTTGGACCATCCTTCGGAACCGCGGCCTCCGGGACGTGGATGTGAACGTCGCGCCTGGCGTCGCCACCGGATTCCAAAGTCGCTCGTACCGCCGTTAAGGCAGCCTGCGCCGATTCCCGCATCACCGCCCCCAGGTTGCCCGTCAAAATCAATTCCGGTCGTTCTCCGAGCGGCTCGGTAAGGCTCACCTCGACGGTGACGACGTCGCCGCCGCACTCGCTGACTACCATCGCGTTGGCGCACCCAACCTGGGACAACAGATCGACCGCCATACGCCGGTACCGCGGCTGTCCCAAAAACGCGGCGAGCCGCCCTTCATCCAGCACCACCTCCGTCTCCGACCCCTGCGCCACCAGCCGCGCCGATTTGCGGCTCACGGTGTCGATTTGACGCCGAAGATCGCGAACTCCCGCCTCTCGGGTGTATTCGCCCACCAACTGATCGAGGCTGGAGTCCGTGATCTTCATCTGTTCCGGCGTTAACCCGTGTTCCTCGATGGACCGAGGAATGAGAAACCGGGTCGCAATTTCGCGCCGCTCTTCCTCCGTGTAGCTGGGGAACGGAATCACCTCCATTCGGTCTCGGAGTGCCGACGGAACGTTGTCGAGAAGGTTGGCGGTCGCGATAAAAAGCACCCGGCTTAGATCAAACGGCGTCTCCACGTAGTGGTCGGAGAACCGGATGTTCTGCTCCGGATCCAGCGCCTCCAAAAGCGCGCTCGTCGGATCGCTCTGGGCGCCGCGGACAAGCTTGTCGATTTCGTCCAGCAAGATCACCGGATTGCGCGATTCGCACGACCGCAACCCAGCGAGAATGCGCCCCGGCATCGAACCGACGTAAGTTCGGCGGTGCCCCCGGATCTCGGCCTCATCCCGCACTCCACCCAGGGAAATCCGCAAAAACTGCCTCCCCATCGCCTCGGCGATCGAACGGCCGATGGAAGTCTTCCCCACCCCCGGTGGGCCAAGAAAGCAGAGGATCGGACCGCGCAACGAGCCGCGAAGCTGGCGAACGGCAAGGTGGTCGAGGATCCGTTCCTTCACCTTCGCCAACCCGAAATGATGCTCGTCGAGCAGCCGTTGCGCGGCATTCACGTCGAGCCGGTCCGCGGTCTCTCGCGTCCAAGGAAGGGAAACCAGAGTATCGAGATAGTTCCGCAAAACCATCCCTTCCGGCGAAGCCGCCGGCGTTCGGTCCAGTCGCCGGATCTCGATCTCCGCGTGCTCCCGTGCCTCGGTCGGCATGCCCGCCTTTTCTACCTTCGCCCGGTACTCCTCAACCTCCGTCAGCTCGGCCGAAGCTTCCCGCAGCTCGTCCTGAATGACGCGGAGCTGTTCGCGCAGATAGAGCTCGCGCTGCCCTTCTCCGATCGAGCGGTCGACCCGGTCCCGGATCTGCTCCCGAATGTCGAGCACCGCCTCTTCCCGCTTGAGGAGCGCCAGCGTCTTCTCCAGACGGGCGCGGTGGTCCAGCTCTTGTAGCAGCGCCTGCTTCTCCGCCGCCCGCACCGGAAGGTGGTGCAAGATCGAATCGGCGAGCGCCCCTCCGTTAGGAGCCTGCCCCAACCCTTGAAGCGCCTCGGGCGGAATCTCCGGGTTCAGCTCGACGATCCGGGTGAACGATGCGACGCAAGCCCGGCAGAGCGCCTCTCCCTCCGGATCTTCGGCCAAGATTTCGGCCAGCTCGTCCGTTTCCGCGAAGTAGGCGTTGCCCTGGCTCTCGGTGACCCGGGCTCGAACCCGGGCTAGGGACCGCAACGCCACCCGAAGACTCCCGTCGGGCAACGGAATCGACTGCAAGATCTCGCTCAGAGTCCCGACGTCGTAAAGATCCTCGAGCTCCGGCTCCTCGACGGACATATCCCGCTGGCTGAGAACGACGAGGGTCTGATCTTGCGCCAATGCCCGGCGCACCGCTCGAAGCGAGGTGTCGCGCGCCACGTGCACGGTATTGACGGCGCCCGGAAAGTGGACCGCGTCGCGGATGGCCAAAACCGGGAGCGCCTTGAGTTGACCCTTCCCGCGGTTCGACATGGTCTAGTCCTGGTGCGTCCCTTTCTCGATCATCATCTGCACGTCGTCGAAATTCAGCTCCGACGCGAAGACCTGTCGATACGCGGCGTCCATCAGCTCGAAGATCTCCAGCAACGCGGCCAGCCGCGATCTCAGGCTTTGGATATCCGCATTGAAGTGGTTCTCAGGAAGCTTGGCAATTACCTCGCGAAGGGCGTCGGCGGTCGGATCGATCTCCCGCCGTTTCCGCTCCTTAACGATCTTCACCAAGGTAAGGAACGGATCGGTTTCGCTGACGTAGGTGTCCTTCCGGTCACCCGGCTGGCGAAATCGGCGAACGACCCCCCAGTCCATGAGCTCCCGCAAGTTCATGCTCGCGTTGCCACGCGAGATTTGGAGGCGGTCCATGATCTCGTTCACCTCGAGCGGTACTCCGGTGACGAACAGCAGCGCGTGGATCTGCGCCATCGTGCGGTTGATCCCCCACGAGGAGCTCATCCGCCCCCATTCCAAAATAAACTGGTCCTGAGCTCGCCGCAGAATCGCGCGAGCCTCTTCGTCGGATCCCATCGGCTTCTCTTCGCTCAATTCAAACGGGAGAATACCGGGTGGAAGGTCGGCTTGGTTAACCGCCGGCCAGCCGCTTCCCTTCGACGAGATTCAGCTCGATAAAGCTCTTCCAATTCGGCGGAACGTCGGTGTCCACAAAGATGGCGTTGACCGGGCATTCCGGCTCGCATAGCCCGCAGTCGATGCACTCGTCCGGATTGATAAAAACTTGCGTGTCGCCTTCGTAGATGCAGTCCACCGGGCAGACGGTCATACAGCTCTTATCTTTCACGCCGATACAAGGTTCGGTAACTACGTAGGGCACTTTTTCTATTGAACTCCGGGTGCAATTTTACCTGACCCATAGTGGCACTGGCTTCCAGCCAGTGGGTCCCAAGGGCATCCTGCCCTTAGTCTTTTTACACGGGCTGGAAGCCCGTGCCACGGGGAACGCTAACTACGAAAGCGCCGCGTCCCCCCGTTCGCCGGTCCGGATGCGGATGGAGTCGCCAACCGGGAAGAGGAAGATCTTGCCGTCCCCCACTTCGCCGGTTTGGGCCGCTTTCTGAATTGCGGCCACAACCTCTTCAACCTCATGGTCGTGAACCACGAGCTCCAACTTCAGCCGGGGAGTAAGAGCCAAGGTGTATTGAGAACCTCGGTAGGTGTGCGTAATCCCCTTGGATCGTCCCTTCCCGCGCACCTCGATCACCGTCATGCCGGAGATGTCGAGCGCGTCCAGCGCATCCTGAACATCCTCCAGCCGTTGCGTGCGAATGATTGCTTCGATTTTCACCATGGCTTTTACAGGTTGTAGCCCGCCTCCCCGTGCAACGCGATGTCGAGACCGGTCGACTCGTCTTCCTCCGTGGCGCGAACCCCGACCACTGCCTGCGTAAGCTTCATAAGAAGGAGAGTACCGACGAAAGCGAAAGCCCCCACCACGGCGACGGCGATGAGTTGGGTGAGAATGAGTCCGCCCCTTCCGCCGTTTGTCTTTAAAGCGTCCGCCACGAGCGGGTTGATCTCCACGCTGGCGAAAATCCCGGTGCAGATCGCGCCCAGCAGCCCTCCGACGCCGTGCACCCCCACCACGTCGAGCGAGTCGTCGAAGCCGAACTTGTGCTTCAGACCGACGGCCATGCAGCAGATCGCTCCCACGACGAAGCCGACGAGAATCGCCGACATCGGGGTAAGAAAACCGGCCCCCGGCGTGATTGCCACCAGGCCCGCCACCAGCCCCGATGCCGCGCCCAGCGCGGTCGGCTTACCGTAGCGAATCTTCTCGCAAACCAGCCACCCCAGCATTCCCGCCGCCGCCGCGACATGGGTTCCGGTAAACGCCGACAGCGCCAGGTCGCCAACCGCCAACGCGGAGCCCGCGTTGAACCCGATCCAACCGAACCAAAGGAGGCCGGCGCCGAGCAAAGTCGTCGTCAGATTGTTCGGCAGGATCGGCTCTTTATGGTCGAGCGCGCGCCGCCGGCCGAGCACCATACAAGCGGCCAACGCCGAGACGCCGCTGGCAAGGTGAACGACAGTGCCCCCCGCAAAGTCGAGCGCTCCCTTCTGGAACAGCCAACCACCCGGGTTCCACACCCAGCACGCGATCGGCCCGTAGATAAGGAGCGACCAGAGCGTGGTGAACATCACGTAGCCGGAAAACTTCATCCGCTCCGCGATCGCGCCGGAGATAAGGGCAGGGGTGATGATGGCGAACATCATCTGGAAAAGCATGAACGCTCCCGCCGGAATCGTTCCCGCTGGGCTGAAATACGGATACGGCGCCTTCATCGAGATGCCGGCGCCGCCAAAGAATTCCATCGGATTGCCGATCCATCCGTTGCCGCTCTTACCGAACGCGATGGAGTAACCGATCACCAGCCAGAGAATGCTGACGATTCCCAGCATGATGAACGAGTGTAAGAAGGTGCTGAGCACGTTCTTGCGACGCACCATTCCGCCGTAAAAGAGCGCCAGTGCCGGAGTCATCAACAGGACGAGCGCCGCCGCGATGATCACCCAGAGGGTGTCGGTCCAATTAATGGCCGGAGCCGCCGGAGTAGTCGGCGCTTGGGCCAACGCCGAGGTGCAAAGCGTTGCCGCGACAAAGGCGGCAAAGGGTCGAGACTTGAACATCAATCCTCCGGCCACCTCGTCGTTGAGGCGTGGCGAAGGTTATGACACAGAATTCCCTTCTTAACAAAGGGCCGGAGCTAAACGTCGAGCGCGGCGTCGCCTCGCTCGTTGGTACGAATCCGGACCACCTCGTGGAGGGCCGTAACCCAGATCTTGCCGTCGCCAACTTCGCCGGTGTAAGCCGCCTTCTGAATTGCGTCCACGATCGACTCGAGCTGAGCGTTCGTCACGACGATCTCGAGACGGACCCGGGGGGAAAGGCCGGCGCCATATTGCGAGCCGCGGAACGAATGGGTTACGCCCCTCTGGCTACCGCTGCCACGGCAGTCGCTTGCGGTGATACCGACGACATGAAGATCGGTGAGTGCCTCCCTCACGGCCTCTAACAGATGGGGGCGAATGATCGCTTCGATTTTATACATGGTCTTCGGGTTAAGCCGGGCCGCCCGAGCGGCCCGGCGAAAGGGGAGCTAAGCCTGGGCGGGGTACGCCTCGATGCCGTGCTCGAACACGTCCAGTCCGCCGGGACCGGTTTCTCCCTCCGGTTCCACGCGGAGGTTCCAAGGATGGGGCAATGCCCGGAGCGCCTTCATAATCACAATGGCGATGAGGAACGTGAGGATCGTGATCACCGCGCTTCCGATGATTTGGGCGATCAACACCGTCGGGCCGCCGCCGTAGAAGAGACCCTTAACCGGCGACGAATCGTCCGCCCCGGTAGGCCCGGTCACGCCATATTTTCCGCAGGCGAAGAGGCCGAGGGAAATCGTTCCCCAGATTCCGCAGAAGCCGTGAACGGTCACCGCTCCAACCGGGTCGTCGATCCGTAGCCACTCGATGTAGTTGACGCCGAAGAATACGACGACTCCCGCGACGAGTCCCAAGAGGATCGACCCGAGCGGGTTCACCCAGTAGCAGGGACAGGTGATTGCCACGAGTCCGCCCAGGAATCCGTTCACCGTAAAGCCCAAGTCGAACTTGCCCTTCGTCGGTCCGAACCAAAGCGCGACCAGCATGGCCGCCATCCCGCCGGCGCAAGCCGCCAACGTGGTGTTTGCCGCGACCCGGCCGATTCCCTGGGCATCCATCGCCGAAAGGGTGCTGCCTGGGTTAAATCCGTACCAGCCGAACCAGAGCAGGAAGCCGCCGACCGCCGCTACCGTGAGGTTATGGGGAGGCGGCATACCACCGCGAGCCTTGTCGTCGCGGGCGAAAATCCTGCCCACGCGAGGGCCTAGAGCGATGGCGCCGGCCAGTGAGATCACGCCGCCGATCGTATGAACGACCGTCGATCCGGCGAAGTCGAGGAAGCCGGTTCCGATCGAGGGGAGGAAGTGATCCTTCGATCCCATCGTGGCGAGCAGTCCGCCCGGGCCCCAGCACCAGTGGCCGAGAATCGGATAGATGAAGCCGGTCACCGCGATGCTGTAAAGGATGTCGCCGCGGAAGCTGGTCCGGCCGATCATCGCGCCCGATGTGATCGTCGAGCAGGTGTCGGCGAATGCGAACTGGAAGATCCAGTGGGCCAGAATCGGGATACCGGTCGTGAGATAGGTGTCGGGCGCGCCGTTTAGGAAGAACCATTGGGTTCCGATAAACGCGTTCCCTTCGGCGAACATGAAGGCGTAGCCGAATGCCCAGAAGAGGAAACCGCAAAGACAGGTGTCGAAAATACACTCCATCAAAACGTTGACCGTCTCTTTCTGGCGGGCGAAGCCGGCCTCGAGCATGACGAATCCCGCTTGCATGCCGAACACCAGGAAGGCGCCGAGCAAGGTCCACGCGGTGTTGATCGAGTTGAAGATCGTCGTTTCGTGGGCGGTATACGTTTCGGCGGCGTGAGCGGGCGTAATGAGCGCCGAACCGCCGGCGAGGAGCAAGAACAGCAGGGCGAGGCCGAGGAACTTGCCGCCTAAAACGGTGGCGCCGAGTTTAATCCGTTCGGCCGGAGTTACCGTGCGAATCGGCACGGCGGTCCGTAGATAGCGGAGGCTTCGGCGAGTTCTGTAAAACATCACCGGTCACCTCGACGATGAGTCAAGCCGGGAGCGCAGAGAACGGTCAACAGCGTCGACCTCCCTTAGATTTTAGAAACGTGGCAGACCAATGGGACGGGCGCGTAGCGGCCGAAATGGCGCTCCGCGAAGACGGCGCAATTGATGCGGGGCGATGACCCTTCATGCATCCCTCCTGTCGAGTGAAGATTTAGGCCGCGCCGTTGCGGATGACGCATTGTAAGGCAAACCCCGCCAATTGCCAACTTAAATTTTGCAGAAGTTTAAGCCGGTCTCCCCGTGCCTACGAATCGGAACGATAAGCCCAACACGATAACACAGCTTTAACGCGAGTCCAAGTGCAATTTCATGCGGTTAAAAGCGCTCTTTTAGTGACCACGTTTTCACCTCTCCGCAACCTACACTCCCCCGCATCCCCTTGAGTGGGGCAGTTGAAATGAAACACAACCGCATATCGTTCGCGCGACCAATGATGCTCGCAATTTTCTCGTCGATCAGCATCATCAGCGCGCAAGCGGCGGATGACCTATTCAAGGACGTGACCTTCAGCGGTCACGCCGATCTCTACTACCAGTTCGACTTCAACAAGCCGGGCTCCCGCACCGACCTGGCCTGGCGTCAGTTCGATGTGAAGCATGACCAGTTCGCGTTGGCGGCGCTACAGTTCAACATCTCGAAAGCTCCCAAAGAGGGGAGTCCCTTCGGGTTCACTCTAAGCGTCGCCGCGGGGAAGAATCAGGACATCATTCACGCGGCCGAGCCCGGTGGCAAAGACACCTACAAGTACATCCAGCAGGCTTACGTCACCTACGCCGTTTCCAAAACCGGCGCGACCGTCGACATCGGTAAGTTCCTGACCTGGATCGGCCTGGAGGGAATCGTTACCCCTGGTAACGATCTGTACTCGCTCTCCAACGTCTTCTTTGTTTGCCAGCCGATCTACCACATGGGCGTCCGGGCAACCAGCCCACTTGGAAAGGGAGTGACCGGCGGTCTCTACCTGGTCAACGGCTGGAACGAGGTCGAAGACTCCAACGGCGCGAAGAGCTACGGCGCTTCGTTGTCCGGTACCGTAGGTTCAAAAACCAATGTTAGCTTGAACTACTACGGCGGTGTCGAGGGGGCTTCCACCATCAACGGGTTCTTCGGAGCTCCCGCGGGACAGACCTCCGTTCACCTCGGAGATCTGGTGCTAACCCACCAGCTCACTCCGAACATCAAGCTCGCCGTCAATGCCGACTACGGCACTTCGAAGGCTGTAGATCCGGGCGATCCTTCCGGCAACTTCCGCGGCATTGCCGCTTACGTACGGGATCAGGTCTCGTCGAAGGTCGGCGTCGCCCTTCGCTACGACACCGTTTCCGACCCGGACGGCCTCCGCACCGGCGGCAACACCCGGCTCGGATCGCTAACCGCGATGGTCGAGTACGCCGTTAACCCGAACGCGCTGTTCCGCCTGGAACTCCGCGCCGACAACTCCAACCGCGACCTCTTCGCCTCCGACTCCGGTGCGAAGAACAAGCGAACGACCCTCACCCTCGCCCACCTGATCAAATTCTGATCAGCGTTGCATCGGCTCCCAGCCGATGAACCGAGACCTATGAAAGGCCGCGGTTCATCCGCTAGGAGCCGATGCTACTTATGCCCTTCGTGGCGGGCGACGCTCTCGTCGCAGAGCACGGACGCCTCGTGTTGGTGAATGCACGAGCCCGCCAATTCGGTTTGGATGGTCGCGTGAGCGATTCCGAATTCGTGGGCGAGAAGCTCGTTAAGCTCCCGGACTACCTCGCTACACTTTTCGATAGGTGTCCCCTCTGGTAGCTCGACGTGGCACGAGAGGTAATTCATTCCGTCGGAGACGGTCCAGGCGTGGACGTCGTGCACCGACTTCACGTCCTTCACCCGTCCCATCGCCCTTACCATCTTGTCGAAATCCAACCCCTTCGGCGCGCTCTCGAGCAAGATGTCCGTCGCATCCCGCACGATTCCCCACGCGGTATAGAGGATGAAGACGGCGATCAGAGCCGAAACCAGCGGATCCGCGTAAACCCACCCGGTCCGTTTCACGACTAGGCCGGCAACGACCACCGCCACGGCCGAAAGAGCGTCCCCCGCCATGTGAACAAATGCCGCCCGCATATTGAGGCTCTCTTTGGCCCCGCCGCTTAAGAGCCAAGCAATGACGGTGTTCATGAGAACCGACACTCCCGCCACCCAAATCATCAGCGTGCCTTCCGCGGGCTTTGGCGTACGAACCAACCGCCACGCCTCGACTAGGATGACCACGCCGATGACTACGAGGCTAGCCGCATTGAATAGAGCGATAAGGATGTTCGCACGGTGGTAGCCATACGTTTTCTTGCTATTTGCCGGCCGCTTTGAAATCCAGATCGCATAGGCGGCTAGCCCAAGCGCCAGCGCGTCGCTGGCGTTGTGCCCCGCATCGGACAAGAGAGCCAGGCTATGCGCCGCGTATCCCGCGATCGCCTCGCCAGCCACGAATGCCGTGGTGACTACAAGTGAAAGCACGAGCCTCGGTCCATGCGTGCTCCCATGAACGTGCATCAGGCCATGGTGATGGTCGTGTCCGTCATGAGAGTGATCACGCTCGCCCATTGGTTCTTCCGGTCAAGAGTGTGTTCAACCTTTAGTCCAATAAGCTATACGGTTGGCGGGTAGGGGTCTGAGCAACCGTAGCATCGGCTCCCAGCCGATGAGCAAAACCCTCCAATGGTTCGCGATCCCTCCCGACGCGCCGTCGGGCAGGGATCATTCGGGTACATCGGCTGGGAGCCGATGCTACAGTTTCATGCGCGCGACATCGTGACGTGCGATCAGAACGATCCTCCCACCCAACCTAAGCTCGGCATATCCCGGCCGAGTGTTGATGTCGTACCGTTTGCCTTGGATCGGAATTCGCTTTAGGTGAACGGTGATCGAGCCCGCGCCGTTCAAAGCGATGTAGCCGTCCGGCGTCACATCCACGATGCTCTCGATCCCGACCAGATCCAGCAGCGCCCCCCATGTGTAATGAGGATCCCCGCCCGGCTCCCCCGTGGTGCTGAGATAGTTCTCGCTGCAAATACCCGACCTCGTCCACGGTCCCATGAACAGGCTGACGCTCCTCCGACCGAGCTCCGCCCGCTGCGCGGGGCTCGCGTACCGCTGGATACCCTGCATCAGTAGGTAGTTCACCGGCCCCCACACGTCCCCTCGCCAATACTGCTGCTCGTGGTAATTCAGGTCGTCGTAGGAAAGGGTCGGAATGGCCCACTTCCCCCAGAATCGCTTCGGATCCGTCAGCTTCGCCATCACCTGCTGGCCCCGCTCGGCATTCGGCACGCCCGCGATCAGCGGATAGAAGTTCATCGGCGTCACTCGCGTCAGGAACGCGTCTTCCGGTCGACCCGCCTCGATTCGTGCGGCGCTGAGGCGAAGAGAAGACCCGCCGTCGTGCTGGTAGTACTCGATAACAATCGGCTTCGCCTCCCCTGCTTTTAGGGACACCTCGGCTTCACGTTGACTTGGCGCATGGACCGTCCAATCCTCGAGAATCTTTCGCCATCCCAGAAGGAGTCGCACCCCGTCGTCGGAAGTGACCGAGAACCGATACCGGCCCGCCTTCGGCGCTATAAAATTTCCGCTCCATCGGGCGCTCCAGTGGCTCCCATCGACGCCAGACATGGGCGGCTTGCCGTTCCAGTCGAAGTCGACCACCCGATCGGTGCGACGGGCAGCCTCTTTCCCCAGTGCCTCGTCCGAAAAGAACGATGCGGTAAACGGACCCAGAGAAACGGGCACGGGCCGCTCCGGGTGCCAGAGCCGGCTGCAGTAAAGGCCGAGCCGCGGATTCCAGAGATGCGCGTTGATGTTCGCATTCATCTCCAACTGTTCTTTTCGAAACTGTTCGGCATCCGATTTTCGGCCAAGCGAAGTTGCTAGTAGCGCGAGATACTGGGCATCCATCGACCACATCGAGCTCAAATCAACCGCGTCCGCGTTCATCGACGTTCCCATCATCCGCGTTCCGGCGAAGTGGAGGTTGTCGTCCCAACCGGTTTCCCACTGCGCCTCTTGCCATCCTCCCGTCGAGCTGCCCCACTCCAGCAGCCCGTTCTTATTGCCGTCCCGCGCCTCTCGCCACCACTCGTGCCACCGCACCAAGCGCGGATAGACCTCGCGAAGGAATGCCATATCGGGGAAACGCTGCTGAATTTTCCAGACGCAAAGCGCGCCCACGGGCGGCTGAGATCGGTCGTCGCTGCTTCGTTTGTCGGCAAAAGTCCAGTGGCCAAAATTCGGCACAAGCCCTTCCGGAGTCTGCCAATTCAAGATCGCGCGCACGGTGTCGCGCGCCATCACCGGGTCATCTAGGCATCCGAGCGCCGCGTTGAAGAAGCTATCCCAACAGAAGTAAGGCCCGTTGTTCGGATTGCCGCCAGCCCAGCGGCGACTGACCGAATAGGCCAGGCGTCCGTTGTCTGCGCTGTACGTGCGGCTGTTATTCAAGTTATCGGCGATCGCGCCCACGAAGTCGCCCCAATCCCCGCCCGCCGACGGACGCGTCGCCGCGTACCGGGCGGCTTGCGAAGCCAGATCCGTTTTCAAGGGCGATCGCCCGATGAACCCGGCAGTGAAGGTGGCGGGAGCCCCCGGCGTCACTCGAAGAACGACTTCGGTCCCCGAGTTTCTGATCGGAGCCGGCGACGTCCGCAGAGACCACACGGTTCGCCCACCCGTGGCTCCGTCCACACCCTCGTCGACCGGCGTGAAGTTGCTCGTGAAATCTGGCCAGCCCGAGCTGAGACGTAGCGGAATATCGATCGCCGCGTCAGAGGTAAATCGGCCAAATGCACCGTCGCCACTGCGCATCCACTCAAAGTCGATCTTCGCGTTTCCCAGGCGAAATCTCTGCCGGTGGTACGAGTCGTCGGGCGCCGCGGTCCCGGCCACGTACGCCGCGCCCGTGTCGATCACGAACCCTTCCGCGTCGTTTCTAACGAAAGCGATCCCGACCGGAGCGGCGAGCAGGAAGTTGCCGATTCGAACCCGAGGGGCCGGCTTGACGTAGCCTGAAAGCAAAACCGCGGCGATGATGGAACAGAGTGGCATTGCCGGTAGCTTAGCCCTAACCGCCTCGCCCCAGGTCGTTTGGCCGGCATGTGACCGGGTACAACAGATTTATAGACCTTTCGATATCGAACTTTCGACCGTTCGACGCCGTTATGACGTATAAGAAAGCGAAGGTCTCTTAGAGAGGCAAAAAGAAAGATGATCACCCTGACGGAACGGGCAGCGACCGAGCTGCGAGATTTGATCAACGGCCAAGAGAAGCAGAACGCAGCGCTCCGAGTGTGGGTCGCCGGCGGCGGCTGCTCTGGCCTGCAGTACGGCATGGCGCTGGACGACAACGATCCCGAAGCCGAAGACAAGATTTTCGAGCAGTCCGGCATCAAGGTTTACGTCGATCCGATCAGCTTGAACTACATGGACGGCGCATCGGTCGACTACGTCGACGACGTGCTGGGCGGCGGCTTCAAAGTTGAGAACCCCAACGCAACCTCGAGCTGCGGATGCGGTTCCAGCTTCAAAACCGACGGCAGCGGCGCTGCCAGCGGCGGCGGCTGCGGTTCTTGCAGCAGCCGTTAATACAACGCGGCACGGGCGGCCCGCCCCTGAAAACGTTCGGCACTAGGGTTTAACGCCTGCCTCCCAGAGGCAGGCGTCCTTGTTTACGGCAACCGCTCCGTGACCGCATTGACCGGCCGAAACGCCTTTAAGACCGGATAGCTGTCCCCGACTCGCGGATCGCGGCTAAGGAATCCCCAAGCGACAACCCCGTCGACGCTCTCCGGTTCCAGCAGGTTGAAGATTAATACTCCGAGCGGCTGGTCCATTCGCACCAAGAACGCACCCGGACGAACCGTCGCCTGCTCGGGAGCGAAAGCGCCGTTAATCTCGATGAGGCGGTGCCCCTGAAATGGCTGGGAGGCGATCTTCGCTTCCCGCACGGTAAACCGCTGACCGTCGACCGTAGCCGGCGCGACAAACCGTTCCACGACCACCCCTTGGCGGCGAAGCAGCTCCACGATCTTCGTTTCCGTTTCCGGAATCAGGTACGCCGCCGGAACCTTCGACTTACGAGTGGCGGCAAAGCGGTCATAAATCGGCATCTTCACCTTGATCAGGCTCGCCGGCCGCCCGGTCTCGGGTCGGCGCTTGCCCGCGGCGGGAGGCGGCTCGAGCAGCGTCTCCTCCTCCCCTCGCGAAGCCATCTCGAAGCGAACGCCGAGTTCCGGCTGAGTCGTCTCGAAGGCCGACACCTCGGCGTCCGCTCCCCGCGTCAGCTCGACCACGCGCCGCGAATTCTTCTCCACGTAATCTAGAACGGCGGTGACAAACCGGTCGGTGGCCACCACCCGCTCCCTGAACGGAATGTAGGTGGCCGCTTCCGAGAGGATTCCGATCCGGTTCCGAATCCCCGCGTAGTTGGTCATGTACCGTCCGCCCTCCCCAAAGGTCGTCCACGCCGGCTTCTTGTCGCGAGTGGTGGCGTCGCCGTAGTCGAACAGCGGGAGGTTATATTGCTGGCGCATCTGCCGGCGGATGGCGGGCAGCATCTCGTCCCGGCTGAATTTGAGGATGGCTGGTGGGGTGTTTGGGTTCAGCGGCGGCGAGTAGGTGAGGTCGTACCCGTGCCGGGTTCCGTCGGTGGTGTGGAGGTCCATCATCACGTCCGGGTCCCATCGGTTCCAGATCCGCTCCAGCACCGCCCGGAACTCCAGCGACTCCGCCTTCATTCCGTCCCGGTTAAGATCGAATCCCTCACCGCTCGCGCGCACTCCGACCAGTTCCGGACCGTTCTGCTCGGGTCGATTCCTTGCTTGGGGGCCGAACTTCTCGTTACCGTCGATGTTGTAGATCGGATCGACGAGCAAGATCACCTTGTCGAGGAGGCCATGAGGTTCCTGGCAAACGCGGGAGAGAATTGCCATCGCCGCCTCCTTCCCCTCCACTTCGCCGGCGTGGATATTCGCTTGAACGTAGATAATCGGCTTCCCCGTCCGCCGAGCCTCCGCCGGAGACGCCACCATCGGCCGTGCCGCGATGACGAGCGGCATCCGCCTCGCCTCCTTGCTCAGCCCGAAGTACTCCACCGAGATCGGCGCCCCCTTCCGCTGCAGCGCCTCGATGAAATCGATCACGTCCCGATACGTCGACGTCTCCCGATAGTCCGTCCGCACCGCCCGACTCTGAGGCCACCCCTCCTGGATCGCGGAAACGGGCGCAAGCCCCAAGCAAAGCATGGCAACGGCAGTAGTCACGCCCTCATTATTCCCACCCCATGCCCACGCAGGGGAATGCCGAAGCCCCCAAGCGCGCCATTACAGAGCTGGATACCTTCGACCAGCCGCAGCCCAAGCCGCGGATATCGTAAACAGGCCACGAGAAGTAACTGTCCGGAGGCGTGGGACACACTCCGTACCAGCATCCCTCCCCTTCGCCGCAGGCGTGTAGCCGGCACCTACGCGTGCCGCCCGCTGTACCGCCGCCAACCACCAAACGACCGCCGGCCCTCGCACCGATCGCCTAGCCGCAGCCCGGAACGGGCGACCTCCTAAAGCGAAGGGCGAAGCCCTGGTAAAGAGAACGTCCTTACCTCCAAGCCCTGTAGGAGGGTGGGCCATTGTGTTCGGAGTTTTCTTGAGCACCTAAGAATATTAGGAGTGGACTTTTGACGTTTCGGACCGGAGTCCCTCTCCCCCGGTTCACCTTCGTTCCTCAGGTTCACCGACCCTTCTCGCGAGCGGAGAGGGATAGGACGTTGTGGCGTTTGAGTCGGTCGGGGCTTCGATTCTTTTGCGGGTCCAGAACTGAACGTCACAATGGCCCACCCTCTGTCAGGGCGGCATACCCCAACTGTCTTCGGCGTCTCTTCCGTCAGAACACAACACGACGGATAGGTCGGTGATTCCGCGGTCGTAAGCCAACCCCTTCGATCTTTGCGCTCAATCGGAGGTGCCCCTCAGACCACCTGCAGAGGGCTCCATTCGCCCGAGGGAAATTCCACCCAAATCGGGTCTCCCGCGCTCACCTCTCCGCCGACGAGCACGACTCCCATCACCCCCGCCTTGCGGATCAGATTCCCATCGTGGTCCCGACCCAGCACCGCCGCCAAGAGCCCCGACTGAAACCGGTCGATCTGCGCGCACGGGTTTCGGAGGCCGGTGACCTCCACCACGGCATCCGAACCCAGGTAAAGCACGGCGCCCGTCGGCAACCCCAAAAGGTCGATCCCCCTCGTGGTGATGTTCTCCCCCATCCCACCCGGAGCCACCTCAAACCCAGCGAGCCGCAGCTCGTCGTGCAGCTCCGAATGAATCAAGTGCACCTGGCGCAGGTTCGGCTGGCTGGGATCGCGGGCTACCCGGGAGCGATGCTTCACCGTGCTCCCACAGTGAGCGTCCCCCTCCACCCCCAAACCGGCGATGAGCCGGACGCTGACGCAGGCCGGTTTGCTGAACTCGTGCACTTCGCTGCGGCTTACCGCGGTGACGACCCCTTCCATCTCCCCTAGTCTCCACCACAAACCGGTCCTGAACTTGAGCTAAAGGTACGGAAAGCGCTACGATGGTGGCGCAGGTCGAATCGTTCGACCTGGCGAGCGAGCGATGGAGCCCGATGGAAGCAAGTAAGGAGCACGACTCGAAACCTTGGGGTTGGCGAGCGGTCTCTCCCTACATCGAGACCGTCCTGCTCATCTGTATCCTCACTTACGTACGGCAGCTCGCCGCCGGAATCCTTGAGGATCGAGCTCGTTACACCCTCTTCTTTATCGCCCCCTGCTACTCGGTTTGGCGGGGCGGGCTCATCTCCGGCTGCCTTGCACTGGTCGCCACCTGCTACATCGGAACCTATTTCTTCCTCCCGCCGGATCGAACCCATGCCATCGAGGATATCGGGGACGCTCTCAGCATGCTCCTGTACCTCGGCGTCGGGCTCGTCATCGTGCTCCTGGGCGAAAAAGAAAGAGCCGAGCGCCGCCAGGTGCTTGAGCGCGATAAGGAGCTCGTCATCGCCCACGCCCAGCTGGCCGAGGCGAACGAAAAGCTGGAGCAAGCCGTCGCCCGACGCACGGCTCAGCTCGAAGAGCTCCGCCAGTGGGCAGCGGATGAACTTTAGCGGCATCTAGGGAAAATGCGCCTTTCCGGCGGCAATTGCTGCCCCCGGTGAATTCGCTGGGCCAGTTGTGCGTCTATCATGGGGTCATCGACTCGCGAGGGCTCCGTCTAGCCATGCCTAAATATTCCCGTCTTCTTCTTTCCGCCAGCTTCATTGGAGCGGCGATCGCTCCGAGCTTCGCCGGCGACGGCGCCGGCCGGACTCTCTGGGTTCGACTCGACCCCGCGGCGGTCACCGCTAAATCGAAGGTCGGACAGCAGTTTGCCACGACCTCGTCAATCGACCGCAAGAGCGGAACGCTCAAGTTAAACCTCAAACCGGGGATCTCGATCGACGACGTGGTGGCCAAGTTAGCCAAGCGGCGCGAGGTTCTCGAAGTGCGCGCCGGCGACGGCGTCCGGTTCTCCCACCGAGACGATCTCCGCTCCGTAAGCATGCTCAGCGAGTGGATCGAGAAGCTCGGCGGCGACGAGGAGAGACAGGAGAAGCACAAGAAGTTCGACCCGAAGAACGAAGAGAAGGAGGCCGGAACGGAGTACTTGCAGGCGCTGAAGCAGTACATCAAAGTGCGCGCCTACCCGTACGACCGAATCGACTCCGAAGCGTACAACCGCGGCATTCAGCAGGCTGCCCAGATGAAAGCCGCCAAGATCGGCACCTCGACCCAAACCGGAGACGTTCATCCCTTGGTCGCCGGCATCGGTGGCAAATGGAAGTTTGTCGGGCCGAACAACCTGAACACCCCCTATCGCGTGTACTACGGCCTGCGACCCAGTTCGGGGCGCGTTAACGCGATCGCCTACGATCCGGTCAACACGAAAACGATCTACATCGGCGCTCCTCAGGGCGGCGTCATGAAGACCACCGACGCCGGCGTAACTTGGACGGCGGTTGGCGACAATTGGGGCTTCAACACCGTTTCCTCGCTCGCCGTCGACCCTAAGAACCCGAATACGGTTTACGCGGGCACCGGCGACTTTCAAGGTCTTGTCGGCGCTTACACGATGGGCGTAATGAAGTCGCTCGACGGCGGCGCGACCTGGACCAACGTCGGACGTTCGAACTTCGGCTCCTCCTCCGTCAGCGGAATCGTGGTCGACCCGGATAATTCGGCCATCGTGACCCTCACCACCGGCCGCGGACCGGACGGCGTCGGCCGCGTATGGCGGTCGGTGAACGGCGGTACCAACTGGACCCCCGCGATCAACGTCCTCGCCTCCTGGTCGAGCCTGAGCTACGGCCCCGCCGACTCCTCCGGCAAGCGGTCGCTGTATGCGATCGGCAGCGGCGGCAACCTTTACCGGTCCGACAACAGCGGCGCGGCTTGGACCAAGTTGACGAGCCCGGTCGCCAACAGCACGTTCAATCTTCCGTACATCGCCGCCTCCGCGGTCGACTCCAAAACGGCGTACATCCTCAGCACCCAGGACCAAAAGATTTACAAGTCGACCGACTCCGGCGCGAACTGGACCGATACCACCGGTTCATTCCCTGGCGGTTACAACTGGAGCCAAGGGTTCTACGACTGGTACATCGCCTGCTACGCGGACGGCGGCAAGGATCACCTCTTCACCGGCCTTATCGACGTTGTGGAATCTCCGGACGGCGGCTCGACCTGGCAGCCGGTCGGCCTCACCTACACCAACGGGGCGAAGACGCACAACGACCAGCACTCTTTCGCCGTAAACCCGAAGAATCCGAAGGAGGTTCTGATGGGGAACGACGGCGGTCTCTACATGGGTACCGGCGGCGCGGGTAACTGGACGATTACGGGCCTCAGCGCCAACCTCGGAATCACCCAGTTTTACAACGTGGTGTGGCACCCGACCGACAAGACGAAGATCCTCGGCGGTACCCAAGATAACGCTTCCCCGGTTTCCATCGGCAACCTCTCCAAGTGGGAGAACGTGGGAGGAGGAGACGGCGGCTTCTGCGCCATCAACCCGACCAACCCGAACGTCCAGTACGTCACGATCTACGGCTTCACCGTTATCATCACGAAGGACGGATGGGCTACCAGCACCGATATCAGCCCCGATACCGGCTCGGACGCCTCGCCGTTCGTCACCCCGATCTTCCAAGATCCGGTTCGAACCCGCTACCTCTACGGATGCACGAACTACCTGTGGCGCTACGACTTGACCACTAACACCTGGGCTAGCCACCTCGGCGGCACTCAGCTCTCGAACGGCTCGCTGATTCACGTGGTCACGGTTGCGCCGAGCAACGGCGACGTGATCTACACCGGCTCAGACGACGGCCGGCTCTTCGTTTCCACTAACGCCGGCGCCTCGTTCCGAAGCTTGAACGGGCCGACGTTGCCGAACCGAGCGATCACCTCGATCTCGGTAGATCCCGCCAATCCGAACGACATCGTCGTCGGGCTCAGCGGAACCGGCTCCGCCCACGTGATGGAGTGCACGAACACGAGCGTCGCCACCCCTCAGTTCGTCAACAAGAGCGGTGTCGGAAGCAGCGGCCTTCCCGATGTTCCGGTCAACGTTATCGAGCGAGACCCGTCCAAGCCGACCAAGGTTTGGTATGTCGGAAACGATATCGGGGTCTTCTCGACCGGCGATGGCGGCCAGACCTGGGGTAACGCCACCGTCCCGCTCGGCCTGCCGAATGTCCAAGTCAACTCGCTGTCGGCGAACGCTCGAACCGGCTTGCTAAGCGCGGGAACCTACGGGCGCGGCGTCTGGCAGATCGGCTTCGGTACCTCCGCCCCGCTCGTCCCCTCCGGCTACTCGATCATGACCGGCTCGTTCGTAGGAGGCAATGTCCAAAGCCTGGCTGCCGACGATGGGAATAACCTGGTGGTGAGCTCCGCAACGGTGACCGGTCTCGGCCAAGTCGCCGCCGAAGTGTCCACCTTCACGGTGCCGGGAACCGGAACCTTGAATGCCCTCAGCTTCGAGGTGTCCGTCGCCTCCAGCACTCAAGCCGCCACCGAGCAGCTCTACGTGAAGAACTGGAAGACCGGCGCCTACGAGCTACTGAAGGCGTTCCCGGGAACGACGACCCGAACAACCCAAACCGTAGCCGTCACCGGAACGATCGCCAACTACATGTCGAGCGCCCGCAAGATCGAGCTCGTAACCCGAGCCTTGGTCCCCTCGTCCTTCGGAACCAACTCGTTCCGCCTCTCGATCGACCGCACCTCCTCCGCCGCGACCACCAGCGACTAGTCGCTGGTGGCCCTAAAAGCCCGGCGTCGGAAATTCCGACGCCGGGCTTTTTTGTTACAGGACGGTATCAAGCCCCCGTGGCACGGCGCTTCCAGCCCGTGTGTATCACGACCATCCTGGTCGTGTAAACGTAGCATCGGCTTCCAGCCGATGAACCCGACGGCCCTCCTTGCTATGGGAAAAGGGCCAAGGGCAGGATGCCCTTGGGACCCACTGGCTAGAAGCCAGTGCCACTAGGGGTTTAGATCTCTGACTCGCTCTGCGGCTGGAGCAAGAGGCGGGAGGCTGTTCTCGGGGCGGTCCAGATAGAAATACGCCACCGCCGACCAGTCGTCTTGACGCCAGAAGTTGCACCAATCCGTCTCCGTCCCTTCGGTTGCCAGGTCTACCGGCGTTTCGCGGCCCATGAGGTGGATCATCGGGTGCGGATCGCCCGGGTCGAGCGTGACCGGAATCATAGGAACGCCATTCGCCAGCAGCTCCAACGCCTTCGGCTTGCCGATGCCGCCAATCGTCTGGATCGAGACGGTGCAGCCGCCGTCGAAATAGACCGGGTCGTCGACGTGGTAGCGGTAGAACGCCCAGTGGCGGCGCTCTTTGTCGGCGATAAGGCATCCTTGCGTACGGTGCGCGTACGACCCTTGGCCCCAGCCGGTGCCGACGTAATCCTCGGTGCCGGTCCCGCATAGAGTGGGGTCTTGGTCGTCGCCGGTCCGTATCTTGACCTCGCCCTCGCCCCACCAGGTCCCGTCGTACCGCGGGTCCGTGATAATGCCGAGGTTGCAACCCAAGAATCGGCCACTCCCCTCAACTCGGGGAAGGATCGCGAACTCCTTGCCCAGTTCGTTCGGCGATTCGCGGCGCCAACAAGCGTGAAAATAGATGGTCTCGGGGGCGAGAGATTCGTTTACCGTGACGTCGATGTCGTAAAACAGGTGCCGCAGGTTCTGGGCGCTGTCGTTAGTGATCGCGACGCGGGCGGATTGCCGGAAAGGCATCGGGATGAAGCAGTTGAAGCTGCGCCCCTCCGGATCGGAAAAGAGGGCGTTTTCGAACGGCGTGCGCCGGCCGAGCCCGATCCCAAAGAAGTCGCCGAAGGGGACGGAAACCGCCGGAGACGCCGCCCCATCCCAGAACATTTCAATCCGAAGGGATCGGAGCATCTCCGGGCTTCGATCGCCGATCGTTACCCACATCCGGCGGACGACCCCGCTCCCTTCGAATTCCAACAGGGTCGCCGTCTCCCCCGCCGCCACCGAAACATACGGCCGCCCCTTTGACCCGGCATTCTCCCTGCCGCCGCTCCCTCGCTTCCCCTCCGGGTTCTCCGGACTAAACCACCGCGTCTCCACACCTTTCGGCTTCTCAAATAGCTCCTGCACGTGTGTCATTTTCCCTCCCTATCCAAACGGTTCGTCTCTGCCGGGCAAATTGCTTCTCGTGTACGGGGAAACGTTTCAGGCAGAGGGAGCGAAGGTTGCTCCCATCAAGCATTCTCGGCCCCGCCCCGCCCCGCCCGCCCCGAAGGGGCTGGCTCCGGATGATTTGTTTGGAGGCACCTTCGATGGGAAGGCTCTTCGGTTTAGGACATCGAATGCAACGAGAGGAGTTTGGCCCTGGGTGGCGGTTCGGCAACTTTGCAACCCCACCAGACTCGTCATGTGTTGCATGCCTGGCGAGGGTAGAGGCATTGAGAGCCCTGGGCGGACCCGAGTCTCGGCTTCGCCCAGAACTATCTTCACGCGATCTTAGAAGTGGATGAGGCCTCCACTGTCCGCGATCGTCGTTCCACCGGCTGTCACGGTGACCGTGACCCCGTTCAGGCCGGTCTGTTGGGTGACGGTGTAGCCCGCGCCGGGGGTTAGGCCGGTTACGAAGTGGGACGTGGTCCCCACCGGAACCGTATAGGTAAGCCCGGTAAACGCCTGGTTCAGGTTCACCGCGAACAGAACCGCGGTGTTGTTGAACAGGGCGCCGTCGAACGCGCCCACCGACGGGGCGAACCAGCTCGCTTGGATCGGCGCGGCGTTCGAGTTCGCGCCTTGCAGCACGTTCAGGAACCGCACGTCCAAGGGGTTCGAGGGGTCTTGCTCGCAAAGCCGGTAGTGCATCGGCTCGTCTTGCGTCCCTTCGTTGTAAGACCAGGTCGTCGTCGGCATGTCCCCGGTCAACGACGCTCCGGCAGGGAGCAGGCTGGAGACGAAGAGCTTCTGGCCCTTCGGAGTAGTCACCGTTGCCGTGTTTCCGTTGATGACCGGCTGGGTGGCGAAGTTCAGATAGAACCTCTTGTAACGGTTCGCGCTCTTCGAGGTGGCCCGGTCGTAGACCACGATGGTGTCCGGCTTCAGGTATAGGATCGAGCGGCTGGCGTGCGCTACGTCGGTCGCATGGAATATGGTCGTATTGTACCGATTCGTCGAATCTCCTTCCGCGAAGACATAGCTTCCCTGCAACGAGCTCTTGACCACCGGGTCGCCGTTGCTGGAGTAGGAGTACTGGCCGCCGTGCGTCCCCTCGTCGACATTGAACCACGGGATACCGGCTCCGGTTGGCGGGTTCTGAATCGACAGGTTGTTCTGGTAATCCGACGCGCCGATGTTCTTGCCATAGCCCGACCATTCCTTGGTCAGAAACTCGCCACCGCGATAGAAGGAGAACGAATTGGCATTCCCCCACTGGTGGTCGGTGACGTTCCAGGTCGAGATGAACGCGAACCAGGAGGCGTTGGCCGTCCAATCGGTGCGGGAGAGAATCCGGTTCATCCCCGGCGCGACATAGTCGGTCGAGAGCCCAACCCTCGGATCCAGCGGCGCGGGCGCGGTCGGGTCGAAGGTCAGGAAGTAGAGGATCGGCAGCATGGAGCCGTAGTTGGAGGGGGAAGAGACCAGCCGTTTGTCCAGGCTGGTGGGGCCGCCGGGGCTAAGCCAGGTTTGCATCCAACGGATCGAGTTCAGCCGGGTCGAGGTGGTGTTTCCGTCCGCCAAATCCATAATCGCCAGCGGGCCGAACGCCCGGATCATATCGATCGTCTCGAACCGAAGCACATCGCCGTAGCCGGCCGGTAAGTACATTGGCGGCATCCAGCTCGCGAACGTCGCCTTCTGCGGGCTCATCGAGTGGATGTACGCCGTCATCGCGTCGCTCTTCCAGAACGGGTTCTGAGCGATCGCGGCCGGAGAGCCATATACCGCCGGATCGTCGTACCCGGCCGTGTGCATGGCGAGCATCAGCATCGTCAGCGCGCTGAACGAGCTCTCGCCGTAGCCCGGACCCTCTTGGGAGAGTCCGCCCGCCAGGTCGTGAGTATCAGCGTAGCTGCGAACGTAGAGCCAGGCTCCCGTAACGTTGCCAATATAATCGCCCACGTAGCCCGCCTTCGGGTCGCCGGCGGCGGCCGGGACGTCGTCGGCCGGGTCGAGCGCGAGCGACATCATGCCGATGTTACGGGCGTGGTTGCACCAGTAGTTGTTGCCCGACCAACGAACCGATCCCTTATTGCTCAGCATCCCCGGGCTATTGACCATTCCGGAGGGCTGAACCACGTAGCTTCCGCCCATTTGGTTGACGTCCAGCGACTCATGGATCCACCGGATGAACACCTTTCGGATCGTCGCCTTCTCGGCGGCGCTGAAGAGCGGGTAGCACCAGTCGAGCACCAGCGGGAACGATTCGCCGTACCATCGACCCCGGTTCATGGTGATGAAGTGCGGAGTGCGGAACGGCTGATTGGCCGCCGGTCCTTGGACCGCGTTGTTGATCACGACCATCATCAGGTCGTGAGCCCGCTTGGCCCAGTCGGCTCGGTTCGCTGCGACCGGGTCGACCAGCGACATGAACGCGAATATCTCCGCGTACTCCTCGGTCGGATACGCGAACGCATTGCCTTCGCCATCGCCGCTGTCTTGCTGGGGCACTTTCCCCTGCAACATGTCGGCCTTCATGTTGTTGGCGACCGTTTTCAGATCGTTCCAAACCTGGTTTCCGGGGACGGCCCAGCCACGAAGGCGGTTGATGTCGGACCCTCGCACCCAAAGGCGCGGGTGGCCGGTCAAGGCTCCGGCCGGAGGCGAAATGTGAGGAGGCGGATCGACAATACTCGCTGGAGGCGGCCCGCCAGCCGTGCCGACGATGAAGTCGCTGGTGCTCTTCGCCGTCTGCCCGTTTCGGGAGATGACGATCGGTCCGGAAGTTGCCCCTTGCGGGACGACGGCGTAGACCTGATACGCCGCTCCGACGGTGAACTGGGCCGGCTTGCCGTTAAACGTCACGCCGGTCGAAGTGCCAACACCGGAACCGACGATGTTGATCGTGGTGCCGGGCGGACCGTAGGCGGGTGTAAAGTTGGCGATGTTGTACTGGCCGCCCGCCTCTTGGGCCGAAGCCGTCGCTACGAGCGCGAGCGCCGCGACCGTCAGCGCTCCAATTGATCTGAGTCTCATATCCTTCTCCTTTGCCTAAATGCGTGGGAGAGGCAATGTCGCCCCTCCACGAACAAGAGAAGTTTGCGGCTCGGTTTTATCGGGTTTCAGAGTGTCACGTCGTTGTCACGCCGAGGCCGTGAATTTGTAACGGATGCCGGGAACAAAGACCCGGTGCAGGTTACGCCCGATGGAGCGCCGGCTTTTAGTCCGCGACTAGGGGCGTCGACTGAAGTCGACCCGCATGCGAACTGAAGTTCGCGCTCCTGTTTGGGCCACGGCGAAGCCGTGTAGCCGGCACCTACGCGTGCCGCAATCAGCATAGATGGGGCTGTCACAAGTAAATCCTTCGATGCGCGGGAGGAAACCAACCTATTTTCTGCGGTTAGCCGGCGGAGAACGGGCGCAGGTATGGGCCAGCCTGCGGCGAAGGGGAGGGCAGAGCTGGAGCTCTGCGGTCCGTATGGACTCGGGGGCTTGCCGGTGGGGATTAGATGTCGATCTTTAGGCCGTCGTAGCCGGGCTCGATGCCGTGGGGGAGGAGGGCTCGCTCTAGGTCGCAGTGGCGGGCTTTGCCGCGGATCGAGTGGTGGGTCGTGTAGACCGGGGCGTCCGGGGCAAGTGTCCCCTGCGCCCGCAACCGGTTGACCACCATGATGCAATCCTTGATCGCCAAATGGCCGGGATAATCCGAGGGGCAGAACCCGTCGGTGCACTCGATCACGAGGAGATCGAGTTTGACTCCGGCCAAAAACTCGAACGTGGGCTCCGGCCAAATTCCGGTGTCGGTCGCATAGAGAAGCGTCTTCCCCTCACGTTCCACGATCAGGTTGTGGCAATCCTCTTCTTGGATGTGCGTCGCCTTGATCGGCGTGATCTGATAGGGACCATGCCGAAATGTTTCGAAGCTGTGGGTTTCGACCAGGTCGAGCGGCCAGTCAGGATATCGAGCCCGAATATGTTGGGAGACCACGGCGTTGGCGTAGATCGTGTACGGCAGGTGGTCCAGATCCGTGAAAGGGATGAGGGCGTACTGGATCTCGTTGATCGCCAGGTGGTCGTCGTCGCTGTGCGTGAAGACGAGGGCGCTCCAGTCCCGGGCGTTTAGCCGGTCGCGCTGCAACTGCCCCATCGTGTCGGGCGGAAGGTCGATCTTGATGACCCCGTCGACGAGGGCGCCCGAGCGAGTACGGATATCTTTGCCGCCATTCTCGCGGGCGTAACGGCTCACCTCGTCATCGCTGAAGAGGCCAGGAATCCCGTCCGCAGCAGCGGTACCCAGGAGGCGAATATCCATTCTCAGTTAGAAGTCGTTAAGGCTCCACATCACAAGGCCACTGAGGACCTTCGGGAAATAGTAAGTGCTCTTCTGCGGCATGCGCTCGCCCCCGAGGGCAATGGCTCGCATGTCGTCAACCGTCGGCGCGTTCATGAGAAACGATGCGGCCGCCCCCTGGTCCGCGGCACGAATTGCTTCCATTGGATCACGAGTGTAAGAAATTTGGTCCAGCCCCGTCAATCCAAGAAGACGTTCAAAAATGAGAGAATGCAAAACCGTAACGTCCAGTCCCCGTAAACGGTCGCTTTCTTCGGAAGAGACCCCTTCCATGAGGGTCGCTTCATCCTTGGGCGTAAGCACGTAGCCGAGGCCGCCTTCCATCGCCAGACCGAAGGTTCTCCGTCCTTCCACTTGGCCATGCCCTAATGCGTCGAAGAGGCGGCTACTGTGCGTCTCCCGAATGTCGAACGCCGTGGAGAGCCGGGCCAAGGTCTCGTCGTGACCAAACGGGAGCTTGGCGACGATCCGGTGGGTTGGCAGCAGGACGAGGCCAGGATCGGACATGGAGCAAAGGGCGATCGGAAGATAATCCTCCGGAACCTCGCCGTCTCGTTCGCCGAGCGCTTCGCGGAAGGCGACCGCCGTCTCGTACCGGTGGTGGCCGTCGGCGATCCAAAGCTTCCGGTCGCCAAGCATCGCGACGATCGTGTCTATCGACTCCGGATCCGAAATCGGTTCGAAAACTTGATGCACGCCGTCTTCCGTGGTCACTTCGACCGAAGTACCGGCGGGCGCGTTACGGATCGTCTCGTGAATTCGCGCGTCCGGATCTTCGAATAAGCCGAAGATCGATTCGAGGTGGGCGCGGGTCGCCTCCAAGATGCGAAGACGGTCTTCCTTATGCTTCGGGAACGTCCGCTCGTGGGGCAAAACGACCCCTCGCTCGTACGGCTCGGTCTTCAAAAGCACGAGGATCGAGGTTCGCGTGTACGTCTCGCCTAGATGCGGAAGGCTGAAGGTTTGGGTGTACCGGTAGATGACCGGCACGTCTTCCCTCATCAATATGCCGTCGCGACGCCACTCACTGAGCAGCGCGGCGCTTCGCGCGTATTTGACGTACTTGCTCCGATCGTCCGGCTTGGATTCCGGCAAAGTTACATGTACGACGTTATATGGACTGCGCACGGCGTAGTCATCCCGCTCAGCGGGGGAGAGTACGTCATAGGGAGGAGCAACCAGCTTATCGATTGGTCCAGCCTCGTCTGCGAAGCGAAGACCCAAAAAGGGACGGACGACCGCCATAACGACGCATCTTACCAGCGAGTTCACCCCGGCAACGGTAAAATCGCTCTCGTGGGGTTCCCGCTGCAACTTAAGGCCCACGCGGAACGCGTGGACGCCCGACTGCGAGAGCTCCTGCCCCCTGAAGATAGGGTGCCGAGCGAATTGCACGAGGCGATGCGCTACGCGTGTTTAGCACCTGGAAAGCGCCTTCGGCCGGCGCTGGCGATGGCTTCGGCCGAGGCGATCGGGCAAGATCCAGGCCTTGCGCTCGACGCCGGGTGCGCCATCGAGATGACGCACGCCTTCTCGCTGGTCCACGACGATCTGCCCGCCATCGACAACGACGAGTTGCGCCGAGGGATGCCGACCTGCTGGAAACGGTTTGGCGAGGCCGTCGCCCTGCTCGCCGGGGACGCGCTCTTCGCATTGGCGTTCGATACCCTCGGCCGCCTGTCGATCGAGCCGAACCGGATTGTGGCGGCGGTTCTCTCGCTAACGACTGCATCGGGTTCTTCAGGCTTGGTAGCGGGTGAGACGGTCGACATCCTCTCGGAAGGAAAACCGATCGAACCCGACACCTTGGCGATGATCCATGCGCTGAAGACAGGCGCGCTGATCGCCGCAAGTTGCGAGATCGGCGTCATCGTCAGTGGGGGATCGGCCTCCGAGGCGGCGGCGTTAAGGGCGTACGGCGAGGACGTCGGACTGGCGTTCCAGATCGCCGACGACGTGTTGAACGAGACGTCGACGGCCGAGCAGCTTGGCAAGGCGGCGGGGAGCGACCGCGCACGACAAAAGGCGACCTATCCCGCACTATATGGGCTGGACGAATCCCGCCGGAGGGCTCGCGAAGCGGCCGAGCGCGGAATCGGCCGACTTGCAAACCTCCCCAATCGGCAGTACCTCGAAGAGCTGGCGCGGTTCTCGGTCGAGAGACTTAGCTGATCTTGTCAACCACTCGTTCCTTTCGAACGTCTTAGAGACTAATACCCATGAAAATCGAGCCGCTGGGCGATGCGGCGTATTTGGTGAGGGAGTTAGAGGGGCCGGCGTACGAGATTGCGGCGGCGCTGAATTCGCGTGGGTTGCCGGGCCTTACAGAGGCGGTCGCCAGCTACGATACGCTCGGGCTTTACGTCGACCCCGACCAATTCGACCCTTCTTCGTTTTCGACCTCTCTCGGAATTGTCGCGCCGCGGGCGGGGCGAAGCCATGAAATTCCAGTTTGCTACGAATTGGGAGTCGACTTGGACGAAGCCGCCGCTCGGCTCGCGATCGCTCCCGACGAGCTCGTCAAGCGGCACGCCGAACCATCCTACCGATGTTACGCGGTCGGCTTCTGCCCTGGGTTTCCCTACCTGGGATACCTGGACGACGCGATCGCCGGTTTGCCCCGTCGCCCTTCGCCTCGGGTTCGAGTCGAGCCGGGTTCGGTAGCGATAACCGGGCGCCAAACCGGGATCTACCCCCTACCGAGGCCGGGGGGCTGGTGGCTCATCGGCCGAACTCCACTCAAGATCGTCGATCCGGACACACGGTATTTTCCGATCGAGGCGGGCGACGAGGTGCGGTTTGTGCCGATTAGCCGCGACGAGTTCGACGAGCGCGAGGGAGAGCGCCTTTGAGGGTTTCCCAGATCGTCGGCAAGCGAACCATCGACCTCAACGTCGATATCGGCGAAGGTTTTCCGCACGACGCCGAACTCCTCCGTTTCGCCTCCAGCGCCAATGTCTGCTGCGGCGTCCACGCCGGATCGCGTGACTTGACGCTTTCTACCATCGAGCTGTGCCGAAAACATCGGGTGCGGCTCGGGATCCATCCGGGCTACCCCGACCGGCCGACGATGGGGCGAGCGCCGATGCAGGCGGGGCAGGAACGCCCTTACCTAAAGTCTCTTTTCGAGCAGGTGACCTGGTTCCTCGAGAACGAGCGACCGGATTATCTGAAGCCGCATGGGGCGTTTTACAACGACACCGCAGTGGTTTTGCCTCACGACTGGAAGACCCAGCGCAAACGTGCGCCCACCACGAGCGAGTACGAGAGTGGTGGGGTTTACCTTTCGCAATTTCCCGGCCTTCAATCGCTTCTCATGCTTCTGCGCATCCATAAGCTCCCGCTGATGGGGCTGGAGAAGACTGCCCACAAGGCGGTGGCGGACCGGGCCCGACAGCCGTTCATCCGGGAAGGGTTCGCCGACCGGCAGTACCGGCGAGACGGGACCTTGATGCCGCGCTCTGAGCCGGGGGCGGTGCTCGTCGACCCAGGTCAGGTGCGGGAACAAGTATTGCAGCTCGCCAGCAACGTCGACTCGATTTGCCTACATGGCGACACTCCGGATTGCCTCCCCTTTGCGGAGCTTGTCTATCGGACTTTGCTCGACGGGGGTTACGGGGTGGGCGCGTGAGCCTGGAGATCGTCCAGGTTTACGGAGTCGCCTCACGCGTCGGCCTCCCGATTACCGGACTCCGAAGGTTCGGCGTCCCGCCCGGCGGGGCGTTCGATCGGGAGTCGGCTCGCCTGGCCAACGCGCTGGTCGGGAACCCAGCCGGGACCCTCGTATGGGAGCTTGGGATGGCCAACGCCCTGTTCCGGGCGACGAGCGGGGGAATGGTCGCCGTAGTCGGGGCTCCCGCTCCGGTTACGATCGACGGGCGGGCGGCGCCGGCCGAGTCAACCTTCCCGGTTCGGGCGGGGTCGGAGTTGCATATCGGTCCCCCGGCGGAAGGCGCTCGCGTTTACGTGGCCCACCGCTCCGGCCTGACGCGAGGTCCGCGGCGACTGGCGACGGGTCTAGAGAGCCTATCCGCTGGTCCGATCCGGGTGGTGGCGGGTCCGCAGGCGGACGCGGTGAATTGGAGATCGTTCGCATCCGACTTAAAGGTGGGAATGGCAAGTGACCGAGTAGGGATTCGCATCGAAGGTCAAACGCCACCGCACGATATCGAAGCACCGAGTGAGCCGGCATGCGTCGGAGCCATCCAGATCTCGGGCGGCGGAGGACTCTTGGTCCTCGGCCCAGACGGTCCGACGATCGGCGGATATCCCAAAATCGCGGTGGTCATCGACGCCGACGTCGACCGGCTGGGGCAACTCCGCCCCGGGAGCCGCGTCGAGTTTTTGGAAGTGTCGCTCGACGAAGCACGCACCCTTCGCCAAGAACGAGAAGCTCGCCTCACGCGCCAGTGCGCGGAGTTGAGTCTAGTGGCCAGAACTGCATAGTATCCGAAGCCCCCTCTCCCTCCTCCCGATGTTTGTGCGGGACGAGGGAGAGGGGGTTGGGGGTGAGGGAGCAAAACCTACCTCAAACGGAAGACTCACGTACCTGGAAACGCCCGCCGGCCGGACTTCGTTTCGCAGAGCTCGCCGATTTGCCGAAGCCACTCAGTCATGTTCTGGCTCGTCTCCTCAAAGATGCCGATGCTAGGCAATCGGTACGTTAGCACCCCGAGTTCCAGCAGATACTCGTCTCGTTTGGCATCTCGTTCCGCTCGAAGAGCATGTTGCTCGCCATCGACCTCGACGCATAGAAGCGCCTCGTCGCAGTAGAAATCGAGGATGTACGGACCGATTGGATGCTGGCGCCTGAACTTAAAGCCGATACGTCGACCGCGTAGAAACTCCCAGATGATTCGCTCCGAAACCCCGGCTTCTTTGCGGTAGGTACGCGCGGTCTCGATTCTCTCGGAGTTCTTAGCGTTTCGTTGCATCCCAATAATTTAGCGGTTGGCGCAACTTTGTCGCTCCCTCACCCCCAACCCCCTCTCCCTCATCGGGCACGGGCATCCCGAGGAGGGAGAGGGGGCTCCGGAGGTTCGGCACTACGCACGGACCACAACCACGGCGAGCGGTTTGCCGGCGAGGGTGACTTTGTTTTTTTCTAGAACGACCTCGGACCCGTTCAGGCGGACCGATTTGGGGTCGCCGTGGATGACGAAGGTGGGGGCGATGAGGCCGAAGCCGTCTTGGGTTTGGTCAGTCGCGATCGCGAGGTTTCCGTCGACGGAAACGACTCGAACCTTTAGGCGGCTTCGCGCGCCGCTGGTGTAGGCGTAGGAGATCCCGTCGTCGGCCACGTATTCCAGCTCCGACTCACCAGACCATGCCGGGGGCATGAAGAGGTGGAGGTTCACGTCGCGAAGCTCCTTGGTGTTATCGACGGGGGTTCCAGGCTGCATTGGAACGATCGCACCGGCGCGAAGGTAGAGCGGGGTCGACTCGCGGCCGGCCTTCGCCGTCCGCTCGCCCGGCTCGATCCAGTCGCCGTTCGCGGCGTCGTACCAAGGCTCCAACCCAGGCAGCGTCACGGTCCGCTTCTTCACCCCTTCCTCCACGAACGGGGCCTGAAGGATCGAAGGGCCGACCATAAACTGGTCGTCGATCTTGTCCAAGCCAACTCCGTCGAATTCGTAGAACAACGGCCGCAAAATCGGATCGCCCTGCTCCTCCTGTTGGACGAACAGGTTGTACAGGTACGGAAAAAGCTTGTATCGGAGCCGGATGTAACGGCGAATCACCGCCATGACCGGTTCCGGGAAGGCGAACGGCTCTTTGTCGCGCGTCCCGCGGTTCGCGTGATTTCGAAGAAACGGGAAGAGGAAGTGGGCCTTCGTCCAGTCCAGCATCAATTCGTCGGTCACGTCGCCGCCGAACCCGCCCAAGTCCGCCCCGTTAAACGGCTGACCCGAGATCGACAGATTCACGGACGTCGGAATCGACGACTTCAGATAGAACCGGTTGGCCAGGTTGTCGCCGGTCCAGATGGCGGCGTAGCGGCTGCTGCCGATGAAACCGGAGCGGGAGAGGATAAACGGCCGCTCGTGCGGCCGCGCCCGGCGGAATCCATCGAAGGTGGCTCGCTGCATGCCGAGCGAGTAGTCGTTGTGGTGCGCTTCGTGAGGCAGCTTGCCGTCGGCGAACCGCATTCCATTCGGGTCGACCGGTCCGGTGGACGGGTCGTTCATGTCGATCCAGCAGGCGCCGAAGCCGCTTTCCGCGAACTCCTGAATGTAGCCGGCCCACCAATCGGAGACCCGGGGGAGGGTGAAGTCGGGAAACACGGTCTCGCCCGGCCAGACCAAGCCGACGTACTCTCCGCCCTCGGCGTTTTGGCAGAACACTCTTTGCGCGTGGCCGTCGTCGTAGACGCGGTAGCCCGACTCCTTCTTCACGCCGGGATCGATGATCGGCACGATATGACGGTCATGTTTCGCGAGCGTCTCGGCGGTGGTGGAGACGCCGTCCGGGAAATTGGCCTCGTTGGTCTGGAAGATTCGGAACCCATCCATGTAGTCGAGGTCCAGCCAGAGGCCGTCGCACGGGATCTTGTGCTTGGCGAAACCTTCGTCGAGCCGCATCAGGTCAGCGTGCCCGCCGTAGCCCCAGCGCGATTGGTGGTAGCCGAGCGACCAAGCGGGGGGAACCGGGGTGGTTCCGATCAGCTTCTGCAGCTTGCGGGTTACCTCGGCCAAGCTCGGGCCATAGATCACCCAAAGATTCGGCTCGCCTCCTTCGCTCCCCAAGATCAGCCGTTCCGATGTCCGCTGCCACTCCACGAAGACGCGACTCTCATCCGAGCCGGGGGTCTCGATGAACGTGGGGTGGGAATTATGAAGAAGAAACCCGACGTACTCGTCGCCGATTTTGGCGACGAGATAAGGGAGCGAGAAGTACGGCGGGTCGCTCGGATGTTCTCCCCACTGCGCGAAATGGAAGTCCCCCCAGACGTCGGTGTTCCAGAACTTGGTCCGGTAGCCGGAGAGCTCCATCTTGCCGAAATACTTCTCGCCCATCCCGTAGAAGCGGGCGTCGCCGCCAAGCTCGAAGACGAACATCGACGCATCGCCGCTGACTCCGAACTCTCCGGTGATGAGCGGTTTGGCGTCGCGGCCAAGGAGGCTCAGCTGAAAATCGTCGTTTGCCTTCAGCCGTTGTCGCGCGCATGGGGCGGGAACATCGAGCTCGGAAAGGCCGCAGGTCTCGGGCCACACATCGGGATTCGAGACGCGCACATGATAGATATCCCCTTCATGGGAATCGACTTCGGTAGCGAAGACGCGAACCCCTGCCGTCACCACCCCGGTTTCTGGATCGAACGTCTCGACGAACGAGAAGTTGGAGCGGTGGGGATATTTGTTGAAGTACATGGGCCGCCCTCATTTTGGCCGATGTGCGCGGGACGTGACCTGCGCGCCCCGCGCGAGAAAAAGCGCGAGCAAGCTCGCGCACTCCAAAGCGCTTCGCGCGTTACGCTTCCGCTTTCAGGCGGAACGCTTCGTTGATGTTCTCCAGGTTCTTCTGAACGACCGAGAGGATGACCTTCTTGACGAGCGGGCCCAGCGTTGGAACGTTGTACTCGTAGTCGAGGTGCTGATCGAAGCGGGTGCCGCCGTTCTCCTCGCGGAACGACCAGGTTCCCTCGAGCTGATCGTAGTCTCCCTCGATCTGCCGGAAACGGGAGGAATGGGTCGTATCGTCCCAAATCTCTTCCTGCCGCCACCGGACCTTGAGCCCGAAAGTAGGGACGATGCCGACCCAATCGGCGACGAATCGGGTCTCGTCGCGCTCGACGGGAGTCACCGATTTCACGTCTTTCATATATTCGGGATATGCCTCGCTATTCTTCGCAATCGCATAAACTTTGGCGAGCGGGGCGTTGATCCAAACGGTGGTTTCGACGGTCGGCATATCGGTTCGGTCAAAATCGTAGCGCTTTAAGCTAGGGAGCAGTCTACCGGTGCGCCAACGTCGGCGTGCGGCGCGTAGACAACCGTTGAACTTGGAGAAACTAGAGGAAGCCCTTTCGACGCCGCCGACCGGCACCATGCGAGCCCTCGTCCTGGAAGAGCCGGGGCGGATGTCGCTCCAACAAATCGAGATTCCACATCCGGGTCCCGGCGAAGTGCTGGTGAAAGTCGAAGCCGCCACAACCTGCGGAACCGACCTGAAGGCATTTCTACGGGGGCATCCCCAGATTCCGATGCCGGGCGTGCTTGGCCACGAATACAGCGGAATCGTCGCGGCGGTCGGCGAGGGGGCTTCGTTCGCCGTCGGCGATCCGGTAATGGGAGTCCACTCGGCGCCATGCCAGGAATGCTATTGGTGCCAACGCGACCAGGAAAACCTATGCGAGAGCATCATGAGCACCAAGGTGCTCGGCTCGTACGCCGAGTATTTGCTGGTTCCGGCGCGGATTGCCCAGCTCAACCTTTTTCCAAAGCCGGATTCGATCAGCTTCGAGAAGGCGTGCCTTCTCGAGCCTCTCTCTTGCGTCGCCCAAGGTGTCGAGCTATTAAAAGTACGCGAAGATAGCCGGGTGCTTGTGATCGGCCCCGGCGCGATCGGGCTTATGTTCGTGGGCGCCTTGCGGTTGTCCGGCGCTCGCGAAATCACTTTGGCGGGGCGAAACGACGCCCGACTGGCCGAAGGGAAGAAGCTAGGGGCTCAGACCTGCAAGGTGGACGCGATTCCGGGTTCGTACGACATCGTCATCGAGTGCACCGGCCAGGTCGAGGTGTGGGAGAAAAGTATCGATTACGTCCGCCGGGGCGGGACGCTGATGCTGTTCGGTGGCTGCCCCGGCGGCACCCGGGCCAGTTTCGACACCAAGAAGGTCCACTACGACCAGATCACGATTCTGAGTCCGTTCCACTTCGGAACGAAAGCGGTGCGTCAAGCGCGAGAATGGCTCCTAAACCCGCTCCTCGACCTGAGCGGGATCATCTCGGGGGAACGGTTCTTAGAGGAAGGAAAGCAGGTGTTCGAGGATCTGCAGAACGGCGCCGGGTTGAAGTACGTGTTCAAACCGCAAGTTCCGGGCCTTAGGCGTTCATGAAGGTTGCCAGATACATCGGGAATGGCGAGGTCGCAATCGTGGACGAGGCGATCCCCTCCTGCCCTGAAGGGGGCCTCCTCGTTCGAACGGAGGCATGCGGCCTCTGCTCCGGCGAGCTCATGTCGTGGTACATGGACCGCAAGGTGCCGCACGTTCTGGGGCACGAGGTGTCGGGGGTGGTCATTGAATCGCAAGACGAGCGGTTTCCGGTCGGTTCGCGGGTGTTTCCTCACCACCACGCCCCCTGCCTGCAATGCGAGCTCTGCCGACAGGGCCTGTACGTCCATTGCCCCCACTGGAAGCGAACCAAGCTTGCCCCGGGTGGCATGGCCGATTTCTTCGCAGTGGATGCGGAAAACCTAACCGACACCCTCCGCACCGACGACCTCCGACCCGTCGACGCCGCCCTCATCGAGCCGTTAGCCTGCGTGGTGAAGAGCATCCGCCGTGGCACTGGCTTCCAGCCAATGGGTATCACGACCGTCCCGGGCGTGGACAAAGTAGCGCCGAGCACCCAAGCCGCGGACGAGTTGGTAGTTCGGCAAGGCGCCAACCTTCCTCACTGGACAAGGCCGGGAGCGACATACTCCGTCACGTTCCGGTTGGCCGACGCAGTACCACGGCATGTCCGCGAGGAGTGGAGGTTGGAACGCGAACGCCTCGCAGCCATGGCAGATCGCCTCACCGAACGGGAACTCTGGAATCGAAAGCACCTCCATGCGGAGCGAGTGCAAAGTTATCTTAACGAAGGGCACGGATCCTCCATCCTACGTGACCACCGAGCAGCCGGCTTGGTCCAAGAGGGGCTGAAACACTTCGATGGCGAACGGTACCGCCTTTACGCCTGGTGCGTGATGCCGAACCACGTTCATGCGATCGTCGAGCCTTTGCCGGGGTACGAGTTGGCGGAGATACTTCACTCCTGGAAGTCATTTACTGCGAGGCAAGTGAACAAGCTTCTTGGACGCACTGGGGATGTATGGCAATCGGAATCGTACGACCACTTAATTCGCGATGCCGAGGATTACCAACACGCCCTCGACTACGTCCTTTATAATCCCGCCAAGGCAGGGCTGCTGAACTATCAGTTCGTCGGCGAGACGGTGCACCGCTGGCGCGGGGGAGCGGGCAGGGGGGAGCACGCCCGGGACGGTCGTGATACACACGGGCTGGAAGCCCGTGCCACGGCGGCGGTGATTGGGCTTGGGGTGATGGGGCTGATGCATTGTCTGCTTTTGCCTGGCTCCGTGGGATACGACCTTAGCCCAGGACGGATCGAGTGGGCAACGAGGCAAGGTATTGACGCTCGACTACCGGACGACGCCGAACCGGCGGACGTAATCTTCGTCTGTCCCGGCAGCCAAGCCGCGTTCGACTTTGCGATGCGAATCGCCAATCCGGGGGCGACGATCGTCATGTTCGCTCCGCTTGGACCAGGGGAGGCATTGGCGGTTCCGCAGGAGGCTTATTTCCGGGACATTACGATCAGACACTCGTACTCGTGCGGGCCGGAGGACACTCGGGAGGCGGCCGAGGCGATACGCGATGGAAAACTCAAAGCCGAGCAGGTCGTCAGCGAGTTCATCGGAATGGACGAGCTGCCAAGGGCGTATGGGAGGATGAAGAGGGGCGAAATCTTAAAGCCGATGATCGTTTGGGACGATTCGGCAAAGTGAGGACGTCTAACTTCCAGACGGTATTCTGAATACCGATACCTGTCTCAAACGTCGGAGTAACCATGATCCCCGCACTTCTTGCGATGACGCTGATTCGGCCCCGGCCAATCCCGGCCAGCCCGGTCGAGCGGCTCGTGGCAAATGCCTGGCGAGAAGTCGAGACTCAGCAGCCGATCGACAAGCAGGAGCAGAAACATCGCGACGACATCAAGCGGGATCGCGAGGTCGGCGCGAAGTACGTCATCGAAGTCGAAAAAGATCTGAAAGTCGTTCCGGACAAGGATCTGAACGCTCGGATCGAAAAGATCGGGCGCGAGCTTGCCGACGTTGCGAATATCACCCACGCCGATGCTCTGTGGGGCGACAAGCGCATGAACACGTTCGACTACGTGTTCAAGATCGTCGAAGACAAGGAGCATCCGGAGGAAGTTAACGCCTTCTCCCTCCCCGGCGGCTTCATCTACGTCTACCGCGGCCTGATCGACTTCGCCGAAAGCGACGACGAGCTTGCGGGCGTTCTCTCCCACGAAATCGCCCACGCAGCCTTCCGGCATGTCGCCACGCTCCAATCCGAGCAGGCGAAGATGCAAAAGATCGAGATCCCGCTGATCATCGCGATGGTGCTCGCGAAAGGAACGGAGGCGCTTCCCGGCGTTCTCTCCGGCGCCAGCTTGCTCTCGCAGGCTTATACGAGCGGCTGGAGCGTGAGGGCGGAGGAAGCGGCCGACTACGGCGGCTTCCAGTACATGCTCAAGAGCAAGTACGATCCGACGGGAATTCTCACTTTCATGGAACGTCTCGCCATGAAGGAGGTCGGCGACCCTCGTTACGCGCACCTGGGAATCTTCCAAACTCACCCTCCTGGGCGCGAACGGGCCGAATCGCTGCTCAGATACATGAAGGCGGCGAACGTTCCGATTCGGCGAAGCCGGGTCGCCAGCAGCTTCCGGGCCGAAGCCAAGCCCGCCGACGACGGTACCGTGGCGGTTTCGTTCGGCGGCAAACCGCTTGTTTCGTTTGCCGGTAACGATGCTCTCACCCGGGCCGACGCGGCCGTGCGGCGACTGAACAATTTCTTCGACTCGGTTCCCGAGATGTACGAGGTGCGATCCGGCGACGATGGAAATATCTTGGGCCGGAGGCAGGAGCTTCTGGCGCTAACGCAAGACGATGCGGCCGCCGCCAAGACCTCGATGGACGAGTTGCAGAAGGCGACGCTGACCCGAATCCGAGGCGCCCTCTTCAAGATCGGCTACCGGGTGTGGGAAGTACGGTAAGGTCTTAGCCTGAGACCTCCGCCAATGGCCGCGAACGTCGACCGCCCCTACGCCCTTAGCCCGATCCAGTCGATCGTCTCCTTCCTGACGTTCGTTGGGGAGTGCGGCATGATCATCGCCGACGCGATTCGACGAGCCCCCCGCCGCCCATTCGAGATTCGCGAGACGATGAACCAAATGGCGTTCATTGGGGTCGCCTCAGTCCCGATCGTCACCTTGACCGGGTTCTTTTCCGGAGCGGTTCTATCGCTCTACCTTTCCCAGTTCCTGGGTCAGTATGGCGCCACGAATTTCGTGGGAGCCACGGTAGGACTGACCGTCACCCGCGAGGTCGGACCGGTGATTGCGGGAATCATGGTGGCGGCGCGTTGCGGCTCCGCGATGGCCGCCCAGATCGGCAGCATGGCGGTAACCGAGCAGATCGACGCCCTCAAGATGCTGAGCGTCCATCCCACGAACTACTTGATCATCCCTCGCATTCTGGCGGGCCTCCTGATGCTGCCGGTGCTCTCGATGGTCTGCATGTGGTCCGGCGTGGTGGGCGGCCTCCTGGTGGCCATTACGGAGCGGATCTCGTACGCCACCTTTATCCATTCGGTCCAGCAATTCGTGAAGCCGGAAGATTTCGTCAAGGGAATGATCAAAACTCCCTGTTTCGGCCTCATCGTCGCCGTCGTCGCCTGCCAGCAGGGGCTGAGAACCAAGGAAGGCGCCGTCGGCGTAGGTCGCGCCACCACCAACACCGTCGTCATCGGCATGGTCCTCATTTACATCGCCAACTTCCTGTTAGCGAGAGCGATGTACTAGCCTTGGGAGTTCCCCATGCAAGTTCGAGACCTGCTCGATAAACTTAGAAAGGAGGGGTGGGTGCTTGACCACCAATCGGGAAGCCATCGGCAGTTCGTTCATCCAACGAAACCGGGCATTGTGACGGTTCCGGGACCTCCCAACAAAGAGATACCACCGGGAACGTTGAATAGCATCAAAAAACAGGCTGGCTGGAAATAGCCTATCGCTGAATTGCGTCTATAACTTATTAGGAGAGAAGCCATGCATCAATACGTCGTCATTTACGAAAGGCCGGAGGGTGCGCTAAATTGGGGAGCCTACGTCCCGGATCTTCCCGGTTGTATTGCGGTGGGCGACTCCCTCGATGAAGTCAAAGCGGAAATGGCAACAGCTATCGCACTTCATCTAGAAGCCCTCCAACGCCACGGGTACGCCATACCCCTCCCATCTAGCGTCGCAGGCACCGTTTCCGTTGCGTGATATTTTCTCCACCGTCGGGCGTTTTTCCATCGCACCTCGGCAATGACCGCCGGTCTCCAGACCGGCACTCCGGCGAACGGACGTTCGCCAGCATGGGCGGGCCGCCCATGAATACCCACGGGCGAGCCGCCCGTGCTACCTTATTCTGGTTTCTTGTGGCTGCTCTTGGCGGTCAGACGGACCGGCGTGCCTTCGAGGGGGAAGGCTTCACGGATCTTGTTCAGCAGGTATCGCTGATAGCTGAAGTGGAGTAGCTCCGGGTCGTTGCAGAACAGCACGAAGGTCGGAGGGCGGGTAGAGACCTGAGTCGCGTAGTAGATCTTGAGCACCCGGCCCTTACTGGAATAGGGACGAGAGAAGACCGCTTCTTGAATCAGCCGGTTCAACTGACCGGTGGAAATCCGGAAGTTGTAAGCCTCTTGGGCTCGAAGAACCTCATCCAATGCCGGGCCGAGACCCGCGCTCTCCTTGGCGGACGTGAAGGCGGCGGTAGCGTAATTCAGCTCGGGGATTTCGTTCTTGACGACCTTGATGAAATCCTTCTTGATCTGAGTCATGTGACGCGGGTGGCCGTCGGGCGGCTCTTTCAGGTCCCACTTGTTGATCGCGAAGACCACCGCTTTTCCGGCATCGTGCGCCAGCTTCATGATACGCTTGTCGCCGTCGGTGAGCCCTTCGTTGCCATCGACCACGACCATCGCGCAATCGGCCTTGTCGATCGCTTTCTGCGCCCGGTCGACCATGTAGTATTCGACCGATCCCTGAATCTTGCCTCGACGCCGGATACCGGCGGTGTCGATGAGACGGAACTTTTCGCCGTGGTACTCCAACTCGGTGTCGATCGCGTCGCGCGTGGTGCCCGCGATGTCCGAGACGATCATCCGCTGCTCGCCGGTGAAGGCGTTGATCATCGAGGACTTGCCGACGTTCGGACGTCCGACGATCGCCACTCGGACTTCGGTGCGGTCGTCGACGTCGATCTCCGACGCCGGAGGCAGGAGGTCGACGACCACGTCCATCAGATCGGCAACGCCGCGGCCGTGGAGGCCTGAGACCGGATACACCTCGCCCAATCCGACGGAGTAGAACTCGTTGGCAAACGAATCTCGCTCGGGATTGTCCGCCTTGTTCACCACGACCAGCACCGGCTTCTTAACCGGACGCAGCTCGCGAGCAAGGTCCATATCGTCGGGATTCATCCCATCCCTCGCGTCGGTCAGGAAGAGGACGATGTCCGCCTCCTCTAGAGCGACGTTCGCCTGCACGCGGATCTGCTCGGACAGCGGATCTTCTTCGGAAAAGACGATGCCGCCGGTGTCGACGACTTGGAACCGTCGTCCATTCCACTCGGTTTCGGCATACAGGCGGTCTCGGGTGATGCCCGGGGTGTCCTCGACCACCGCCACGCGGCGCCCCACCAATCGGTTGAAAAGGGTGCTCTTGCCGACGTTGGGACGTCCGACGATGACTACTACAGGCAGGCGTGTGCGCATGACAAATCCAAGGGGGGTTGCGGCGAACTGTACCTCATCCCGCATCATGGGCTCGGGATTCATGAGTATCGATGACTAAGGGAACGGTTGCGTTGGGTTTGTTTGCACTCCTTTCGGGGGCGTTGGCAGAGGATCGACCTCTTAACCATCCCTCCAAATACCTTTACGGTTTTACGGGACAATCGGTCGCGTTTCTAGGTTCCGAAGACATCCGGTACGGCTTCGGGGTTGGGCTGGGATTTGGGAAGCCGGAGCATCGCTTTAGGTTTCGCACCTTGCCCGCTCAACTTGTCTACGAGGGATACGTCGACCGTACGACGAGCCGGTTCGCCTACACCCGGGTTCGCAGCACCTGGGCGGTGGGTGGTCTCGTTTACTCCCGTTGGTTCTGGCCCCAAGATAAACAAGGGCGAAGCATGTACGGCGATTTCGGCTGGGGTCTTCAGTACACCACCGCGACGTCTCGGGATTTGGACATCACGCTCAACTCGACGCCGATGATCGGCTTCGGCGGCATCTTCCCGGGCGGTCGCCGCGACTACCTCATCGGTTTGCGGCTCTTGCACATCTCCAACGGCGGCGTTAAGAAGCCAAATCAGGGGCAAAACCAGTTCTTTCTGACGATCGGCATCCGCTACTAGGGCGGCGGGTTGCCAATCGGAACGCCGATCATCCGGCTGAGGAGGTCGCAATACATGAGCGACTCTCCCTCCTGCGTGTTTCGCAGATAGGGCGATACGAGGTTGTCTTCCCAGTAGAACCAATCGGGCCAGACGCCATCGTTGACGAATTCACCCTCTCCGTAGTACCGGAACAGCGTGACCTCCTCCCGGTTCTTGAGGAGCAAGCCTACGGTGAAGAGATCCTGCGCCTGGTGTGCCGACCAACTGGCGCCCGCCGACATGTCGTTGTATCCGTAAAGGATCTCCTCGACCCAATCGAACTCAATTCGCTTCGAAGTGCGGTAGAACCACCACTTTCGAATCTGTAGCCGAACTACCCTCAGGTGAGGATCGACGACCACCTTCCTCGAGCCAAAACCAAGCGAGAACAGATGAGCGCGCCAACCGGTAGTGGCGACGAGCAGCTGGCCTTCTTTCGAAAGCTTCGGCCGAAAAGCAAAGATCCGGCTCCAAAGCCATTCGAAAGCAAATCCCTCGATCGAACTCATGTACGCACCCAAGATACAAACTTCGCTCAAAGAAGGTTGCCGGTAGGAGAGACATACTTAGAGAGGTCTATGGCTGAATCCTACGTCGCGTACCGAGTCTCCGAGCCATTGCCCGTCGACGGCACGCTTTCCCACCCAGCCTGGCAAAACGCGCCGCGTTCACCACGCTTCGTCGACATGGCGACCGGCGAGCCCGGCCTCCTCGGCACGCAATCCGCCGTGCTGTGGGACGACGATAACCTCTACATCGGCTTTTGGGTCGAGGAGCCGTATCCCAAGGCGAAGCTGACGGAGCGCGACTCGATCATCTTCAACGAGAACGATATCGAAGTCTTCATCGACGGCGGCGACTGCTATTACGAGTTCGAGCTCAACGCGCTGAATACGGTTTACGAGGTCTTCTTCATCTGGCGCGACGCGTATCTTCGCGGCGGACGGTTCGACATTCCCGAGTTCGACCTAATCGACCGAAAGTCTTTCACCTTTGGCGGCGACTTCGACCGAAAGCCGGAGAGCTTTTGGTGGGGAACCAACCCCCGCGGCCTGCGCTGGGCGTTTCTCGACTGGGACTTTCCGGGCGTGCGTTCCGCCGTTCACATCGACGGAGTGCTCAACGATCCAAGCCAGCCCAGCCGAGGATGGACCGCCGAAATCGCGTTCCCATGGACAGGGATGGAGCACCTTGCGAACGGACGGTCCTTGCCTCCCGAAGAGGGAGACGAGTGGCGGCTCTTCCTCGGCCGATTCCAAAAACTGGCGGTCGGAGAAAATGAGGTCCAAGCGGCTTGGTGCTGGACTCCCCACGGAAAGTACGACACGCACATGCCGGATCGATTCACCCCGATTCAATTCAGCAAATCCGAATTGACCATTTCTTACCCACCGGGTTTATCCTTATGAACATGAAAGTCTTGGCTGGATTCGCTCTGCTTCTCGTCACTGCTTGCGGTTGGTCACAACAGGTTCGCCTGCAAGGTGTGTTGGACCTTCTCCCGAGCGGGAGAGGAGCGGCCGCCGCCAAGGTTCCCGGACTTCAGGAAAGGATCAAGGCGCTGAAGGAAGCGGGGCGGCAGCGCATCGCCTCGGGCAAAGCGTCGACCAAGTTCAAACCTTCGGAAGCCGGCGTCCGGAACGCGGTTGCCGGAATCGCCTTTACGGACCCCGACGACCCGAAGACCCTTCCCGCGCAGATCCAGTCGATTCGAACTTCGGTGAAGCAGTTCCACCAGCGAATGAAGGCGGTCGGCCTTCAGCCAAACGACTTGGCGGACGGATTTGCCATGGCCCACGCCCTGTTCAGTCAGGCGAGCACGGGCAAGCCGGTCTCCCGCAAACAGATCAAGGCGAACCGCGCGGCCATCTATAAGCTGATCATGTCGAACGCGATGTATCAGGGATTACCCGACACTCAGCGCGAGGCGATCTACGGCCGTGAGATCGCCCTGGCGATGTACGGAATCGGATGCCGCGAGCAAGCGGCCGAGGTCGAGGGAGAGGTGGCCCGCGCCTCGCTCATCTCTCGGGCTCAACGGAACGCCAACGCTTCCGGCTTGATCCCAGTGCTCACCGGCGCCGTCCGAATGTGACGGCGCCCGAGCGCTCTTAGAAGTTCGACTTATCGATATTCGATTTGTCGAACGTCACCAGTGGGCCGCCAATCACCACAAGCTTGTCACTGAGCTTTTGCTTGCCGAACTTGGGCGTGTCAAAGGTCGCGCCCGCCGTCGGAGTCAGCTTCTTGGTGTGAATTTGCGATCCGAGGTAGGTGGCCAGATAACCTTCGTTGTACGGCGCCCAAAGCTGGAACGAAGTCACCACGCCGTTGTTGACGAACTTCTTGAGCTGATTGGGGGTGCTAAGGCCGGTGAGCTGGAGCCCCTTGCCGACTGCGTGGGGTCCGCCGGGGAAAACGCCGGTCCGCTCGATGACCGGAGCCGCCGCCGCGAGGCCGACACTCGTTGGGGCGATAATGCCGCGCAAGCCGGGATGCTTGGCGAGCAACCCTTCCGTCTCGGTGGTGCTCTTGACGTCCTTATCGTCCCCAAAAACGGTTTCGACGAGCTTCATCTTGGAGAATTTGGGATCCTTCAGCGTCTCCTTCATCTTGGCGATCCAAGCGTTTTGGTTCGGCGCGTCGGTCGTCGCCGAAAGGATCGCAAACTCTCCCTCGTACCCGGTTAATTTTCCAAGCAGCTCAACTTGAGAAGAGCCGATTTGGTCGAAGTCGGCAGGTAGGACTGCGGCGTCGCGATGCGTCTCGTTCTTGTCGAGGTCGGCGTCCACCGTGATGACGGTGATTCCTTTCGTCTTGGCCTGGTCGAGAACCGTGTTCAATGCATCGGGGCTGTTGGGCGAGATCGCGATCACGTCCACCCCCTGCTGGATCTGCTGCTTGATGATGGGGATCTGGGACGTCGCTTCGCCCGTCGCCGGTCCGACCTCGGTGAAATCGGCCCCCAGTTCCTTGGCCGCGTCTTCGAAGCCACGCTTTACTTCGTTGAAGTAGGGGTTCCCCTCGTTCTTCGGGATGTAAACGATCTTCAACTTCGCACCGGACGACTCTTTGGAGGCAGTCCCACCGGTGGTACCCGTGGATCCACTGCCGGAGTCGCTACTCCCGCAGCCGGCCAGCACGAGGGTGGGAAAAAGGAGGAACGCGAAGGCGCGAAGCTTCATGTCGTTACTTTTACTGGAGAACGACCATTCTGCGCCAGTCGGTCGAGAAGATTCGTGACCAAGACGGCCACGATGAGCAGCGTTCCGATCACCGCGAGCTGGGTTTCCGCGCCGTAATTGCGCAAACCCATTTCGGTACGGACGAGCGAAAGCGCCAAGAGCGCCAGCATCGTTCCAAGAATCGAACCCTGTCCGCCGTAGATGCTGGCTCCGCCGAGGACCACCGCGGTGATCACATCGAGCTCCAAACCGGTGGCATGGTCGTACCGCGCGATTCCAAGGCGCGAATCGATGATGAGGCCGGCGAGGCCGGCGAAGAACCCCGAGACGGCAAAGACGCGGGTCGTAACTCCGACCGTCGGCACGCCCGAAAAGAGAGAAGCTCGCTCGTTCGTACCCACCGAGTAGATCCAGCGACCGAGCACGGATCGATGCAGGACGATTCCGGTGGCAACGGCGGCCAAGATGAGCACTACGAGCAGCACGGGGACCGGCGTGCCGGGCACCGTCATCATGTCGAGGCCGACAAACTTGGGCGGCACCGGCTCAGACCCCGCGCCGAGCATGACGTGGGCAACGCCGCGATACCCCGCCATCGTCGCAAGCGTCACCACGAACGAGGGAAGACGCAAACGCGAGATGAACGCGCCGTTGATCCATCCAAGCCCGGTGCCCAGCCCAGCCCCCAGAACGCCCGCCACCGGAATCGGAACTCCGGCGGACATCAGCTTGGCCGTGACTCCGGCCACCAGCGCCAAGGTGGCGGCAACGGAGAGGTCGATCTGCCCGCTGACGATGACGAGCGTCATTCCCAACGCGAGCAATCCGGCCTCGGCCTGCTGCGAAACCGCATCCATGAGGTAACGGGCGTCCAAGAAGTGGGGCGACATCGCGGGGCCGATCGCGAAAGCGATGACGACCATCACCGCGGGCACAAGCTCTCGCCGGGCAAGCAGCTTCACGCCGCCACCTTCTTTTGCAGGAGGGTATCCACCACCACCGCAATCAGGATAACGGCGCCGTAAACCAGTTGCTGCCAGGTCTCGGTTATTCCGAGAACCGCGAGAGCGACATTCACGGCGCCTAAAAATAGCGAGCCAAGCAAAACTCCTAATACCGTTCCAGAGCCGCCGACCACGTTCGTGCCGCCGATGACTACGGCGGCAATGACCAACAGCTCAAGCCCTTGCCCCGCGCTTCCGGGGTTCACCACGCCGTAACGCGAGGCATATAGCACGCCCGCAAGCCCGGCGAGAGCGCCGGTGATGGCGTAGACCATAAAGGTGGTACGCCTCACCGGAATCCCGCGCAGGCGCGCCGCCTCGGGATGGCTGCCGAGTGCATAGATATCTCTTCCGGCTCTCGTCTTGCGCACGAACCAAGCCGCGATCGCCGCCATGGCGAGGGCGATGACCAAAATCCAAGGGAATACGATCCCGAATACCGTAACTGGGCCCGCGAGGGTCCACCGGGTGAGGCCGTCTGGAATGTAGTTCGAATCGACCTGTTCTCCGCGGCTTACGATGAAGACCAGTCCTCGGAAGACGCTCATCGTACCGAGCGTCGCGATAATCGGAGGCACTCTCGCCCCCGCGATCAACCCACCATTGACCGCTCCGAGAGCCAATCCGACACCGACACCGATCAGGGTCCCCTCAAAGATCGGAAGGCCCGGATGGGAACGGAACGTCATGCCGACGATCATCCCGCTCAAGCCGACCATCGACCCAACCGAAACGTCGATGCCGCGGGTAACGATCACCATCATCTGCCCGATGCCGATCACGACGAGCAGCGGCACCCATAGCAAAATGCTTTCGAGACTGGCGGCCTGAAGAAATCGCGGCTCGCGAATCCCCGCGACCACCATCACCATCAAGAGCAAAACGACCGTTCCCGCCTCACGCATCGCCGCTACACGCTGAAGAAAGGCGCGATTCAACTAAGCAACTCCCGTTGCCGCGAACATGACCCGCTCGGGCGTAGCTTCCGAGGCAGTAAACGTATCTACGAGGCGCCCGGCTCGCATGACTAGCACACGATCACTCAGTGCTAGTAGCTCCGGCAAGTCAGAAGAAACCATCAGAATCGCCATTCCGTCGGCGACGAGGTTTTGAATGAGACGGTGCACCTCGTCTTTCGCTCCAACGTCGACGCCCCGAGTCGGCTCATCCAGGATGAGGATCTTTGGCGAGGTCATCAGCCACTTTCCCAGGACGATTTTTTGTTGGTTCCCGCCCGAGAGCTGCCGAACCGGCTGATCGACCGACCGGTAGGCAGTTCGAAGCCGATCCGCAAATTCCTTCGCCAGTGCCCTTTCTCGCTGCGGCTTGCGCCACCCTTTGCGGGCGAGCGGAAGGGTCGCATTTTCGGCGATAGAAAGGGGTAGCAACAACCCTTCGTGCTGACGGTCTTCGGGGACCATCGCCACACCATGTTTCATCGCGTCCCTTGGGCTCCGAATCTCCACCGCCTCACCGCCGATCTCGATCTGCCCGGAAGGACGGGGCCCGACGCCGAACAGGGCGCGGCACACATCGGTACGGCCGGCGCCCACCAGACCAGCGATTCCAACGATCTCGCCAGGGCGCACTTCGAAGCTAAGGGGCTCGAACTTCCCCGCTACCGAAAGGTTGGTCACGCGCAATATCGGCGAACCGACGAACTCCTTCCGGCCGACCGAGGTGGTCGCCGCGACGTCGCGTCCCACCATTAGGCGGACGATTTCTTCGACGCTCGTCTCAGACGGTAAACGCTCGGCAACCTTCTCACCGTCGCGCATCACGGTTATCCGGTCGGCGATCTCAAAGATTTCGTCCAGGTGGTGGCTCACAAACGCGATCGCCCGCCCTTGCGCTCTTAGCCGACGTACGATCGTGAAGAGTTCGGCGACTTCTTTTGGGGTGAGCGAGGCGGTCGTCTCGTCCATCAAGAGCACTTTCGCGTCGTGGGAGAGGGCAGCCGCAAGTTCAACCATCTGCTGGTCTGCGACCGAAAGCCCACCAACTCGCGCTTGTGGATCGAGCTTTACGCCGAGCAATTCCAAGATCTCTCGTGCGCGCCGACGCATCGCCTTCCAATCGATTCCGCCCCGAGAGATGGGCTGGTGCCCAACGAAAATATTCTCCGCGACATCGAGGTGGGGAAAAGTGAGCGGCTCTTGGTGGATGAGCGCGATCCCGCGTTCGATCGCTTGCCTTGGACTTTCGAGGACGACCGGATTGCCGTCGATTTCCAACGACCCGGCGGTTGGGCGATAAACCCCGGCGATGAGCTTTGCCAAGGTGGACTTGCCAGCCCCGTTTTCGCCGACGATCGCATGCACTTCGCTCGCCCGAAGTTCGAGGTCGACCCCTTTTACAACCTCGACCCCACCGAACGCCATGCGCACGGCGACTGCCCTCACCATCTCCACCGCCGGATTGTATCCGCAAGAGACCCAATAGCCTAGAAGGGGACAATGGAATCGCCAAAATTAGAAAGGTTGAGGAGACCTATTGCAATGACTTTCGATATCCCCTTGAACATCGAGTCGAAAATCCATGCTTTCGCATGCGCTCACCACCTCAGCGCAAACGATGCCGTCGTCAGGCTCATCGAGGCCGGTTTGAAGTTGCAGCCCGCAAGCGAACTCGGCTCCATCGATGAGGGTCGAGAACACCGTGCGGACACGGTTTTGATTGACGACGCCGTAATGATCGCGATTGAAGAACGGCGACGTCCCTCCACCCGAATTCCCCAGTAGGATGGTCAGGTGTGTTCCAAGCGCTCTCTGATGAAGAAGGATTATTTAGCTTTCTGAAAGAATGACCAGGTATGGTCCATCAGAGCCGCCTTGGCGCACTCGACACATTCCTATGAGCCCAATCGAGATCTGGTTCGTTACCGGCAGTCAACACCTTTACGGCGAAGAGACTTTGCGCCAAGTGGCGGACAACTCCCGGCGCATCGCGGAAGCGCTAGACGGAAGCCTGCCGGTCAAAGTTGTCTTCAAACCGGTTCTGACCGACCCCGATGCGATTCGCAAGCTCTGCCTCGAGGCCACCGCCAGCGAGAACTGCGCCGGATTGATCCTTTGGATGCACACCTTCTCGCCGGCGAAGATGTGGATCGGCGGCCTATCCCAGCTTCGCAAGCCGGTTTGCCACCTCCACACGCAGTTCAACCGCGACCTCCCGTGGCAGAGCATCGACATGGACTTCATGAACCTGAACCAGGCCGCCCATGGCGACCGGGAGGCGGGACATCTCCACACGCGGATCGGGCTGCGGCGAAAGGTCGTGGTGGGACACTGGAGCGATCCCGAAGTTTTGGAACGGCTTGGCGCGTGGGCCCGCGTCACGCGCGGTTGGCACGATCTGCAGGGAGCCCGCTTCGCCCGGTTCGGCGATAACATGCGAGAAGTTTCGGTCACCGAAGGGGACAAGGTCGCCGCCGAAATGCGTTTCGGTTTCTCCGTCAATGGTTACGGCGTAGGCGATCTCGTGGCGACGGTGAATCAGGTCACCGACACGGAGATCGAATCTCTCTACCGAACCTACCAAGACCAATACGATCTGACGCAGATCGGCGACGCCGGCCCGGTAAAGGAAGCGGCGAGGCTAGAGATCGGCATTCGCGCATTCCTAGAGCAAGGCGGTTTCAAGGGATTTACGACGACGTTCGAGGACCTTCATGGCCTTACTCAGCTTCCCGGCCTCGCCTGCCAGCGACTGATGGCGGACGGCTACGGTTTTGGGGCGGAAGGGGACTGGAAGACGGCGGCGCTGCTCCGCTTCATGAAGACGGTTGGCCAAGACCTTCCGGGCGGCACCAGCTTCATGGAGGATTACACCTACCACCTGGACCCGGTCCGACCCCAGGTCTTAGGCGCGCATATGCTGGAGGTCTGCCCCACCATCGCCAAGGGCAAGCCGCGGCTGGAGGTCCACCCGCTCGGTATCGGGGGAAAGGCCGACCCGGCTCGCCTCGTTTTTGATGCCCCCGCCGGTCCGGCTCTAAACGCCTCTCTGGTCGATTTGGGGCACCGATTCCGGCTGATTGTCAACGAAGTCGACGCGGTCGAGGTCCCGCCGATGCCGAACCTTCCCGTCGCCCGTGCGCTGTGGGAGCCTAAGCCCGGGTTCAAAACCGCCCTCACCGCTTGGATCTACGCCGGTGGCGCTCACCACACCGGGTACAGCTACGCCGTCACCACCGAGCACCTCCGCGACTTCGCGGAAATCGCCGGTGTGGAGGTGGTTGTAATCGGAGAAGAGACGAAGCTGGAGGCGTTCCGAAACGAGCTGCGATGGAACGAGGCGGTTTGGCCACGCTGAGGCCTTAGTTAATGACGGTAAAGGAACCCGCTTCGAGTTTGGCAAGCACTTCGTTCAGCTGGGGGATCAAGGGAAGCAGTTCCTCGAGCTTCACAAGGACTGGACTGAGCGTGACGACCGAAATTGAACGGCCATCGGGATTCTGCTGGAAGCGAAAATTCTTGTCGACAGTGACAATGACCGCGAAGCCATCTTCTTCCGCGGCGGTCAAAAGCCGGCCGTTTGTCAAGGCTTGCCAGCCGAGCTCCCGCGCGTGGGCGACTTCGTGGTCCGGGAGACTTCGGGCCAACCGCCAGTCCACGCAATTGTCGAGCAGGATCTTCACGCCGCGTCGGCTTCCAACACCGCCAGAGCAGTCTGCTCCTCCCATTCCAACACCCTCAATGCGTCAGTTTTTGGCACGCTTGGATAGCCAAGCAAGAACTCTTCCAACGGAGTGCCGTGGTTCACGTGATCGAAAAGTATTTTGACCGGGACGCGCGTATTTCGAAAGCAAACGGTTCCACCGAGAGTCTCCGAGTCGGCGCTCAAGATGTCGGTTAACTCCTGAGGAATCATGACCCTTAGATCGTACTAGCAACGGATCGTTTAAGGTGTACTGAAAACAAAATGGCAAGGCTATCGCTTGGACTCGACTACGGCACGAATAGCGTGCGTGCGCTCCTCGTCGACGTGGAAACGGGTGCGGAGCTCGCGACCAGCGTATTCAACTTCCCGTCGGGTGACGCCGGCATCCTCCTCGATCGTCGCGACCCCAATCTCGCCAGGCAGAATCCCGCCGACTACGTGGCCGGGTTCTATGCGGCAGTAGCTGAAGTCCTCAAGGGTGTGAACCCGCATGACGTCGTGGGAATCGGCGTCGATACCACCGGTTCGAGCCCCTTGCCGATCGACGCCGAAGGGACGCCGCTCGCTTTCCATCCAGAATTCAAGGAAAATCTCGCCGCCTATTGCTGGCTATGGAAAGACCACACCTCCCACGCCGAAGCCGCCGAAATCACCGAAAAGGCGCGCGCGCAAGGACAGCCGTACCTCGCCAAGTGCGGCGGCACGTATTCCTCGGAGTGGTTCTGGTCGAAGATTCTCCACTGCGCCCGCGTCGCGCCAGAGGTTTTCGCTGCCGCCGACTCATGGGCAGAATGCTGCGACTGGATCACGGGATACCTGACGGGGAGCTCCGATCCCAAAACCATGGCCCGTTCCGTTTGCGCGGCCGGTCACAAGGCGATGTACGCCGAAGAGTGGGGCGGCCTCCCTTCAAAGCAGTTCTTATCGACCCTCGATCCACGTCTGGCCGATCTCCGCGATCGGCTCTACGATAAGGCCGTAACCAGCGATCAAAGCGCGGGTGGACTCAGCGCCGAGGTTGCCGAGCGCACGGGACTCAAGGAGGGCACGCCGGTCGCCGTTGGCGCCTTTGACGCCCACTTCGGCGCCGTCGCTTCCGGCGCCCGCCCCGGCGTGCTCGTTAAGATCATGGGAACGAGCACGTGCGATTGCATGGTGCATCCCCTCGACGAGCCGCTCGCCGACGTGCCTGGCCTGTGCGGCATCGTCCGGGGCTCGGTTCTTCCGGGCTGCTACGGATTAGAGGCGGGCCAGAGCGCGGTGGGCGACATCTTTAACTGGTTCTCCCGCTTCTCCGGCCGCTCGCACGAGGAGCTCACCGACGACGCCGAAAAGCTAAAGCCAGGGGAGGCGGGACTGCTTGCCCTCGACTGGAATAACGGCAATCGCACCATCCTCGTGGACCCGCTGCTCACGGGCCTCTTGGTCGGGCAGACGCTGTACACGACCCCCGCGGAGGTCTACCGAACCCTCATCGAAGCCACGGCCTTTGGCGCGCTAAAGATCATCAACCGCCTTGAAGAGTACGGAGTGGCCGTGCGCGAGGTCGTGAACTGTGGCGGCATCGCTGAGAAGAGCTCGCTTACGATGCAAATCTACGCCGACGTCTGCAACCGGCCGATGAAGGTGTCGAGATCGTCGCAGACCTGCGCCCTCGGCTCGGCCATTTTCGGAGCCGTGGTCGGAGGCGCTTACGGAACGGTTGAAGAAGCCCAAGCCAAGATGACCGGCGTCAAAGATCGGGTCTACGAGCCTAACCCCCAATCGGCGGCGATCTACGCCCGGCTCTTCAAGCTGTACAGCGAGTTGCACGACGCGTTTGGCAACACAGGCTGGACCGGATCGCTTTCTCACGTCATGAAAGACCTGATCGACATTCGCGACGAAGTCCGCGCGGGGTAGTCAGGCGGCGTCATAGGGTCAAGGATAGGCGAAGGACGACAGCCGGTTCCCTCGACAAGCCGGGAAGCAACGTAACCGCGAGCCCCGAAGGAGTCATTCGGAACGGAATCGGTACGTCGGCCCCGACGAGGGAGACAGAGGATACGTTCGCGCCTGCCAGGGAGGCCACTAGAATCTCCGATTCGGGGGAGAAAGCGATGGCGTACAGAATGTCTCCTTTCGTCGTGAAGCGGATATCGCCGGCAACGAAGGAGGAACGGTTTGTATCCGTAAAGGCTCCCTCTCCAACTTCTGTCGGTCCCTCGCCGAACGTGTGCCAGGGCCGGGTGCCGTAGATCGCTTCGCCGTTCACTTTCAACCAGGCGCCGATCTCGCGTAGGATCCGCTGCTCCTCGTCGTGGATTGTCCCGTCCGCTTTCGGTCCGATATTCAATAGCAGAGCGCCGTTCTTACTCACCACGTCGACGAGGTCCCCGATAAGAGAGGTCGCCGTCTTGTATTCCTGCCCCTCGATGTATCCCCAACTGTTCTTGCTGATGGAGGTGTCGTTCTGCCAAAGCTCCGGCCGGATTCCTGCGAGTTGTCCCCGCTCTACGTCGAAGACGGCCGTTCCTTCTGGAAACGCTTCGTACTTGTAGTTGATCGCCACTCCCATGCCCCACTCGAGGCCACGGTTGTAGTAGTGGGCCGCGAACCGTCGAAGGTACGGCTCGAAGGCGTGGTTGCCGATCCACCAATCGAACCACACCAGTTGAGGGCGATATCGGTCGACCGCCTCGCAAGTTCGGGCAAGCCAGTCCTCAAGAAACGCCTCGTCGGGCGAACCGGCGGTCATGTCGTGCCAGTCCGCGGCGGCGGGTTCGGCGGGTCCGTAGAGACCGTCAAAGGCCGGGTCCGTTACGTCAGAGGGGAAGGTCCGGCCGCCATCGAAGAACCACCAGTGTTCCGCGCGATGGCTTGAAAGTCCGAACACCATTCCCTCCGCTCGGGTGGCCTCGGCCAGCTCGCCGAGAACATCCCGCTTGGGTCCCATTTTGCTCGCGCACCAATCGGAGAGAACGGAATCGTACATCGCAAACCCATCGTGGTGCTCGGCGACCGGCACCACGAACCGGGCGCCTGCCTCGGAGAACAACCGAGCATATGCGGCCGGGTCGTAGTTCGCGAAAGTCAGACCCGGAATGAAGTCCTTATAGCCAAACCTTTCCTGCGTCCCGTAGGTGTTTACGTGGTGCTCAAACTCCGGAGTGCCGGGCCGATACATGTTCCGTGGATACCACTCGTTGCCGAAGGCCGGCACGGAGTAAACGCCCCAGTGCAGAAAGATCCCGAACTTCCCGTCGCGGTACCAATCGGGAATCGAGTATCCGGATAGTGATTCCCACGAAGCTTCAAAACGCTCTGGCATAGAAGCCACAGCTTACTGGGTACGCGTCGCCCTAAACGCGAATGCCGGGCCTGCGCCCCTGGCTTTAGAAAATCGCCCGTTTCGGGCCAACATGGTTGCCACGGTGGGTAACAGTCAGGGCCAGGAGTGGACCCTACTGAAGCCAACGCAGCGCCGAAGGCGCGAGGTTCTAAAGCGAAGGGCGAAGCCCTGGTGCGCTTGGGGCGCGATAGATCTAGAGCCCGGAAGGGGCGATCTGCATTCCCTTTGCGTGCTACGTTAGGTCCAGAACTGAAAAAGCCCCGCTTCTTCGTTGGTTAGAAGTTGCGGGGCTTAGACCTTCAAAGCCGCAGTCGAGAGATTTGTTGTTTAGATAAGTCGACCTAGAGATGTCTTCGCTCATATCGAGCAAAGAGTGCTTCTCTTTTAAGGAGGTGATCCACCCACACCTTCCGGTACGGGTACCTTGTTACGACTTAGTCCCTCTTACCCCCCTCACCTTCGGCCGCTCCTTCCCTTGCGGGTTAGGCCACGGACTTCGGGTGAAGACGATTCAAGTGACTTGACGGGCGGTGTGTACAAGACCCGGGAACGTATTCAACGCAGTATAGCTGACCTGCGTTTACTAGCGATTCCGCCTTCATGCAGTCGAGTTGCAGACTGCAATCTGAACTGGGGGCGTATTTTTGGGATTGGCTCCACCTCGCGGTATCGCGGCCCTCTGTTGCGCCCATTGTAGCATGTGTGAAGCCCCAGACGTAACTGCCATGCTGACTTGACGTCATCCACACCTTCCTCCGGCTTACACCGGCGGTCTCCTGTGAGTGCCCGACTTTCTCGCTGGTAACACAGGACGTGGGTTGCGCTCGTTGGCGGACTTAACCGTACACCTCACGGCACGAGCTGACGACAGCCATGCAACAAGTGTCTTCATGTCCCCTTGTGAGGGAGGAGCCCATTTCTGGACTTTTCAATCGATGTCAAGTCTGGGTAAGGTTCTTCGGTTAGTATCGAATTAATCCACATGCTCCACCGCTTGTGCGGGTCCCCGTCAATTCATTTGAGTTTCAACCTTGCGGCCGTACTCCCCAGGCGGGATACTTAGTGCGTTAGCTGCGGCACAAGGGGGGTCGATACCCCTTACGCCTAGTATCCATCGTTTAGGGCGTGGACTACCAGGGTATCTAATCCTGTTTGCTACCCACGCTTTCGCGCCTCAGCGTCAGTGGTCGGCCAGTATGCTGCCTTCGCCATGGGTGTTCCTCCTGATATCAACGCATTTCACCGCTACACCAGGAATTCCACATACCTCTCCGACACTCCAGCTCGCCAGTATGCACAGCGGTTTCTGGGGTGAGCCCAGAGATTTCACTCTACACTTAACGAGCCGCCTACGCGCTCTTTACGCCCAGTAAATCCGGACAACGCTTGGACCCTACGTCTTACCGCGGCTGCTGGCACGTAGTTAGCCGGTCCTTATTCACTCGGTACCGTCCTAAGTCTTTCCGAGTAAAAGGAGTTTACAGGCCTAGACCCTTCGTCCTCCACGCGGCGTCGCTGCATCAGGGTTTCCCCCATTGTGCAAGATTCCCAACTGCTGCCACCCGTAGGTGTGTGGGCCGTGTCTCAGTCCCACTCGAGCGGACCATCCTCTCAGACCCGCTACCCGTCGTCGGCTTGGTGAGCCGTTACCTCACCAACTACCTGATAGGCCATAAGCCGCTCCCGAAGCAAAAAACTGTTTAATGGAAAATCGATGCCGATCTTCCGTCACATCCGGTATTGCCCAGCCTTTCGGCTGTATATCCCAGTCTTCGGGGCACGTTGCTTATGTATTACTCCGCCGTTCGCCACTAAGGTATTACTACCCTCGTTCGACTTGCATGTTTTAGGCACGCCGCCAGCGTTCGTCCTGAGCCATGATCAAACTCTCCGAAGAAAGTGATCTACCTAAACGTCTCTTTCGAAACGCTATGGTTGACTGATTTTTTGTTTGCGTTCTCCATGGGTAGATTAACCCCCATGGTCTCCAGTCCCACCGCGTGTAACCGCGCAGGAACCAAAGCCGCCGATTGTCTTTTCAACGGGATTCAACATCTTTCGATGACAAACCTTTCCGTCAGAACTACTTATCTGAACGTCTCTCTATGCGGCTTTCAAGGTTCCAGGCCAACCGGACTTAACCGGCGACGAAGAGTATTGTTCCCTATTTAGAGTCGCTTAATCAACCCCTAGCGAGACCTTCTTGGATTTTCGCGCTTCGTTTGGGTTCGGCCATACGTCTTTTCTTCTTGCTGCGCGCCTATAACGAGGTCCGGGCCAGTCAAAAACGCGGGCAAGCTCGCGCACTCCAAGGCGCTTCGCGTGTTTACCGGGCTGGAGTTGAGACGCGCATCTCGACCTGCTGGAACCGGTCTGGAATCACCGACTGCGCGAGTTCGACGATGTGGCGGTGGTGGGTGAAGAGGATCACCTGGGCACTGTCGGCGAAGTCGGCCAACGCTCTAAGCGCGAAGCCGGTGCGTCGGTCGTCCAGATGGATGAGAACGTCGTCCAAGATGAGGGGCAGCGGTGGGGTGCGGGCGATACGCTCTTCCAAACTCGCGAGGCGCAGGGCGAGGAACAACGAGTCGCGGGTCCCCTCGCTCATGCCGGGAATCGAGACCTGGCTACCGTCGCTCCGAACGGCAAAGAGTTCGACCTGATCGGAGTCGCCCACCCGCGCGACAAGATCGGAGAAATCGCTTCCGGTCAAAGTTGCTAGGCGCTCGCCCGCCTTCTGCAAGATTGGCCCCTGGTTTTCCTCGCGATACCGATCTGCGACGGCGCGGATGACATGGTATGCCGCCCGGACACTGGCGTACCGCTCGAACGTGGTCGCCATTCCGGCGGCGGCGCTCTCCATGTCGGCCGCCGCATCGGCGGCATCGTCGGCCCCAGCGATCGCTTGGAGCTTCATATTCGCCTCTTTCCAATCTTCTCTTGCCCTGTTTGCACCTTCCCGCGCCGCCTCCGCCCGCGCCTCTTGAACCGAGATCCGCGCCGGGAGGGAGTCCCGATCTTCGGAGTCGACCTCCCGGACAAACCGATCCAGGTCGCCGCCACCCACGAAGGCAGCCAGAGTTTCTTCCGCTGTCCGCTTCGTCTCCGCGTACTGGTCACGCAACTCGCAAAGCCGTTCGATCCGCTCCAGGTCGGCGAGGTCCGAGGCGCCGGCCACGAGCAGCAGCGCGGCGATCTCGGCGCGGCCTCTCTCCTCGGCTTTCCGGTGGCCCTCCGCCTCTTGGGTCTCTAAAACCAGCCGCTCTTGGCGCTGAGTCCTTTCCGCCGATGAAGCTTGAGCGGTTCGGAGGCGGGCGTCTAGCCTAGCCGCGAGGAGGGCCGGATCTCGTTCTGTTTCTCCAAGGGCGTCCCCGAGCAGCTTCGCGGATCGTTCGAACTCCTCCGCCTGCGCTCGGGCTGCCTCGATCGCAGCCGACGCCGCCGATCGGGCTTGCACCGCCGCGTCAATCAATCCGAGCCCATCCAGCGCTTCCCCGACCTCGGCCCAGGTTGCGTCCGAACCGAAGGCGCTCGCCGCATTCCGCCACGCTCCCTCGGCCAAATCGCGGGTGGCTTGCGCCGTTTTAAGAGCTGCCTCCGCATCTCGAAGCCGGACCCGCTCTTGCCGCAGAAGCTTGGCGATCTCCTCACGCCGCTGCTTTTGAGAGGCAAGGCGTTCCGCGGTTTTCATCGCGTGGTTAAGCCGGATTGAGAGCGAATCGCCCGTTTCGCTCACCGCGTCAAGCGCCGCGCACGCTTCCCGAACTCTTCGGTCGAGATCCGCTGCTTCCGACTCAGACCTGCCGAGACTTTGGTGGTCGGCCAAGAGCGTGGCCCGCTCCAACCGCCAACGCTCCATCGCCTCGTGCCCCAAAGGGACGACGCTTGCCGGACGCCAAAGGGCTTTCCATTCCCGGTCCGCCGCCTCCGCTTCCGACACCACGAGACCTTGGCGATCGACCAGCAATGCGATGCGCTCCTCCGAAGACTCGATCTTCTCGCGTAACTGGGTTGCTCGCGACACTCGCTCGGCGTCGCGGCCCAGCTCGTCGGCGATCCGGTCGCTCGATTCAACCTTGGTCTGATATAGTCCGATCTCTGCTTCCGACGCCGATTGCCAATGCTGCCGGAGCTCGCCGAAGAGCTCGTCGCGGTCGCGGCGAGCCGACTCCACATCTTCTCTTTGCAGCACGCGGCCGGAGGATTCGAGCTGACGAAGTTCGCTTTTGGCACGAAGCAGATCCTCCTGTTCGCGTCTAAGCTCGGACTCTGCCTCGCGAAGCTCGCCGGCTACCGACTCGAAGCGACGTTTCGACGACGCCACCGCCGCTTCATTCGGGATCGACGCCCGCGCGAGGGCGTCCCAGCCGCCTACGCCCGGCGACATCGCGGCGAGGCGATCGTCGAGCTGACGGCGATTTCGCTGATTCTCCGCCCGGAGGCGTGTGAGTCGGTCCTCGATATCTCCGAGCGCGCGAGCGCTCTCAATCGCCGCCACCAGTCCCTCCAATGGGACCTCGGCAGGCAGACCTTCCCACTCCTCCTCCCACCACGACACCTCCCGGCGCGATGCGTCTACGGCCTCGCTCCGTGAGCTCAAATCCCCTAAAGCTTTGTCGTAAGCAGCGCCCAATGCCCGCAAGCGCGACCGGGTCCGTTGATCGGGCAGATCGTTTTCGATCCGATCCAGCGAGACGCCCAGTCCGTACGTCGCGATCGCCCGGCGGACCTCTTCGGTCTTCAGCTCAAAGACGGGCCGGTGCTCCGCATCCACTTTTCCTAACGCCTCGCGTACCCGCGCGGCGGCGAGGACCAAGTCTCGAACCTCGTTCTGGCGCTCCAAAACCGCGTCGTCCACCTCCAACCGATCGATCGCTGTCCGCTCGCGCTCCGCGCGAGCTTCCGCGGCTTCGGCTTGACTCGCCGCAATCGAAATCTGCAGCTCGCATTCGGTCCTTCGACTCCGGGAGTCGCCCGGCAATTGGGGGAGTCGACCGAGATCGGAGAGACGCTGAGAGGCCGCAAGGTATTGGCCAACCGTCGGCGCCGCGTTTTTGAGCCGTTCGAGCCGCCCTAATTCGGCTTGGATCTGCTGGAAGTCGAGCTCCTTTGCATCGCGATTCTGCCGCTCGACCTCTTCACCCTTGCGCACCCGATCGTATTGGGAGCCACTAACCGAGGCGCCGTTCATCCTCAGCCGGGCGAGCTTATGGGTTTCACTGAGCGCCTTGAAAACGGATGAGCCTTGCGGCCGATAGAGCTTCTTCGCCTCGGCTTCCAAATCTTTCAGCAGCGCGTTCAGGTGGACCAACCCACCCGATTGGAAGAGGGCGTTGGTCAAGTTTCCCTGTTGCTGCAGCAGATCCTGAGCGCCCGCCCGCAACGTGGCGTAGCTAAGCCCCCACAAATCGCGAAACAGCTCACGAGACGCTCCGCCCAGCATCCGGTCGAGAATCGCCGGATCGATGTCACGGTCGGCGGCGTCGAGCAGGGTCTTTTCCCGCCCCTTGCGGCGGCGCACGAACAGGTTTTCGGATCCTTCCAACTCAGCGGAGATGCGAAGCTTCTTGTACTCGTGGCGAAAATTGTCGTCGGTCTTGGTTTCGATTCCGAAGAGGAGCGCCTCGATCGCCCGGAGAGCGCTGCTCTTGCCCGCCTCATTCGGGCCGTACACGATATGGAAGCCTCGCGAAGACGTTTCGAACGTGAGGATCTCCCCTTCGAACGGGCCATAGGCTTCAAGGTTGAGCGTCCGGATCCGCATCAGTCGAGCACCTTAGAAACCAATAGCTCCTGAACATCCGGCGTCAACCTGCGGATCCACTCCTCCGCGCCGAAACCTTCCAAACGTTCGAGAACTTCCCTCGGAAGTTGAGCCGCGATCGGGCGCAGGTCCTCGTTTAGGACCTCCAGCAAGGTCGACGGAAGCTCGTCAAGCGCTCGAAGGAGATCGCCGATCGGCTCGTCCTTGGTCCGGAGGGATGCCACGTCGTGGTCGCCCTTGAGCTCGATCCGCACCTTTTCGACCCACAGCCCCGCGCCACTGAGGTGGTTGGCGAGGTTGCGGACCTCGGTGACGAACCCTTCCCGGTCCCGTTCGATCGCTGCCCGCGCGCGAGAACGGCCGTGAATTGTGACCCGGGCGGCAACCAGACGACCGCCCGCGCCGTCCTGGACGGCCAGCAAAGCGAGGTGGACGGCGGCCAACAGCGACTCGCCGTCGGGGATCCCGGTCGCGTCGACCCTGCATTCCGCCCAGCGGACCACGTCGCAGGCGTGGTGGACCGGAGCAAGGACCTGACCATCCTCGACGCGCACGATGCTGAATCCCTTATCGCCGGTCTCACGGGCATGCCGGCCTTGGAGATTTCCGGGAAAGACGGCCCAACAAGGATGCTCCGGGACGCGGAGCAGCGTTTCGCGCTTGTGGACGTGGCCTAGCGCCCAGTAGTCGTATCCCCTTTGCGCAAGCACGCGAGGGTCGCACGGAGCGTAGGAGTCGTGCCCTTCCCGGCCGTCGGCGCTGGTGTGGAGCATGCCGACGTTGACGAAGCCCCCTTCGGGTTTTGGGTAGGCCGCGCTTAGGTCGTCGAGTACCTCCCTCGTCCTGAATCCTTGCCCGTGAACGGCGATTCCGATGTTCGGGAAGTATTCGGTAGCCGGTTTATCGGTAGATAGAACCCGGACGTTATCCGGATAGCGAAGCGAGCGAGAGATCTGCGACTCAGCGTCGTGATTTCCTGCGATCATCACCACTGGGATTCCCGCGTCTCGAAGCAGGCTCATCTGCTTCGAGAAGAACAGGCCGGTGTTGTAATCCTTCCAATCTCCGTCGAAAACATCGCCCGCAATGAGAACTAGATCGACGCCTTCGTTGATCGCTACCAAAGTGAGCTCGGCAAGAGCCTTACGGGAGGCGCTTCGAAGCTCGTCGACGGGCGCGCCTTCGTACCGCTCGAGGCCGAGCAGTTTGCTGTCCAAGTGGATGTCCGCACAGTGCAGAAAGGTGACGGTGGACATGGAGGGTGGACCGTTAATGTAGCACCCTGGAGCTCCCCAGGGGCCGTTGCGACAAAAAAGCCGCGGTCCCTTTCGGGAGCCGCGGCCGGGGAGTCTTCAGGCGCTTTTCGACTTACTTGGTCATCACGCCAGGGATGAAGCCGTTGTGGCCGGCTTTGTTGCAGCTGATGCCGAGGGAGCCGGTGGGGATGGCGGTGGAGGCGCCGCTCTCGTCGTTGACCGAACCGGTGGTGGCGATCGAGTAAGCGCCGCCGTCCGGACAGCTCGGCACCGCGCCGAGGTCGGGAGTGAGAGCGGAGATCGTCATCGTGGTGAAGTCGGCAGCTCGGTTCTTCACCTTCCATGCCTGGGCGGCGTTGGCGATCGACTGCATGTTGGCGCGGCACGTCTTCTTACTGGAGTCAGCGACCGAGCTCAGGTAGAGCGGCAACGCGACTGCCATAAGAGTGGCGAGGATCAGGACGACGACGAGGAGTTCGACGAGGGTGAAACCACGGCGGTTTTTACGAGACTTAAGGTTGAACATCATTTTCTGGTCCGTGCTAAATTCTTTACAGTGGCTTCGGTTTAGGTTGCCTACCTAACTCTCGGGACCCTTAAGAAATTTCCTTACCCTTACCCATGAAAAGTGCCCAACGGACCGCACTCTTAGCCCTATCGAGTCCTACTTTGAACCTGCGCTACTTTGCTGCTTCATACGCGTTGCGCAGCCAACCGAGCAATTCCGGGTCGACCTCATCGGCACTTGTCACTCGAACACGGTGAGTGAGCATCGCGTTGAAGCTCCCCGACGCCTCTAGCCGGCCGACGGGTTCAATCCCCTTGAGCTGGATTCCCACGTCTAGACGTCCGGCGGCGGGTTGCAGGACGGCGAACTGCTTCGCCCGGCGCAGACTCAGATACCCCTTCTTCGGAGCGACATCGACATCCGAGCCGAAAGCCTGGATCTTGGGCGCCAAGACGTCGTAAACCGCCTTCGCATCCGGACGCTTGGAAAACATCTCCGCCACCGGATCGCCGCTTTCCGCTTTCGGTTCGGCCCCGGCGAGCAAATCCTTCGACCGCAGAGCGATCTGGTTCGCGTATCCATGGGTCACGCCGAACTCCGACTTGATGCCTGAGACGATCTCGCCGTGCTTCTGCCACCCTTTCTCCTTGATCACTTCGACCCACTCTTCCAAAGAGCGGCCGGTGGTCTCCTTCAACGCGGCAACCATTTTCGCCAGGCTTTCTTCCGGTCGGATCGGTTTTTTCTCTTCTGCCATGCCAAACAGCATAGTCCCCTTGAATCTTTACTTTTTTGTGCAGTATGATCTCGCCGTTCCCAAGGAGCGCCTTATGCGAAACGCCTTCACCCTCATCGAACTCCTCGTCGTCATCGCGATCATCGCGATCCTCGCCGCCATCCTCTTCCCAGTTTTCTCCCAAGCGAAAGAGGCGGCCAAGGGGAGCGCCTGCATGTCGAACATGAAACAGATCGGCGTGGGCACTCAGCTTTATCTGGGCGACTTCGACGATCAAATGCTCTTCCGCGCCTCGACGAACGCCGCCTCGACCCGGGCCAACGTCTCGATCCCCAACACCAATAACGGCGCCCGCTGGTGGAACATGCTGATGCCGTACATAAAGAACAAAGAGGTGTATCGCTGTCCCAGCGACTCGACGCCAACCCTTAGCCCGGATTCCGACGGGCTTGCGTCGATTCCCCGGTCTTACGTCGCAAGCGCCTCGGCCGAGTACCTGAACATGTCGCAGATCGGCCGCCCAGCGGAGATCATCTTGATCGGCGAGAAATGGGCGAAGGGATCGGACGGCCGGGCACTCAGCGAGCCCTGGCTGGAGGCGTTCGACGGCGACATGAGCGAAGATCCGCGGCGCCCCGGCCACATGGTCGTCTTCGCCGACCGCCACGCGAACGGTATGAACGCTTCGTTCTTCGACGGACACGCGAAAAGAACGACGCCGACCGCCATGTGGAACTCGGTGTACCTAAGCGGATGCATCCTCGTTCACCAATATCCGACCACGCGTATGTGCGATAAATCGTTTGCCGGCTGCACCCGCCTTGGCGCGGAGAACCTCTGCAACAGCGATAAATTCTTCCCGTACCCCTCCGAGTAAAACAGAGGATCGGCAGGTGTCCAAACCGGCCGGTTCACCGTCGCTACGAAGTTAGTCCACTCGGACGTACGTATCGGTGGCCTTGAAGGCGGTGAGCGTCAGCTTGCCGTCCTTTACTTTGTAGGGCCACACGTAAAGGTCTTTGGCCGAGTACTTGGAGACGATACAGTCGTCCACGACGCGGTAGTGGAAGGCGGTCCCGTCCAGATCGCCGGTCCCGTCGGAGAGAAGAATCAACCGCCGTCCCGTGCCACCCGATCCGGCCGGCAGCTCCAGTTGCCAGGAGCCGACGCAGTCGGCCCGCAGCCGATGTCGGGCCACGTAGTAGCCGCCTCCGGCTGCGAGGAACAGAGCGATCACCGTCGCAACGATGTTACGGTTTCGGTGCATATCACTGTGACGAGCGGGCGACGCTGCAGATCCTTTCGATTCCCATCCCGCTGATTAGTAGCCGCTCTTTGTGGTTGCTCAGCAGACTTCTCGTCCAGTTCGTGAACCCGCCGTCGGCCAGGAACATCTCTTCGCCACCCAAGGTATCGGCATAAATGCCGAAGCAGATTCCATCGTAGTAGCCACGCCCCGGCTGGCGGTCCGGGTCTAGTTCCATTCTAACGCCATTGAACTCGGACGAAAGACGCTCGCCGATTTCGCTCAGGAACTCTCTCCGCTCGCCGGTGAAGTCGGTGAGAGCGACCCTAATCTTGTCTAACCACCCATTCTCTTGACCCGCGGAGAGGATCCGCAAATGCACCTGCAGATGCCGTTGCAACTCCTCCCGCTCGAACCCGAGATTCCCCCGGTCGCGGCCGGCGCTGCAAAGCGCGAACGCCTTAAAATGAGCGAACGAGTGTGGACCTTTGAACTCCTGTGCCCGCACCAGCCGGTGGCTGCAGCACAGCCGAACTTCGGCCGTCCCGCTACGACGCCGCACCGCGGCTTCGAGCGCCATCACGTTGGTGCAGTCGGACACCACCTCCGTGCCGCGCATCGTCGAGACCACCTTGTTCTGATCGACCGTCGCCACCACGGACGACGCTCCCAGCGGGCAGACCGTCGAAAGCTCGATCGGTTCGAAGTCTCGCGCCGCTTCGAACGCGAGCGCGTCGATCCGCAAAAACTCCGTGGGAGAAATCGGGGAGGGACGAACGAATCGATTGCTCTCGTAAGCCGCAAGGAGCTGGGCGGGTTTGAGCCGGGCCGACCTACGCCGAGCCACTTCTAGAAGGAGCGATTGAAGATCGGTCGGACTGAGCCGTTCCGAGAGAAGCTCGAGCACTTCGACGCCCTCGCTTTCTCTCAGAATCCGGCTCAGAATCGGGGACATGGCCGCCCGCTAGCCGGTGACCTTGCCTGCCCAGCGTACGGCGTTGTAGATCACCTTGCGGACCTTGGGGTTGAAGTAGGTGTCGTATGTCTCGTGGCCCGGTCGGAAGTAAAAGACTCGGCCGATACCATGCCCCTGACCCTTGCCTCCGCCGGGACCAGAGGTGAATTCCGGGTCGATCCCCTCGCCGACGGTCCAGCAAATCCCGCTCGGGAAGACCTCGCCGCCGAGTGGGAAGTAGCTCTGGAGGACCAGGACTTCGTGAGGGGGAACGTCGAACGGCCCGCCGTACATCTCTTCCGCCGCCAAAGTGAAGTCGGTTACCCCTTCGGCGATCGGGTGCCACGGCGCGCACACGCGGATCTCCTCGGTGTCGTTGCTCTCCCGCCAGCCCCCCTTGAGGTGACCGGTCGCGTCCAGTACCTTGCGGAAGGTCTTAGAGTAGTGCGCCGAGTGAAGGGCAACGAACCCCATGCCCCCTTCGCGGACCCGCTTAGCCACTCGCTCCGCCACCGAGTCTTCGACCTCCCCGTGGCGGGCGTGGCCCCACCAAATCAGGACGTCCGTGTTGGCGAGCGCCTCATCGGTTACGCCCTGCTCGGGCTCGTCCAGGTGCGCCACCTTGACTTCGAGCTCGGGGCCGAGCTCGCGAAGACCTTCCGCGATCGCTCCTCTAAGATTCTCGGGATAGAGCTCTTTCGGAGCGTGGGCGGGATTTTCATCCCAAATTAGAACGCGGAGGGCCTTAGCTTCACTCATAGGAGTCATTTTAGGGCGGCGAGGGGGTTCCAACGCAATGCGTAAACGCGCAAACTGGGAACATGACGCCAACGCTTGTTGCCGCCCTTGCTCTCGCCACCCAAAACGGCGCCGATGTGGTTCGCCTTCAGGACCTCAGCCTTAACTCGATGTCGCAAGACTACGGAGCCCCGAACGTTGCGCGCACCGTCGACGGCAACCCGCTTAAGCTCGGTGGGCAAACGTTCGCCGAGGGGGTTGGTACCCACGCCCGGAGCGAGGTGATCGTGCGGCTCGGAGGCCAGGCGATAGAGTTCACGGCCACCGTCGGCGTCGACGACGAGACCGAGGGGAAAGGAACCGTCGTCTTTCGTGTCTATGCGGGTGAAAAGCTGGCGTTCGACTCTGGCGTGATGCATTCGGGCGATAAGCCGAAGGCAGTCAAGGTCGATCTAAGAGGCGCCAAGGTGCTGCGCCTGCTCGTGACGGACGCCCGCGACGGAATCGACCACGACCACGCCGACTGGGCGGACGCGCGAATCACCGTGTTGCCCGGCAAGCGAAAGGCGATCCAATCCGGCATGCCAATGGAACCCGCGATGAAGATCGCGATGGATACTCCAAGCCGGACGGAGATCAACGGCCCCCGAGTGGTGGGCGGTACGCCGGGTCGAGACTTCCTCTTTCGAATCCCAGCCAGCGGAAAGCGTCCGCTTCGCTACCGCGCGACCGGTCTCCCCGAAGGGCTGGCGATCGACGCGCAGCGGGGCATCGTTTCGGGTCGGGTCGCCAAGGCTGGCCGCTATAACGCCACGATCACCGTCGAGGGGCCGGGAGGGCGAGACAGCCGTTCGTTGCGCCTCGTTTTTGGATCCCACCAGCTCGCGTTGACGCCGCCGATGGGTTGGAATAGCTGGAACGTCTGGGGACTCAACGTGGACTCCGACAAGGTTCGCGCCGCCGCCGACAGCTTCGTGAAGAGCGGGCTGGCCGATGCCGGCTACGCGTTTATCAATATCGACGACGGTTGGGAAGCGCCGAAGCGGAACGAAGACGGCGAGATCACGCCGAACGCGAAGTTTCCCGACATGAGCGCGCTCTCAACCTATGTCCACTCGCAAGGTCTCAAGCTGGGGATCTACTCCTCACCCGGCCCGCAAACGTGCGGTGGCTATCTGGGAAGCTGGCAGCACGAATTCCAGGATGCCAAGACGTACGCCAAGTGGGGGATCGACTACCTCAAATACGACTGGTGCAGCTACGGCAACATCGAGCCGAGGCCGGACCTAATCGGGCTGCAGAAGCCTTATCGGATGATGCGCGCCGCGCTCGACGACTCGGGACGAGACATCGTCTTTTCGCTTTGCCAGTACGGCATGGGCGACGTCTTCAAGTGGGGCAAGCAGGTCGGAGGCAACGTTTGGCGAACCACCGGGGATATCACCGACACTTGGGGGAGCATGAGCGGCATCGGCTTCGCCCACAGCGAGAAGGCAATGGGCGCCCGCCCGGGCGGCTTTAACGACCCAGACATGCTGGTCGTCGGAAACCTTGGCTGGGGACCGAACCCTCGCCCGACGCGGCTCACCCCTAACGAGCAGATCACCCACATCACGCTCTGGTCTCTGTTGGCGGCGCCGCTGATCATCGGCTGCGATCTGACCAAGCTCGACCCGTTCACCAAGGCAGTCCTGACGAACCACGACGTGGTCGAAATCGATCAGGATCCGATCGGCAAAGCTGCTACTCGTCGAAAGAAGACTGGCGACCTAGAAGTATGGGCGCGCCCTTTGTGGGACGGGTCGTACGCCGTCGGTCTATTCAACCGCGGTTACGAGCGAGCGAAGATTAGTGCCGATTGGAAAGACCTGGACGCCCACTTGGGCGGCAGCCAGCCCGTGCGCGATCTGTGGCAGCGCCGCAACGTGGGGTCGTTCTCCGGCGGCTACTCCGCCATGGTGCCGGCCCACGGAGCGGTGCTCATCCGCGTCGGCAAAATATCCAAGTGAGCTTGTTCGCAGTCGCCGGCGGTGGGTTCGCTCCGCCGGCGACCAGGATTTCTTGGTTCTAATACCAGTCGTACTTTCGGTTCAGCCAGGGGATAAGACCCCAGGCCAGGCCGATCAGAACGAATAGGACCCCCATCCATAGAAACATGCTCCCCAAAACGGTCGAAGCGTTCTCGGCCGCCGCCGCGGTGAGCGGGCGATCTTTGGGAAATACTGGGGCGGGAGTTCGCCTCACGACAACGGACAACGCGATGAAGGCGAATCCGGCGAGGGTCGTGAGAATCCACTCGATATGAAGTAGCAATCCGGCGAACGATCGCAACGTATTTTGGCCAGATGAAGTACGCGGATCGGGCGGAACCATGCTAAACAGACGCAAGTAGCCGCCGCCCGTTGCGGGCGGCGGCTACTTTGAATTCCTAGGGGTCGGCGCTACGACTTCTTCGCCCGGCCGTATCGGATCTTTTCGATCGACATGGCTACGATGACGTAGCCAAGGGCCACGAAGGAATATACGTACAACGCCAAACTGATTTTCGGGTTCATGGCTCCTCTAATGATATGTTACGGAGGGGGGTCCAACAGCAAGTAAAGATGATAGCTTTACGGCAATATCCCACGCCGTACGGGTTGAAGTTCTTGGCATCAACGTGGCCAGGGCCGACTCGATGCGACTTGCTTCAATACGATTCGACCGAATTGTAGCTTTGCCGAGGTCATCCGAGGGAGTCCCCTTTTGGGACCACACCCGTTTGCTTTTTCATTTTACTAGCTTTCGGTATTGCATCGGTTAAACCTTCCATTACAGGGCCTAATGCCCAAATCTGAACCGATTCAGCTCATCTAGTATTTTTACTAGCCCAAATGGATGAGAGCAACGACGTACCCTTTACTTACACGTGTTGGCACCCGATCAGATCATTACGTTTGTGCTTCTCGGCATGCTCGCGGCGGTAGGAATCATCGCCGTCATGGCCCTCATCGCGTCTCGCCACGATCGAGATCGAAAAGTTGCCGCGGCCACTCCCCAAGAGAAATTAGAATACGCCCTGGAGATGCGGCGGCGACGCCGATTCGCTGAGACGTACCCCGAGTGGAGCGGCCGAGACTTCGAGGCCGACCGCACAAGCCCCTGGCATACCGACCCGCAGTTCGCGGAGTAAACCGCGGCGCGACGCTGCTTGGGGACGGTTCGGCTTCAGAAGTTCCCCGTCCGAAGCTTTGGAGTTGTAGGATATCGGTATAGGTCGTTTTCCCGGTTCTCGCCGGGATATTGCCTCATCGATCCAAGACCATGAAGCTATCACTTCGAAACGCCGCGCTTGCGGCTTTGCTCCCCCTCGCCGTAACCGCCCTCGCCGGAAATAGCCTCACGCTTGGCGATCCGGCCACGATCGACCGCATTGTCGACGAGGGTAAGAACCACAGTCACGTCATGCGGTTCTTGACGACGCTGACCCAAAAGATCGGCCCGCGATTAACCAGTTCCCCTCGCCTTACCAAGGCCGAAAACTGGGGATTGAGCGAGTTTCGGAAGATGGGCTGCACCAACGTCCACCTCGAGAAATGGGGAGAGGCGCCGGTTGGCTGGGATCGGGGAGGTCAACAGGTCGCCCGAATGGTCGAACCATTCCAGACCGACATGGTCTTCACCACCCCAGCTTGGACGAACGGCACCCGCGGAATTCAGCGCGGTAAGGTCGTTCGCGCCCCCGCCACCCCCGAAGAAGTCGCGCAATCGCCGGATAAGTACAAGGGAGCTTGGGTCCTGATGGCACCCCCCACCGGCGGAGGTGGCGGCCGTCCGGCAGGTGGACCTCCGGGTGGCGGTCGTCCCGGTGGCGGAGCCGGACGTGGCGCCGGTGCAGGTGCAGGCGGAGGTGCCGCCGCACCTCCAGCCGGTGGGCAGGTCGCCCCTAGCCCAGTACAACTCCTTCGCGATGCCTTGGAGAAGGCGGGCGCCCTCGGCACGATCACTGGTAGCCGGAACGAGCTCGTGGTCACCGGCGGCACCTGGCGCGACAAGACGTTTGCGAACCATCCGGGAATCCCTCAAGTTACGGTCCGCAAGTCCGACTACGACCGCCTGAGCCGCAACCTCGACTTTGGACGGAACGTCGCCGTGGAGATCGGCGCGGAGAACCATTGGTACAAGGGGCCGGTTGCGATTCACAACGTGGTCGCGGAGATTCGGGGTACCGAAAAGCCGGACGAAGTCGTGATCGTCAGCGGCCACCTCGACTCTTGGAACGGCCCCGGCTCACAGGGCGCGCTCGACAACGGGACCGGAACGTGCACCGCGCTCGAAGCGGCCCGTATCCTAACGCGGGTGGGGGCGAAGCCGAAGCGAACGATTCGGTTCATCCTCTGGACCGGCGAAGAGGAGGGGCTCTTCGGCTCGACGGACTACGTGAAGACCCATGAGGCGGAGCTGCCGAAGATCTCGGCGGTCCTGGTCGACGACGGCGGCACGAACTACCAGGGCGGTTATCAGGGGCTCGCGTCCCAGCAAGCGCTCTTCGAGGAGGCGTTCGCCCCGAGTGTGAAGGCGTTCCCGGAGATGCCGATGAAGTTCGTCGCGGTCTCCGGCGATCGGATGCCCCGCGGTGGCGGCAGCGACCACGCGCCGTTCAATCGAGTCGGCGTCCCCGGCTTCTTTACCCTCGAAACCGGCCGGTCGGACTACAACTTCGTGCACCACACGCAACACGATCGGCTCGAGATGGCCATTCCCGAGTACCTCGTCCAGAGCGCGACGAACCACGCGGTCGTCGCCTACAACCTCGCTTGCGCCCCGGACATGGTCCCGCGCGAGCCGAAGCAACCAGCCGGAAACTAGCCCGGCTTCGCCGGGGAGCATACGGAGCTATCGGAGCTATCGGAGCTATCGGAGCGTGGGAGATTTAGGGTAATGCCGAACGCTCCGAACGCTCCGAACGCTCCGAACGCTCCGAACGCTCCGAACGCTCCGAACGCTCCGAACGCTCCGAAGGCTAACCACCTAGCCGATCGCGGACCGCCTTGGCGGCGTTTTCGGCCGTCGTGGCGGCGTCTTCGTAGGTTCTTTGGGCCTGGCCCAGTCTCGCGTCTAAGTCTCGGTAGGTTCGGTCTGCGGCTTCGAGTTTGGATCGCACGTCGTCGACCGTTTTCCCGGCGTTCTCCTTAAGCCGCTGCGCTTCCGCCACCTTGTCGTCAAGCTCCTTGCGGAGCTTTTGGATATCCAATGCCGCGCGCAGCCGCGTAATTTCGGCCTCGGCGGCCGCCAGCCGCTCGCCCGGCTTCAGGGAGTCCTTCGCCTTCTCGAGCGCCGACTTGGCGCTCTCCAAAGCGTTTTCTGCAGAGTCTGGCGAGAGCTTAGATGCCTGATCGCTCGCCGCCTTCCAAGCGTCCCCGGCCGCCGAAGCAACCCGCTTCGCCGCCTGCCGCCCCAAATCTGCCCCCTGCGAGACCGCCGCATCCCGCTCATGATCGGTACACCCGAATGTGAGTAAAGGAAGCAAGAAGAAAACGATGAGTCGAGGCATGAAAAGAGTTACGTTGAGTAGAAGGCAGAGGGTGCGTGGTTTAACAAGGCGTTGGGCGTTGGGCGTTTAGCCTCCAACGCCCCAACGCGTTCGGGCTCTTCGACAGTGTGCTGGTATTACCAAACGCCCAACGCCTAGCGCCCCAACTCCCCCCTCTTCGAGTAAGCTCCCCGCCGGCATGGCAGACAAAGTGAAGTGGGGGATTTTGGCGACGGGCGGCATCGCGCATCAGTTCGCCGGTGGACTCAAGGCATCGAAGACTGGCGAGCTCGTAGCGGTCGGTTCGAGAGCGCTGGATACCGCGAAGGCGTTCACCGATAAGCACGGCGGAAAGCCGTACGGATCGTACGACGAGGTGCTCAGCGACCCGAACGTCGACGCGATCTACATCGCGACTCCCCACCACCTCCACTACGACTGGACGATCCGATGCGCGGAGGCGGGCAAGGCGATCCTTTGCGAAAAACCGTTCACGCTCAACGCGATCGAAGCTCAGCGCGCCCTTAACGAGGTTCGCAAGAACAAAGTCTTCTTCATGGAGGCGTTCATGTACCGTTGCGCGCCCCAAACCCTGAAGGCGAAGGAGCTCGTACAGAGCGGCGCGATCGGCGAGCTGCTCGTAATCAACGCCGAGTTTTCGTTTGCCGCCGGCAAAAGCTGGGCGAACTTCCGAACGGACGGATCGCTTGGCGGCGGCGGACTTATGGACGTCGGCGCCTATCCGATTTCGCTATGCCGTCTGCTCGTGGGCGCCGAGCCCGAGGTGGCGCATTACTCCGCGAAGATCAGCGAGAGCGGCTATGACGAACACGGCTCCGGCTGCCTGCGCTTCCCTAGCGGAGTCACCGTCCACTTCGGATGCGGCATCCATTGCAACATGCGGAACCATGCCCTCATCTACGGCTCCGAGGGGATGATCGAAATCGAGAATCCGTGGAAGGTCTATACCGGCTCCAAGATGACGTTCCATCGAAACGGCAAAGACCCGGAGGTTTTCGAGATGGGAATGACCAACGACGAGCTATACGCCGCCGAAGCGGACGCCGTGGCTCAGTTCCTGGAAGCCAAGGAGTGCCCATACATGACCCTTGACGACACCCTCGGAAACATGCGAACCCTCGACATGCTCCGACAAAGCGCGGGACTCGTATTCGCCGCCGAAAGCAAGGCGTAAGTCACCGGGGCAGCAGATCCCCGTTCGGGTCGAACGGTATCGCCTCCGGTGGGTCCAACACCGTGAGATCGGGATGTCGTTCGACTTCGGGCAACAGGGCGGGGGAGACCCAAAGCTCGTCGAGGCGGGCTGTGTTCTTAATTCGGCAGACTTTCGGCTCTCCTTGCACAACCGCCGAGTACAGAGCGACCTCGATGGCGTCGCGGTCGGTCGGGAGCGCCAGCGGCATGCCGGCTTCGAGAGTGTTCATACAATCCGGCTCGGAGGCGGTGAGGATGTTGATGTACGTCGTCGCGGGGTCGTACTCGCGCATAAACCGCTCCGTGATGAAGTCGGCCAAGCCAACGCCGATCGCGTTCCCCAGCGAGGCATAGGTTAGCGAAAGCGGGACGATCCGGCGGTAGTTCGGCTTTCGCTCTCCCCCATGGGTTCGCCACTTGCCGATAACGTTTACGTCCATTCCGGTTCCGGAGATCTCCTTTCCCATTTCGTCGACGATGAGCAGGTCGAGGTCGTCGAACGGGATCTTGGCGAGGTGCACCCTCGCCAACCGGAGGAGCCGTTGATCCGCTTCCAAGAACGCCTCGTAAGTCGGCTCGACCACTTCGATTAGGGTCGGCTCATGGAACGCGTTTTCGACCATCGTGATGCCGAAGATCACCTTCGCGCGAGCCAACGTAAGCTGCGGCACCGCGCGGACCGAGTCCCACAGGCCACTGCTATGGGCTTGCTGGGCGCCGGCTTGCTTGCCCAGGCCGACGGTGGTCATCTTCAGAAGCCCGGAGGCGATCCCTTCGATGCTCTCGGGATGGGTCTTGGTTCGACCGAGGACGATAACGCCGTCCGCCTCGTGTGCCCACCGGTCGAGATGCGCAACCGCTCCGGAAGACGAGGTGCCGAGTTCCAGCGTCTCCATGGACGCCTTGATGGGGGCGATTTCCTCGGTAACGCCGAGGCGGCGGAGCAGCTCCGTTTGTCCTTCGGCGGTCGCGCCGCCGTGGCTGCCCATGGCCGGAATCAAAAAAGGCTCGCCCCCCACCGATCGGATCGCGTCGCACGTCCCTTGGAGGAGGTGGATGAACCCGCCCATCCCACGGCTTCCGGCGGTGATCGCGATTCGGTCGCCGCGCTTAACTCGAGTGGCCAAGCCACGGTCGAGTAGCTGCTGGCGGACGGTTCCCCGCACATCCTCGACCTGGCTGGAATCAAGGCGTTGCCGCACCCGGGCCATCGGCGGCGCCGAGCGACGTGGGAAGGCGAGGGTCTTCATTTGGACCCATCGTAACACGTAGGATCGCGCACCGGGCGGTGAGCGGAGGGGAAGCCGATGCTACTTATCGGCGTATATGAAATAATAGGTGCGGCCCCCTTCGTTGCGCGCCCATTGTCATGAGTCAGATTACCGATCAAACCGCGCGCCGGCGAACGTTCGCCATCATCTCCCACCCCGACGCGGGAAAGACCACGCTTACCGAAAAGCTTCTGCTTTACGGAGGCGCGATCCAGCTTGCGGGGTCGGTCAAAGCGCGGCGGAACCAGCGGAAGGCGACCTCCGACTGGATGGAGCTCGAGAAGGAGCGCGGAATCTCCGTCACATCCACCGTTCTCCAGTTCGAATACAAAGACCACGTCCTCAACTTGCTGGATACGCCCGGCCACAACGACTTTAGCGCGGACACGTATCGGACCCTGACCGCCGCCGACAGCGCGGTGATGCTCATCGACAACGCGAAGGGAGTCGAGACGCAGACGAAGAAACTGTTCGCGGTCTGCCGCGACCGGGGGATCCCGATCTTCACCTTCGTGAACAAAATGGACCACCCCGGCCGAGGGCCGCTGGCGCTTCTAACCGAAGTGGAAGAAGTGCTCGGGATCGCCAGCGTTCCTGTCAACTGGCCGATCGGGCAGGGCAGCGACTTTAAAGGGGTCTACGACCGCGAGACGAAGAAGGTCCACCTCTACTCTCGAACCGCGCACGGCGCGACCAAAGCGGAGTTGGAAGTGCTCAACCTCGACGATCCTCGCATCACCGACGTCATCGGGGCCGACTTGTACCAGACGCTGCTGGACGACATCGACCTGCTGGACATCGCCGGAGAAGGATTGGAGCTGGAAAAGGTGGCTCGTGGCGAGCTCACGCCGGTGTTCTTTGGGTCGGCGCTGACCAATTTCGGCGTGGAGCTGTTCCTCAGCCGTTTTATGGACATCGCCCCCGCCCCGACGGTGCGGGTCGCCGATAAGGGACCGGTGCCGGCTGAAGGACCGTTCAGCGGTTTCGTCTTTAAGATTCAGGCGAACATGGACCCGAACCACCGGGACCGAATCGCCTTCCTCCGCGTGGTCAGCGGCCGGTTTGAGAAGGACATGGAAGCGGCGCACACGCGAACCGGCAAGAAGCTGCGGCTCAGCCGTCCGCAACGCCTCTTCGCACAGGATCGCGAAACCGTGGAGGAGGCGTATCCGGGCGACATCGTCGGCCTAACAAATCCCGGGGCGTTTCAATTGGGCGATACGCTTTCCTCGGGCGAGATCATCCGGTTCGACGAGGTTCCGAGCTTCGCTCCGGAGGTTTTCTCGTTCATCCGCAACGACGACGTGGGGCGGCTGAAGCACTTCGAAAAGGGGATCCAGCAGCTCTGCGAAGAGGGGCTGGTCGATCTGTTCTGGGACCGTCGCTCGGCGCGTCGGGAGCCGATTCTCGGCGCTGTAGGCAAGCTCCAGTTCGAAGTCGTTCAGCATCGCTTGCGAAGCGAGTACGGCGTAGAAAGCGGCTTGGAGCCGCTCGGTTTCGAGGTCATCCGCTGGGTCGAGGGAGACCCCGTAGAATTGCGGAGCGTCTACTGGGGCTCGAACGCCCGTCTCGTGGAGGACGACTTCGGGAACGCGGTAGTGCTGATCATGAGCGCCTGGAATCTCCAATACCTGGAAGACCAAAACCCCAAGCTCCAGTTCTTCAAGAGCCGAAATGAGCTCGACCGGAGCCGAACCGCGGAACGGACGGTCCGCAAGTAACGATCCGTGGAAATGTAAGCGAGAAAGCTACACAATTCTCACGACTGTAATCTAGGCCGTCGCTGTTGTACAAAGAAATCTTGCTTGGCTCGCCGCGCAAGGAGAGATCACTTTGGCAATACACAACCTGGGTGACCACCGATGGGTCCAGCGGGCGAGAAACGGAGATTCCGGGGCATTGGACGGAACGGCCCCCTTATCAAAGCTGGTCCAACCCCTGATCGCGGCGCCAGGTTACTCGGGCCTCATGGAAGGCCCGAAGGACCTCGCCAAGCGGACCGCAACTTGCCCAACCAAGCGGCTCGCCTTGCAGCGAGGCCGAAAAGAAGGCGCCGGTTCCGCGCATTTCGAGCCCGGCCGATTCCATGTTCCACTTTTCGAACGGCGGCTCGGGAATCGTCTGCCATTCGATCTTCGGCGTGATAAAAACGAATCGATTTCCCTCTTCGAGGAGCACGCGCACGTAGACTCGGTCTTCTTGGAGCAGGAACTTCAGCCGCGCGGGCGCGCGGCCCGGTCCGAACAGATCGAGGTTACGCTCCACCGCCTTACTGTAGCATCGGCTTCCGGAGGACGGGTGGAACCTTCCGCCTACCGCGAAGGCGGCGTTTATGCCGTTTCCAACGGGGCTTGGGGGCAGCCGGCTTCGCCATCGGGCGACCCCACCGGAGAACATAGGATTGAGAGTGGATTCTCCGGGCGGCAGAGGTGATCTCAGGGTAGGGCGTGTCGGTTACGTCGACCAAGCCGATGTTGTAGTTCTCGCCGTCGAACCAACGGCCGGTGAGCGGTTCGTCGATGTATTGGAACCAGTGGCAACCGACGAAGGCCGGGTTCTTAAGCACGCTCTTGACGTACTCCTCGTACATCGCAGCCCTCGCGGCTTGGCTGGGGGTCGCGACCAGACCAGGATGGAACATGCCGCGATCGAGTGCGCCGAAGTGGAACTCCCCGATGATGCAAGGCTTGTCGAACTGCTTAACCCGATCCCATTCCGGGCCGAGCTTGGGAGCGTAGATGTTAAAGCTGACGACATCGCACACCTCGGCAGCGGCTTCCTCGGCCTCGGGGGCGCTCCAGGCGAAACGGCACCCTAGGTAGAGATGATCGGGGTCGAGCTTTCGCAGCTCATCACGGACGACGGTGAAGTAGCGCAGGGCGAGGGTGTGGACGAACTTAGAGAGGTCGGTCCGCTGGATATCCGTCAACGATTGGAATTCGATGGGCAAGTCAAGCGCCGCCCAATCGGGAAAGGTCGTCTTCCATTCCTGGTTGAGCCTTCCGATATCGCTATATTTTGCCCGCAATTGCTGAATGAAAGCCGCCTTGGCGGGTGAGCCTTTGGGAGCGGATAGTGCCCCCAGGGCCAAGCCGTACCGGCCATCGGAACCGCTACCCGCCCAGCTCAGCTCGTTATCGACGAAATAGCCAACGCACCAAGGATCCCCCTTCACCTTGGCGGCAACTCCGACGAGGCCGCGGGTTACATCCTCGACAAAATGAGGATCGAACGGATCGTGCATCTTCCCCCAGTAGTCGCTGCCGCTGGCGATTCGCGCATGGTCCCCGTAAACCCCGGCGGTGGCCACGTACGGAACCGTTCCGTTCTTCATAAACCGGTCGTCGGACCAGTTTCCGATCGTATTGAATCCCCAAGCGGGAAGCCGTCTAAGAGCCGTCTCTCGCCAAGCTTCCGAGAAGTTCTCCCCGTACTTACGGAGGAGGTTTGCCTGATAGAAATTGTAGGCCTCCCCGGACTTGATCGGCCCCATGTGAGCGCCACCCTGGGAAGTGCGGAAACGGGAAAGCGGGTCGGCGGGGGATGGCAGCCAGGTGAACATCGCGTCTCGCCCGGTCACAAAGGTGCTCTCCCCTTGGCCCATCGTGTCGATCCCGAAGGAGAAAAAGAGACCTCCGTCCGGATCGACGAGCGACCATTTGCCGCGTACTCGCTCGGTGCGGAAGAACCCGGTCGGGCGCAATTTCGGGCCGGTCTTCCAGCCTCCGAATCGGTCGCGATCGGCGACGGCCGAATAGGACGCGAGTTCGGCCTTCGCTCTCGCGGGCAGCTCGGCATCTTGGTGAACTTTGCCCGGCCAATCGCCACGGGCGTACTGTCCAAACCGGTCCACGATCCTCTCCAAGGAAACGCGGGGGACCGTTCGGATATTGTCCAAAACCAGCGTCGTGGCTCTGGCCGGCCGATGAAGGAAGAGTTGGAGGGCGGCGACATGGCTGGAATCGAAAGTTCCGCCTCCATTCGTCCCCAAGCCGGTCAAACCCGGCGTCGGCGGCATGCCGCGCATGCCGACCGACATTGGATCGGGGCCGAACATCACCACGAACGTCTCAGTTTTGCCCGGAGCGATCGCGCCGTTACCGGTCCGGGAGTGAAGCCAGCCGTCGGCTTTCGGGTCGTCGTCCACTCGAATCCCGAACGGTACGGTTTCTTTGCCGGGGTTGGTTACCTCGATGGCAATTCCTCCGGCGGCGGACCAATCCCACGGCTGGGCCGGGGCGAGCATCACGTGCGGCCACTCGGTAGGCTGAAACGTCGCCTGCAGCGCCTGGCTGCCGTCCGGCCCGGGGACGGTGGTAACTTGCGCTTCCAGCGTCGTCACCTGGCGGACTTCGTCGAAGGTGTCGAACGAGTTCACCTTGGAGGCCTGGACCGAACCAAGCGCCACAAGCAGAAGAAGCGGTGTCATGGAATAGGACTTAGTCTAAGCCAAAGTAGCGCCGGCGTCCGCTCACGTGTCACACCACCTTCTGCCGGAAAAGATGCCGGCGCTACGGCATCTTCGGGTGGTGCGTCTTCAGGTACTCGGCGTTCTTCTTCTTCAGGCCGGGAGTCATGAGCTGGGCCAGGAAGTAGGTGCCAAAGCCCATGATGGCGGCGAAGAGCAGGCAGCCGACGGCGAGTTGGGGAACGAAGCGCTTGCCCGAGATCGGAGGGGGAGAATCAGCCGATGCCACGCCGTTATTTTGGCCCAAGCGGCTCCCATGGCGTTTCCGGAGCGTCCGGCAATGCCGGGTGGGCGGTACGGACCTCGCCGATCCACTCAGTGTGCGCAAGATCGATGTCGCTCAGGCGGTACATCACCACGCAGCAATTACTTAGGCGGCGGTCCGGAGGGAGCCTCTCCCCTCTCGTCAGGTGCTCCAATACGGTTTGAATGGCGCGGATCGTGCCGCCGTGGGTCACGGCGATGATCCGGCCCTGGGGCGTTTTAAGCATCGCATCGGTGAGAAACGCCTCCACCCGGGGGACCATGTCCAAGATGCTCTCCGCGCCCGGATATTCGGTCTTCCAGTCGAGGTTGGCGCACAGAGCGAGGTCGGTGAGGTACTGCTGGGATGTGTACGGCTTGTACCCCTCGGTGCTGTACTCTCCCCACTCGCGCTCGCGAAGCCGGTCGTCTATTTCCCACTTCAAGCCTTCGAGCCCGAGCCCCTCGGCGGTTTCGCGGGTCCGGAGGAACGGCGAGACGTAGCTGGCGTCATAGCCTCCTTCGATGTTCTTGCGCAGCCATTCGCCGGCCAAGGCGGCTTGCTTGCGGCCGAGTTCGGTAAGTGGCCAACTCGACTCCTCTTGCTCCTCCCGCATTTGGCGAACAAGCTCGGTGGGATCCCCTTCCCGCGCCATATCACACGATAGGTTCCGTACCGATTCGCCGTGTCGGACAAGGACGATCTCTACAGGTCCACTCATCGCCGGCCGGAGCCCCTTGTGCCCGCCTTCTTGGCGGCGGCTCTCTTGACTTGGCTCCGAGTGCGCTTCACCGGTACCTTCGGCTTCGGAGGCTCCTCACCAAACGGCTCGGTGACCACGCGCAAAACGTAAACCGTCTCCTCCGTCGGATCGGCGTAGATGTACAGCCTCGCCTTCCTTCCCTGAACCGTCAGCGCCTGCTCGACCTCTTCCGGTGAAAAGAGCTGCCCAACCTGCGCGTCGGCAGTGGCTTCCCATTCGCTCCCTTCGATCTCCTCGGCGTTGCCGAGCATGCGGATGCAATGGATCTTTGCCGGCACTTCCTGGAGGAGGTTGCTAACCAACTTTTCCCGAGGCGCAATCGTCGTCGCCCTCTTCAGCATTTTCGGATCGAGAAGCTCGCCCGTGCCGAATCTCTTACGGAACTGCAGCCGTAGGTGCTGCTTCGGGAGTGCCTTCACCAGTTCTTCGAACGCCGCCTTGGCTTCACCGGCGGTCAATTTTCGCGGCATATAGATACAAGTATGGCTGAACGTAGCATCGGCTCCCAGCCGATGGACCTGATTCGAGCAAGTAACTCTCTCCCTGGTAGAACAGGCCCCGTTATAGGTCTCCAGCAGTTCCAATCTCAACGGGACAGGCACATCCAATCCCCGAACGAGTGTGAAAACTCGAGGAGAATGGTTCTATGTTGGCGGCTCTCGCATTCCTGTTGTCCGTTGCTGGCCAGGCTCCGCAAGGCCCGGATGCAATCGAAAAGCTTCTGGACCACCTTGTGACCGCCTACAAATCATACGGGCTCCCTTTCCCTCCCGATGACGCGCCCCTCATCGAGGTGGATCACATGCCCTCCCAAGAGCAAGGGGCTCTACATTGCGCCTATCTTCTTTCCCCCGCCAATGGCGGAAAGCCCGCCCGTTTTCTGGTAGGAACAACGGAGGTTACGAAGCCGCTGCTTGTGGGAAAACCTGTTTCACTCACCTCGGAAAGCGCCGCTTACCCATTCGATTTTGGACACATCAATGCGCTTGTGTTCTTCGAAGATGAGGTCATGACGATGGCGGTTGTCGAACACCATCGTCATCACGACCAATTCGCGCGAGCGTTGGCGAAGCGTTTGCTGAATTCCCCGTTCCACTCGAAAGCTAGATCTTGGGGGCACGATATTCCTCCGAACTTGGACGACAGAGTGGGTGACCTTGCCTACCAACACCTTCAAAACGCGTTGCTCGAGCCATCGTCCGATCGGGCCGCAATCCTCAGGGGAATGACGGACGTTCTGACGAAAGACGTCAGCCTCGCAACCCCCTATAAAAAGGAGGATCTGACCGATCTAGCGCTTACAAGTGACTCTCGGTACCACGGGACGTCGAAAAACGAGCAGTTAATCGACGCCCTATGCGACGCCCGGGTGCCGGACCTCTATTACCACGACGTCGAGGGCACCAACCTCGACGCTCCGATAGTCGCCCTCATCGCAAGGGGATTCGATGCGGTTCCTGCGCTACTTAGTCACCTTACCGACCGGCGCTTCTCTCGTTGTGCCCATCTGGCCATGAATATGGGAAGCCCAAGCATTTACCGCGTGGGCGATATTTGCGGGCAACTCCTCTTCGCGTACCGATGTGAAGACCAGGCTAACGTGGTTGGCACGCCGTGGGAACCTTCTAATCGAGCGAGACTCCATGCGTGGTGGGCGGCTAATCAAGGGGAAGCCGAGGACGAATACTGCCTGAAATGGCTAACCCACCCGGTCGGCGAGTCTCCATCGACCGAATTAGCCCTCATGGCGTATAAGCGATTCCCGGGAGTGCTAACGAAAGCCCGAAAGCGCTTGCTTGCCGCGGGGCTTCAGGCGCAGGCAGATCGCCTCGACTCGGATGTCGCCCGATTCAAACTTCAAGAAAGGAAGGCCCACGTCGAGTAACTTCCTTTCTTGAGTTAGGACAAGGAGCCCTTTCTGTTCGCTAGGATCCCGTAATCGGGTGATTGACGAGAGGTCATCGGCAAGGTGCCGATGCTACAGGACGAATTCGTTGATGAGGTTCTCGATCCTCTCCTGACGCCCCGACGCTCGGGCGGGCTCGCCGTGGCGGAGGACGTGGTCCTCGCAGTCTTCGAGCGACTTGACACCCTGCAAAACCTTCTGGCCGAAGTCGCCCTTCCAACCAGCGTAGCGCTCTTCGACCATCTGCATAAGCCGTCCGTCGTCCAAGATCGCCTGGGCGATCTCGAGGCCGCGGGCGAAAGCGTCCATACCCCCGATGTGGGCGTAGAACAGGTCCACCGTCTCGTGCGACTGACGACGCACCTTGGCGTCGAAGTTCAACCCACCCGTAGTGAAGCCCCCCATCTGGAGCAGCTCCAGCATGATCTCGGTAGTGAGATAGACATTCGTCGGGAACTGGTCGGTATCCCACCCGATCAGCTCGTCGCCGGTATTGGCGTCGATCGAGCCGAGGACGCCGGCTTCGCGAGCAGCCCGAATCTCGTGCTGCATCGTGTGCCCGGCCAGCGTCGCGTGGTTCGTCTCCAGGTTCAACTTGAGGTGATCCATGAGGTCGAACTCGCGCAGGAAGTTGAGGCACGCCTCGGTATCGCTGTCGTACTGGTGCTTGGTCGGCTCCATCGGCTTCGGCTCGATATAGAATTGACCGGTAAATCCGATCCGCTTCTTGTAATCGACCGCCATGTGAAGTAGGCGGGCGAACTGCTCCCGTTCCTGCTGCATCTTGGTGTTCTTCAGCGTGTCGTACCCTTCGCGGCCGCCCCAGAAGGTGTAGCCCTGACCGCCTAGGCGATGGGTAGCGTCGATAGCATGCTTCACCTGCGCGGCCGCATAGGCGAAAACGTCGGGGCTCGGATTGGTTGCCGCGCCGGCTTGATAGCGCGGATGGTTGAAGAGACAGGCGGTGCCCCACAGCAACTTGACGCCGGTCGCCTTCTGCTGCTGTTCGGCGTGGCTTACGAGATTGTCCAGGTTATCGCAGCTCTCTTTGAACGTCGCGCCTTCGGGTGCGATGTCTCGGTCGTGGAAACACCAGAAGTCGACGCCCAGCTTGGTGAAAAACTCGAAGGCGGCATCCATGGTGTCGTGAGCCCGCTGCATTGGGTCGGTGGACACGTCCCATGGCCGGGAGGTGGTGCCTACGCCAAACGGATCGGCGCCGGTCCCCTTGAAGGTGTGCCAATAACTAACGGCGAACCGGAAGTGGTCGCGCATCGTTTTGCCGCCCACCACCTTGTCGGGGTCGTAGTGGCGAAACGCCAGCGGGTTCTTCGAAGATTTGCCTTCGAATCGGATCTTATCCGCAACTTCGGGAAAGTAAGCCATGGTCGGAGGTTAGGTTAGCACCAGAACTCACCGGAGTTCTACCAACGGTTCGCCGTCATGAGACGACTGGGTGTTCAACCCTTTGCTCCGCCAACGTTCCCATGGCTTCAGTGTATGTCACCACTTTGCCCCGAATCAGAAGCCAAGCTTCGTAAAGAGATCGAACCTCGACTCGGCGGTCGGGGGTTAGGTCACCCCCGACCAGGTTAACTCTCTACGGCAAGTTGCGGACGATGATGAGTTCTCTCGTCACACCAGAACCGAAGTTGTAGAACGCCACCGTGTGGTTTCCGCACGCCGTCAGATCCAGTGCTCCGCCAGGAATGGCGCCGGTGTCGTAAACCGGCTTCTCCGCATAAGTGGTTTGGTCGAACGTCAAAATCCGCTTGTTGTGACTGGAATCCCAAGTCACGTAGTAGATTCGATTGTCCGATTCGCTCACCGCGACCCCTCGGTCCACGAGGAAGTCGGTCGCCGGAAGGGTCTGAACCAAGGTTTTGTTGACCGGGTCGATGACCGTTCCCGGGTCGGTGTAGAGAAGTCCCTTCGACCAAACGAGACCGGCCACGTCCAGCGCCGTCTGCTCCGTCCAAGTAATCGCCGTGGCGTTAAGCGTGTCGGCAAACAGCGAGTTGTGTCCGTCGCCATACATGAGCGAACTGTTGCCCGCGAACTTGATTGCATATCCACCGGCGCCGGTGCCTTGGCGTCGAACCCCGTCATCCCAAACGCTTGTGTTGACTCCGAACAGAGGGTCGGTGACGGCAACGTACGCATGGGGTTGACCAGGCACCGACTCAAGGTCGATGACTCCGCCGATATTGTCGGCAAAGGTAGGCCCGACCGTGGCTGTCGTTAGGTTGGCTCTTCGTATCGAACCGTCCTGAGGAACCGACACGTAGGCGAACTGCCCGTCGTCCGTAATAGCGAGCCGATTGGGCTCCGCGCCCATATTAATCTTCGTTCCGATCGCTCCAGTGGCGGGGTCGATCGCCACCACCGAATTTGCGTAAATGCCTCCCGTGCTCTGAACCGTCGCCCAGATCTTGCCCGACACGCTATCGAAGGCAATATCGTTCACCGGGAGTTGAATTGCCGTTTGGTTTCCTGCCGCCGGCTGAATCGTCACCGTTTGAGCGGCGCTCGTGATTCCATCGACCGTCGCGGTAACGGTCGCCATTCCGGCGTTGATCGGCGTCGCAATCCCATCGGCCGTCACCGTCAGATTGTCACCGCCCGTGACGACGTTCCATTTGAACGAGCCTGCGGAGACCGCGACCGTCGCGTTGGAGGCATCTTTGGTGGCGGCTTCCAACTGCATGCCCGACGCTTGTCCGACCGTGAGGGTCGGCGGAGCTACGACGGCTACCGTGCTAATTTTTCCAACAAGCACGATCGAAGCGATGTCGAGGTTGGACTGGTTTGCCGCAACGGTCGCCGTCGCGGTGCCCACCGCCGCGCCCTGCTGACCGGCTTGAGCGTAAAAAGTCGCGGTCAAGGACGAAACGTCTTTGAGAACCGCCCGCCCAACCGAGTAGGTCCCGGTATAGGAAGCCAGTTTCGTAGGATCGCGGTCAACCTTTACGACCACATCCGCACCGCTGGAGTCGGCGTTATTGAAAGTCACCGAGGCGGAAAGCGCGGAGCTCAGGTTGTGGGCGAGCGACGTGCGAGTCCGGTCCGGCCAGGTGATCTGGAAAACCGGGCTCGAAATCGTAGCCGGGTCGATGGTGACCAGGGCTTGCGCGCTCTGGATTCCGTCCACCGTCGCGGTCACCGCGGCCGTGCCGGCGGCGACCGGAGTGGCGATGCCGTCCGCGCTCAGAGTGAGCGAATTCGCTCCGCTAGCCAAGGCCCACTTGATGGAGCCAGGCGTTACCGCTACGGCGGCCCCATTCGCGTCTTTAGCGCTTGCCAAGAGTTGAACCGGCCCCGTACCTGCCACCAGGTGCCCGGGATCGATAACGACCACGCTCTTCACTGTGGCAACCACGTTTACCGTCGCCAGGTCCAGACTGCCGTTGTTAACGTTAACGGTGGCAGTTGCCGTTCCGACCACGATGCCCGCCTCCGCAGGCAAGGAATAGAAAGTGGCGGTCAGAGAAGTAACCGACGTCAGGATCGCATGCCCAACCGAGTATGTAGCCGTGTACGCGGCCGGGTCGGCGGCTCGATCCACTTTCACCTGAACATCGCCGCCGTTCGCCGCCGCATGTTGCAGGATGACCGTCGCCGATTGAGCCGAAGCAAGTCCGGTCAACGAAGCTCGGGTTCGAGCGGGCCAGGCGATGTGGAAGGTTGCATTCGGAATCGTCGTTCCACCGGTCGAGGGCCCCCCGCCTCCACCCCCGCAGCCGGATAGGATTAGTGCAAGAGCAAAGAGTAAAGCAGCATAGAACCGCATGTTAGTGCTAGGTTACTTCGGAAATCCAATAATCGAGCTACTTTTGTTTGCGCGCAGCCTGGTCCCCGGTCCGGACGGGGTTCAAACTTCGCTTTGTACCTCTTCCGTTAGCCCTCTTCCGGCCACATTAAGCTCGATACCAGGTTGAATTCCGAACCAAAAATCTGCGATCTATGGGCCTACCGATTGTCGGCGACGGAGGCGGAGCCCAATAGCTGCCGCCTTGGCAAACTTTGTGAGCCGGGGGCAGCCGGCAAAGCTAAGGCTTACTTCGCCGCGACCAGCTCATCTTCCGGCGCCGACATGTTCGCGATGATGTCGCGGGCGTCAACCGGCTTTTCAACTCGCTCGTCCACGCGGACGTAGCCGTCTTTAAATCGAATGATTCGCTTGCAGTGCTGAGCGACGTCCTCTTCGTGGGTGACGATCACGACCGTCTTCCCCTCGCGGTTGAGCTGCTGGAAAACGGCCATGATTTCCTCGCTCGTGCGGGAGTCCAGGTTTCCCGTCGGCTCGTCACCCAGAATCAGCACCGGGTCGTTCACGATCGCGCGGGCGATCGCCACGCGTTGCTGCTGCCCGCCGGAGAGCATCGCCGGGGTGTGGTCCATTCGCTGGGCCAGGCCGACCAATTCCAACGCCTTCTTGGCGCGCGCGGTTCGGCCCTTCGCCCCGGCGTACATCAGCGGGAGCTCGACGTTCTTGAGCGCGGAGGTGCGGGGGAGGAGATTGAAGTTCTGGAACACGAAGCCGATGTATTTGTTCCGGATCTCGGCCAGAGCGTTGTCGCCCATCCGGGCGACCGCCTCGCCGTTCAGGAGATATTCGCCGGCCGTCGGTCGGTCGAGGCAGCCGATGACGTTCATGAAGGTCGACTTGCCCGAGCCCGACGGCCCCATGATCGCGACGAACTCGCCAGGCTCGATAACCAGATTCACGGACCGCAACGCGTGGACCACCTGATCTCCCATCACGTAGTCCTTGCAAATCCCATTGACCTCAATAACCGGCTTGCTCATATTCTTGGTGTAGGTTACGCGCTTTGCCTTGCTCAGGCTGCGACGTTCGGAGATATTGACGCGAAAGCGTGTCGTAGCCCTGCCGCATAATATCTTTATGAGCCGGTTAGTCGACCCAACTCTGTTAAAGCAGGCGCTTGTCGAGGCCGACGAAAACGGTTACCGGCTCGAACTGATGAACGGTGTCGGCATCTGGGAGGTTCAGCCGGCAAAGCGTCACATCAGCACCGCCAAGAGAATCGAAAAGTCCATTCGGCCGGACCCCGAATCTTCGAGCGGTTGCGGATGCATCGCCTACCAAGATCTCTATGTGCAATTCAGTGATGGATCGCTGAAGCGACCCGATATCGCGATCTTCTGCCGAGAGCCCGACGAAGAGGATGAGGCGGTAACGCTCGTACCGGAAGCCGTGGTTGAAGTAGTGAGCCGGGGCTCGGAGACCAAGGACCTCGAGATGAATCCGCCTTTCTATCTCAACCGAGGAGTAAAGGACGTAGTGGTCGTCGATCCATACACCGGGCAGGTCTATCACCACCGGCTCGAAGGCGTTCGTCGTCTGAACACGCCCATTGAAATTCGGCTCGAGTGCGGCTGTCTGGTTAACGTATAGGCTCTACTCGTACCGCAGAGCCTCGATCGGTTGGAGCCGGCTGGCGCGCATCGCCGGATAGAGGCCGAAGAACAGGCCAACTCCGGCGGAGAATCCGAACGCCATCAAGATCGCCTGGCTGTTCAGCACCGGCGGCACCTTCAGCAAACCGGAAATGAGGAATACCGTGGCGGTGCCGAGGAGCACGCCAATGAGACCGCCGACGGTGCACATGACCACGCTCTCCAGCAGGAACTGCCACAAAATGCTCTCCCGCTTCGCACCGATCGCCTTGCGGAGCCCAATCTCGCGAGTCCGCTCGGTTACCGAGACGAGCATGATGTTCATGATCCCGATGCCGCCGACGAGGAGCGAGATAGAGGCGATGCCGGCGAGGAGAATGGACAGCAATTGGGTCTGCTTCTGCATCGTCTCGATCCACTCGCCCTGGTTCATCACACGGAACAGCGGATCGCCCGTCGTGTTCCGCCGTTTCTGGCCCAAGGTGTCTTCAACCATCGTTTGGGTGATCGGCAGCAAATCCGCGTCCTTCCCCTGGATGAGAATGTTGTCGAGGTTGGTACGGCCCAGCAGACGGTGCTTGGCGGTGGAAAGCGGGATGTAGATCTGGTCGTCGGGATTCCAGTTCCCCGCCCCGCCTTTATACGAAACGACGCCCAGTACCTCGAAGTTCTGGTTCTTGATCCTAACGGTGGCGCCGACAGCGTTGTCTTCCCCGAAAAGCTCCTGATACGTGACCCAGCCGAGCACGCAAACGCGTCGGGCGCTCGCCTCGTCGTCCATCGTGTACCAGTGGCCGGCGTGCATCTTGGTCGCGTTCCGGATGATCGCCATTTGTGGCTCGCCGCCGGACACCTGCGTCATGTAGTTCGTCGCCTTGTACTTGGCCATCACCCGCGAACCGACAGAGCCGGTGATGTATTCGATGAGCGGGACCGCCTTCTTTAGGGCCGGCACGTCCTCGTCCTTCAAGGTCGGAACGTCGTTCGACATCCCCACGCCGCCCCGCCGCCAATTGGGGAACACGGTTAGCATGTTCGTCCCCATCACCTGAATCTGCTCGAGCGACTTCTTCTTGGTCCCTTCGCCGATCCCGATCATAGCAATGACCGAACCGACGCCGATCACCACCCCCAGCATCGTGAGAAACGAGCGAAGCTTATTAGCCGCCACCGCCCGAAGCGCGGTTCGAAGAGAGTCGCCAATATTCATTTTGTGTTAGCAGTTGTTGTAGGCTCAGGTCCGTGCGCCCAACGCGCTTCCCCCTACTTCCCTCCCGGTTTCTTCGCGTTTCGGTTCGGGGTCTTTTTGCCGCCCATGGGGCCGCCGCCCGCGAGGCCGCCACCCTGTTCGGCTTCCTGCATCTTCTTCTGCGTATCGCGCAGGAGCGCCAAGTCGATCTTGGCGGTTACGACTTCATCTCCCACTTTCAGGCCGTCTTTGATTTCGATCGAATCGTTTCCTGTCTCTCCGACCTCCACCTTTTTCGAAATCGGTTTCTTGGGATCCGGTCCCTTCAACTGCACCGTGCCATCGTCTTGAAGCGCCTGGCTTGGAACGATCAAGACATCTTTCTTGCTAAGCGTGATGAACTCGCAAGTAGCGTTCATACCCGGCACAATCCGGACCTTGCCCCCCGGCAAAACCTTGACGCGAACCTTGACCGCCGTTACGTTGTTCTCCGTCTTCGCGGCCGGATTGACACGGGTCACCACGCCGTCCATCGGCTGGCCGCGGAATGCGTCGGCGGTGATCCGGACCGGTTGGCCGATCTTGACGTTGGCGACCTCGGCTTCATCCACCGCGCACTCGACGAACAACTGGGTAACGTCGCTGATCTGCACCAGGCTGGTGCCTTGTGAAAATGTGCTGGTGCCGGGAGGGATGATCGTGCCCTCTTCCAAATACTTCTGCGTCACCACCCCGTCTCGCGGCGCGAGAACCGTGGTGCTATCCAGCTGAACCTGAGCATTCTTTAGCGAAACCTTATTGCGCACCGTGGACGCGCGGGCGGCCAGAACCTCGGTGCGCCGAATCTCGGTCTGCATAAGGTTGTCTTTCGCCCGCTGAAGGGCCACCTCGGCGGTTCGGATGTTTCTCGCGGCTTCGGCGACGTTCGTGCGGCTGATGTCGTCGTCGGCGATGTTGATCTGAGTCTCGTCAAGCGCGGCGCGAGCGCGCGCCACCGCCCTCCTTTGGGCTTCGAGGTTTGCCTTTACTTCGTCCTCGAGAGTGCTGGCTCGCTGCTTGGCCGTCTCGTAGGACGTCTTGGCCACTTCCGCCGCGGCCCGCGCACGGTCGACGGCCGCTCCCGATACGTACCCCTTGTCCAGCAGTTCTTCTTGCCGCTTCAGCTCGGATACGGCGGTGTCGCGCTGGGCGGTTGCTTGGCTGAGATTTCCCTGAGAGTCGCGGCGCATCTGCGGGATGGTGACGCGCTGCATACGTTCCATTTCCGCCACGGATGCGTCGTAGGCGGCTTGCGCCTGCGCGATCGTGGCCTTGGTCAACCCAGGCTGCCGCTTCGACTGGATCCCCGCGCGCCGGTATCGCACTTTAGCCGCCTCGAGGGCGGTTCGGGCATCCTCGACGTCGTTACGGCCCTGGGCAATCTGAAGCTCGAGATTCTTTTCCGCCTGGTCCGCCCGCGCATTGGCGCTCTGTAAATCGGCGCTTGCCTGGTCGACGATCGACTGCGTGTCCGCCGGGTCGATCGTGGCGATTAGGTCCCCTTTATGAACCACGGCCCCTTCGTCGACCGCCAGTTTCACAACCTTGCCGCCCGCTTTCGACTTCACATCCACCGTGGTCAGGGCAACGACCTGGCCAGTGGCGGAGATCGACCGCATCAACTCGCCTTTTGCGACGGTCGCGTACCGGTATTCGATCTCAGAGGTTTCGGGCGGCTTGCGGTTGAGAAAGGCGTACCCGCCCAAGAAAAGGACGGGAATGCCAAGGAACAGGACGTTACGTGAATTCATGGATTGTCTTCGCCCGGAACCGGTTGGCCCGTGACCAACCTCAACCGCGCATCGGAGATACGAGAGTCATACTGCGCTTCGATATGATTTGATTCCGCAGTTACCAGGCTAACTTGGGCAGTGATCACCTGCAAGAGGTCGGACGCCCCTTTGCTGCGAGAGTTTACCGCCGCCTCGAAATTCTTCTGGGCGGCATCCAACGCCTTTTTCGCGGCGACGAGCCGCTCCCGATTCGTCCGCGCTTCGGCCGCGGCGGCCTCGATCTCGGCCCTCGCGTCCCGCTCGGCTTGAAGCAACAGGGCTGAGTCGGCGGAGATATTCGCGCTGAGCTCGCGAACGATGGCGCGAGTTCGTCCACCGTCGAACAACGGATAGGAGACGACGAGGCCGAGGTTACGGTTATTGAGCCGCGAAGGGGAGAACTGATAATCGTTGCTCAGGTCGAGCGCGAACGAAACCCCCGCCTCGCGCTGAGCCCGGCTTCGAGTCAGTCGCTCGGAGTCCAAGGCTTCTCTTCGGGAAAGGAGGTCCGGACGCTGGCGAAGCCCCTCGGTGACGATCGAATCTAAGTTCCCCGGCATTTCGGGCAGTTCCGCCGTATCTTTCTCCAGGGTCGGAAGCGCTTGCCCGGCATCAAGCCCGATGGCCGACTTGAGGCTGGCGGCCGCGTTCGTAACCCGGTTCCGAGCGGTCAGCACCGCCACCTTCGCGTTCTGAAGGTCGGCGTCCGCCTGTAGCTCCTCGATCGCGGCCGCATCCCGAAGCTTGATGCGAAGCATCGTCTGGTCATAAATCGTCTGCGCCCGATCAACTTGCGAGTCGGCGACGCGCGCTAGCTCCTGGAAGCGGAGAGCATCGTAAAATTGCTGGGTAACCGCGAACAAAGTTGTGCGTAAAGTCTGCTTCGCATTGAAACGTGAGGCGTACAGAGAGTGTTTGCTCGAACGGTACGAGAAGTCCCGCTCGCCCGAGTCGAGGAGACGCCAGTTTCCTGACAGGAGCCCCGCGTCGCCATTGGTAACAAAAAGTGGTTGGTTTCCGTCGCGACGTATGTTATTGTATTGATACTGCGGCGTAACCGTCGGAAGGAACGCGCTAAATGCTTGCGTAACGCGACTTTCGGCAGCATTCACGTCGTACTGGGCGGAACGGATCGTGCCGTTCCTTTCCTTGGCCAAGCGTAAAGCCTGGTCGAGAGTCAGGGTCGAATCCTGCGCGAGCGCCAGCGACGGCGACGCAACGAGGACAAGCATGAAGAGGGAGAGCGTGCGGATCGGTCGAGGCATTGAGTGAGAACATACTGCGCAGTCGCGAGACGGTTGCGCTAAGAAGCGAAACCCGCGACGAACGCCGCAATCTACACCCACACGAGGTATCGAGAGTAGCGAAAAAACCAACAATTATCAGTATTTTTAGCATCAGTGTATATGCTATTTATTGCTATTAACTCGGCAATAAATACCCTAATGAACCGGCCCGTTTAAACCTGTAAGCTCCCGGCGAGTCGTTTTGAGCTCTGTTATCATGGCCTAGCCATGCGAACAAATCCTCTGATCGGCCCCCTGGTCGCGCTGCTGTGCTTGCCCTTTGCACTCGGCGTCGCCGGCACGGCGTCGATGAATGCCCTGGACGGTGGGGGAGGCGTCGGTTCCAAGCCGGTTTGCCTGAACTGCTTCCCAGACACCCAAATCGACAAAGAGAAGTCCCAGTTGGACTACGGCTGCGGTCTCAGCAGTAAGAACGGAACCCCGTACGCAATCCTAACCGGCACCTGCCAAAGGTACCAATGCTCGAACGGTTTCTACTACGGATGGAGCGGCTGGTCCGCCACCAACCGGTGTAGCGATCACCAGTACGACGCGGCTCCGTGTCCTGAGGGCAACTGCACTCAGTAACGGCGTAGAACTACCATGCACGCTCGGCGCCCCCAACCGTCCCAAGCCTTCACCTTAGTGGAGATCCTCGTCGTCATCGGCATCGTGATGACGCTCGCCGGGATTTTGGCGCCGGTCCTGCTCGCCTCCAAGCGTCGAGCCGCGGAAACCTCCGAGCTCAACAACATGCACCAACTCGCAGTGGCGCAGGGGATCTATACCGGAGATACCGGATACGTCCCCCTCTCCCCCGCGGTTTTGGTTGAGGGCCACTACGCCCCCGAAACGGTCTGCTCATCCGCATTGGACAACACGCTGGATGGCATCGGCAATCTCGTCGCCCGCGAAGATTACGCGCAGATGGGAAATCACCCCGAAGCCGTCTCAAAATTCCGGAACAGTTACCCCGGCCTACGTGAATTCTGCATGCCCTATGAGTGGATCGACAAATACATCAAGGACAACCCTACGGCGGGCTGGCTAGTCAGCATCGCTTCGGTTGAGCGCCGCGATAAGAGCGCTTGGATCGGCTGGTACGAAGGAAGCTACCACCGCTTGGTCCTCGATGGTTCGGTTCAAACTCACCGGGTCCAACCGGTCTACCTCTCGCCGGGTGGCGGGGGTGATCGCGCGGAGCATAACTTCTTCCTCTTTGTGGACGGAACAGACGAATGGAAAAGAAAATTTATCTCGGGCTCTCGCTAATCCTCGGCGTGCCCATTCTTCGCGTAATTGAAATCGTCGCCATCGGCTTGACGATGGGCGGGCTGAGCGCCGCCAACTTTGTCGGTCACGCCACTCTCGGCCTCATCATCGGCGTCGCCTGCGCAATCTCGGTTCAAGTGCTGAAGCTTCGCCCGGCTAAGATGCTGTGGGTGCTTCCGCTATTGGCCGTCGCTTACGCTGGCCTCCTCCTCGGAGTCTCTTACCCGCCGACGTTCTTCAAGCTGGACCCGACCTACGTCTCGACCATGATCTTGATGGATCTCGGGGCTTGGGCGATCGTCGTCGCCGGCGCTTCCACCGTGGCCTTCATGACCACCCGGACCCGATCGGTCGCCTCACCGCGACTCGGCCGCGCCATCGGCACCCGATAATCCGGAGCCCCCTCCTCGTCGATGTATGTGCGATGAGGAGGGGGTTGGGGGTGGAGAAATCCGGAATGCCGGTCCGGAACTACCCCCAGATAAGATCCGGGCGAACGACGATCGTCTCGTCTCGATCCGGCCCGATACTGACGATGGCGACCGGCACGCCGGTCATCTCCTCCACGTATTGGAGATATCGCTGAGCGCTGGCGGGTAGGTCCGACAGCTTACGCGCGGTACGGAGGTTGCCGGACCACCCTTCCATCTCGTCGTACACCGGCTCCACCTTGGCGAAGTCCCAGATGTTCTGCGGAATATGCTCGATCTCGCCCCCTTCGTAGCGGTACTTCGTCGCAACCTTGACCTTCTCAAGGCCGCTCAGAACGTCCAACCGAGTTAACACCCAGCCGCTGAGAGAGTTGAGACGAGCCGACTGCCGCAACAACACCAGATCGAGCCATCCGCACCGGCGGCCGCGGCCGGTAACGGTCCCGTACTCCTGACCCGCATCCCGAATAAATTCGCCGACCTCGTCGTCCAACTCGGTCGGAAACGGGCCAGAGCCGACCCGGGTGGTATACGCCTTTGCTACGCCAAGGATGTTCTTCAACGCTCGCGGTCCTACGCCGGTGCCGAGACAGGCGCCGCCGGCAATCGGGTGAGACGAGGTTACGTACGGGTAGGTACCCGAATCGAGGTCGAGGAACGTCCCCTGGGCCCCTTCGAAGAGGACCCGTTTGTTCGCCGCCACCGCGTCCTGAACAAGCACCTCCGTATCGCAGACGAATGGACGCAGCCGGTCGGCGTAAGCGGTGTATTCGCTGAACAGCGTGTCGAAGTCCAGCGTCGGCGACCCGTGCATTTCGAGCTCCCGATTCTTGTACTTCAGCACATCGCGGAACCGCGTTTCGAAAATCGCCGGCTCCACGAACTCACCCATCCGGATGCCGATCCGGGCGACCTTGTCCTGGTACGCCGGGCCGATGCCACGCGAGGTCGTTCCAATCTTGTTCTCTCCCCGGGCTTCCTCTTCCAGGGCGTCAAGCATCCGGTGATAGGGGAAAACCACATGGGCGGCGGAGGAGATCTTTAGGGTTCCCAGGTCGCTCTTCTGTGCCAAGGTCCGGTCCAGCTCGTCGAGCAGCCCCTTCGGGTCCACGACCATGCCGGAGCCGACGATGGCGACCGTCCCGGGGTGGAGGATTCCGGCCGGGATGAGCTGGAACTTATAGGTCTTGCCGCCGGTGATGACGGTGTGCCCGGCGTTGTTGCCGCCGCTGTAGCGGACCACAATCTCGGCCTGGCTTCCGAGCACGTCGACCAGCTTCCCTTTCGCCTCATCGCCCCACTGGGCGCCCACGATTACAAGCGTTTGCATCTTCTCGTTCTCCTGACTAGGAACGTCCGACGCACAAAAAGGCCGGCGTCCCCAGATTCGTCGAGGATCCGCCGGCCTTGTGTAGCCGTTATGAGCCTTATCTCAACCCAGACATTATACAACGGGTCGGCACAAGACCAACGGTTTCCGTGTTCGCCAAGGCCCGTGGCTTCAAAGGCGATCGCGAAACCTACTTGCGATAGTCGAAAGATACTTCGTGGTTAACGATCCCTCCAGACTTGAGACCGTTGGATGGAGATCTGTTCACGATCCCGGCCGCCGCTCCAACCGATAGTCCCCCTTTCGGCTTCCCGGAACGACTCGCCATCCTGGTTTGAGAGTCAGCTTCCAGCCGTCGCCGGAAGCGGCGTCGGACGACGTCGGCGCGGAGACATACGCGGTACGAGCGCTCACGACCAGGCGGGCTCCCTTAGAAGCCTCCAGAATCCCCCACTCGTCGCTTAAGGTGAGGTGCGGATAGACCGTGCCCAACTCGCCGAACGGAACGACTTCGTTCGGATCAAAGGTGTAGTCAAGCTTGGGAGCCGGCAGTTCCAGAACCGGACCGTCGACGAGCAGGCGTCGGTACAGCTTGAGTTTGGCGTCGGTCTCTCGCTGGCGGGCCTCCTCCTCGCGGACGATCTCCTTGCCGCCATAGAACCCCGCCCGAGCCCGAGCCGCTTTGGCGATGTCGTGCGGAAACTCGATCTTCGCGACCGAGCGCAGCATATCGGAGAGGCTGGAGCGCGGAGTTAGCCGGGTTCGCCAGTCCTTGCTGTCCATGTCCAGCAGCAGCCCGTACGCCGGCCCCGTCTCGTAGGCGAAAGCGTACGAGTAGGATGGCTTCAGCGCGTTCACCTTCAGCCGCCCCGAGAGGTAAGAACGCCGGGCAAAGCCGCCGAGACCCATCGACCGGACGCCGCTGTACTCGGCCATTCCCTCATGCACCTCCATCCGGTCTTCCTCCACGGCTGCCGTCGGGAAGATCGCACGCCGGTAGGCGCGGAAAGTAAGGGCGTCGGTGAGGCTCTCCACCCGCTCTGGTCCCCAGGAGGTTAAGCCTCGGGAGAGCGCCCGCCACTCCAACCGCAACCATATTCGGCCGTCCTTCTTGTCCAGGTGCGCATTAGCCTTGGACTCGCCCGGGAGCCCGATCTCGTCCTGGATCCGGTGCCAACATTCGTGCATCAACAGCATGTTCCGCTCGGCCGTCGTCGACGGCAGTGGCCACATCACCATCGTCCAATGGACCCCTCCCCAGTCTCTCGCGGTGTTCGCCGCGCCGATCTCCGGCGGCATCTTGCCAATCCACAAGTCGCCCCGGCGGATAAGCTGCCCTTCGCGATCTGGGCCGTTCGCAACGGCGAATCGTGAGGCCGGATCGAGAAAAATCATCGGCCCGTACAGCGGCTTCGACCAAAGGGCGCAAACGTCGTCCGAGGCATTCTTCGCCTCCTGAAAGTAACGCGACGCGAGATGCAGATCGATCGAATCTTGAACAAGCCGAGGAACGAATAAAGCGAGGAGGAGCGGTCCCACTGCACTACCGTACTTCCGAAGTACGGCGAAGCCTAGAATCGGATTAGCGCCTGGAACCCGCCTAGCATGGGAAACGCGATTTGGGCCGGTTGCCCCGATCGGCCCGGTATTCCGAGGGGGTTACCCCGTAGACCCTCCGGAAGGATCGGCAGAAATGGGACTGATCGCAGAAACCCGCGTCCATCGCCACCTGCGCCACCGGCTTATCGGTGATCCGCAGGTCGCGAGCCCCGGCTTCGATTCGAAGCCGCCGGACATAGTCGCCAACCGTGCATCCATGCGTCCTTCGGAACGTTCGCGCCAAATGGGTTACATGGACTCCCGCGGTGTCCGCAAGGGACTCCAGCGAAAGCGACTCGCTAAAGCCATCTCGCAGGCGCTCGACAACCTCGCGCATCCAACGCGGCTCGGCCGAGTTGGTCGGTTTGGGAATCCGCGCGGCAAGCACGAGGATCTCCAGCGCGAGGCTCTCAATGCAAAGCTCGGCGGCCACGTCCTGCGAGAAAAACTCCCGGAACAGCCGGTGCGAAGCCGCGCGAATCGGATCGTGAACCACGACCTTCGCCTTTCTCAAAACCTCCGTCTGCCTTGCAAGCCGGGTGGCCACGTCCGGCGCGATTTCCACTCCAAGGCTGTGGGCGCCTTCGTTCCAAACCTGATCGGTATGCGCTTCGTCGGCCGGAACCAGCAAGGTGGAGTCGGGGCGGCATTCCAGGATGCGGTCTCCGTATCGTTCGGTAAACCCACCTGCCAGAACAAAGGTGAAGTGAGGATGCGCGTGAGAGTGGCGCTCGATCTCCAACCCCGGACGGAACCGGTTTTCGGTAATCACGAAACCCCGGACCCGGCGGCGCCGAACCGCCCGCCCGCAATACTCCCCCAGTTCAAGCCGCCTCGCCATTTATGGCAGGCTACTACCGCCGGGCAGAAATAAATAGTTGCCGGAGCCGCCATGTCACACCCGCATGGTCGAGAACTAGCTCACAAAACCGCACTTGGCGCGCGAGCCACGCAAGAAATCCGCGAACCTGCCGACAATTTAGGTGAGGGACTGGCGTCGCCTCTTGATGTCCGATCGGACTGTGGTCCACCCCCATGAATAACAGTGCGAAACCGACTGGTTTAGCGAGCGGCAGTTTCGACCTCGACGGGTGCGAACCTGCGCTCCTGTATCAGGTGAGCCTCGCTCTCCAGAAGAATCTCAATGCTGGGGAGATACCCCAGGCGTTGTACGAGGCGTTGCGCGACTCCTTATTCGACGGGGAGTCGTTTTGGATCGCGCTCTTCCACGACCGAGAACAAACGTTGTCGTTTCCCGTGAAGGTCGGCGCAGGCCCAAGCACCGATATCGTATTTGAGCACGTGCGTTCCACGCGCAAGCCGATCTTGGTCGCGGACCGGAGCCAAGCCTCTCCGGAAGAGATCGGAGTTCTCGGAGAAGGCACAACCACCCTTATCGCCGTCCCGATTCTTCTCGGCGACCGCGTCCTGGGGGTGATCTACATCGGAAGGAACGAGCCAACGTTCCACTTCGACCCGGGCCACGTCTCTTTCCTAACTTCGATCGGCTACTTGCTGGCCAACGCTTTGGAGAAGGGCCGCCTTGCCGCGCGCCACCAGCGGGCGCTCGATCTGCAGAAAGCCGCCATGGAGCTCAACACGGCGAGCAACGCGGGCGTCGACCTGCGAACGTTGCTAAGACAACTGCGCGATAACGTCGTAACCGTTTGCGGGTTCGATCGAGCCGGGATCTTTCTGTACGACGAAGCCACCAGCATCATGCGCGGCACCTGGGGAACCGACCGCGAAGGGAACCTCGAGGATACGACTCGCGGCGTCTACGAGATCGGAGCCCTAGACAAAAAGAACTGGGGCATCGGAGTAGCAGACCACCCCGGCTACGTCCACCACAAGAACTATCCCAACGTCCAAGGCAAGGGAGCGGACGAGGAGATGAAAGGGGTCGAGGAGCAGGGCGTGGTCTCCATGCGGGCGAACGGCAAAACGGTTGGCTTCATCGCCGTCGACAACCTTCTAAGCCGTCGGCCGATTATTGAATCCGATCTGGCGGATCTCCTTCCATTCGCAGAGCAAGCCGCCTCCGCCATTCAAAAAGCCGCCCTCTTGGAGGAACGAGAACGGGCGGCAGGTCGGCAACGCCGCCTGATGGAGCTGGCGGCGGTGATCAACGAGAGCACCGACCTGAGCCGCGTCTTGCGTCTCGTTCGCGATGCCGCCGTGGAGGTCGGAGGATTCGACCGGGCCGGTTTGTACCTATTCGACGAAACCGACGGCATGATTCGAGGCTGCTGGGGCACCGACCGTGAAGGAAACGCCGAGGATATAAGTTACGATTGCCGGCCGGTGACGGAACAGGAGAGGGTCCGGTGGGGTATCGGCGTTGCGGGAGGCATGGACTTCCAGCTCCTTGAAAACTTTGCCGATGTTCACCACCCGGCTTCGAGCGATCCGATGGCGGGAGTCCAATCCCACGGCATTTTGCGTTTGCGGACGAACGACGGCACGGTGGGAATTCTGGGGGTCGATAACCTCATTTCCGGACGGCCGATCACGCAAGAGGATCTTGTTGCGCTCGTTCCCTTTGCCCATCAAGCCGCCGCCGCAATCAACAAAGCCCGGCTGCTCGACGATCGGCAGCGGATCGTCAACCAGCAGAGCCGGCTGATGGAGGTGGCAGTCGCCATCGGATCGAACGAGGATCTCGATGGCGTGTTCAGGCTTGTGCGAGACGCCATTATCGAGACCGGAGTCGTAGACCGGGTCGCGCTCTGGATATTGGACGGCGAGTACGCCCGAGGAACCTACGGGACCGACCTAGAGGGCGGGATCTCCGACGAGCACCAAGTCAGCTTTTGGGTACGCCCAGAATTCGTCAGCACTCTAATGCCGGAGGAGGGGGATGAGCTCGTCAAGATCGACGAGCTCCCATCGGTGACGATGGCCAACGGCGAGATTCGGGAGAAGGTACCGCACGCCGTGATCGCGCTGCAGTCGGGCGATCACATGATCGGATTCCTCACTGCCGACAATCTCCTGACGATGCGGCGGATTACGATGGAAAGCCTCGCGACGATCGTCCCGTTCACCCGCACTGCGGCCATCGCTATCCAAAAATCGACGCTGCTGGAGCAACAGGCCCGGACGATGAGGCAACAGCAGCGCCTCATGCAGATGGCGACGGCGATCAACCGCCGGCAGCACCTGGACGAAGTATTCCGGCTGGTTTGCGAGGCTACCGTCGAAACCGGATGGGTGGACCGCGTCAGCCTTTGGATTGTGGAGGGCGAGTTCCTCCTTGGCACGGTTGCCATTCATAAGGGAGAGGTCATAAGCGAGCGGAACGAGCGCCGATTGATCCGCGATTGCTCCGAATCGCTTCAAGAATTGATCCGATCGGAAAAGCCGTTCGTCATCGGCAAAATCCCGGGTGAGGAAGCGCGACAGCGCGCGTCCAGCCACGCGGTGATGGCCTTGCGGACAGGGGAAACCTTACAGGGCGTCCTAAGTATCGACACCCTGTTGTCAGGCCGTAAGATCTCGCCGGACGATGTCGAATTGCTTCTTCCGTTTGTAGAGCAAGCCGCAGTGGCGATTCTAAACGCAAAGCTTTTCGCCGCGGGGCAAGAAGAGCTGGACCGCCGCCGCGAGGCAGAAGAGGCGCTACGCCGTCAAGCCGAGGAACTGCTCGTCGCCCGTGACGAAGCGTTGGCGGCGACTCGGGTGAAGAGCCAGTTCTTGGCGAATATGAGCCACGAAATCCGAACCCCAATGAACGGCGTCATCGGGATGACCTCGCTGCTGCTGGAGACCCCGCTAAACCAGGATCAACTCCGCTACACGCGGACCGTGCAAAACAGCGCCGAATCTCTGCTGTCGATCATCGACGACATCCTCGATTTCTCCAAATTGGAGGCCGGCAAACTCGCGGTGAGCCAGACCGACTTCGACATGAGGACGTGCATCGAAGAGGTCTTAGAGATGGTGGCGGGCCGAATGCAAGGATCGGATGTCGAGCTCCTCGCCCATTTGCCTCCCGATCTTCCCGTTAACGTCGTGGGCGACGGAGGCAAGCTCCGGCAGATCCTGACAAACCTCCTCGGCAATGCGTTGAAATTTACCGCGCGTGGCGAAGTGGCCTTGGAGGCAACGCTGTTGCGCGAGACCCCCTGGCGAGCCACCATCAGGATCAAGGTTCGGGATACTGGGATCGGAATCGCGAAGGACCGCCAGGCCGCGATCTTCGAGAGCTTTACCCAGGCGGACGGGAGCATGACCCGCCGCTACGGAGGAACCGGACTCGGGCTCGCGATCGCGAAGCAGCTCGTCGAGCTACTGGGAGGTTCGCTCGGCTTAGAAAGTCAGGAAGGGGTCGGTAGCACCTTCTTCTTCGATATGACCTGGGATAAACAGTCGGGCGCCTCAGATGTCGTTCCAGGATCGGAATTGGTGGCCGGAATGTCCGTACTGGTAGTCGATGACAACGCGACGAGCCGAAACGGATTAATCGAACAGTTGGCGATCTGGCGTTGTAAGACCGTCGGCGCCTCGACCGGCGAGGAAGCGCTCCAGCATCTTCGGGACAGTGAACGATTCGACATCGTGCTAACCGATTTCCACATGCCGGAGATGGACGGACTCGAGCTAGGACGACGGCTCCGGGGTCTGGCCGGACAGGAAGAAACCCCGATCGTCCTGCTGTCGCCCGTCCGCTCGCGAGCGGCGATTCCGGCCGAGGACGCGGCTACGTTCCATTCGGTTCTCTCCAAACCTATCCGCCAGTCCCACCTCTTGCAGGCATTGCGCCAGATAAGGCAGCCCGTGGCCGAGTCGAGCGCTGCCAAGCCTGAGATTCATCTCGGCCTGCGAGTCTTGGTCGCGGAGGATAACGAGGTCAATCTGCTGGTCGTCGAGGAGCGGCTGGAGAGCTGGGGTTGCGAGTGCGTGGCGGTTACCAGTGGAGCGGAGGCGATCGCCGTCCTCGAAACGGAGAAGTTCGACATTATCTTGATGGATGTCCAGATGTCGGAAATGGACGGCTTCGAGGCCACGGCCCGGATCCGGCAAGCCGAGGCGTCTTCGGGACGCCGGACTCCGATCATCGCGCTAACCGCGCACGCGCTGGACAGCGACCGCCTCATGTGCCTGCAGGCCGGCATGGACGACCACCTCTCCAAGCCTCTCAACGCCGCCGAGGCGCTCGCAAAGCTCCGACTTTGGGCGCCGAAATTGCAAGCAATCGGGCCGCTACCGTAACGGCTAGGTTTGCGAGCTTGAAGGTTCAGCGTCGAACTCTGCAAAACCGTCGCTAAAACCGAACCTTTTTCGACGAAATCCACGTACTGCTCCCGACGTGCTGAAAAATCTGCATTTGTGTTGGCATCGAAGAAAACATGTGCTAATCTTTCAGCATGTCCACGAGGGGAGAGCTCGCGAATGCCTAGGATGATCGGAAGCGGGCTTAGCCGCCGCGAGCGAGAGATCGTCGACATCCTCCATCGACTCGGCAAATCGACGGCCGCTGAAGTTCACGAGGCCATGACCGATGCGCCGAGTTACTCGGCCGTGCGATCGATCCTTCGGATCTTGGAAGAAAAAGGACATATCCGGCACGAAGAAGACGGGAAACGGTACGTCTACCTCCCTGCCGAACCGAGGCAGGCAGCGGCGAAATCGGCGCTGAACCAAGTGGTCCAAACGTTTTTCGGCGGCAGTCTCGAGGGAATGGTCCGGACCTTCCTCTCCGGCGACGAAACTACGGTATCCGATGAAGAATTGAATCGGCTTTCTGCGATCATCGAGCAAGCCAAGGCAAAGGACAAGCCATGAACGCCATCCTCCTCGACCTCGTCGTGAAATCGGTTGCCGTTTCCCTGTGCGGCCTTTTGGCGGCGGCGTTCCTGCGCAACGGCTCGGCGGCGGCGCGGCACCTCGTACTGGTGCTGACCCTGGCCGGTCTGCTCGCCCTACCGATCGCCTCGGCGCTGCTTCCCCGCTGGCAGGTGCCGTTCGTGCGAATCGAAGTCGCGGCTCCGCCGGTGGAGTCCTCTTCGGCGGTTCGGTCGTCAGTCGCCCAGGCTCCTGCCCCCGACGTGCCCCCTCTCGCCATCGCGTGGGGATTAGTGGCCGGCGCCCTGGCCTTGCGGGTCATGCTGAGCCTGGCCCGGCTTCGGCGGATGGAGAGCAGGCTCTCCATGGCCGGCCACCCGGCTCTGCAGTCGGCGGTGACCGAACATTGCCGTCGCTCCGGCCGGCACGTTCTTCTCTTGGAAGGGAAGCCGAGCGAGCCGCCAATGATGTGGGGCCACTTCCGGCCGGTTCTCCTACTTCCTAGCGATGCGGCGGATTGGCCTACGGAACGGCTCTGCTCGGTGGTACTCCATGAGCTCGCCCACGTCGAGCGGGGTGACTGGCTGGCCAGCATGACGGCGCAACTTACCTGCGCGCTCTACTGGTTCAATCCGTTAGTTTGGGTCGTGGCGCGGCAAATCGCCAAGGAGAGCGAGAACGCAGCCGACGATCGCGTTCTCGGCGGTGGCTTGCCCGCGACCCAGTACGCCTCCCATCTTCTAGAAGTCCTGCGCGATCTCCGGAGAAGCCAACCGGCCGCCGACGCCGCCCTCGCGATGGCCCGTCCGGGAGTGCTCGACGGCCGTTTGCGAGCGATCCTCGAAGAGCGGCGGTGCCGCCGTCCCGTGCGAGGCGCCGCCGCGCTCGGCATGGTCTCGGTCCTCTCCGGAATCGTAGTGGCGATCGGGGCCGCCGGGCCGACGATTGTTCGTCAAGTGGCGAACGGGTCCGGTCCATCGGTCGCCGTCGAGGTCCAACCGCCAAGTGCGGTTGTCACTCACTCCGCCGGGAACGGCTCTAGGTCAGCGTCTGGATCGAGCATCGTAAATGCCCCGGAGCCGCGGACGCGAAAGCCGAACCGCTTAGTCTCGCACCGACCTAAACCAGTTCAAGTAGCCCGACGAAAGCCGGTTACCCCCGCCGCGAACACCTTGGCCGTTTCCAACGGCAAACATTCGATCATCCTTTCGGGGGAACCCGAGAACCTCGATGTAAAGATCGACGACCTCGTGGGGATCGCCACCAAAGCTGGAAACCAAGAGGCGGCGAAAGGGATGGAAGAGGCTCGACGCGAGATGAAGAACGGCTTCGAAGAGGCCCGTAAGGAAGTTGCCACCCAGACTCCCGACGCAGCGTCTCGCAAGTTCGCCGAATCGACAATCAAGGCGGTCGAAAAGAGCGTATCCGCGAGTCTCGACTCGGTGAAAAAGGGACTTCTTGGCGGAAAGGTTCCGAAGGTGAAGCCGCTTCGCATTCCTAAACAGGATCGCAAAGATCCGCCCTCGGGCTAGCTCGACCTAGCCTCCCCCATTTCATTCCACGGGCGACGCCCGTGCCCACCCCCCTGCGCCTCAGTGGCCCTTTCGCGCCTTCTTTTCGGAGTCTAAACATGCTCAAATCAACCTATTTCGTCCTCACAACCGCGCTTCTCGGAGCGACCGGAGTCGCCGCAACCCTTCAGACTTCACATCGAAACCTGCGCCAGGAGCGAGGCCAGGAACCCAGGGAGAGCCGAACGATCAACGGGGCGGTCACCGGCGGAGATGCGCGCGTTCTCCGAATCGATGTGCCATTTGGCACCCTTCACCTGTTGACCAGCCGCTCGAATGAGCTGAAAGTGCACGCGGTCCGCTCGGCGAAAAAGCCACTCTCGGCAGAGGCGCGCCGCTGGCTGGACCAGTCCGTGCTGACCGTTTCTCGAAACGGTAACGTGCTGACGGTAAAAGACCAGCCGCCCACAGGATTCTTGGAGAAGGGAAACTCAAAAGGGGCCGATATCGACCTCGAAATAGAGATCAGCGCCCCGGCCGGGCTGGACGTCGACCTCCAACTCAAGTACGGATCGGCGGATGGAGGCGGGCAATTCGGCGCTTTCAAGGGAGTCGTCGGAGCGGGCGAAGTGGACCTGCACCCTATTTCCTGCGGCGGTGCGCTCGACTTGCATGTTGGGGCGGGCCAAATTTCGTTGGGTCTGGAGTCGCCGCTCCGGCGAGATTCCAAGCTTTGGAGCGGAGCCGGGGAGATCACCATCGACCTGCCCAAGAACACCAATGCCGACGTCTCCGCCGAAGTCGGCGTCGGCGACATCGAAGGGGTTCCGGCGACATCGCGCTCGGATGGCGAGATCAAGATCGGCGGCAAGCGCCGCACCCGCTTCGGCCAGGGAGGTCCTAAGCTCGACATTCACGTCGGCGCTGGGAGCATTCAGATTTCCCGTGGCGGCAAGACGTTCGGCGACGAGCTTCAGGCGTCGATGGAAGCCGAACCGACCGTCGACTTCTCGCCCGCCGATGTAACTCCCGATCAAGACGACGAAAAACCGGGACAGATCGATCGAGAGATCGCGAAAGCGCTCAAAGAGGCGTCTGCGGAGTCAGAGCGGGCAATGGCGGAAGCGGAGCGAGAAATCAAGCGCGCAATGGCCGAGGTCGACCGCGCGATGGCGGAAGCCCGCCGCGAAATCCGCTCCGAGCATCTAGGTCCCGACATTGAAGCGATCGTTAGATCCGCGATGAAGACCGCCCGCGGCGCCTCCGACCAAGCTCTGCGCGAGGTCCGCCGTTCCCTGAAGCGAATCACATCCAAACCCTGACCGTGGCACGGGCAGCTTGCCCGTGGGTTTTCATGGGCGGCCCGCCCATCAGGCGAACGTACGTTCGCCTTCTGGAAGGGCCGCTCTGGAGAGCAGCGGTCCGGCGGACTCCCTCACCACCAACCCCCTTTCCCTTGTCCAGCACAAACATCTGGAGGAGGGAGAGGGGGCTCCGGAAAAGAAAGAACATGAACCAACTATTTCGAGCTAGTGCGGCGGTCGCGGTTTGGATTGCCGGAGCAGTGGCGTGGGGGCAGATGTCTTCCTCGATACCGAACCCGCCGATTCCGACGGGCGAATGGAAGAAGGCGACCTACCAGATTCCAAAGGCCGAGACGCGGCCGGCGATCGACGGGAAGCTAGACGACGCTTGCTGGAAAGGAGCGTTGCACGCCTCGGGGTTCTATCGATTTCAGAGCACCGAGCCGCTCAAGGAGCAGACGGAAGCTTGGATCTGCGCGGACAAGACGCACCTGTACGTGGCGTTCCACTGCCTCGACAGCCATCCGGAGCTGATTCGAGCCCACGAGACGCAGCGTGAAGGGGACATCAACCATGACGACTACGTTCTCGTGGCGATCGACAGCCAGGGAAGCCGTCGCAACGTTACCCAGCTCAACGTCAGCGCGAACGGCACCCAGACGACGCAGCTCGACGGCGGCACCGCCGACAACTTGACTTGGGCGGGGGACTGGACGGCGGCGACCCAGCGCACCCCCGACGGCTGGACGTGCGAGATTTCGATACCGTTTTCTCTGCTGAAGTACCCGCGCGGGAGTAAGTCTTTTCCGATCGCCCTGCTTCGCCAGATCTCACGAGAAACGAACGCCGAAATCTGGCCTTATATTCCACCCGCCGGCGACCACGATCCGGTTTCCTACCTGTGCGATTTCACTGGCATCGAGCCACCCTACTACCCTCCCCGTTTGGTCGCTCTCCCCTACGTGCTGGGCACCGCCGGAAAAACCACTTCGTTCCGAACCGGCCTCGACGTGAAATATCCGGTCTCAACGACGCTGACGGGTGTGGCCACCATCTTCCCCGACTTCCAAACCGTGGAGCAGGCGGTTCAGGACCTTAGCTTCTCATACACCGAGAAGTTTGTTCCTGATCGCCGGCCATTCTTCGCGGAAGGGAACGGCGTTTGGCAAGACTCCTTTCTCTTCTACTCGCAACGAATCCCGATGGTGGACTTCGGATTGAAGCTCGTCGGCAAGAACGGTCCGACCACGATCGGGGTGTTGGGAACGACGGCACGGGAAGGGGACGGGCAGACGGCGGTGGTGGCGAAAGTCGCTCAGGATCTTGGGCGCTACAGTCAAATCGCCGGCGCCGTCCTCGGCAACGACATTGGCGGCCAGCCGAATAACCGGGTCGCCCAGCTCGGCGGTGACTATGGATGGGCGCAAAAGGGGCGGAAGTTCGACATCTACGCGAACGGCACCGGCTCTTGGGTCTCTGGCGGGAGGTCGGACCATAACGACTTCTTTCAGTTCTCGACCGACGCGGGGCGCGGAAAGCTGAACGGCTCCGCGTATTACACGGAAACCGGCCCCCACTTCGAGAACCAGCTTGGTTTGGTAAGCGAAGTCGATGTCCGCGGCAGCGGCTTCAACATCTATCGAAATAACGCCCATGACCGGGGCGCCGTCGAACGAGACTTCTACGGCATTAATGCGAGCAGCTACCGGCACATGACCGGCGGTTTTTTTCACGACTCCATCTCCGGCAACGCGGACATATCGATGCGAAACGGCTGGGAGTACGCCTTCGGGGCGGACACTGGCAAGCGTGAGGATTTCAAAGACAACACCGTAAGCGGTTTCGTCGGGTGGAACCAGAAGACCCTGTTTCAACGCGGCGGGGTGAATGCGCAGGTGGGGCGGAGGGAGAACAAGGCGTACCGGTTCATAGACATCAGCCAGGGGGCTCTAATCGCCAAGGGATTTTCCCTGCATCTCGACTTCAACCACCTGCAGCTCGGCGATTTCGAGAACAACCAGACGGTGCTAAGCGGGACATATCGGTTGAACTCCCAAGAGTCGCTCGGCGGCCGTCTCGTGCAGACCGGAGGAAAGATGAATGTCTATCTCTCTTACGGCCGCCGCTCCCGTCACGGCACCGACATCTTCGTGCTCATCGGCGACCCGAACAGCCCGACCACCCGCGGCGTGATCACCGTAAAATTGGTCCGTCCGTTCTGAACGCTTCGCGCTCCTCTACAAACTGTTGAAAATCGAACCCTGGCGCACACCCTTGGCATGGCCGTCCACGTAGGCGATGTTGTTAACCGAGCCGTGGCGGGGGGCGCGGGGCAGCAATTGAAGCGAACCGACCACGCTACGCCCGATCGTCACCGACTCGAAGGCTACCGGTGTCTCAGCCGCCCTCTCCGTCGACCATTTTTCGACGGTCGCCTGGGTAAGCGCCTCGTTCATCGCATAGCCGTACCGGCCCGCCACCGAGCAGTCGAAGAGCTCCTCGCTCTTTGTGTAAGGTTTCAGCTCGTCGATCCAAGCGGCGGATGGCGGCATCCAGCCCTCGTTGTCCGAGGTGTACAGAGCAAATCCGATTCCAACTTGCTTGAGATTCGAGAAACACTGAGTGCGCTTGGCGTACCCTTTTTGATTCCCATACGCGGGAAACAAGGCCGCTCCAATCACAAGGACCGCGAACAGCCCCGCAAGCCATCCAACCACGTTCTCCTTCGGCTCGTGCTTCGGCGTCATTCCGTCTCCTCATTCATTGTACGACGCCGCGTACTGGGTCCAACCCGGCCGGTTCCTCTCACCTCGCGCTTCGGGTCCTCGCCTCGGACTGAATGTACTACGAAACCGCCCGTGCAAGACATACTTACTCGCATGCGTTCCGATTGGCATGGAAGCCTGAAGAGATGCGCGCTGGCGGCGGTAGCGACGAGCGTCGCCGGCTGCGGAAGCTCGCACCCTCTTATGCCTATGGAGGTGGGACGCGCGACAACCTACATCGCTCGCTTCGGCTTCGACTCGCGTATCGAGCCGATTCGGGTCGCCCGCCGCCTCTCCGTAGCCGGCGAGGACGGCTATGAGCTCAGCGGACCCCTGGGCGTCTCGCGCCTGGCCTGGCAGGGCGGCGTGCTTTACGCCGATCAAGCGGCGAACGCATGGTTTTCCCCGTCGCTTCCGATGCTCGCTGAGGACGAAAAACCGCGCTCCTGGCATGGCCGCCTCGTCTCAATGGGCCGGGTTCAACCTGCCAGCGCCAAGCTGGTCCACAAGAAGACCAAGGTCGACATCGGCAGCCGCAAGATCGACGCCATCCTCGCCACCCTAACCCTCAGGCTCCCAACGGGCACGATCCAACTCGAATCCTGGTACGCCCCCGGCACCGGCCTCGTGCAGCAAGAGCAGCGAACCAACGGCAAACGGCTGCTACAGTTGCAAATGGTAACCGCTCCTAGTAACTGAACAAAGCGAATATATCTCAAGCTGTCGTTTGAGAACGTGCCGCTGATGGCGAAGGAGCAACGATTCAATCGCCTCATCGTTCCGACTGGATCTCCTTCGAGAAGGAGCCGAACGGAGCCGCCCGCCCCCGACATAACCTCACCCTCTTTGGCGGAAAGGATCTTGGCGACCATGCCTACATGCTAGCTGCTACGACCGGTCCCAATTCAAGGATAAGCAGCCGGTCCCACGCTTCATGAACAGGATTGCGTTCGCCGTAGTCATTGAAAGGCTCCTCGCCACGGCGATGAGCAGGAGAGCAAATGGCAGAAAAGATTGACGACAATATTCAACACGGTATCGACGACGATCCCAACAACGATTCGGTCAAGGCGCGCAACATCGGCGGTGTCGGTGGCGCAGTGACCGGTGCGATCGCCGGATCGGCGGCCGGTCCCCTTGGCACGATCGGCGGCGCTATCGTCGGTGCCGTAGCGGGCGGGCTTGGCAGCCAGGCGGCAGTCGCCGCCGTCGACAAGGTGGATAACGATGACACCATCACCGGAATCGGCCACGGCGCCACTCGCGACGTCAACGATCGAGTGCCGACTCCCGGTAACGGAGTCCCCGGCATTCAGACCGGCGGACATGACGTGGACGGATCCCCGGACACGCGCGGCATAACCGAGAAGGCGGCCGACGCCCTGACCGGCGACCGGATCGATGACAAGACCGGCAAGCACGTGGACTAATTAGTCCCAATCGAGGCCCGTATGCTATGCATATGGGCCGCTTTTTTGCGCCTCAGCCGTTCTTCCGAGCCCTACTCGCGCTCGGAATGATCGCGATCGGCATTCTGCACTTCGTTCTAAACGAGCAGTTTGAACGGGTGATGCCAGCGTATATTCCCGCCCACCGCGGGTTGGTCCTTATCAGCGGCCTGTTCGAAGTCGCCGGCGGCGCAGGACTTCTTATCCCCGCGTCGAGACGCTACGCCTCCTTCGGTTTAGTGGCCCTGTACGTGGCCGTCTTCCCGGTCAACGTCGACATGGCGTTGCATCCGGCGGCCGATGCCGCGCCCTGGCTAAGGGTCGCGCTTTGGCTGCGACTCCCCCTCCAAGGCGTGTTGATCGCGTGGGCGCTGTGGGTGGGAAGGGGAAGCGTTCACCCGGCCTAGGGCGAGTTCATCCACTGTTCATCTTCCGATCACCGGGGCGTAAGGTTCGCGGGCGAACCTTCTCTCACAGGAATGCCTTGGCAATTCCCGGGAGACAATCGTGACCCATCGAACAAAGAAGTACATCGCCCTCGGCATGGTAGCGCTCCTCGCGCCGCTCATGTTGATCGGCAAGGTCCGAGCATCGGACCATGCCGACACCCCCGATATCGCCGCTAACCCCGGTACCGACATCACGGACGTTTACATGTTTCCGAGTCCGACCAACGCGGACAACATCGTTCTCGTCATGAACGTTCACCCCTTGATCGGATCGGGTGAAGGAACCACCGTCGGATTCGACCCAAATGTCCTGTACCAATTCAAGATCGACAACAATGGCGACGGAGTCGAGGACAAGGTCATTCAGGCCAAGTTCACCGGCGCGGGCGCCGCGCAAACCGTCTCCATCTCTGGCCCGGTTCGGCCGTCCATGACCGGCAAGGACAGTGTCCAAGAAACGCCGCTGGCGGTCCACGGCACCCTAAACGCTCCGTTCAGCCCCAAGAGCGGTATGACCGTCTTCGCCGGCGGAAGAGAAGATCCGTTCTTCTTCGACCTCGAACAGTTCCTCAACATCTTTCCGGATCGAGCCACTCCGCTCACCGGAACTCCGGTCGCCGATCCGAATACTCCGAAGCAGAGTTCCTGGCGCGCCCCCGGCGTCGCTAAAGACTTCCTGTCGACCGGTAAGTACAACGTCCTCTCCATCGTAGTGGAGCTTCCGAAGAGGAGCCTGCAGTGATCAGAAACAAAGCCCTAATCCTCGTTCCTTTCGTCGTCCTCGCCGGCTGCGGCGGATCTTCGTCCACCAACCATACGCCCGGGCCGACCAACAACATCATCGGCATGTGGACGACCACCAGCGTCGCCAGCGGCGGCACCTTCCACCAAGTGGATCGTCTTGCCCGCCCGGTCGTGAACGAAGTGTTCGCCACCGTCGCCAACAACCGCCACAAGATCAACGACGAGGCAACCCCTTCGGAAGACAGCGCCAACCTCGCGAACGACATTCAGTCGTTCATGACCTTCCCGGCCGGGCGGTCGGCGGCGACGACCGCAGTGGTCAAGGCCGTCCTCGTCCCGGATGTCATGAAGGTCGACCTCAGCCAGTCCGGCAACGCGGCCTACCTCGGTTACGAGACCGGCGGCGCAACCGGCGGCAAGTTCGGCGGTCGCAAGCTCGGCGACGATGTCGTAGACATCTCGCTCGGCGTGGTGTTCGGCAACACCATCTCCACGCTCGGCCTCGCGCCGGACGACGGCAAAGAGGTACCGGCGTTCACCAGCGACAACGTGGACGCCAGCGGCAAGCACTTCAAAGGCACCTTCCCCTATCTGGGCGACCCCAGATAGCCCGACCGGCGCGCCCGGGTCCCTCTCCCGGGCGCGCCGAACCAGCCTCTAGAGCAGCTCTGAAATGAAACCCCCCATGTTTTTAGCATTCGGTGTCGCCGCGTTCGGTGGTTGGATGGGCTACGCCTCCTGGTATAGCCGGCCCGGCTACTGGGCGACAGTTTCTAAGCCGCCGATCCACATTCCGTTCGACTCCAGTCGGATCGACGCTCGGATTCGCACCGCCGAGGAGACCGTAAGGCGTGATCCGAACGGGGCGCTCGGTTGGTCCAGACTTAGCTCCGAATACCTCGCGAGAAGCCGGGAGTCGGACGATTCCGCCACCGCCGTGAAAGCGGAAGCCGCCGCGAGAAAGAGCCTCGCCCTCCGCAAGTTGGGCAACGTCGGCGCTTGGAACAAACTCGTCCAGAGCCTCCTGCAGCAGCATCGATTCCATGACGCCCTCTCCCAGTGCCTGGCGGCCGAAAAGGCGAAAGTTTCCGACGACCATACGACCCGCTCACACGTCGAGTGCTTGATCGAGGTCGGACGCTATGACGAGGCAAGGAACCTGATCAAGGCGAACTCCCGAGCCTTCGGCGACGCCTCGGGCAAAACGATCGTCGCTCGACTCCTCGACATCGACGGCAAGCCGGCGGACGCTCTCCGCCTCCTTCAATTTTGCGCCCGCGAAGCCGATGGCAGTGCGGGGATGCCGAGCGACGCCGTCGCATGGTTCCACACTCGAACCGCCATCCAGCTCGACAAAATGGGGCGGCACGACGAAAGCCGCCGCGAATTTCAAACCGCCCTCACGCTCTATCCGCGAGACTACAAGGCGATGGCCGGCCTCGCCCGGGTCGCCTTCCAAGACGGCCGGTGGCAGGAGGCGATCGATTGGGGAACCAAGAGCGACGCGATCGCCCAGATGGCCGACGTTCGCGCCCTCGTCGGCGACGCATACGCTTTACTCGGACAGCCAGACAAGGCCGAGGCCCAATACGCCAAGGTCGCCGAGCTTGTTGGGCGCCCATCCGGGATGAACGATGGTATGCACGAGGTCGCCCCCGTTGCCGGAACCCACGGGCACCGGCTGGACCGCCAGTACGCCATTTTCTGCGCCGACCATCGGCGCGACCTCGGCGGAGCGTACGCGGCGGCGTTGCGCGATCTTGAGTCGCGTCGCGACATCTACGCTTTCGATACATTGGCTTGGGTTTGCTTGCAGAGGGGAGATAAGAAGGAGGCAGTCGGAGCGATCGCCAAAGCGCTGGCCCGCGGAACCCGCGATCCGATGCTCCTCTTCCATGCCGGAACCATCTACGCCGCCGCCAACGACCACTCCAAGGCCGATCGCTACTTGAAGGCCGCGATGGCGATCGACCCGAACTTCGACGGTGTCGCGGCTCGGAAGATGGCAAGTTTAGGAGGCGAAGTTGCACATCCCTGACGCGTACCTGAGCCCGGTGACTCAAGCCGCCACGTTTGCCGTCATGGTCCCGATATGGATCGTAGCCGCAAAGCGAACGAATCGGGAGCTGACGACGAAGCAGGCGCCGCTGCTATCGATCGGGGCCGCGTTCTGCTTCGCGATCCAGATGTTCAACATCCCGGCGATCGGCGGCACCACCGCGCATGCGCTGGGGGCCGGGCTGCTCGCGATCCTCGTAGGGCCCTGGGCGGCCGTGCTCGGGATGACGCTAGCGTTGACGATTCAAGCGCTCCTCTTCGGCGACGGGGGGGTCCTCTCCATCGGGGCGAACTGCTTCGATATGGCGTTCGTTGCCAGCTTTGTCAGTTACTACTCTTACCGCATGCTCGCCGGGCGGGCGAGCGACGGGTCTCCTTGGAAGGCGGTCGGGGCCGGGCTTGGCGCCTATGCCGGAACGGTGGCCGCTTCCCTCTGCGCGGGAACCCTCCTGGGGCTCCAGCCGATACTCGCGCACGATGCGGTTGGACACGCGATGTACTGCCCGTATGGGTTGAACGTCACGCTCCCCGCGATGCTGCTGCCGCACCTTCTGATCGCGGGGCCGGTGGAAGCGATCGTCACGATGGCGGCACTCGCTTACTTGTGGCAAACGTTCCCCGAACTCGCGCGGGCCGGAATGCCGCCAAAGGTCGGAGCGGGGATACGCCTCGCCCGGCGACTGGGTTGGGTGCTGGCTCTAACCCCTCTCGGACTCCTTGCGAGCGGCAGCGCATGGGGGGAGTGGGATCTCGCGGAGATCAAGACGATGGTCGGCTACGCACCGGCCGGGATGGCGGCCCGCCACGAAGCGATCACACCCTTGCTTCCCGACTATGGCTTTGCCGGGGCGAGCGGGAAGCCTTGGCAGATCGTTGGGTATATGGTCAGCGCATTGGTAGGCTGCGGATTAGTAGCACTCTTTGCAAGAGGAATTCTACGAAAGCCGAGGCCCTCCCCCTCTCCGGCGTCGAAGCCCGGAGCGCCGCGTAGCTCGATGCCGGCTTGGCTCAGAGACGTCAATCCTCCGCTCCCGCTCTCTCCCGTGGCGAAATCCCCGTGGATGGAGCGGACGATCCTTAAGATGCGGAGCGCCATCGCGAAGACGGTGGCGTCGGAAGTCGTTGCCCGGATGCCGGGATTCTTGCAATTGCTGAATCCGGTCGCCAAGACGATTGGATTTCTCAGTGCAATGGTCGCCGTGAGCCTGGCGAGAACGCCGACTGCGCTCATCGCGGTGATCTCGCTTTCTGTCGGACTGGCCTGGGCTTCCCGGGTCCCTCTGCGCGAGCTGGTGACAAGGGTGGCGGGAGCCGTCGCCTTCTTCGGCCTCGTGCTCGCCATACCGGTTTCGCTCCGGGCGGTGACTCCGGGACCGACCGCGATTTCGCTTCTGGGAATTTCGTTCTCGGGTCCGGGGCTTGTTTCCGCCGCCATGATCCTTCTGCGATTATTTGCCGGGATCCAGCTTTCGCTTCTTTGGAGCCAGACCACGCGCTGGCACGATCTCCTTCGATCGCTCGCCTGCCTGGGGGTTCCGAAGGTGGTCCTATCGACGGCAACCCTCACCTACCGGTACCTATTCGTACTGGTGGAGACGCTGGCCGAAATGGTCGAAGCGCGCACCGCGCGCCAGCCGGGAGCGATGAACCGGCAACAAGCTCGAAGTTATGCCGGCACCGGCGCCGCCGTCCTTTTCGCCAAGAGCCTCGCGCTTACGGAGGAAACCCATCTCGCTATGCAGGCGCGCTCGTTCGACGGCCCAAGCCGGCCTGCTCGGCCGACTCCGTGGAGGCGCCGTGATCTCGTCGCGGTCGCCACTGGGGCCGGCCTGACCGCCGCCATCGTTCTAATGGGAGGAATTCTTCATGCTCTTTGAGCTTTCGCACATCGACTGCCGCTATTCGGACGGGGTTCTCGCCCTCGACGATCTCTCGTTAAGCATTGCGAACGGCGAGCGCCTGGTGATCATGGGGGCCAATGGGAGTGGGAAGTCCACCTTGCTACGGCTTCTGGCCGGCCTGCTCCATCATATCGAAGGATCGATTTCCTTCAACGGACACGAGTTGTCGGAACGATCGCTCCAGTCGCCGGGGTTCCGGCAACAGTTTCGGCAGAGTATCGGCTTCGTCTTTCAAAACGCCGACGCTCAGCTCTTCAATGCCACCGTCTTCGAAGAAGTCGCGTTCGGCCCACGCCAACTTGGCATGTCCGAAGCCGAGGCGCGGGCGAGAACATTGGACGTGCTCAGCTTCCTGGGAATCGAGCACCTTGCCGAGCGCCCGCCATTCCGCCTTAGCGGAGGCGAGAAGCGAAAGGTCGCGATCGCCTCGGTCCTCAGCATGAACCCCCAGGTTCTCATGTTCGACGAGCCATTCCTGGGCCTCGACCCGAGGTCGCAAACATGGTTGATCCGCACGCTGCAGCAGCTCCAGGCGGCGGGGAAGACGACGATCGTCGCGACGCACACCCTCGACGTCGCCCGCCGGATCGCGGATCGGGCGTTGATCTTGGACGAAGATCACCGCCTCCTCGCCTCGGGACCGGTAGCCGAAATTCTCGAGGACGTCGTCTTGTTGGAACGAGCCAATCTGGTTGAAGCGACCTTCGCGGAGGCGTCGGCACGATGAGGCAACTTACCGCCTTCGTACTGCTCGGTCTGGCTGTGGTCGGATACGGCCAGAGTTCCGTTAGGTCGAACATCGATTCGCAATATAAGAAGTGGGCGAAAGCCGCGGTGCAGAACGACGTCGACACCATCCTCGACATCCTGGCCCCCGACTACACGCTTCACACCTACACCGGCAAAGTAATCGCCCGTAAAGATTACGAAGCGAGCCTGCGAAAACGAAAGGAGTCGAAACAGCCAACCACCGCCTACGAAACGAAGATCGCGAGCGTGTCCGTGCAAGGGGACACCGCCAAGGTGATTTCCGATGAAACGTCGGCCAAGGCGACCATCGACCCGATCACCGGGAAAAACCTAAAGATGATCCACATTCATCGCTACCTCGACACCTGGATTCGACAGGCCGGGAAGTGGCGGCTGCAGTCGACGGTTACCCAGGTCGAAACCACCAAGGTCGTCCCGGCCGGCAAGTAGCAAGGAGCCCGTTCATGCAATGTTCACTTGCCCCTCATCTCAGGTTCATTCCAGGGGCCGATCATGGAACCGTGAACTACCGACGACCCGCCAAACGAGCCGCTGGGGCGGCGCCCATGCGATGGAGCATGGGTTGCCGCGCCAACGATTTGCCTGGCTATTCGCCACTAACAAATAGCCCCGCCGAACTGACAGGTCCCGAAAAGAGCCCAAAGATGTATCGTTCAAAGGTTACGGCTCGACTTATTCGTTACCGAACTGCCGAATCTATTGGAAACGGAATGAAGAAAGGAAGCGAGCGACATGGATAGCCATCGAAGATTTCAAGGAGAGCACGGCCGGCGCCTCAGCCAGTGGCGCCCGAGTGTTCCCGCGCATCGAAAACCGGTCAACCGAGCGGTACGGCACCCGCGGGTCTGGAGCTACACCAATCGCTCCCCCTTCGATTACGAAGTGCACCGGCTTCTCTTCGGAATGACCGTTTACTGGATCACCGAAGGACGCCTCTGACGGAACCTTGAGGTGGGCTCGCAAGGTCCCCCACTCAAGGACATGTTGCACGATGAAGACCCTCGGCTTCTGGCCGAGCTAAAGAGCCGGTCCCGAGAGCTCGCGTTCGAAGATCCGCTCGACGACTTGATCGACCGGATCGGCGACGCCCGGTTCGTGTTGATCGGCGAAGCCTCCCACGGCACCAGCGAATACTACTCCTGGCGGGCCCGGCTCTCGCAGCGGCTGATCGTAGAGAAAGGATTTTCCTTCGTCGGCGTTGAGGGCGATTGGCCCGATTGCTACGCGGTGAACCGGTTTGTCAAAGGGTACGCCGACGGTGGAGACCATGCCCGCGACGTCCTCAAACGGTTTAACCGCTGGCCGACCTGGATGTGGGCGAACTGGGAAGTGGTGGCGTTCGCCACCTGGCTCCGCGCTCACAATGAAAGGTTGCCGGTTGGCCACCGGGTTGGCTTCTACGGGCTTGACGTCTATTCCCTCTGGGAGTCGCTCGATGCGGTGCTGATCCACTTGCGGCAGTATCACCAGCAGGCGGTACCCGCCGCGATGAAGGCGATGGCCTGCCTCCATCCTTTTGAGCGCGATCCGCAGAACTACGCGATGTCGCTTCGTTATGTATCGGAAGATTGCGAGGACGAGGTGGTAAGGGTGCTTCGGGAACTGCAGCTTGCAAGGCCGGACTTTCCCGACGACGTCGAGTCGCACTTCAACGCGGAGCAGAACGCGCTTGCCGCCGTGGGAGCGGAACGCTATTACCGAACGATGATCCAGAACGACGACAGTTCTTGGAACGTCCGCGACACCCACATGACCGATACGCTCGACCGCCTTCTGGTCCACTACGGTCCCACCTCCAAGGCGATCGTATGGGAGCACAACACGCATGTGGGCGACGCGCGGGCAACCGATATGGCGGAAGCCGGCATGGTCAACGTGGGTCAGCTCGTCCGGAGCCGACAAGGCCGCGACGATTGTTTCATCGTGGGATTCTCCGGTTACGGCGGCGAGGTAATCGCCGGCGACTATTGGGGTGCACCCATGGAAGCGATGTCGGTACCCGCCGCCCGAGACGGGAGTTGGGAGCATTTGCTCCACTCTGCCGATCCAATGGACCGGCTCGTGCTCACCTCCGATCTGAGGGACGTGCCGGAATTCCGGCGTCGGCGCGGCCACCGTGCGATTGGAGTGGTCTACCACCCCGACCGCGAGCGTTGGGGAAACTACGTTCCGACCGACCTGATCAATCGGTATGACGCTTTAATCGCGTTCGAGCAAACCTCGGCGTTGCATCCTTTGCATCTGAACGAGCGGTCTTTGGTCGAGCCACCGGAAACGTATCCCTACGCCCTCTAATAAGAGGCGCGGAGCGCGCCTCTTATTGGTCGGCGTATTTGACGACGTGGAGGCGCTCCGCGCCGAGGGAAAGCGCGAAGAGCTTCGCGCACTCCCAAAGGGTTAGAAGCGGTAGCCGACGGCGACCGAGAAGCCGCGATAGACTTCCTGGCTGGCGGTGGTGTAGTGCGCGATGCCGTAAACGGTCGGGCTGAAGTTATAGCCGACGTGCGCGCCGTACACGAAGCGAGTCTTATCGTCCGAAACGGTGACGTTGCCGCTGCTGGCCGAGCCCTTGCCGAAGCCGAGGTGCACGCCGTAGAACAGCTTTCCGTCGGGGCTGGAGAGGTCGGCGTTCGCCAGGAACTGGCTGATGGTGATCGTCGCCTCATCCGTCGCGTCGCTCGCCTTGAAGGAGGAGCCACGAAGCTCAAGGCCGAGCTGGACCGGCATCTTGGCGTCGGAGTTCTCGTTCTTGAAGTTGTAGCCGAAAGCGAACGTGGCGCCGGTCTTCTTGGAGATACCGGCCTCCGAGAAGCTCGGGAAGTAGGCGCCAAGTTCCACCTTGAATGGGCGGCCCTTGCCGGTCTCGGCGGCGGCGAGAGCCGAAAGACCGAGAGATGCGACGACGATTACGGATAGCTGAATCTTTTTCATAGATGCGGCCTCCGACCTTGACCGTGTAAACCACCCAGGGTCAAGCAATGGGCATACTAGGTTTATATTCTTGCCATAGATTGCGCACGATGGTCGTTGGGGTCTAATCTCCTATATGTTCACCGGAATTGTACAAGCGGTTGGCCAAGTTCGCGCCGTGGAAGCGGCGGCGCTCGTAGTGGACGCTCCACCATCGTTCGGCCGCGGCGGGTTCGACCTTGGCGAGAGCGTGGCCGTCAACGGGTGTTGTCTCACGGTGATCGCATCGGACGGTCCGCTGACGTTCGACGTAAGCCCGGAAACCTGGCGCCGCACTTCCCTCGCCTGTCTTCGATCGAGCGATCCGGTAAACCTGGAACGGGCGATGTCGGCCGATGGGCGATTCGGAGGACACATCGTCCAGGGCCACGTCGACGCGACTGGGGGGATCGTTTCCCTTTCCGCGCAGGGCGAGTTCACCGTTCTCCGGGTTCAGGCTCCGGCGGAGTACGATCGCTATCTCATCGATAAAGGAAGCATCACCGTCGACGGCATCTCGCTTACCGTCGTTGAGCCAAAGGAGGGCGCCTTCGACGTCTGGCTCGTTCCGCATACTCTATCGAACACCAACCTCCACGCCCGCCGCCCGGGCGACGGCGTCAATTTGGAATTCGACGTCATCGCGAAGTACGTCGAGAAATTGGTCGGTCGTACGATCAACCAAACATCTTAGGTGTTGGCGCGGTCAAAGGATGCGATGTTAAAGTTCATCAGCATCGGACGGACCCTCATTCGGTATTGGCGGATGGCCCACGATCCGCGCACCCCTCCGTTTGTCCGGTACATGATCTACGGCGGTCTTGTCTATTCCCTATCGCCGATCGATCTGGTCCCCGACTGGGTACCGGGCGTGGGGCTGCTGGACGACGCCGCGGTCCTACCGGGCGTGATCGCGGTCGCCATGATGATGATCCCGCAAGAGGTCAAGGAAGCCCACGACACGAAGTCGGAGAAGGGCATCCAGCGGAAGCAGTTGGAAGCCATCAACGAGCGCCCCGCCCACCAGCAGCCGGTGGCGAAGCCTGCCTAGTGTTGTCTCTCGTAAATAGGTGGACGGTGTTGATGCCTCCCGTCGCGTTGGAACAACGCGTCGTCGGGAGGCTAAGTTCATCCCAGCTTTACGTGAGACAGAACACTTGCGACTGTCCCGCTTGGAGAAATCTTTGCCAGACGGCGCGTCGGGCAAAGATTGGAAACCTACCGAACCGATTTGACGGATAGGTTGCCCAGAAGCATATTGTTGAATCCACCGTGCCGCGGCGGACGAGGCAGATCCAGCAGAGTGCCAAACTCGTTTGCTTTGGCGTTCGTTGCATCAAGCAGCCACACGCCACCCTCGATTCGCGAATCGTCGATTCGTCCTCCCGCCACGGCAAGCATCATTTCATATCCGGCAAACGGACTCGTGGCCGCGAGAGCGGGGCACCTCTCGGAGTCTTTAGGTGCACGGCCGTATTCGGCGGCGGTCATCCAGTTCCGCTGGGGCAGAAGTTGGTCGTTGTCTAGGGCATAGAGAGTCAATCCCATTCCCAGTTGCTTCAAATGCTGCGGACATGTTGCTTGGGGATTGGCGTACCTCTGGCTACAACCAGAGAGCAGGCCAATAGTGAGGATGCAGACCGGCGGAGGCGTTTGTGACTGTCATTTCTGGTCACCGCTCAGACTGCACCCTCGTCAATCCCAGGCATGACGCGGGCGATTTGTCGAAGATAAGGTGGTTAATTTGCAACTCCGTTAACCACCTGGGCACAGAGATCAAGTGTACAGGCAGAAGGTGGAAGAGGCCAAGCCTCCAAGACCTCCAGTTGCTACCAGCTAGGGAGCGAGGCAGTCCCCTAAGGCGAACTGAGCGTTTCCTTGCATGTGACCATCGGCAAGCTCCAGGCTCAGTCGACCGGGTGGAGGCTGAGGTGAAATGTCAACGGCGAGACTGGGAGACGAGTAGGACTGCGCTCTCCTCCCTCCTACCGAGAGGAATCGCCCGCGGGTTATCGGGACCGGAGCCTTATCGAGCACGAACAGAGGCGCATCTTCGTCGGGAGCCAAATTGGCAAGAGGTTCGATCAACCAGATATCCGTCTCCACCGTATGGAAAGCGACGCCGATGTGGGCCCGATAAAGCCACTGCATTCGGCTTGGATTGTATTCGGCCCCCCTAATCTCAACATCCTTCTGAAGGTCAATGTCTACTAATCGGCAGTCGTCGAACGACACGTGCTCGCCGCCTGCTCCGTCCAATACCCATTATCCTGCGAACAGGCAAAACGCCAGGAAGATTAGGCAGCCAACGCCGAGAGCTTGAGATGTTTTCAACCTAATCGATTAATCAGTCAGTCCATGGCTTCCGCCTTGGCGGCTATCCATTCCCCGGGGACTCGTCGGAGGATCGATCTCAAGGATATGGACTCGACCCGATGCCAATACTGCAATCTTTTTCGTGCCAGGCAGCCAGACCAAGGAGTGCTGGTCCATTCCCTTTGCCTCGGAAAACGGAGACTTCCGCGGCGCATCGCCCGCTACTACGATTGGGGTGGCTAGTCCGGTCCTGAGATCAACCGTCACCAAGGCGTATCGTTCTCTCGATGGATCCACACGCCGAATGAGTGTGGGGAGTCGAGCCACCATGGAAGAGGGCCAATTGTCGACACTAGTAAATAAAAACCCTGATTGCGGCGAAACCGCGAAAGACCAGTCTCGCCAGTAGGCGGCGAAGGGAGTCGGCGTCTTAGTTACAATCTTCACCGACCGGGCTACGGTTCCATCCGCCAACCGATACCAGACCAATCGGTCTGGCCGCCCGCCGAACCAGGCAATCAGTCTGTTCTGCGCATTGTCGATGGTGAAGGAACCCCAGTCGGCGCGTAACACCGTCCCCGTCGAATGGATAAAGGCATAGCGAGGAAGTCCCGAGATCTCAACGTCATCCTCTAATCTTGTTCGATCCAAAGCCCAAGGACCAGCCGGAAATCCGCCCGCTCTCCCCTTAAATGCGGCACGCTCTTCTCGAAAAAGAATGACTCCGTCTTTCCGGATGCCAACAATGTACGCCGAGGGCGACAAGGAGGCAGCAAGCACACGGCGACCCGTTGAATCGCATTGGTCGAGTCGCAGGTGACCCTTGCGATGGTATTCCAAATAGAACTTGCCCCTTTCGGCCGAACGCCACAGCCGTACGGCCTCCTTTTCCACGATCGTCCGGCGAAGCGGGTGGGTTTGAGAAAAGAGTTCAGGGCTATTTGTATAGGGCAGAATCACCTTCGCAATCACCTCCTTCTCCCAACTTCGGGGCGAAACCCGAGCGGCTGATACAACAGCTCAGTCAATTGACGATCCTCATGCCTGGGAGTTTTAGTTGAGTTGGCCAACTGTCACTACTTTGACCCTTCGATCTGGAGATTGGCTTGCCAGTTCCCACTAATCGCATGACTTCAGGTGGGCAAGAATTTCTTTGTATGTTTTCCGTAGATTCACATCATCCGCAACAGACCTTCGCATTTTTCTCAGAGCCAAATCGACGACCGAACGTTGCTCCACTGTCCAGTAGCCCAAACTAACAATTTCGTCGATCTTTGTTACCAATGCCTCGGGGAGAAGCCATTCTCCATTGCCGGCAGAGGTTGCTAGTATGTGTATGAGAAAAGCGGAATGTAGTAGGCCAGCCCTTCTGCAGTTAGAAGGAATAGGTCACCGTCGTGCAAGCCTCGTTCAAGCGCAACTTGCCATGGCAATTCCAAGAGGTTTTCCAAATCTGCTTCGCGCAAAGCATGAAGTTCTGCCGCAGCCTGTCTCGGCGGTGGTGGGGACTCGGCAAAGGCATGCCGGATCTTGTCAACGATCGGCGAGGAATCAGATTCGCTAAGCACCTAAACTTCACGTAGACTTTGCGACTTCTGAAAGCTGGTGACAGGACACCAGGAGCACTAAGGAAGAACTTGCGATAAGACCGAAGCAGACGACTCGCTCCGTCTTGGTGAACAGTGGGATACACAATATCGCCGCAGCACAGCCACACGTAACGAGCCCCCATATTAGAATGGCAAACGTAATTTCACTGTTGCCCGGCCCCAGCACCGACCCGTAGGGGTTACTTAGTGCGACCAAGCTAAAGACGGCCGAAGTTATCCCTCCGGTCATCAACGTAAAGAAAGATGCTCGAGTTATCCGTCTTAGCATGGCCTGAACGTCCGGAGGCTCGGCGAGTTGGCAGCTCTTTGAGGCATATGATATTGCGAGGCAGGAGAATCATGCAACTTATTCCTCGTGAAGTTGGCGCTACGGGTCGCCAGCTAGAAACGTCGCGTAGAGCCGACCGCTACATACTGCCATGGAGGTCAGCATCCACACTTCGTCGGATGCTGAATGACTCTCAGTTTCTGGGTTTGAAGCATCCAATATGCGAGGGCGCAGTAGCTAAGCATTTTACAGCGCCTTGGCGATTCCGGACCGATTCCCTCACCCCCAACCCCCTCTCCCTCGTTCGGCACATACATCCGAAGGAGGGAGAGGGGGCTCCGGAGTGCTACATCTCGAAGAGGGCGGCGGCGAACTCGTCCGGTTTGAAGTCTTTTAGGTCGCCGACTTTTTCGCCGGTGCCGATGAGCTTGATCGGGATCTTGAAGCGGTCGTAGACTCCGATTAGGGCGCCGCCTCGGGCGGTGCCGTCGAGTTTGGTGAGGACGAGGCCGGTGACGCCGGCGGCTTTGGTGAATTCCTCGGCTTGGCGGATCGCGTTTTGGCCCGTGTTCGCGTCGAGCACCAGCAACACTTCGTCGGCTTTGCGGCCGAGCGCCTTCTCGGTTACTCGCTGAACTTTCGCGAGCTCCAGCATCAGGTTCTCTTTACTGTGCTGCCGGCCGGCGGTGTCGCAGAGGACGATGTCGGCGCCGCGCGCCTTGGCGGCGTTGATCGCGTCGAAGATGACCGCGCCGGGGTCGGCGCCGGGAAGGTTTTTCACCAGGTCGGCGCCGGTTCGCTCGGCCCAGGTCTCCAGTTGCTCCGTAGCGGCGGCCCGAAAGGTGTCTCCGGCGGCCATCATCACCTTAAGGCCTTTCCGCTTGAGCCAGTTGGCGCACTTGGCGATCGTCGTCGTCTTGCCCACGCCGTTCACGCCCACAAAGAGCCAGACCGTGATGTCGTTCTCATTGATCTCGAAGCCGGGAGGCCCTTGCTGTCGGAATCGGTCGGCGATCGCCTTCTGCAGCCGCGCCTTCATTTCGTGCGGGTCGGTGATCTTCTCTTCGCGCACCTGGCGGCGCAGCTCGCCGAGGATCTCGGTGGTCACGTTGATGTTCGTATCGGCCTGAAGCATGGCCTCTTCGAGCTCTTCGTAAAACTCCTCGTCGATCACGCCCCGGCCCATCATCCGGTCGACGCGATCCATCAGGCGCTTGAACATATATCCACGAGGGTACCGGTTGCGCGGTCTAAACTGGTTGGGTGGCCCTCGCCGATCGCTTGCCCGCCCTCGGACATCGGCATTTTCGCAACTGGACGCTCGGTAGCTTCGTTTCGAACTTGGGTGGGCAGCTCCAAACGTGGGGGATGTTTTGGCACCTCGACGCGATGACGCACCAGCCGCTCGCGGTAGGTTACGTGGGGCTGGTCCGGGTGGTGCCGTTGCTCATCCTCGGCCTCTTCGGCGGCGTCGTCGCCGACCAGCGCGATCGGCGCAAGATCCTTCTCACGACCCAAACCGGGATGGCGAGTACCGCCGTTGCCATGGCTGCATTGACGTTGACCGGTCACATCACGCCCGCGATCGTCTACGCGCTCATCGCTTTCGAAGCGATCTTCCGCGCCTACAACGGGCCGGTGCGGCAGTCGATGATCGCGAACCTGGTTCCGACCGAGCTTCTCCCCAATGCCCTGGGCATCAACGGAATTCAATGGCGATTGAGCGAGGTTCTTGGTCCGGCGTTTTCCGGATTGCTCATTTGGGGGCTCGGACCCCATCTCGGTCTTACGGCATGTTATGTGCTCAACGGATTCTCATTCCTCGCCATGATCGCGGCGGTCATCAAATTGCCCGCCATGCCACCCAAGGTGGTTCGGTCGCGGGGAGCGCGGGAGGTCGTGGCCAGCATCGCGGAGGGATTTGCTTTCTTAAAAGCGTCGCCCGTGATCGCCAATGCGATGTGGATCGATTTTTGGGGGACGTTCCTCGCCGGTGCGCAGGCTTTGTTGCCGGCGTTCGTCCGGGCGGAACTCGGGCTGGGTCCGATGTGGTACGGAATCATGGCTGCCGCGGGCGGCGTGGGCGCAATGTTCGCCTCGGCGGCCTTAACTTGGCTCCCTCCGATCCGCCGGCAGGGGATTTGGGTGATCGGCATGATCGCCTCGTTCGGCGCGTTCACGTTGGTGTTTGGCCTCACGCGCAACTTCTGGCTGGCCGCCTTCTGCTACGCCGGGATCGGGGCGAGCGACATGATCAGCACCGTGCTTCGACAGACGATCCGGCAACTTGCCATTCCCGACCAGATGCGCGGCCGCCTCTCATCGATTGGGATGATCTTCCAGATTTCGGGGCCGCAGCTAGGAGACTACGAGGCGGCGGGCGTGGCGCAAGTGGCGGGAGTCAGAGCCTCCCTCATCCTCGGCGGCATCGGCGCCTTCGCCGTCGCCGGCTGGTATCGGTTCAACGGGAAGCTTCGAGATCACGAGCATAAGGCGTAGGACAATACAGAGGAGTGTATGTGAATCCCGTCCCACATGAAAAAGGCAGGATTTTCCCTGAGCCGTCTCCTTCCTTAGAGCAGTTGGCTCGACTTCAGAGCGTCGAGCCCTTTCGAAGCGTTGCGGACTTTAAAGGCTCACCCTGGACGGAGGAAGAAGGTACGAACGAAGATTTTGATGCGTGGCTTCGAGAAGTTCGAACTGAGGGGCGTCAAGAACGAGATCCAGGTGAATGAGTCCGGTCGGTGCTCTGAAATTCTTCCACTGTGCACTCCCAATCTACAATAGGGAGTGAGCATCTCGGAGATCTACCGCGATATGGACTATGGGCCGGCGCCCGAGGGGGCGGAGGTGGCGGTGGAGTGGCTGGAAAGCCATGGTCGGCAATTCGGGCACTTCATCGGCGGTGAATTCGTCGCGCCGGTGGAAGGCGCTCGCTTCGAGACCCACAACCCGGCCAACGGTAAGGTGCTCGCCCAAATCGCCCAAGGCTCCAAAGCGGACATCGACCTCGCCGTAGCCGCGGCCAAGACGGCCCAGGCTGGCTGGTGGCAAATCGGCGGATATGAGCGGGCGAAGGCGATGTACGCCATCGCCCGCCTTGTTCAAAAGCACGCCCGGCTCTTCGCCGTTCTGGAGTCGCTCGACAACGGCAAACCGATCCGGGAGACCCGCGACCTCGATATTCCGCTCGTCGCCCGCCACTTCTATCATCACGCTGGGTGGGCGGAGGCGATGGCGGACGAGCTTCCGGGCGCCGAGCCGATCGGCGTTTGCGGACAGATCATCCCGTGGAACTTCCCGCTCCTGATGCTCGCTTGGAAGATCGCGCCCGCGATCGCAATGGGGAACACGGTCGTTCTGAAACCGGCCGAGTTCACCTCTTTGACCGCCCTGTTGTTCGCTGAGATCTGCCGACGAGCGGGAGTACCCGCCGGGGTGGTGAACATCGTCACCGGCGATGGGGAGACCGGCCGCCACCTGGTCGAGCACCCGGATATCCAGAAGATCGCCTTCACCGGCTCGACCGAGGTCGGACGGATCATCCGCCGTACCACCGCTGGAACCGGAAAGAAACTTTCGCTCGAGCTCGGAGGGAAGTCCCCCTACATCGTGTTCGAGGATGCCGACCTGGACGGCGCGGTGGAGGGGCTCGTCGATGCTATTTGGTTCAACCAAGGGCAGGTGTGCTGCGCGGGGTCGCGCCTTCTGGTTCAAGAGAGCGTCGCCGAGCGGTTTTACGCAAAGGTCCGTGCCCGCATGGAGAACCTGCGGGTCGGCGACCCGCTCGACAAGTCGGTCGATATCGGCGCGATCGTGGCCCAGGTTCAACTTGATCGGATTGGAGAGCTCGTGCGGATCGGAGTCGAGGAAGGCGCAGACATGTTCCAGCCGGTCGGCTGTTCTTGCCCCGAGGAAGGCTGGTTCTTCCCCCCTACGCTACTCACCAACGTCAGCCCGGCGGCGACCGTCGCCCAGGTCGAGATCTTCGGCCCGGTGCTCGTCGCCATGACTTTCAGAACCCCGAAGGAAGCGGCGGAGTTGGCCAACAACACCCCTTACGGCCTTGCCGCGAGCGTTTGGACCGAGAGCGTAAGCCTCGCCCTGGAAATGGCAAGCCGCGTCAAAGCCGGAACGGTTTGGGTGAACTCGACGAACTTCTTCGACGCCGCGAGCGGCTTCGGCGGCTACCGGGAAAGCGGTTTCGGCCGCGAGGGTGGGCGAGAGGGGTTAGCCGAATACGTCCGTCGCACTGGCATGCTGCCAGTGGCGAAACCGCACGACCAGGATGGTCGTGATACACACGGGCTGGAAGCCCGTGCCACGGTGGATCGGACTCACAAAAATTACATCGGCGGCAAGCAGACCCGTCCCGACTCCGGCTACTCGCTGGAGACAGATGGGGAGGAGACGGCGCGGGGGAATAGGAAAGACGCCCGGAATGCGATCGAGGCCGCCGCCAAGGCGCAACCGGCGTGGGCGGCGCAGAGCGCCCACGGTCGAGCCCAGGTGCTGTATTACCTAGCCGAAAACCTTCAGTCGTTGGGAGACGAGGAAGCGGTCCGAGCCGCATTCCAAGCGGCGGCTCGTTGCGACAAGGCCGACGGTCAGACCCACCCGGTGCCGATGAAGGCGCTCTGCTATACGCAGAACGAGCCGGTCGGTACGATCGCCATCATCTGTCCCGACGACCGGCCGCTGTTGGCCCTCGTGGAGTTGGCGTGCGCCGCGATCGCGATGGGGAACGCCGTCGTCGTCGTGCCGTCCGAGTCCAATCCGGCGGCGGCGGCAGGGCTGTATCGCGTTCTCGACGCGAGCGACGTTCCGGCCGGAGTCTTCAATATCGTGTCCGGCCTCCGTAAGGAAATTGTCCCGACGCTCGCCGACCACGACGCGGTCAACGCGATCTGGTACTTCGGACCGGCGGAAGGAGTCGCCGACGTCGAACGCCGCAGCGCGGGCAACCTCAAGCAGGTCTGGACCGGAACCGACGTTCCACCGATCGCCACTCGGATCCAGCACGCCGTTCAGGTGAAGAACGTTTGGATTCCGTACGGAGCCTAACGTGGCACCGGCTTTCCAGCCGGTAGCCCAAGCATCTTCTCCTAGGAGCGATGGGCTTTGGGCTACCGGCTGGAAGCCGGCGCCACGGGGACGTACAATCATTCAGAGATTTCCAATGAGGCCTTTCTCGATTCTCTTCGTTCTGTTCGCCCTGACGGCTCTCTTGCTCAGCGGGTGTGGAGGAGGCGGGGGAGGATCGAAAACCACGTCCACGAGCGGCGGTGGGACGGCCGGCGGTCTCCTGGTCAAGAAAGAGCTCGGGGGAGTAGTGTCATCCGCCAATAACAAGGCGGTCGTCGTCATCCCGGCCCACGCGCTCGCGGAAGATACGAGGGTATTGGTTGCTCCGTTCACGGGAAGCCTGCCGGCGGCTCCGGCGAATAAAGTGATCGTAGGCGGAACGGCTTTCGACCTCACGCCGAACAGTCTCGCGTTCTCCACCCCGGCGTCGGTCACGATTCAGTACAATCCCGCGTCGCTTCCCCCGGGAGTACCCGAGAGCAGCTTGGCGATCTATACTCTCGCCTCTGGAGCTTGGCAACTCGTCGCCGGTTCAACCGTGGACACCGGCCCGCATACCGTTTCTGTGCCCCTCGCCCACTTCAGCGTCTATGCCGTCGTCGCTCCCGCCTTCGTGGGGAGCGGGCCGATTTATGACGTGATCGATCTGGGCGTTTTGCCGGGCGATGCCGGCAGCGTTCCGAACGGCATTAGCTCCAACGGAAAGGTGACGGGCATCTCGACGACGGCCGACGGCATCCTCCACGCCTTCCTTTGGTCGAACGGCACGATGACCAATCTCGGTCACCGTGGCAACGACATCTGGGCCGTTGGCAACGGAGTCAACGCTTCCGGAGTCGCGGTGGGAACATCCTTCCCGGATTCAAGCAACGCCTTTCCGGTGAAATTCGAGAATGGAGCCGTCACCCAGCTAGGTTCGGACGAAGGGACGGCGACGGCGATCAACGACCAGGGCGACTACATCGTGTCGAACACCGTGGTTCATAACGGAAACGTCACTCATTTCATCGGCTTTGCCCCCGCGACCCGCTCCGGAGCCCTCAATAATTCCGCTGACGTCGCCGGCTCTGCCACTATCGACGCCGCGATTTGGCGAAACGGATCGGCCGTCGACGTCGGCGTCCTGCCCGGCTTCGATGCTTCGACCGGAACCGCGATCAGCGATAACGGCAAGCTCGTGGGCACCGCGACCACCACCAGCGACACCAATCCCCAGGGGTTCATATGGGAGAGCGGCGTCTTTACGAGAATCCCGAATCTCACCGGCGACGACATCACGATCCCATACGGCGTGAACGACTCTGGCCAGGTGGTGGGCACCTCTTCGCAAGGGTTCGTTTCAGTTCGCGGCTTCCTCTACCAAAACGGCGTGAGCCAGGACTTGAACTCGCTGATTTCACGCACCACCGGCTGGCAGGTTCTCCACGCCTACGGCATCAACAACCAGGGCCAGATCATCGCGTACGGAGTCAACGGAGGCGTGCAACGCGCCATCCTCTTGAATCCCAAAGCGCACGTATAGAGGCAGAATTGCAAAAAATGGGTGGCATTCGGCCACCCATTTTTCGTTATCCGAACGATCACGGAATACGGACGATCGATCCGTCGGCGGCTTTATAGCTAGCCACGCGCATCCAACGGTAGCTGCCGGCCGAGCCGCCGACGGACCAGAAGTCGAAGTTCCCATCGTTGCGGTCGCCGGAGGCGTCGAATTTCGTCGGCCCGGTAACTCCCGTGTAAGTCGAGGCGGTGGCGAAGAGGGAGTTTCTTCGATCGGTCGCGGTGGCCGCGCTGCCGCCAGCCGCTTGGTACGAAAGAGCGGCGAGCCAGACCGCATCGTAGGCTGAGAGAGCAAACGCATCGGGATCCACCCCGGACTTCGCCTTGATGCGCTGGGCTACCGGCGACCATGTTCCGACTGCGCTATCGTCCAGGCCGAAGATCGGATTTGGAAATCCGTGCTGCGACATGAACGCCGCGGACCCTGCATTCGAGCTGAGCGCCGCGCTGGAAACGACGCCGTCGCTGCCGTACCACTTCACCGCGGATAGGGTTGGGTCGGCCTGGGCGAGCGCCAAGATCTGCGCGTCTTCGTCGAAGCCGGCCAGATAGACGCCGATCTGTGCGTCGGTGTGGGTCGCTCTAAGCGCCACGATCGCCGCCCGCACGGAGTTCAAGGTCGCGGTGAAATCCGTCTCGTTGGCGCCGTACCGGATTCCCGCGGCGACCTCGCCGCCTACGTCGCTAAACCGGGCGCTCACCGAAGTGAAAAGTCCGCCGTTCCCCGCGTCGTCGCGGGCGACCGGAATCAGCGCCTGAATGCCGTCGGCGCGGGCAAGGGCGACCAGCGCCTTCGCCTCCCGAACGTCGTCCGGCACCATCCGGAAGACGTTGTCGTCCGCAATCGACAGTGACGAAGCCGTGCTCCCCTGGCTAATGAGCAAGGTTCCGGACGAGTCGGCGGTCGCCTTAAGGCGAGCGACCTCGGAGCTCGACTGCGGTCCGACCACGTATCGCACCTGCTTGTCGACCAAGCTATTCAAGTCCGCCGCCGCCGTCTCGGGCAGAAGCTTGGTGTCCGTCACGAACAGCGTAACGCGGGTCGCGATCGATCGGCTCGCGAAGTAGGCGTTGACGTCGTCCCTCGCCAGCTCGACGGCGGCTTTGCTTGCCTTACCGAGGGTGTTCCAATTGCCGGTTAGAGAAAAAAGCCCGCCGATCCGCAGCTCGTTGGCCGTCGGGACCGGTGTCGTTCCCGGGTTGTTGCCGCTGCTTCCTCCGCAGCCGATCAAAACGTAGCCAGATACACCGAGGAGGACACACCGAAGCGCGGACAACTTGAACATTGCCCCCTAGCATAGTGTAAATACCGGTGTGTGCGAAGATAGGACGCATGAAGTGGTTTGCTTTCATAGCCGTTCTATCGATGACCGCGATCCCGTTCGCCGGATCGCAACCCCGTCAGGAGAAAGGCGGTCCCAGCGTTGCCACTTTAAGCCCTGAGGACCGTCAGAAGTTTGAGGCCCTCAAGGCGCTGATGGCAGGCGCCCAGCGCGTCCCGGTCCGATGGCGATACCGGGTGATCGACCTGAATGTCTCCCGCCTGAAACCGGCCCAACTGGAGGCAGTGCTCGACGAACGCGCCGGACAATACGGATTCGAGCTCGTCGGCACGACCGCTTCAAACGAGCGCGGCAAGACCCGCTTCCTGTTTAAGGCAAAAGTAGCATCGGCTCCCAGCCGATGAACTTCAATCCCCGGCTAGAGGGAGGGTTCATCGGCTGGGAGCCGATGCTACGGTTCCTAGACGCGGGCCGGGCCGCGCAGGAAGTGCATGATCAGGGAGATCAGCGCGACCAACAGGAGGAGGTGGATGAACCACATCGACACGTGGAAGGCGAGGAACCCGAGTGCCCATAGCACCAAGAACAAAACTGCTAGAAAGATCAACATCTATTTTTTCTCCGAAACCTGACTGATTGACCTCTCGCACTCATCTTCTGTTCGTTGGGCCTAGCGCGCCTCGGCTATAGTCTTTTCGGATGCAAGTTCGAGCCTGGATCCGGTTCCTACTTCTAGTCGTTGGAATGACGGCCTCCGGCGTGCTGCACGCCCAGGGAATCATCGACACGATTCGCTCGCGAGGCGAGTTGGTTATCGCCACCGACGCCACTTATCCACCTTTCGAATACAAGAAAGACGGCCAAATTATCGGCTTCGACGTGGACGTGGCCACCGAGCTCGCCCGCGACCTCGGAGTGAAGCTCCGTTGGATCGACTCGGAGTGGGCCGGCGTCCTGGGCGCGCTCGAGAGCGGAAAGGCCGACCTCGTCATGGCCGGCGTCACCATCACGGAAGAACGCAAGACGAAGGGGTACTTGTTCTCTCGCCCCTACTTTCTCTCCGGTCAGGTCATCGCCCGGCGAAAGGGAGATACAAGAATCCAGAAACCGGAGGATCTCAAAGACAAGATTGTCTCCGTTCAGCAGGAAACCACCGGACAGTTCGCCGTCCAAAAGATCGGCGTCCCGAAAGACCACATGCTGAAGTTCGACCAGATCCAAGACGGCCTCTTGGACCTGCGCAACAAGAAGTCCGACGCCTGCGTGGGAGACCTGCCGACGATCAAGGCGATCCTCAGCAAGGGATATCCCGAGATCGAGCTTGCCGGGCCGGTGTTCGTCAAAGAGAACCTCGGCATCGTCGCCTGGAAAACCCATCCCGAGTTGATCGCCCAGGTAAACCGGTCGCTGGATCGAATGATGGCGGGAGGCGCCTACGCTCGCTCGTATCCGCAATGGTTCGAAGAGCCGTACGACACCGCTCTCGTGGCCGCGCTCGACAAGGTGAAGGACCAAGGCTCCCCCGTCCCCGCCGCCCTCGAAGCGGCTACCGCCCACCCGATCGGTACGGTTCAGTCGGTAGGCGGGAGTGCCTTTACTTTCCGCTGGGATTTGTTGAAGGACGCGCTGCCGATCCTCGCGAGGGGAGCGGTTCTTACCTTGGAGCTGACGGCGCTCAGCCTGGTTTTCGGCGTCGTCGGCGGGCTCCTGTTGGCGTTGGCCCGCGTATCCCCGTTCGTGCTCTTCCGCCCCTTCGCAGTGGCTTATGTAGAAGTGGTGCGGGGCACCCCGCTTCTCATGCAGATCTACGTGATCTACTTCGTGTTGCCCGCCATCGGCATCGGCCTGAGCCCGTTCGTTGCCGGCGTCCTCGCCCTCAGCCTCAACGCGGCGGCCTACACTTCGGAGATTTTCCGGGCCGGCATCGAGAGCATCGACTCGGGCCAGATGGAAGCGGCTCGCTCGCTCGGCATGGATTATCCGACCGCCATGCGTTGGGTGATTCTTCCCCAAACCCTACGCCGAGTCTTGCCCCCGCTCACCAACGAGGCGGTCGCCCTCCTCAAAGATTCTTCGCTGGTTTCGGTGGTCGCGCTCAGCGAGCTGATGCGGGCCGGCAAAGAGATCGCCACCAACTCCGGTTCTCCCACCACGGTCTATCTCACCGTCGCGGTTTTCTATTTGGTCATGACCCTCCCGTTAACGTGGCTCGTACGCCGGCTCGAGCAGAAATGGCAACCGATTTCGAGGCCGCGGGCCAAGAAGGTGGCGGTATGAGCGTCCTAACGATCAAGGATCTGCACAAGAGCTTCGGCAGCAATGAGGTTCTCAAGGGGATCGACCTCAAGGTCGGTGAAGGCGACGTCGTGGCCCTCATCGGCGCCTCCGGCAGCGGCAAGTCGACCTTGCTCCGGTGCGTCAACCGTCTGGAGGCTCCAACTAGCGGTGGCGTCACCTTCCGAGGCGATCCAGTGACTCCCGAAAACGTGAATGCGATTCGCCGCCAGATCGGGATGGTGTTCCAGCGTTTCAACCTCTTCCCGCACCTTACGGCTTTGGGGAATATCACGCTTGCCCCCCGGAAGGTGTTGAAGCGTTCCGAAGAAGAGGTGGCGGCGGAAGGTCGGGCGCTCTTGAAGCAGGTCAAGCTGGAAGCGAAGGAAGAGGCCTACCCGGGCGAGCTCTCGGGTGGTCAGCAACAACGAGTGGCGATCGCCCGCGCGCTCGCGCTCAAGCCGGCGATTATGCTGTTCGACGAGCCGACCTCCGCCCTCGACCCTGAGCTCGTAGGCGAGGTGCTCGAGGTCATGCGAGACCTCGCGAAGTCCGGCATGACGATGATCGTCGCCACCCACGAGATCGCCTTCGCCCGCGACGTCGCAACCCGAGTGCTGTTCCTGGATAACGGCCTAATCTTGGAAGACGGCCCTCCCGAGCAAGTCCTCGTCAACCCCCGCGAACCCAGAACGCGAGAATTCCTCGCCCGCGTATTGTCCAAAACGTAGCATCGGCTCCCAGCCGATGAGCAAACGTGGCACGGGCGGCCCGCCCGAGTAATAGCCTCTCGTTCATCCAGGACGACCTTGGAGACGCAACCGCGCTCTCGCGGGACCCTCCAGACGTCGCGTCTGGAGGGATCGCAAGGATTCCGCTCATCGGCTGGGAGCCGATGCTACGTTGTTAGATCAGGTCTTGGAAGACCGCCATTCGCGAGAGCACATCCTTCCCGTAGTTGTGCCCGGTCGTATACAGGTCGCTGTCCCCTTTGAGCGTTCCCTTCTTGGCGCCGCCCTCCCCCGCGTTGTAGGCACTGGCCGCGATTTTCAGCCAACCGTGTCCGTTGGCGCCGCCGTAATCGGGGAAGGTCGTCTTGGCCCAATGATAGTTGTGGGCAAGGAGATTGATGCCGTAGTCGATCACCTTACTGGGATCGGTTTTCCAACTCCCGGTCTCTTTCGCCTTTTTAGCGATGTCGTGAAACCGGATGTCGACCTGCATCACGCCAACCGCGAATCCATGGTCGCCCAGAACGTTTTCGATGTCCGATTCGCGCGAAGCCACGGCCAAAACGTAGGCCAATGGCAAGTCGTGAGCGGCGGCTGACGTCTTCAGGATGTCGAATATGCCGGTTTGCTTTGCATGACTTAATTCAGCGGATCTTCCCATATTTAAATCTCCCTAACTTCGCCCTCATTATAGTGCAAGGCTGTCGCTATTCCTAGACCCTCCGGTGCTTGAGAGACGCCGACGGAGAAGCCCATTCCAAAAATTCGGAACACTTAAGTAAATTCTAAAGTATATTGAGCTATGACCGGACAGGCCGCCCCATCCGATGTGTTTGGCGCGATCTCCGCGCCAAGCCGACGCGACATGCTACGGATGCTGGCGCGCCGCGAAATGCCGGTAATGGAGCTGGCCGAGTCGTTCGATATGACGCTATCCGCCGTTTCCCAGCACCTTGGAGTGTTGCGCGACGCCGGCCTGGTCTCGCTCCGCAAGGAAGGACGACAACGCATGTATCGGCTGAACCCGGAGCCTCTACGCGCCGTCGCGGAGTGGCTCGAATTCTACGAACCGTTTTGGAACGACCGGCTCCATCAACTGGGCCAATACCTGGAGGAGAACCCTTGAACGAGAAACTGACTTTCGAGGCTTTTTATCCACATCCGCCGAGCCGGGTGTGGGAGGCCCTGACCGACGCGAAAGCGCTCGCCCACTGGCTGATGCCAACCGACTTCCAACCGCGAATCGGCTTTCGTTTCTCCCTCGAAGGGCACACTCGGGGAAGCAAAGCGAAGGTCAAAGGCGAAGTGATCGAGCTCGAAGTCGCCAAACTTCTTCGGTACACATGGGACGATGGAGAAGCGGGATCGCCGAGCGTAGTCACCTGGAATCTTCAGCCCCAGGACGGCGGAACCCTTGTCCGTTTGGAGCATGCCTCCACGATTGAGGTCCAACCCTACGTGCTCATCGAGGCGAACTTGAATTGGCGCTACGCCATGTACGCGTCGCTTCCAGTCCTGTTGACGCTTCTCCGAGAGGGGCGATTCCGCCCGCCGGTACCAATGGTCTACTGCCCGGATGAGCCCGAGGCGGAGACGGGGCGCCGCGCCGGTTTTCGGCAGGAGCCCGAGGTGGTGGCGCGATGATGCCGATCGGTGGATCTGTAGTGCCGATGGTCGTCGAGCGAAGTCCGCAAGGGGAACGCGCATACGATATCTACTCGCGCCTCCTCAAGGATAGGATCGTGTTTATCGGCGACGAAGTGTCGGACGGCATGGCCAATCTCGTCATCGCCCAGATGCTATTTCTGGAGAAGGAAGACCCCAACGCGGACATCGACGTGTACATCAACAGCCCCGGTGGCAGCGTGTCGGCCGGACTCGCGATGTTCGACGTGATGCGGCATGTAAAGTGCCCCGTGGCGACGACCTGCGTCGGGATGGCTGCCTCCATCGCCACCCTCCTGCTCGCGGGTGGGACAAAGGGGAAGCGCTATGCGATGCCGAATACCCGCATCATGATCCACCAGACTAGCGGCGGCTACCGGGGAACATTCAGCGACGCTCGGATCTACCTGGAGGAGATGCAGCGGCTGTTCGAGAAATACGTCGAAATCCTGGCCCAGTGCACCGGCAAGCCCGCCGACCAGATCCGGCAAGATTGCGACCGCGACTTCTGGATGTCCGCCGACGACGCCAAATCCTACGGCCTCGTCGACTCGATCATCGATCCGAAGAAGTAATTTGGGAGTGCGCGAAGCTCTTCGCGCTTTTCACCCGTGCGGAGCGCGAAGAGCTTCGCGCACTCCCAAATGCGTATTCTAAAGATATGATCCTCGCCGCCTATCTCGCCCTTGCCATCACTCGGTCCGGAATCGTGATCAGGGGCGGGACGGTGTACGACGGTACCGGGCGGCCGCCGTTCGCGGCCGATGTGCGGATCGAAGGCGACAAGATCGTCGGCGTCGGGACGATACGCCCCCAAAAAGGGGATCGAATCATCGACGCGACCGGCCTCGCCGTCGCCCCCGGATTCATCGACGCCCATAGCCACGCCGACGGGGGGATCCTGGAGGATCCAAACGCGGAGACCCAAATCCGGCAGGGGATCACCACCGCCGTCGTCGGTGAGGACGGCGGCTCCGCGCTGCCGGTGAGCAAGTTCTTCACGCAACTGGAACAGCACCCCGCTTCCATCAACTTTGCCAGCTTCACCGGCCAGGGGACGATACGGCAGGCGGTGCTTGGGAACGACCAACGCAAGCCCACGGCCGCCGAGCTGAAGCGGATGAAGGAGCTCGTCGACCAAGATATGCGCGCGGGAGCGCTCGGCCTCTCCACCGGCCTCGAATACGAGCCGAACCGATACGCCGACACCGCTGAGATCGTCGAGCTAACCAAGGTTGCCGCGCGGCATCACGGCATCTATATCAGCCACGTCCGGAACGAGGATAACCAGGCTTTCGAGGCATTCCGCGAGCTAATCGAGGTCGCCCGGCAAGCCCATATTCCGGCCGAGATCAACCACATTAAGCTCTGCTCCACCCGAGTCTGGGGGCGCGAACCGGAAGTCGGCCGAATGATGGAAGCCGCCCGAAAGGAAGGGCTGGATATCACCGCCGACGTCTATCCGTACACCTACTGGCAATCGACGATTCGGGTGATCATCCCCACCGAAGAGTTCGGCAACCGTGCCCTTTGGGAGCAAGGATTGAAGGATGTCGGCGGCCCCTCCCACGTTCTGCTGACGGGCTACTCGCCCGACCCGACGTGGGCGGGGAAAACGATTGCGGAGCTCGCCGACAAGACCGGTAAGGACCCGATCACGCTCATCCAAGAGATCATCGAGCGCTGCTACGGCAAGGGAAACAAAGGGGAGGAGAGCGTGGTGGTCACCGCGATGTCGGAGGAGGACATCACCAACTTCATCCGCGACCCGCACATCATGTTCTGCAGCGACGGCGGGTTGCACGGCACCCATCCTCGCGGCGCGGGCAGCTTCCCGCGGATCCTCGGCGTTTACGCTCGCGAGCGCAAGGTGATTTCGATGACGGAGGCGATTCGCAAGATGACCTCGCTCCCAGCGAAGCGGTTCGGCTTCCGCGACCGGGGAGTTATCGCGTCGGGGAAAACGGCGGATATCACGCTGTTCGATCCCAAAACGGTGGTCGACACCGCCACCACGAAGGAGCCCGAGGCGAAGCCAATCGGCATCCCGACGGTGATTGTCCGCGGGGTGGTGGTTTTGGAGAACGGAGATCCGACCGGCGCCCACCCCGGGCGCGCTTGGCGGAAGTAACGTAGCACTGGCATCTTGCCAGTGGGTCCCAAGGGCATCCTGCCCTTGTGCTCGTTGTGGCACTGGCTTCTAGCCAGTGGGTCCCAGGGGCATCCTGCCCCTGGCCGAATTCACACGACCAGGACGGTCGTGATACACACGGGCTGGAAGCCCGTGCCACGCTAAACGGCTTCTAGGCGGTAGCCGTAGCCGCGGACGGTGTGGATGTAGGTCGGGTGGTCGGGGTCGGGTTCGATCTTTTTTCGGAGGCGGTAGATGTGGACGTCGAGGCTGTTGCTGCTGAATTCGATATCGAACCCCCAATTGCGCTCGAAGAGCGATTCTCGGGTGAGCACGCGACCGGCGTTGGCGGCGAGGTGGGCCAGCAGCTCGAATTCCCGCTTCGTGAGCTCGATCGGCTTCCCGTCGATCAGCGCTTCCCGAGTGTCGTGATCGATCTCCAATCCGCCGATCCGCTTGCGAGAGGTGGCGGGCGCCGACGCGTATTCTTGAGCGCGCCGCAGGTGAGCCCGCACGCGGGCGATGAGCTCCGACGGGTCGAACGGTTTGGTCAGGTAGTCGTCCGCACCCACCTCGAGGCCGATAACCTTATCCATCGCTTCGCTGCGAGCCGTGAGCATGAGGATCGGAAAGCGATGAATCGCCCTCAGGCGGCGGCATAGCGTTATCCCGTCGAAATCCGGCAGAGAGACGTCTAGCACCGCCATGTCCGGAATTTGCCGCTCGACGGCCCGCAGCCCCTCCTCGCCCGAAGAAGCGGTGGCCACCTCGTACCCCTGGCTCTGAAGAAGCCGGGCTACGTTCTCTAAGAGGAACCGGTCGTCGTCGACGACTAAGAGGCGGGCGTCCATGAACCTCCGATCGGCAACATCACCGTAAAGGTACTACCTCGGACGGGGTTGCGGGCGGCGGAAATCGTCCCGCCGTGGGCTTCGGCGATCCGGCGGCAGCTATAGAGACCGAGGCCAAACCCGTTCGCGCGGGTAGACCGGAACGGCTCGAATAGACCTTCGAGCGAGTCGCGGGGGATGCCGGGGCCGTCGTCGGCGAATCGAATTCTTACGCTTTCCGCCACTCGAACCACGCTGATCGTTAGCGTTCCTCCTCCGGTCGCATCCATCGCCTGGACGGCGTTGAGGATCAGGTTGACGAAGAGATGTTCAAGTTGGTGCGGATCGCCGGAAACGCTGGGGACCCCCTTCGCAATTCGGGTCTCGGCCCGGACGCGCCCCACCCGGAGCTGAGCCGAGGTGAGGGATAGGACGCCACTGATCACGCTCTCCAACTCGACCGGCCGCGGCTCCAGCAGGCGCGGCTTGGTGTAGGAAAGAAGTCGCAGGGCGAGCACATTGAAGCGGGCGAGCTGTTCGCGCACCGAGGCGATGGCGACGGTCGGATCGCAGGCGTCGGGCGCGGTCAGGAGGGCGAGCGAAGCCGTGATGTTCCGGATGTCGTGCGCGGTACTGGCGGCGAGGGTGCCGGCCACGGAGAGTTTCTCCTTCCGCAACAGCTCGTTGTGAGCGTCCCCCAGCTCGGCGTTGGCCCGAAGCAGCTCGTTCTGGAGCACGTGAGTCGAGAGCAGCAGACAGACTTGGTCGGCGAGCGCCTCTACGTGGACCCGGTGGCGCTCGTCTTGCGGAGGCGGCCCGGTTCGGCCCAACGCGATGAGGATCTCGCCGACCTCCTCTTCCATCCTAAGGCAATACGCCAAGTGGGTGGCGCGAAGACGCCGCAGCAGAGGCAGCGATGGGTCCGTGAGCACCCCCGAATCGCGCCCGGCCGGAAAGCTCTCCGCGGTAAACGCGGAAGGGCGTGACGTTCCCGCATACCCTTGAAATTGTTTGGAGCCTCGCCGACGGACGAGGACCGCCGCGCCGTCGTAGGCAAGCAAACCGGCCAAGAGCCGGGTTTGCTCCCGCAAAAGGTCGTCCGTTTGTGGGTGCTCCGCGAGCAGGGCGAACGCGGCGTTCATCGCCTCGAACACGCTGTGGGTGGCGACAAGGTCGTCCTGTTGTCGGCGCAATTCCTCGTCTTTCTCGGCCAACCGCTCTCGAATGAACCGGTCGCGGATCAGCTCCGAGGAAATTCGCATCGCGACCAGCGACATGAGCTGCACGTCGCTTTCGCCGAGCGTGCAGTTCGTTCGCCCGTCGAGAAGGCAGATCGTGCCGATCGGCGACCCCGTTTCGTCCAGCACCGGCGCGCCCAGATAGCGGGTGTAACCGGCGCGCGCGGGCCGAATGCGCGTAAATTCCCCGCTCGCCTTGGCATCTTGGACGAGGAACGGTTTCATGTCGCGGATCGCGTATTGGCAATAAGAATCACGAACCCGGTTGCCGGTAATGCGAGTCAGCACCGACTTGGGACCGACGACGCCGCGGAACACCATCATGTCCCCCTGCCGAATGGAGAGGATGGCGGTGGTGCCGTCGAAGAACTCCGACACCGCTTCCAAAATCCGATGGCACACCACGTTCGGATCCGGGTCTTGGAACGAGCTGATCTCACCGAGGACCCGGTGGACATCGAGCTGCCGTCGTTCTTCGGTGATGTCGCGGAACGTCCAGAGGCGGCCGACGATCTGCCCGCCCGGGTCGGTCACCGGAGCGGAGTAGCGGCGAAGGACAACTCGCTCCTCACGTTTCAAAACGAGATCGTCGTGGAGAATCTTCCGCGGTTCGTTGTAAACGTCCTCGAGCGAAGCGAGCCAGGCCGCCGGGTCGGCGATGATCGGAAGCACCCGGCGGCGAAGCTCCCCGACGCCGCACTTGACGACGTCTTCGGCGGGCACGCCGAAGATCTCTCCGAACCGGCGATTGCAGGCAAGGCTCTGGTGCTCGAGGTCGGTCAGGAGCATTCCCTCTTCGGAGGCGCGAAGGACGGCGCGCAGCATCGATTCCGTATCGCCCGCGACAAGCGGACGAAACGCGAAATCGTCGTGAGTTTCGAGCGCCGCCATCCCCTTACAGGGTAGATCAATTATCGTTAATTTCGGGCGAACAGCTTCGCCATCAGCGCATCGAAGACGATGGATGCGGAGCCGTTTTGTACGATCCGGCGGTGGGCCTCGGTGACGTACTGCGTCCACTCGGGCGGCGCCTGAGGTTCGCGGGCAAGATAGATGGCGAGCATCTCCAACGATTCCGCCTGGGCGGCGCGCGCGCCGCATCCCAGCGACTTTTCCAGCGCGTCCGACGCTAGGCGAAGTTCTTCCGCCGCGACGAGCGCCTCTCCGGGGTTACGGAACACGAGGCCTCGCGCGAAAGCGGTCAGCCGGCCGTAGGCGGCACGATGGGCAATGACGTGCCGGAGCCGGCCAGGTGTCCCTTCGGACATCCGCAGCTCTTCTTCGGTGGCGTCCGGGAAGGCGTTGCGGAGAAGCTCCTCGGCGGGAGATTCACAGGCGACCGCCAAGCAGCGGGAAAGGATCGTCGGCAGGATCGCCCCGACCGTATCCGTGGTCAGGATCAGCTTCGCGTGAGGGTAAGGCTCTTCCAGCGTTTTAAGCAGCGCGTTGCTTGCCGCGTTGTTCATCCGGTCGGCCGATTCGATCATCACCACCTTGTGGCGTGAAAGTAACGGCAGCGTGCGGAAGAACGAGATGACCGGGATATTCGCCTCGGCGTCGGCGGAGCTCTCCGTGATCGCTTTGACCGGGATGATCCGGCTCGGCCCTTGCGGCTCGATTCTGAGGAAGTCGGCGTTCGTGTTCCGCTCGAAAGCGCCGCAGGCGCGGCAAATGCCGTCCGCCCCTTCCGGGCCGGGCTGCTGACAGAGCCAGGCCTGAGCCAGTAACTCGGCCAATACGTTCTTGCCCGAGCCGGGCGCGCCGTACAGGAGGACGGAGTGCACGCCGGATTGTCCGGTGATTAGCTCTCGAACGACCCGCTTGGCGGAGGTAAGTCCCAAGAGCGGTTCGAGCTGAGTAGAGGTGGTCAACGACTTAGAACCGATGAAACTGCTCGACATCGAGTACGAACATAACGGCGCCGCCGACCGGCACCTTGACCGGATTGGGGATGAACGCACCCGGAGGCGCGGCTTCGTACGGCATCACGTTGACGAGCTGCTCGCGGCTCTGAGAGTTGTCGGAGACGACCTTCCGTAAAGTTGGGAGTTCGGGCTCTTCAACACCGATCAGGAAGGTAGTGTTCCCCTCGCGGAGGAAGCCGCCGGTCGAGCCGATGATCGTGAACTTGAAGCCGGCCTTCACCAGTTCGTCGGTTACGCGGCCCTTGTCGCGGTTGTGCACGATACAGACAGCGAGCTTCATCCGAGGCAATTATAACGCAGGGATTCCCGAGAGCAAGATCAATAGAGCAGACACGAGTTTCGCTCGGGCGCAAATTCGGCGCATTCGTGCAAGCACCGGCTCCGGATCTCGCTGAGCGGGCTCAATCCCTCGATCGCTTCCCGCACCCACGTATCGCCCGCCAGGATGTCGATCGGCATTCGATCGAACTCATATTCGTAGGGAGGCAACTTCCAAGCAAAACCGGGCAAATCGCACTCCGGCGAAGCGGCAACGAAGCTCTTGGCGGTCTCGGTATGGACGGGGAGCCGGTGCATACCGGTTTGCCGAACGATCTCTTGAAGTAAGGCGATGTAGGTGATGACTGGTTCAAACGAACGCCGGTCGGTAACGTGGACAAATACACCCTCGCATTCCCGTCCGGCGTGCTTGTTGAAAGTCGGCTGGAATTGAACCGGCCGAAAGTGCACTCCACCCAGCGCCAAGCGGTTCAAACTCTCCGCCAAAGGCCAGCCCTTCAGGAAAGGGGCGCCCACTATCTCGAACGGACGCGTGGTTCCTCGACCCTCGCTTAGGTTCGTTCCTTCGAGAAGGCAGCCGCCTGGATAGACAACGGCGGTGTCGACGGTCGGCATATTCGGCGACGGCATCGCCCAAGGTAAATCCGCATCCTCGAGGTAGTCGCTTCGCGTCCACCCGGTTGCCTTTACGACTTCCAACGTAGGTTCGGGGCGAAGCCGGCGTTGCACGAAGGTCGCGACCTCGCCCGCCGTCATCCCATGCCGCGTCGGCACCGGATAGAGGCCGACGAAGCTCTCAAATCCACTTCGCAGCATCAGGCCCTCGACCTGCAGTCCGCCGATCGGATTCGGGCGGTCGAGCACCAGCACCGGAATACCTACCGCCGCGGAAGCTTCAATGCAGTTCGCCATCGTCCAGGCGAACGTATAGTAGCGCGAACCGATGTCGGGGATATCGACGACGAAGAGGTCGATCCCTTCGAGCATCTCTTTCGTCGGCTTCCGCCGCTCTCCGTAGAGACTGTGGATGGTCAAGCCGGTCCGGGGATCGGTGTCCCCCTCCCACTCGATCATGTTGTCCTGGGTATGCCCGAAGAGCCCGTGTTGCGGCCCAAAGACGGCGACAATCGACAGTTCGCCCGCCCGGTGGAGCGGCAAGAGCAGGTCGATCAGGTGCCGGTAGTCGCGATCGATCGACGCCTGGTTGCACAAGACCCCAAGACGCCGACCCCTTAGGCGAGAGAAACCCTCTCGGGCTAATACGTCGAGACCGGTCGCGGTCGGCATGCGGTGAGCGTACCGTGCAATAAAACGCGGTCATCGGTTGGGAGCCGATGCTACGACGCTATAGGGGGGTAGCCGGCGTCCGAAAGTCTTTGGATAAGGTCGACCCCGCCGTCCTGATTTGCGGTGACGGCGTGAACCTCGCCAGTGCGATAATCCACCTCCACCAACCCAATGCCGGGCGAGTTGGCCAGCGTCTGCCCAATGATCATCTCGTCTTCCTGGGTGTGGATGTCAGGGCACCTTAACAACATCTCTGTGGTTCGGACCATCGCGGTAATTGACGACCCATTCCGCCCCGGTGTTTCTTCGGGGTCGCCGTCATTGGGTTTACTTCACTCATGATCGCGGGCCTCGCCTTTTTGATCTTGGGGTTCCCCAACGACCCCACCGCGACGCGGCACGCCTCGGATGCGGTTCCCCTCATCGATCAGATGCGTCCGGTGAGCCGTATCTCTCGCGACGGATTCACCCTCCAATACTGGACCCAGGTTCCTTGCGAGACTCAGGTTGAGATTCGAAGGGGAGACCTCCCGCGCGTCGCGTACGGCCACAAGCCGGATGGAACCGCCACCATCAAGAAGGGGAACCCCCTCAAGACAAGCTGGCACCGGATCGAGCTTCACGACCTGGAGCCGGGGAAGCGGTACTTCTACCGGCTCTGGGATCCCGGCGCCGTTCCGACGGCAACGGAGACAGCCTGGGGTGCCGGTGAAGGATGGAGGCGCGAATTCGCCGTCAGCACGCAAGCGCAGAAGGGGTGGAAGACGATCGTCCGCATCCCGGTCAAGGTGCTGCTCATGCCGAACGTCGTCAACGTCGAATCGGCTTACGTCGATCCGGAGGTCCCTGCGCCGCCCCCCGCCAAGCTGACCAAGGAAGAGATCGACAAGATCAAGAGCGAGTACGCGGTTTCCGCGCGGGAGCTTTGGGTGAGCTCCGGAATGCGACTCTGGATCGACTACCAGATCGTCGTTGACGACCGGCTCCAGCGCTGGGGACCCGAGCCGGCGATGGCCCAAGACACGTATAAAGGGCTGCCCGTTTGCCGCTCCTACCCAGGAAAAGATTTCGAAGCGCCGGGCGGAGGAACCTGGACTTTCGTCGACATGAAGGACCCGATGCGCGTGGTCACCACTCCGTTCGTGGAAGAAAGACCGTACTCGGGCCAGATCGAGCAGGCGTTCCCGAGGAAGTGGAATCAGCGGACGAAGAAATGGGATTTCTACAACTCCGGAGGGGGCACTTTCGGCGTCGACGGATTCCCCCAAGGAATTCCCGGCCGTTCTCAGTTTCTAGGCGGAGGCGATACCGCTTGGCTGGCCACCCACGAGTTTCATCACGATCTCGAGTCGCACGGGGAGTTCTCGCTGAGCAATCGCGAAGACGACCGGATCGTTTTCGACCACCCAACCCCCCGCCGTCGCGTGATCCATTCGGATGGATCGGTGGAGGAAGTCACCTGGACGACCAACGGCCGGCACGGAGAGCATTGGGACCTGATCGCCTACTGGGATCGGCTGATCACCGACGCCCAGTGGCTCCGCATGTACTTCGGCTACACCGAGACGGTTCGAGATGCCGATGAGGACGGCTTCCCAGACGACGACCCGCGTTTGCCCCTCGACGAAAAGCGCTTTGGGACGCTCAAGAACAAGAAACAGACCGACGGCCACACCGGCGACCTCGCCAAGGCAATGCTGTCGAACTGGATTCCCGGCCCGCTGCAGAGCACTTGGATCAAGCCGCCGTTCCAAAGCGTGCGTCCCGATCCGGCGACTCCCGACGCCGATGGCGATGGATTGCTGGACGTCGACGATCCCTATCCGCTTTTTCCCAACGCCCCGTTCATTTCGGTTCTCTCGCCAAAAATCGACGGGGATCCAGAAGAGTGGAAGAACGTGCCCGAGGCCGGTAGCTTCTCAAGAGGCGGCATCCGCTTCGTGTTCAAGCAGGCTCACGACGAGTTCGGATACTACGGGCTCTACGAGGTACATGGACCCTGGAGCCGGATTGACGGAACCTTCGACGGAGAAGGGGAGGGGGTCTATTCGGGGAAAGGGGTACTCGGTTTCCAAACCCTTAGCAATGCGACGGCTCCCGGAGCGGCCAGCCCAGCCGGACCGCTGGTCGAGACGCGCCCTTCTTTCGGCGGAGCCCCCGGATTGAAGATCGGGGCGAAGCGCACCGCCGACGACGGGATGACGATTGAATTTCGTCTTCCCAACCGAGGCGAGGGGCCATGGTATTGGACGCGTGGCGGGCAGGAAATCGGGGTCGCAATCAACGTTTGGGATCGTGAGAATCGCGGCTATTCGCTCTGGGAGCCGTACCATCTCTTCTACGCCCGCATGCTGGAGCCGTATGGTCGCGAGGAGTTGCCCAGCAACCCGCCCCCTCGACTGGTGGTCGGCCCCGGGGTTCAAGTCATTAAGCCGGGCGACGCAAGCCTGAAGCTGGAAGGCGGGTGGCGAGTCGAAGACGGGGCATGGCGCCATACCGGCGACGAATCTCCTCTTTACCTGGCTAACCTCAAAGTGACCGACTTCGACCTCGCCGCCATCGTCGAAGCGAAAAGCGACGTCATCTTGGGCGGATTCACCAAGGCAAACAAGCTGAACGCCGCCGAAGGGTACATCGGCTTCGTCGGCGGCTACTCCAACACGGTCACCCGCCTGCGAATCTTCGGGAACGAGCGAGGCGACTCGAACCTGGTGATGACGCCGGGCCGCCACGAAGTTCAGCTCACCCGCCGGGGTGGCGAGCTTTGGCTGCTGGTAGACGGTAAACCGGCCGTCTACGCCACCGACCCGAATCCGAAGGCGGTCCTCGACCGCCTTGGCCTGCTCGGGGGCTATGGCGGCGATCAGAAGGTTTACGAGATCAGGATCAAGGTGTAGTGGGGCTGGTGGGTATCTCGGCCTGGTGCAAGGGTAGGACTCCGCTGACCGATTCAAACGGATTGGAAGCCCGCGCCATGTGGCACTGGCATCTTGCCAGTGGGTCCCAAGGGCTTCCAGCCCTTGGCGGAACACGACCAGGATGGTCGTGATACACACGGGCTGGAAGCGCCGTGCCACGGGTTCATCGGCTGGGAGCGATGCTACGGGGGCAGCGTTTATTCGCGCCAGGCAGCTTCTCCGCTGGCTAGACCCCAGTCGGGGCCGAAGAAGCCGGCGGCGAGGATTCCCTTGGTGCCTTTCTCGGCGGCTTCTGGGCTTAAGACCATCCAATCGGGGAAGGCGGTGCCGCTCCCGAAGACCGGCAAGCGGTCGGTAAGGCGCATGCCGGCGAGGTCCGCGCCTCCGATGGCGGCGACGAGCCGCCGCTCGGACGGATAGAGAAACGCAACGGCCGAACCGTCGGCAGAGATCTTTTTCTCTCCAACGTTTAGAGCGCCCCGCCCCAGCCGGATCGGCGACTTGCCCAACAGCGCCGCCCACGCGAGATTCGTCGTCGAGTTGCCGTAAACCGCCGCGTTTCGGCCCGCATAGTCTCCCTTTAGGAACTCGGCGTCGGAGACCACCTCGGGAGAGCCGTTCCCTCGATAGTAGAAGCTCTCCGCTTCAAACCTTGCCTTATTGCGCGACCACTCGTTTTCTTCGGCAGATCCAGATGTGCCGTAGACCAACACGAACCGGTCGCGGAACGCCTGCTTCAGCGGTCCGCTGAACCCGAGGTGACGGGCGGTCGCAGGGACTTGCCCGGCTGCCCAGTTGGAGCCGGTTTTTACCAGAACCGCCTTGGCGCTTAGGTTGGAAAACTTCTGTCCGTCCAGCGTAAGCGAAGGAAGCGCTTGCTCAAAACGGATCGAGCGTACGTTCTCGGTAGTGAGCCCACCCGTGTCGCCCCGCACGCGGCTGACCATGCGAGGGGAGATTTGCTGCAACACGGTGATCCATCCGCAGTTTGCCGACACCGCGGGATCGGGAGTGGTGAAGTCGACGGTGGCAAAGTCGGAGATTCTGGCGGCTTCCAAGGTAGCCATTAACTCCGGATAGTCGACGCACTGAGAGCCCCACCAGTGTCCCGCCCCCGGCTCTTCGTGGTAGCCGAACTCGATGCCGAGATTGGCTAATGCCCGCTTCATCGTCCGCGCCTGCCCTACCGGCACATTGTCGTCGGCGTCGCCGTGAAGGACGTACACCTTCTGAGCGGCGAGATTCGTTATCCGCGCCAACGTGTCGCTCGGCGACATCGCCCGGCGTAACATCGCCTCCGGAAGAGTGGCCTCTCGCGGCTCCCACCCCCCGCCATACGACCAGAACGAAACCCATCCCGCACTCGGGGCCACCGCCCCGAACCGGCTGGGGTAGAGCGAACCGACCGACCACGTTCCGTGGCCCCCCATCGAGTGCCCGGTGACCACGACACGTTTCGGGTCGTGGGGGATCCTAGCTCCGGCGACCCCGAGTACCTCCATCGCGTCCATCCGCCCCCACTCTTCCCAGTCGAAGCCATAGGGTCTACGATTCGTTGGCGCGACGAGAGTTGCCCAAGCTTTGGGGGAGTAAGCATCCGCCTGCCCAATAGCTTCCACGGAAGCTCCATGGAGGGAAAGGATCAAAGCATTGGAAGGGTCCGGCTTAGTAGACGGGTTGACCGCGTAGTACTGAACGCTTCCATCGATCGCGCTGATGAAAGTGCGTTTGTAGGTCTGCCCCGCGGTTCGGCGCCGGATGCCAACCATCGCGCTATGGAACGGCACCCCGTTTTTGGTGAGCATCAGGTCCAGATCCTTGGCGGAGGCGGGAAAGTCGAAGCGGACCTTTCGGACGCTGAGAGCGGGAATGCGAGGCAGCTTCGTCGTCACCGTCTTGCCCGCGGAGGAGCACGAAATCGACAGGTCGGTCGCGTCCGACGGGCTTGCGTTCATCACAACCACCCCGCCCATCAGATTCCCGGTGTCGCTCGGAATCACATCCGGCAGCGTCAGATCGGCGGTTTCCAGGCGGTACGGACCGGTCGTCGGCACGAGCCTCGCCCGCATCCAACCCCGTCCAACCGAGAACAGTAGCGAGTTGGCCCCCTTATGGAGCCGCACCGGGAGGCGAAGATAGCCGTAGCCATACGGGTCTCCCGCTCGCGGCACGCCGTTCACGTAGACGAGGTTATGACCACTCGCCTCGAGGATCATGGTCCGGTCGTCCGGCATGTCGACGGAGGTGAAGAGATACCCGCTGCCGCCTAGTTCCGGACTCTCGAATCTTCCACCCGAACCCGCCTTGGCTCCCTTCCAAAGCACCGTGCTCCCTCGCGGGGTCGTCAGGGAGTCACCCGCCGTCGGCAAGACGGGTTCGCCTCGGACGAGTTTGGCCACGATCGCATCCTGCACCACCGGCACCCGTCCCGGAGCCGCCACCCCTCCAATTACGAGCCCCTCCCGTATCTCGATGGGGGCTTGCCGGAATGTGAACCCAATCAACGCGTGAATCATGATTGAACTATAGCCAGAAGGCCCGTGCGCCTGTTATGCGAAGTTGGCGGGTCCGAGTAAACCAACGTAAGGATCCTTGATGATCGTAAGGATCTTGTAGCCCCGAGTTAGCGAGAGGGCAGCATTCCAAAAATGAAGTCTTCCTCGGTTAACGCCGTCGGCGCGAACCCGGCTGTTTAACTCGGCCAACATCTCGGCGTCGTGCTCGTCTACGCCGAGGACGGTAAATTGGTCCTTCAGTTCTGCGGCAAACTCTTGGAGCTTGTTTCGAGTCTCCGCCCGTCTGCCGAGGATACAGAGAGCTTCCGCGTAGGTGAAAACGGAAAGATGCGGTAATCCAGCTTGGGCTTTGGGGCGAAACCGAGCGTAGGTTTCGTCTCGATAAATGTAGTGCACGGCCAGTTCTAAGTCCCACAGATAGATGGGAAGATCGCTGGTCACCATCTCCGGCATCGCGAGATTCTACTTTACGTCGTTGCGAAGTTCCATGTCTCGGAAGAGGGCATCGACGTCGTCGCCCAAAACTCGACGAGCCAGCGCGCTAAGTTCGGAGTCAAAGTCTCGAAGCAAGCCAGGTTGTCGTTGGCTCAAGATATTGTCCTGAGGAACCTCACTGCGTAATACGAGCTCTGCGACCGGGGATTTCTTTTCCATTTCTGCTGGCGCCCTCTTGCTCTCCTAATTTCATTCTACGCCCCATTTTCGCGGGGACTGACTTATTGAGAAAGCTTCCCTAATAGGGCGAGCGACCCTGGCTTGCTAAGCGCCTCGTTCGAGACCTCGCAACGGGGTGAATAGAGGCAGCCGGGACAGCCGGCGTCGCATTTGCAACTCGCCAGGAGCTGGTGGGCCGCCCGCAGCCAAGCCGTTACCGACTCGAAAAGCCGCTCGCAGAGACCGACGCCTCCCGGGGTTTTGTCGAAGACGAACACCGCCGGCCGCATCGTATCTGGAAACATCGAATACCAAGCGCTCCCGAGATCTCCTCGGTCGCACCCGGCAAGCAGCGGAGCCACCGCCATAAGCGCATGCTCCAGACCGTGAATCCCCCCAAGTTGCTCGGACATGTCGAGGTTCTCGTCCAGAGGCGGCAAGTCGATGCGCACGCAGACGGTGTCGTACGTCATCGGCGGCAGGTCGAGCGCTTCGACACCCAAAACCGTGTCTCCGTCTAAAGATTTCTTTCGGAACCCCACCACCATGTCTGTCACCGTCACCCCTGCAAGGCTGGCGTTCGCATGGGGGAGCTGGGCGCTCCGCACCTCGACTCGAGGATCGAGCACGGACTGGACGATGGTTTGCGTGTAGTAGTCGGCTTCGAACGGAACGACCTCCGCCCGCTCGTTCTCTAGATCGAGCGAGGTCACGAGGAACGTGGCTCCCCGGTGCATGTAGATCGCGCCTTCGTGGGCCGAGGTCATCGCGCGTGAACGCTCCATCGTTCCCAACTCCTGGCCGTCCACGATCAGCCGCACCTGCTCGCCCCCAGCTCCCCGGATATTGACCCGAAGCGCGGGTGGCTCGAACGACGGATAGAAGAAAAGTCCGGCCCGGAACTCCAACTCGCCGCTTCGGTCGAGCCCTTCGGCGACATTAAGCGCCTCGGTCCCAAAACGGGTGAGCTCGCTTGGCGCGATCGGCCTCTCGTGCGCCGCGCACAGGAGGTGCTGAGAGAGGATTTGGGGATTGCCGGGATTCGCCCCGACGCTTTCGTTCCGAGCTCCCAGCAACGTCTGGGGCTCGCGGACCAAAAACTGCTCCAGGGGATCGTCGTGGGCCACGAAGACGGCCAACCCGTCGCGCGCCCCCCGGCCCGCCCTTCCGGCTTGCTGCCAAAAGGAGGATGCGGTGCCGGGATAGCCGTTCATCACCACCGCGTCCAAGCCACCCACGTCGACGCCAAGTTCCATCGCGTTCGTCGCGCTCAGCCCGAGGAGGTCGCCTCGAAACAGCGACTGCTCGATTTGCCGCCGTTCCTTCGCGGTGTAACCGGCGCGGTAGCTCTCGATGGAGCCCGGCGCGACATGGCCCCCCTCTTGCACCCGCTTCCTCGTATATCGCAGCACCAGTTCGGCGGAGACGCGGGCTCGGCTGAAGGCGAGGGTACGGAGTCCGTTCTCGGTAAGCGAAGCTAGAATCTCCGAGGTAGCGACGTTGGCGCTCAGCCGACGCCCTTCACCGAGCTCGGGCGGGTTCCAAAAGACAAAGGTGCGCTTCCCGCTCGGGGAACCGTCTTCGTCGATCAGAGTAGCTTTCCTTCCGGTAAGTTTATCAAATAGGTCGGTAGGATTCCCGATCGTCGCGCTGCAGGCGATGATCTGGGGCCGGCTCTTATGCCACTCGCAAAGGCGCAGCAGGCGGCGTAAGACGTTGCCCACATTCGAGCCGAACACCCCCCGGTAGACGTGCATCTCGTCCAACACGATCAGGCGGAGCGACTTGAAGAACTTGGCCCAGTAGTCGTGCCCAGGCATGATGCCAACGTGGAGCATGTCCGGGTTGGTGAGCACGATATGACTAAGTTTTCGTATCGAAGATCGCTGATTCTGCGGGGTATCGCCATCGTAGGTGCCAACTCTTACCTGGGGTCCCGGTATGAGCGCTTCTAATTTGCCGAGTTGGTCTTGCGCCAGCGCCTTGGTAGGAAAGAGGTACAGGCAGCGGACGGCCGGCTCGGAGAGGCACATCTGAAGCGCGGGGAGGTTGTAGCACATCGTCTTGCCGGAATTCGTTCCAGTGACGACGACAACGTCGCGGCCTTCCATCGCCGCGTCATACGCCTTTGCCTGATGCGAAAAGAGTCGCGATAACTCTAACTCTTTGAGCTTATCTTGGATAAGCGGATGCATCGCCCGGCGAATCTCGCCGTACACTGCGCTCCGGGGGGCGTGCTCCTCCATGTGGGCGATCTGCGCGGAGATGCGCGGATCGCCGAACATCGGCTGGATCTCATTCAAAGTGATCGTCGGACAGTTCGTCCGCTAGCTGGCGGCGAAGCTTCCGCTTCTCCGTAACTTTCACCGCATAGACGCTGATCACAAAGAGGATAACTAGAGGAATCGCCATCATCAGCATCGTCGCCGGATCGTTGCTCGGCGTAACGATCATGGAGAGCACGAAGATCGCTGTGGCGGCCTGACGCCAATATTGCATGAGCGTATCGGCCTTTAGCAGCCCCACCGCGCCCAGGATGAAGACCACAAGCGGAAGCTGAAAGGCGATGCCGAACGCCAGCATCATCTTTAGCACGAAGAACGCGAGAGTTCCCGCTTCTTGGTAGAGACTTACCCCCTTAAACTCCTCCAGGTAGCTGGCGAACCACCTCATCGCGCTTGGCAAGATGAACCATGCAAAGGTGGCTCCCATCGCGAACAGGCCGAGGCTATAAGGAGCAACTCGCCTAACCGGCTTCCTCTCGGCAGGTTTGAGCGCCGGCTCTATGAACCCCCAGAGCTGAAGCACCACAAATGGAAACGCCGGGACCAATCCGATGAAGAAGGAGAGTTTCACCTTCAACATGAACGCGTCGGCCGCGTTGTGAACAACTTCCTTGAACTCGACGCCGGGAGGGAGAACGGGCCGAACCGCTTCATTCATCCGATCGGATAAGAATGAGTAAAGAAACGGCTCGAATTGCCAGCCGATGAACCAAGCGATCCCAAGGATAAAGATTGACCGGATGAGCCGGTCCCTCAGCTCCTCCAGGTGCTCTACAAGCGTAAGTCGGTACTCCTCCGGGTCTTCCGGAGGAGGCCGCCTTTCTTTGCCTGTACCTTTGAAGAGGACTGCCATCCTCCTCCTAACTACGCCGATTACTTCTCAAGGGTAAACGTCTGAAGGATGTGAATTCGAACAAACGTCGCTTGGCTGGTCGGAGCGCCTTGGCGGCCCATGCCGCTTCCGGGAAAGCCGGGACCACCGGGGCCGCCGAAGCCACTTGGAGGGCCGCCCTGGAATCCGCCTTTACCCCCGAATCCTCCCTTGGGACCGCGCGGGATGCCCTGCTGGCGAATGTCGCTGACTGGAGCGTGGAAGTCGCCCCGGCCCCCGCCACCGTTGGCCGTCGGGTCGCCGCCGGGGGGGCCAAAGCCGCCGGGTCGTCCAGGAACACCTGCCGGGCCGCCACCTCCGCCGCCGAACGGTGAGCCGCCAAAGCCGCCACCGCCGTTCTCGACCTTCTGATCGATCTTCATGTCGCGCTGGATCTTCAGGATCTGATGGGTGTCCATCGCGAACCAAATCGTCTCGGTGATCCCAACCTTGTCACCGGCGAACTGAGCGCCCTTAGCCGCCAGCTTCTTGTCGTCCAAGCTCATCGTGCCTTCTTGGATCACGTTTCGGATCTTCGCGCAAGGATGGCCACCTTCCCATTCCACGTTGACGAACTCGCCACGGGCCGGGAACTGCTTGACCACGCTCTTCATGTCCGTCCAGTTGTTCAGGTCGAGCGCGCCACGCTGGAAGCGGGACTGCCAAGAGTCGCCAGGGCGAACCGGCTTGGTCGGAAGCGTCGGCAGCGGGAACGCCGCAAAGAGGGCGACCGTGTTCACCGAACCGGTTGGAGATTCGAAGGCGACGTAGGCCGGCAGAGCGCCGAATACCTCGTGCCCGGTCGTGGTCACCCGCATATAGAGCGGCGCCATGTCGGTGTCGTAATAGCGCTTCTGGGTGGTCTCCGAGGCGGCCGTGAGGTCGGCATAGTCCTTCCCCTTCTCCGGCAGCGCCTGCATGCGCAGGAGACCGTCGCCGTTGCCATAGGCGTTGGTTACGGAGTAGAGGAGGCGAATTCGCTCGCCTTCGGTCTCGAAGGTCGCGGCTTTGCCGCCATTCGCATTATCCTCTTCGCTCATCGGCTGAACCTGAACGAACTGAGTCAGGTTGTAAACCATGTCCTGGCCCGGCACGAACTTGTAGCGAAGCTTCAGGCCGGAGTTCGGGACTGCGATGTTCGCCTCGTTTCCGATCTTGACGTCGACCGACGAACGATCCACGATTCGCGACTTATCGTCGCTGTCCGCGTAGAGAACGAGTTCGAGCTTGTCCGTCTTGCCGGCCGGCGTATCGGCGATGCCCCGGCCCTTTGTGTCCAAGACATACTCGTAGTACTTCCCGACGAGCGGAGGAACGACCGCCTCGATCAGATGACCGTTAAGGAACACGCCCACGTATCCGCCGGTCGGGATGCTTCCCTTGGGGATTAGGATGTGAACTTTTTCGCGAACGCGCGAACCGTCGGCCGGCCGCACGATCGTAAAGGGCGCCTGGGCCATCAACACAGAGGCCAAGCCCGAAAGCACGAGACTACCGATCCATCGATTCATTACAAATTTCTCCCGGCGGCCCCCGTGGTATCTGCCTCAACTGAAGCATGAAGGGCTCAGCCAGTTCTCACGAATTATGACGTCGGCGTAAGAGGAGATGTCACAACCGAGCGAAGAACTCGCCGGGAGACTTCATAATCCTAGACAGATGTCCGCTACGCTCGACCTCGATACCCTAAATCCGGAGCAGCGCGAGGCTGTGCTCCACCCGGGAGGTCCCCTTCTCATTTTCGCCGGCGCCGGCTCGGGCAAGACGCGCGTCATCACCTACCGGATCGCCCGCTTACTGCAGGAGGGCGTGCCGTCGCATCGCATCTTGGCCGTCACTTTCACCAACAAAGCCTCGCGCGAGATGCGGGAGCGGGTGACCGAGCTGGTCGGCGACGTCGCCAAGAACATGTGGATCGGCACCTTCCACTCCCTCTGCGCCCGCATCCTCCGAATCGATGGGAAGGCGATCGGCCTCGATCCCAACTTCGTGATCTACGACGACGGCGACCAGCTTTCGCTGATCCGCGAGGTGTTCAAAGCCAAGAATATCGACGACAAGAGCATCCAGCCCCGCGGCGTCCTCAACGAGATCTCCAGCGCCAAGGAGAAGTTGAAGTCGCCCGAGCAATACGCAAAAGGCGCGACCGGCTTCTTCGAGCGCATCGTCGCCGACGTTTACAAGTCGTACAACGCTCTCCTCAGCAAGGCGAACGCACTCGATTTCGACGATATCCTCTACTTCGTCAACCGCCTGTTCGAGCAACGGGCGGACGTATTGGAGAAATACCAAGACCGGTTCCTCCACGTCCTTGTGGACGAGTATCAGGACGTCAACTTTTCGCAGTACAACGTCGTCCACTCCATCGCCGCGAAGCATCGTAATGTCGTTGTAGTTGGCGACGATGACCAGTCGATCTACGCTTGGCGTGGAGCCGACGTGTCGCTCATTCTGAAGTTCGGGAGCGACTATCCGGACGCGAAGATCGTTAAATTGGAGCGGAATTACCGCTCCACCAAGACGATCCTCGCCGCCGCCAACGAAGTGATCAAGCGGAACCGGGGCCGAGCTCGGAAAGAGCTATGGACGGAGAACCAGGACGGCGTTCCGATCACCCTCACCCAAGCCGGAACGGAGCAAGACGAGGGAATGATGGTCGCGGACGCGATCCTGAAAGACACTCGGATCGGCCGCCGAAAGTACTCCGACTACGCGATCCTCTACCGAACCAACGCCCAGAGCCGCGTCATGGAAGAGGCTTTTCTCACCATGCGCATTCCGCACATCCTGGTGGGCGGCCAACGGTTTTACGAGCGCAAGGAGATCAAGGACATGCTCTCCTATCTCCGCCTCGCTTTCAACCCGCGCGACGACGTATCGTTCCGGCGCTGCATCAATACGCCGACCCGCGGCATCGGCGCTACCGCACTTTCGAAGATCGAGGAGTGGGCCGCGGAGCGGGGACTTCCCCTCTCGGCGGCGGTTTCCGATCAGGAAGTGCAGTCCGGCCTCCCGAAGAAAACCGCTTCCGCGGTTCGCGATTTCTACGCCGTGATCTCGGAAGCCCAGGCGATCGCGGAGCAGGGCCCGGTCACACCGGTGCTCAAGAGCTTGATGAGCGGATCGGGCTACATCGACGCCCTAAAAGCGGAGCACTCGCAGGAAGCGCTGGGCCGGCTCGAGAACCTTCAAGAAATGCTCAACGTGACGGCCGAGTACGACGCGTCGTCGGACGAGCCGTCGCTCGGAGGCTTCCTCGAAAGCGTGTCCCTCGTCGCCGACGTCGATGCTCTCGGCACCGCGGGCGGAGAAGCGGTCACCCTCATGACGCTCCACTCCGCCAAAGGGCTAGAGTTTCCGGTCGTCTTCATGACCGGCATGGAGGAAGGGGTCTTCCCGCACTCCCGGTCGCTGAGCACCGATAGCGAGCTAGAGGAGGAGCGACGCCTCGCTTACGTCGGCATGACGAGGGCTCGCGAAGAACTCCACTTGATGCACGCCCACCGGAGATCCCTCTACGGTACGCCCAACTTCAACCGCCGGTCGCGGTTCTTGGACGACATCCCGAGCGAGCTGCTCGACACCCTCAACCCGGGTGGCTATCAGCCGACGATGCGGCAGCCGATCGCCCACGGACCGGGCACCCATCGGACGATGGAGCCGACCTCCGCCGTACCCACCCCTCGCCCGGCCCCTTCTTCCTGGAAGCCTCCATTCAACGTGGGTCAGCGAGTTCGCCATCCGAAATTCGGAATCGGCGTCGTCGTCGCCTGCAACCCGGTCCGGGACGACGTCGAAGTTACCGTCGCCTTCCCGGGGGTTGTGGGTGTGAAGAAACTGGTTCAGAAGCTCGCCAAACTGGAAGCGGTTTAGTCGTTCAGAGGAATCGGATCGAAGGTGAAGGGACGGTTGCCGCTTCCGTCGTTCATCGTGGCGTCGCCTGCGATACCTGCCGGAAACTGGCCGTGGGCGGCAACCCTTTCCATCTTCCCTACCAGGTGGATCCGCTTAGCGCTGCCGGTGATGGTTACGTCGGCGCGGAAGCCGCCGTCGGTGGCAACCGAACCGTTGATCGTGCCGACCTCGTGGGTCGTAGTGTTTTCGAACGAGCCGATCATTACGGCGTCGGAGCCGATCGTAACACTGAAATCTCCGGCATCTGAGGACCCTAAGGAGACCCAGTTATCGGACCACGATCCGATGAATGGGGTCTCACCTCGAAAGGGACCACTCCCCGCGCAACCCACCGCAATTAGCGGGAGTGCCAATAAAAAGACCTTGCGTAACATCTGAATGATAAATCGGATAGGTTTCTTCAACCCATTAGGTTAATCGGCCAACGGAATTCGCCAACCGCCTCGGCCGTGGGTGCCGATAGTGATCCAACCGGTGCGGACATTGGCGACCGCCGAGTAGACCGGCACGTTCGGCAAGCCCGCGCCAAAACGTTGCCAACGCCCACCTCCTTGGTCGGAGATGAACATGCCGACGCTGGTCGCGAGGATAACGCGGTCCGGATGGAGGGGGTGAAGGAGAACCGCCTGGACCGGCATCGGCGGCAGGTTGTCCATGATGTTCGTCCAATGTCCACCCGCGTCCGTGCTCTTCCAAATCCGATTCGGCGACCACCCGTTGAGCGCTACGTAAACGGTTCGCGCATTGCGAGGGTCCACGCAGATATCCGTTACCGCCGCGCCCGGCAACCCCGCCGAGATGTCGTACCAGTCCTTCCCGGTATTCGGCGTCGCCCACATCTTTCCGGTGACGGTGCCCGCGTAGATCACGCTGCGCACGTTCGGGGCGACTGTCACCGCCGATACTCGGTAACCGAGTTTTGGACTGATGGCTGTCCAATGTTCGGCTGCATCCGTGGAGCGATACACCCGCTCTGCGCCGGCGACGAGCGTGTCCGGGTCGCTCGGGTCCAAGCTGAAAGGAGCGTAGAACAGCTTTCCTTCCTTCGGGTCGATTCCGTTCGTCACATTCCAAGCCCAGTCCTGTCCCGCATTGGTGGATTTGAGGATCACGAGCCCAACGTACTCGGTGTACACGATGTTCGGGTTCTTCCAATTAACGTGGGTGGTGCCGCCATCGCCCAGGAACACGTTGGTCCACGCCAAACCGCCGGTGTATTTATTCGTCCCGTTGTCTTGCGTACCGCCATAGGCGATGTTCTCGTCCCACGGGTGCACGTCCAGGCTCTGGAACTGAATCGTCGCCAAGCCGTCGTTCACCGCCTCCCATACGCCGCCCAGGTTGCGGGATCGGAAGACGCCTCCATCAGTGCAGAGATAGACGGTCGAAGGATCGTGCGGACTGAACGCCAGATAGTGGTGGTCCGGGTGGACCGGGCCACCACCGTAACTAAGCGTGTTGTCCTGCCAAGTCTCCCCGCCGTCCGTCGTGCGCCAAGTCGAGGTACCGCCCACGAAGCAGACGTTCGGGTTGGCTGGACTCGCCGACACGTAGTTGTCGTACCAAGCTTGTCCGCCGCCGTAGTCGGGTGCGTTCGGCAGCCGAATCCAGTTCTCACCGAAATCGGTCGTCTTATACATCCCCGTCAAGCGCCCGTCGGTGCCGAATAGGGAGACATAGATCACGTTCGGATATGCCGCGCAACCGGACATTTGCGACCGAGCCATCGTCCGCGGGTTCTTCGGGAGGTCTTCGGTTAGTCGCCTCCAGGTGTGGCCGGAGTCGGTCGATTTCCACAGACCGTTGCGATCGGTGCCGGTGTCGCTCACCAGCGAAATGAGGCTGCTTGGGTTACCGCTATCGACGACAAGGTCGGTCGCCCGCCCCTTTAATATCTGTACCCAGGTCGCGCCGCCGTCGAGGCTCCGGAGCGTTCCGCGCGTGGTCGCCGCGTACAGGAAGCCGGGGCGCTTCGGGTTCGGTACGATTCGCGAGAACTGGGTCCCCAGGAACACCTCGCTGGAGAGAAGATCCCATGTGCGCCCGCCGTTCGTGGAGCGAAGCATCCCGGCCCCGTGGAAGCTGTCGAGCGAGTTATGCGCCTCACCGGTGCCGGCGTAAACGATGTTGTGGTCGAACGGGTCGATCGCGATGGCGCCGATGGAGAGCGAGGCCGCGTCGTCTCCCATCGGCCGCCAGGTCTTTCCCTCGTCGTCCGACCGCCATATTCCGCCTGAAGCCGCCCCAACCCAGAGAATCCGCGGGTCCGTGGGGTCGACGGCGACCGCGCACGATCGGCCCGCATTGTCCATATCGCCCCAGCCGTGCTTCAGCACGGTCGGCCCGATCTCTTTCCACCGGGGGGCATTGCCGTTGGCGTTCCGCCACATCGGCATATTCCGGACCTCGAACCAAGCCGTCAACCGGCCCGACGCCGGTGCGATAGTCGAGTCCTTTAGAATCCCCTGCTCAAACTGGTCCCGCGCCGCTGCCTCCTGCGCCGGTACGCTTGCGGAGGCAAGCAAGAGAATGCTTGAAATTAGGCAAAGCCGCATCGACATCAACGGCTAGCCCCGATCGACATCCCCATTGCCCGAAGGGATTGGCGGCGACCCCGCCCGCTCGGCCGACATGTAGGTTTCGAACGTATAGGTGATCGTCTTGGTGGCCCCTGGCGCCACGTCCACCTTCCATTCGAGGTCGTTGATCGGGTTCGGTTCGCCGTTGAGGATCTGAGTCTGCTTCACCACCCCGCCGTCGGAAAGCTCGTTCACCTTTCCACGCGCAGTCTTGGTTACTCGCACCGTCGCCTTCGTGGTCTTGTAGTTGGTGATCGTCAGCGTCCCTTTCAAGAAGACCGGGATGTAGTCCGTCTTACCGACATGGGCCGGCGCCCCCCGCCTCACCTCGGCTTCCGTTTTTGCGACCTTCAGGCCGATTCCCCGCGACAGCCGGATCTCGGCGGTGCCGTTTGCGGGCGTGTACTTTACGTTTTCCTGCCCGATCGCTTTGCCATCCTCGAGCACGAAGACGGGGCCAGTCGTTAGCGGCTGGCTCGATTTGTTTTGAATGCTCACGAGGTAAGAAACCTCCTCGCCGTCGGCGTTCCACTCGAACCGCGGGGATACCGGCACAACCGCTTCGAACACGGAGATCATTGCGACGTCGTTGTTCGCCAGGCTCAGACCTGGCTTGTGATAGTAGTAAAGCTCGCCCGCCTCTTCCCTCGTAACGGCGGCGCTCTCCACGTTCCCCCGTTTCGCCTCCTCCGCCTCGACCTCGGCGCGTCGAACCGGATTCTCAGGCTTCGTATCCTTGTCGGCAGGTGGCGCAACTGGCATCGGCGCCAGCATATCGGTGATCCCGCGGTTCGCGACGAACGGCGAGCCGACGACAAAGAAAACGTCGGAGTCCTTTAGAGCCTCCGTCGTGTTCTGCATCGACGCCCTCAGCGCCAGCGATCCGGTATCGCCGTGGACGTCCAATACATAGCTCGGCTCCCACCGGATCCCTTCCTGCAGGTACGCCACTCCGATCCCGACGACCTTATTAGGACTGTCCGTCGTCACCTTGATTCGCACCGGAAATCCGGTCAGCAAAATCGTTTGGATGCTGTCGTAAGGAACGCCGGTGAACGCATCTCCGACCCGCAGCAAGAGCATGTCGTCCAGAATCTTCGCGAGTTGACCCTCGTAACGCTGCCCGCTTCGCGTGATCACCGTCAGCTTCAAGCCGACCTTGTCCGCCAGCCGCGCCTTGATCTCCGCCGGGCTGGCGAAGTCGAGCCGGTTCTCTTTCCCGATCACGACCTGGTCGATCTTGTCGTTCTTATCCAGCGTGTAAAACCGAACCGTCCCTTTGATCGCCTGCGGCACCAAGTCGGTGGTCGCCCAGCCGTTTTCCAGCTTAACTTTCCCTTCCCGCACGTAGTATCCGAACCCGTCTCGGAACACCGCCACGCTCTTCAGCGCGGTCGAAAAGGTCATGTTCTTGGGCGTCGTCTGCCCATAGCCGGCCGTAGCAAGGGCGGCAAGTACCGAAAGGGAGAGAACTCGCATCTTAGTGTGCCGAATCATATCCCATTCACCGCCCCACCCCTCTTCCGCCTACGCTGCGCGCGGTAGCTAAAGCCGCTCGTAGGCCGCCAACGTTGCTTTCGCCGCCGCATCCCATGTGTATTTCTCCCGTATTCGGGCGGACAATCCAACCGGAGCCCCCGCGCCCCAAGCCGAGGCAACCGCGATCCGCATCGAATCCGCGGAGTGCGGCGAGCAATAGTCAGCTTCGTCCCCGAAATATTCTCGCGCGGAGCCAACGTCGGTGCTAACGATGGCGCAACCCATCGCCGCCGCCTCCAGGGAAGCCAAGCCCGGAGTTTCCCGAAAGCTCGGAAGAGCGTGCACCTTCGCGTGGCTATACGAGGCGACAAGTTCGTCGCCGGAAAGCGAGCCGACGAAAATCGCGCCAGACTCCTCGCATTCCCGGACCAAATTGGCATCCGTGACTTGGCCTGCCAACACGATCGGGGACGAGAACCCTCTGAGCGCCCGGCAGAACGTAACCTGATTCTTGTGCGGATCGACGCGGGCAGCCACTAAGAGATAAGCTCCGCTCTCCACGCCCCGATCTTTCGCCCACTTGGGGAGATCCAAAACGCGCGTCGGATCGAACCGGTCGGCGTCGATTCCGTTCGGAACCACCGCAACCGTTCGGAGGGACGGCGTAAGCCGCCGCAGATGCACGGCCTCTTCCTGGCTGTTGGGCAACAGTACGTCGGCAAGCTCGATGATCCGGGATACCTGCCGCCGAGGCTCGGCCGCGTGCTTTGCCGACCATTTCCGGGCGGCCCAGAGGGCAGCGGGACGACCCGTAAGAGAGGCGATACGAGCCCATCTTGCGGACTGCGCGAGCAGAAGCTCGCCCGAGAAGTCCCAGTAGATGGTGGAGACCGCGAGCTTACGCCCTGCCGATTTCGCCTTCTCCGCCTCGACCAGCGTGAACTCCGGAGTCTGCAAGTTGAACAGGTGGACAACGTCGTAACCGCCGTACGCCTCCTCGGATTGGGGTCCCAGACGTTCTTCGACCTCTACCCCCATCCGGCGCAACCCCTTGGCCGTCTCGTGCATCTGGACGGTGTCACCCCCCGGACGCGTGTCGGCATCGGCACGGTTTACGAAGAGGACTCGCATGGCGGAAGGATAGATTATTTCCAGCGGACGACGAGTTCGGTCTCGTAGTCCCGCATATCAAACGAGAGCGACACCGTTCCCCAGGCAAACCGCCACTGGACGAATGCGGGTAAGCACTGCCAACGCGCCGGCGAGATCCGGCGATGACATCGAGGGGGACGGCCCTTCCGAACCGAAGGTGGTCCCAGCTCCGACTCGAGCCAGACCGCAACCCGCGCGTAAGTATCCAAAGTGTCGGTCAAAGCGTGCGGTTGCATCGACAAGCCCTTCAGCCGGCCATGAACAAAATGGAGTTGAGGAAACGCGACCCAGCCGAACGGCGTCAGCGCATAGGCGTGCATATCCCGAAACGGCTCCTTCATGTCCCCTTGCAAGTGAAGGTCGTAAGTAGGCGCCCCTCGACGCAGGGGGAATGGAAGGCCCGCCAACCGCGCCGCGTCCCCTCGGGGGATGACGGCCGGTAAGGGGCCGTGAAGCCGTTCGACGTGGTACGGAACCATTCGAAGCCACACGACCCCCGTTTCCTTATCGAGAAAGTCGGCCGGTGACGCAGTGGCTTGGGGCTCCGCGTCCCCGTCCCAGCCATCCAGCTCAAAGTCGATAATGTCCGGCCCGTCGAAATCAGGCAAGCCGGCCTCCCTCTCGACGGCGATACTCCAGCGGCGACGCGCCATACCGGCGGCGGAACTGGCGATAGAAGTACGACACGTTCTCCATCCCGCACTCGGCTACGATCTCTCGAACCTCTGCGCGCGTCGTAGCCAAAAGCGTCGCGGCGCGGCGCATTCTAGCGTCGTTAATCCACTCGGTGGGAGTCTTCCCCAACTGCGCCCGCATCGTCCGGCAAAGGTGGGGAAGCGACACCCCGGCCAGTTCGACGAGTCGGGGAAGCCCGTCGACCAGGTTCTCCTCCCGCTGCATCGAGCCAAGCGCCAGTTCCAGCCAACGAGGTCCCGCCGGCATGTCCACTGCTTGGCTGTTGGTAGCGGCGAAAGCGGGAAGAACCGAGGTAAGAAACCGGGCCAACGCCAGCGCCTCGCCCCCCTCGTGAAAGTCCCGCACCGCCCGCATCGCCGCCGCTTCCGACGCCTGCCGCTCCGATGCCGGCAGCCGGGCTAGCGGCGGGGTCGCCGACGACCGCCAAACCCGCCACTCGTTGCCCAAGCCAAAGCTCTCGGCGAGCCGCTCCCAGCGAGAGGTCGGGAAGGCGACATTCACAAAGAAAAGCTCGCCCGCCCGAGGGACCCGGAAGCCGTGCACATCCGACGAGCGGACGAACACCACGGCGCCTGCCTCTAACGTCTGCTCTCGCTCGTTTACCAAGTGGAGCCCGCTTCCCTGAAGCACCACCATCACCTCGTGAAAGTCGTGAGTGTGGGGCGCGCGTCCCTGGCGAGCCGAAGAAGAATCGACGAGAGCGGCGTGAAACTCGCGCCCAGGCGCCACTTCCGAGAGGCGAACGAGGCGCGGCGAGCTCATATCAACAGAGTACAAGAAGAGGTCAACCCTGGCGAAGAATCCAGAACTCAATCGTGACTAAATGGATTAATCCGCTGCAACGAGAGCTCAACGATGACCACTTACACGAAGCCGCATCTCACTCCGGACGAGGTCCGGCACTACGAAAAGGACGGATACGTCCTCCACAACCGTCCCGTTTTTGAAGAGTCCGAGTTCGCGCGACTCAAATCGATCTTCGAAGAAGACTTGGAGAAGTATGGAGTGGATGGCTTGGACGTGATCCACTTCAAAGACCCGCGCCTCCTCGAGTTTCTCTTGAGCGACACCATCCTCGATCTGGTAGAGCCGGTGGTCGGACCGAACATCGGCCTCTGGAGCAGCCACTTCATTTCGAAGCCGCCGAAGGTAGGCAAAGCCACCCCCTGGCACGAAGACTCCTCCTACTGGAATGGCCGCGTTTCCACCATGGCCGGGATCTGCACCGTGTGGCTGGCCGTTGACAGAACCAACCCGGAGAACGGCAGCATGGCCGTAATTCCCGGCACCCACTCCAACGGGTTCAGCCAATACAAACCGGTCGACTCAGCGGGAAATATCTTCTCCTCGGAGATTGTGGAAGTTGACGAATCGAAGGCGGTCTACTTCACCCTCGAACCTAACGAGTGTTCGCTCCACGAAGGCCGAATCATCCATGGCGCCAAAGCCAACACGAGCGATTACCGCCGAGCCGGCTACACCATGCGCTACTTCCCCACCACCAGCAGAGTCTTCCCCGAGCGAAACCAGGGCCACAAAATCTGGCTAGCCCGCGGCATCGACATGGCCGGAAATACTTACGAAAACGCCTAGTCCGGAGCCCCCTCCTCGTCGATGTTTGTGCGATGAGGAGGGGGTTGGGGGTGGAGAAAGAAAGCCTACCTCTCGCCACCAAATCTCTTCTCGTGACGCAGCCGACGGCTGCGCTGCTCGCACTCGCGAGTGATCGACTCAAGATGAGCCGAGACCTTTGCACTCGTCCTTTCAAAGAGATCGAGGCTGGGGACCCTGATCGTCTTTATTCCCATCTCAAGAAGCGCTTGGTCTCGCCGGACGTCGCGATCGGCTCGCAAAAGATGTTGCTCTCCATCGACCTCAATGCAGAGCTTTGCTTCGGGACAATAGAAGTCGAGCCAGTAGTTTCCCACCGGCACTTGCCGCTTGAAGCCGAAGCCGAGCGCTTCTTTACGGATGAGTGTCCAAAGGACATTCTCTGAGATGGACATCTCTCTCCGCTGTTTTCGTGCTCTGAGGAGCGCTTCGCTCGACCGGTTGCGGCTATTTGCGCGCATTTGTGGCTTTGAATACCCGGAATTCTCCACCCCCAACCCCCTCCTCATCGCAAATTAGCCGTTTCGGAGTTACCGGCAGTTTGTCGTGCGACGAGGAGGGGGCTCCGGAATTACCGTGGTCTGGCTAGTTGCACTTTCACCCGGCGATTCCGGATCTTCGCGTTCTCCAACGCCTGAATCACCCGTTCCGCGTCGCCCGCGGGGACCTCGACGAAGGCGGTGCGGTCCAGGATGTCGATGACGCCGATCGCTTTGCCGATCAAGCCTGCCTCGTTCGTGATCGCTCCCACCAGATCGCCGGGGCGTAGACCGTCCTGGCGGCCCATCCCGATGAAGAGGCGGCTCATTCCCTGCTCCGGCTGCTCGAAATCGATCGCCAACTCCTCGGCTACCGAGTCGACCGCGTCATGCCGGCTCTCCCACAGAAGCTGAAGCGCGGCGGCCGCAATTTCGGAGTGATCGTACTCTTCCGCCAACTCCTCGACCGTCGCCAAATGGCCGTCGAAGTTTCGTGCCTCCAAGGCATCTCGCAAGGACCCTGCGAAGAGCTCACGGCGGCGGGCCGAGATGTCGGCGGCGGTCGGGATCCGCGCCGGCTTGATCGGCGCCCCGGTCATCCGTTCGATGAACAGAAGCTGACGACGTTCCTTGCCGGTCACCAAAGTGATCGCGTCGCCCGAACGCCCCGCCCGGCCGGTCCGGCCGATCCGGTGGATGTACTGCTCGACGTCCCACGGGATGTCGTAATTGATAACGTGGGTGACGCTGTCGACGTCGAGGCCGCGGGCGGCTACGTCGGTGGCGATCAACAGGTCGGCTTGCCCGTCCCGGAACCTGCGCATGACGCGGTCACGCTCGGTTTGCCCCATGTCGCCGTGCAGCGCCTCTGCGTTATAGCCGCGCAGGCGTAGCGCTTCAGTCAGGTCGTTCGTATCCTGCCGTGTACGGCAGAAAACGATGGTCGACCCCGGCGTTTCCATATCCAGCACCCGGGCCAACGCCTCGAGCTTCTTCCCTTTCGGAACCTCGTAGTAAGTCTGGTTCGTGTTGTCGACCGTGCGGTGTTGCGAGTCGATCGCGATATGTCGGGCGTCGCGCAGGAACCGCTCGGTAAGCGTCTTTACTCGCGGAGGCATCGTAGCGGAGAAACAAGCGAGCTGGCGCGTGTCCGGAAGTTGGCTGAGGATCGCTTCCATGTCTTCCGCAAATCCGAGCGCCATCATCTCGTCAGCTTCGTCGAGGACGCAGATCTTGACGTCGGCGAGCGAAAGCGAGCCACGGCGAAGGTGGTCGAGCACGCGTCCGGGAGTTCCCACGACGATGTGAGCCCCCTGGGCAAGGGCGCGGAACTGGCGGTCGATCGGCTGGCCGCCGTAAACCGGGACGACCCGAAGCGTCGTGTGCTTGGCAAGGTCGTGGATGCCGCCCGCAACCTGAACCGCGAGCTCGCGCGTGGGGGCGAGAACGAGGGCCTGGGTCTTCCTCAGATCTGCGTCGACCTTTTGAATGATGGGCAGGGCGAACGCCGCCGTCTTGCCGGTGCCGGTTTGGGCCTGACCGATGAGGTCGCCACCGACGATAAGAACCGGGATCGCCTGGGCTTGAATCGGGGTTGCCGTCTCGAAACCCATCTCCGCGACCGCGCGGACGATCGGCTCGTCGAGTCCAAGTTCCGCGAACGTCGTCGGCTCGACTGGGGCCGGAACCCGAACGAGCGGAGGCACGGGAGTGAACTCTGGAACGGCATCCGGGCGAGGGGCCCTCGCCTTCTTTTCCTTAGGCGGGCCACCGGCGGCGGCGGGCTTCGCTTTCTTGAATTTCGGGTCGAGAAGGAAGTCTTCGCGCTTCGCTTTTTTAGGGACGACGGACTTCGCTCCGGCCTTTCGCTTAGGCGGCGCCTCTCCCTTACGTTTCGTTTCTTTGTTTGGCTTGGGCATGCTGATAACCTACAGGGTAGCTGTTTGGCTCCTTCCCATGCCCGTTCGGCTTCCCCGCGAACGACGTAGATATAGGTAATGACCCTCTCTGTGTTGGACCTTTCGCCGGTTTCCGATGGCTCGACCGGCGCGGAGGCATTACGCAATACGCTCGACTTGGCCCGCTTAGCGGACGAGTTGGGCTACCACCGCTATTGGCTCGCCGAGCACCACAACAGTTCCTTCACCGCCAGCCCCATCCCCGAAATCATGATCGCGAAAGTGGCGGATGTGACGTCGCGAATCCGCGTGGGATCCGGCGGCGTGATGTTGCCGAACCGAAACCCTCTACTGGTGGCGGAGGCGTTCAACGTCCTCTCCACCCTTCATCCCGGGCGCATCGACCTGGGGATCGGCCGTGCGCCCGGAACCGATCAATTGACGGCTTTCGCCTTGCGCCGCTCAAAAGAGGCGGTGATGGCGGAAGACTTTCCCGAGCAGCTTGGCGAGACCCTCGCCTTCCTCATCAACCAGTTTCCGACCGACCATCCGTTCCAACGCGTCAAGGCGATTCCGCTCGACGCCCCCACGCCGGAGGTATGGCTGCTCGGCTCCAGCGACTACAGCGCGCACCTGGCGGCGAGACTGGGCTTAGGGTTCGCCTTCGCCCACCACATCAGTCCCGGCCCGGCGGTGGCCTCCCTACGAGCCTATCGGGAAGAGTTTCGCCCTTCCGGCTTCTTCACTGAGCCTCAAGCGATGCTCGCCACTTCGGTTCTCTGCGCCGAGACTGACGAAGAGGCGGAAGAGTTGGCTCGGTCGTACGATCTGGCGATCCTCCGATTGCACCAAGGCCGATTCGGCAAGTTCCCCAGCATCGAAGAAGCCGCCGCTTACCCGTATAGCGAAGCCGAGCGCGAGCAGGTCCGCCAAAACCGGAGTCGGATCACCGTCGGCAGTCCGGACACGGTACGAGACCGATTGACCAAATTAGCCGAGGCCGCCGGAGTCGAAGAGATCATGGCGACCACGATGGTCCATTCCCACGCGGCTCGAAGGAGGTCGTACGAGCTGTTGATCGGAGCCTTCTCGTAACATCGGCTGGGAGCCGATGCTACTTGTTGGGTCTCGCCGGCTTACCGGCGCCATCGACGGCGCCGCTGTGGCCATCGACGTAGAGCACCGCGTTATAGCGGCCATGCCGCGGCGGAGAAGGTAGATCGGCCATATCCCCGATCGCATTCTTCGCCAACACTTTCGAATCGAAGATCACGGTCGAGGTGGACGGGGAAACGACCTTCTTCATTTCTTTGGCCCCGAGAGCGCGGCTGAATCCGTACCCGAAATTTGGGGCCCCGGGGCATCGAAGCGCCTCGTTGGTGCCGGCGTAGCGGTCGATCGCTTCTTGCCAAGTCTCGGCGGGTGGAAAGCGGTCGTTATAATCCGCCGAGTAAAGCTGCAAAGCGTTCGAGAGCTTGGCGAGGCGGGACAGACAGGCGTCTGGACTCCCCCCGGGTGGGCTGCCGGTCGCCAAAGGCCAGATCCAACAGCCAAGGACGACCAGCACAAGCGCCACGCCAATGCCCCAAGCTGCTTTCATGTGACATTGTAGAGCTAGGAACCCCTTGAAAGTTCGCCAAAAAGCGCTCTTTGCGCCTCATCCGGCGTCATTCGTATCTCCCGCACCGCGCAAGCTTCCGAACCATGCCATTGGCGCTTAAGGCGGAGGCTAGATCCCTTCGCCAGCTTCCGCACCTCTTCCGTCGTCAACCCATGCTGATTGGCGAGAAACGCCAGCGCCTGTGGACGGGTCGGAAATGGCACTTCATAGTCAGGCGCCCCCCGCGGGCTCCCTCCTCGAGCGATATAGAGGACGGCATGTTCCGGCTTCTTTCGCGGTTTTCGCTTTGGAGCCGCCGCCTTCGACCCGGAGCCCCCTCTCCCTCCTCCGGATGCTTGTGCCGGACGAGGGAGAGGGGGTTGGGGGTGAGGGAGTCCGGCCGGACGCTTTGACACCGGAGACTTGGCCGCCTTCGAACCCTTTCCGACCGGCTTGGGCTTACCCTCGACTGCCTTAGACCGGGCCGGCTCAGGGAGCGAAGATGGCGTAGTCTTTCGGGCCTTGCCTTGCTTTGGAGCGGCGATTGGAACTTTGTCTTTCGGGGAGTCCGCCACCCTTCTCGAACTCTTCACCGTCGGCCCCTGCCCACGCGTAGGTGGCTTAGATCCAACCTTGGCGCTGGCAGGCGTGGGCGCCGACACTTTCGGCTTCGTGTTCTTTTCCGCTTCTCGGGCGGTTAGACCAGGGTTTGGCTCGGCAACGGCTCGGACCTTCTTCACCACGGGAACCGGCTTGACCTCGCCTTCCGGCTTCTTGGACGCGGGTTTTTTCGGCGCGGACACGGCGCCCACCGTTGTTGACACGGCCGACATCCCGTCGACGACTCGCCTCGGCCTCCCAACCGTTTTAGCCTTCTCGGCCTCAGGCCCCGATGCGTTGGAAACCGGACCTACTGTGCTGGTTGCTCTTGCCTTCCCGGCCTTCGTGCCTACCGGCTTGGCGCCTTGTAGCAGCGATTTATCGGGGGTTGCCGCGACAGCGTCGCTCTTCTTTGCGTTCGACTTCGTTTGTTTGGCCTCCTGCTTAACCGTCGCCGGGGCCGGGGGACGAGGCTCTTTCGGCTCCGAGGGGCTCTTTGTCTTTTTCACTGCTGGAGTGGACCTGGCGCTCGCAGGCTCGCTGGTCAAAAGCGGTGGCTGGCCACCGCAGTCTAAAGACTTCGCCGGCTTCGTACCCTTTGCATTCCCGGCCGGGCCAGCCGCAAAAGCGGATAAAACTCGCTTTGTTCGAGCCTCATTTGTGTCTGGAATAGGCTCGTTTCCGATTGTTCTGGCCGCATTCACCTTCTTCGACGGGGTTCGCTCCCGCCCCTTGACTTCCGACCGGCCCGCCTTCGATCCCACGTCTCCTTTCTTCGCTGCACTCATTTATGTAGATTTCCGTCTACATTTATTGAGGCACACTTTTTGTTCGTTTCGCATCGCTCACGGGTGGCATAAAGCGCAATTTTTCGTACTTCGCAGTGGCCACAGAGCGCACGTGGAGATCGCCAAACAGGACGCTTACAAATCCATCATGGCGAGTGACGAGAAGGGGACGAGTGACCACCGCATTGGGTATGAGATGCTCGGTCTCCACAATCATCGGCGTTTCGCTCCACCCGGAAAATACATTCCCGTGCTGGGGAAGTAATCCGTTCAGTGCGTATCCGAATCGCCCACCCGACCTGAGAACAACCGGGCAAGATCCCACCTCGTCCCATTTGTAAATCGGGCGCAGATCTTCGAGCCAACTCGAAAATGGCGGCAGGCCATCGTTATCCTCCGAGTAAAGGAACGCGGCAGTACCGAGTTGCTTTATGTTAGACAGGCAGGGGGACTTACGTGAACCTTTGTCGGTCATTAGGACCGGGAAAAGAACGGCCGCCACCGCCACCAACAAGAACCCGGCCGTCGGGCACGTCAGCCACGGACGGTTCACCGGTTTTTCGAGCGTAGCAACGAGGCGGGGGTAGGGCGGGTCCAAGTCTCACTCCAGATACGTGCCACTGATGCTGGGGGCGAACCTGTAACCGGGCACAATTGCAGATTTCCGTCTACTTTATTGAGGCACCTTTTTGATCGGTTTGGCATTGGTTATTCGGGGGTCAAGGTGCAGCATCTTGAAATTCGCGCGATTAGGCGACGTATGGTGACCATCGCAGAAAAAAACCAACGTTTGGCCGTGGTGCCGCTCAACCGGGACCGCGCGAGTGACCACTGCGTTCGGCACGAGGAGATCCGTTTCCAAGATCAATGGTGTTTCTGGTGGCGCTTCTAATTGGGCGAAGCGAGGTGGCAGGCGCCTGTTCATAGCGTAGCCATAACGCCCTCCAGTCTCGAGAACCTTCGGACACGTCTCTACATCGTTTCCCTTGGTAAGGGGTCGCAAGACGTCTAACCAGGTCGCAGACGGGGGAAAGGCGTCGTCGTTGTCGCTCTGGTAGATGAGAGCGGCACTGACAAACTCGTGCGCATTGGATTCGCAACGCCACGGACCCATCTCAAACTGATAGCGTTCTCCCTTCGCCGGATTGAAAAAGAATCCAAGAATCGAGGCAGTGAGGCCCAAAAGCGCCAAGGCCCACCAAGGCCGCAGAACCGGCTTTACCCTCAATACATTCATTCGTGGATAGGGCGATTCCAAGGGTTCTTTCAATTGGCCCCGACAATTTCTTTGCTCTTAACCCCTGCCTGCGGCGGAATCAAGCGCAATCTTTCGAAGTCAGCCGCGTTCCTCCACTTCGCGTGACCATCGCAAAAAACGCAGAGCCTCCGCCGCCATGTCGGGTGGTCGAAATCGGAGAATAGACCAAGGCATTAGGCGCGAGCCAACTCGTTTCCAAGAAAAGAGGCGTGTCGTTCCAGTCCTCAAAATCCGTGCCTTGCTGCGGAAGCAAACCGTTCAGGCCATAGCCGAACCGCTTGCCCTGCTCCTTGAGAACTGGACAGGTCAGGATCTGGGTGGACTTGTCGTACGGGTTCAAATCCTCGATCCATGTGCCGAATCTTGGCAAGCGGTCGAAATCCTGGGCGTACATGCTAGCCGCCATGCTCAACTGCTTGAGGTTCGAAAGGCAGGCGGTCTTAGGCGAACCGCCACCTCCCGCGCTAACCGGTACAAGGATCGAGGCCAAGAGCAGCAAGACAAGGCCGAGAACCACCACCTGCACCACCCGCCGAATCGCCGGCTTGGATCGCGTAACTTCGGGCCGGGGGTAGGTTATTTCCAATACTCACTCCAAATAGGTGCCGTTGATGCTGAGAGCGAACCGGTAGCCGAGCACTTCCGCGGATTTCCGGCACATCACCATCCGGCTGAGGAAGATCTCGAAATACTCCATCAGAGTAGCCTGCTTCGTGTCAATTTCCAACATTAACTCAATGCAGCGCTGCTCGTCTTTCAGTTCGACCCGGCTCCGCTGAACCGCGTAGTTCACCCGGTCGTGAATATCGAACGTCTCGATCAGCGGGTTCTGAACCCGGCTGAAGTGCACGTCGCTCTTGTCCGCGATGATCAGTGCGGCCGACATCGAGGAGATCGGGATTCCGGTCAGCTCCTCGTGGTTGCCGATCGCGCCGAGAACGGGCGCGATCTCGGTGATGTCCATCCCCATCTCGTTGAGCAACGTAAAAGCGATGTTGGCCCCGTGCAACGGGTGGTTGACTCGGTTGATGACGTTGCCGATGTCGTGCAGATACGCCGCGATTTGCCCCAGCTCGACGGTGCGCTCAGGGACCGAGATCCGCTCCAAAATGTAGCCGGTGATTCCGGAGACGACCCCCACATGGCGGTGGCCATGCTCGGTATAACCCATCGCCTTCATCACCTCGTTCGCCCCATCGATCAGCTTTCTGATCTTGGGATTGTTCTTAACATCCTTAAGCGTGATGATCTTCGGTCCAACGACGGTAACGGGTTCCATAGGTTTCTTGACTCCGGCTACGGCGAAGCCGGGAATGTAGATTACTTCGGCTACGGCGAAGCCGTGTAACCGGCACCTACGTGTGCCGCACGGCGAAGCCGTGTAGCCGTCGCCTACGTGTGCCGCCCGGCGAAGCCATATCTGTCACCACGAAATCTCGTGCAACATCTCGACAAGGTCGTATCCTATGCTCCCGGTGAAAGGATATTCGTACGGATCGACCACGATTCCCCGCCTCATGGGGTTTTGAAAAATGTAAAACGCCTTCCGCTTCCAATCTTCGCCTCGCCGAACGATTCGTGTCGTAATAGCTTTCCTGCCAATTCCAGTTCGGCCGGTTCTGCAGCAGCCAATGTCCAGAGCGGCCTTTAAAGGCGTCCGTCGCCGCCTTCGGCCGGCTGTTCGCACTTGTGCCTTGCATCAATAGGTGCAGATGGTCGGGCATGAAGCAGCAGATAGGCACCAAACATCGTTCCGCCGCAGAACAGGCTCGCAGTATTTCGAGGAATGCCTGGACGACCGCGGGATCGGTGAACAGCGGTCGGCGATGCTCCACGTTCGCCGTGATGTGGACGGTTTTCTCGCCAATATAGGCAGCCTCCGGCAAACGGTGTTTCTTCGCACGGATCGGTTGCTGCACGTTGCAATCATACGAGACACAGTCGCGGCACACGTAGGTGCCGTCTACACGGCTCCGCCGTAGAGGGCGGCGCCAATGCATGGACCCGTTTTTTTACGCGCGCAGCGCGTGTAGCCGGCACCTACGTGTGCCGCCCGCCGCGAGTAGCTCGGGCCGCTGTAAGATCGTAGGGATGCTTGCCGTACTTGCGATCCTCGCCATCGCCGACTCGGAAACCGTGACCACCCGCAATGGGGTCGTCGTATGCGACGAGCCGCTGGCCGCCCAGGCGGGGGCGAGCATCCTGCGTAAGGGCGGGAATGCCGTGGACGCGGCGGTGGCGACCGCGCTCGCACTGGCGGTCGTGGAGCCGACCGCGGGCAACATCGGTGGTGGTGGATTCATGCTCGTCCGCATGACCGATGGCCGCAAGGTATTCCTCGATTACCGTGAGGAAGCCCCCCGGAAGGCATCGAGGAACATGTATCTTGCGCCCGATGGCTCGTTGCGCAATGGCGCCTCCACGCTCGGCCCGCTCGCGGCGGGCGTGCCGGGAACGGTGGCCGGAATGGGAGAGGCAAGCCACCGCTTCGGCAAGCTTCCGTGGCGAGACCTCGTCGAGCCGGCCGTCGAGCTTGCCGAGCGCGGGTTCCCGTTGAGCCGGTCCCAGGCCTCGGCGCTCGAACACGACGCCGATCGACTCACGAAATTCGACGCAACTCGCCAGGAGTACTTCAAAGACGGCAAGTCATACGTCGCCGGCGAAACCCTCCGGCTGCCGCAGCTAGCGGAGACGTTACGCCGAATACAGAAGGAGGGCGCCCGCGAGTTCTACCAGGGGCATACCGCCGACCTCATCGCCATCCACATGCGATCGCACGGTGGGATCATCGACCGCACCGATCTGGCGGCCTACCACGTCCGGATTCGAAAGCCCCTGGTCGGAACTTACCGAGGGCGTGAGGTCATGACCTCGCCACCGCCCAGCTCCGGTGGGGTGGCGGTCATCGAGATGCTGAACATCCTCGAAGGTTATCCGCGCAAGATGAGCCCGGCAAACCGGATCCATGTCACGACGGAGGCGATGCGCCGCGCGTTCGCGGATCGGTCGGAGCTGATGGGCGATCCCGATTTCGTTCGGGTTCCGGTGTCCAAGTTGATCGCCAAGAACTACGCGGCGAAATTCCGGAATGAAATCGACCCTCAGAAGGCCAGCCGGAGCGTCGATATCAAGCCGGGTCGCTGGCTGCCGGGAGAGCACCGGGAGACGACCCACTTCAGCGTGGTCGACGCGGCCGGAAACGCCGTCGCCAACACCTACACGCTAAACGGCTCCTTCGGCTGCGCCGACACGGTGGAAGGGGCGGGGTTCCTGCTGAACAACGAGATGGACGATTTCGCCGCCAAGCCGGGAAGCCCCAACATGTTCGGCCTGATCCAAGGGGAGCGGAACGCGATCGCGCCCAACAAACGGCCGCTCTCCTCGATGACCCCCACGATCGTCCTCAGCCGCGGCAAGTTGGAGATGGTCCTCGGCAGCCCCGGCGGACCGACGATCATCAACACCGTGCTGGAAGTCTTCCTGAACCGGGCCGACCTCGGCATGAGCCCAGTCGAAGCGGTCCGCGCCCCCCGGTTTCACCACCAATGGATGCCCGACGAACTCACGACTGAGCTCCTGCCGAATGACGTGCTCGACGATCTAAGAAGATTCGGCCACAGACTCGCGCCGACGAGAAGCCAGGGGATCGCCAACTGCGTCTTCGTCGACCCGAAGACCGGCCAACGAACCGGCGTCGCCGACCGCCGCTACCGAGGTTCGGCCGCCGCATCGGAATAGATATCGAGGCTTGAGTTGATCCGCTAGCATATAGCCATGACAGCTAAGATCCTTTCCTCCCAAGAAGGGGAGGTCGTCTCCGGGGTTGGCGGCTCCGTCCGCCTCCTTCTCGAAGGGGATCCGGTCGGGGTTTGGATTCAAACCGTCCCGCCGGGATCGGGGCCTCCTCTCCATCTCCACGAGGATGCCGACGAGGCGGCGCTGGTGCTAAGCGGCGAATTCGAGTGGACCCTCGCCGGCGAAGTTCGGCGGTTGAGCGCGGGTGGGTTCCTATCGATCCCGCGCGGCGTTCACCACCGGTTCGTCAACGTAGGCGAAACCGACGCATCGTTCGTTGCCTGGGTGACTCCCGCCGGCTTCGAAGGGTACTTCCGCCAGCGGGTCCACCTCGATCCGTCGAAAGACGCCGAAGCGCTCCGGCGACTCGCTCAATCTTTCGGCATGACCGTGGTAGGTTAACCCACCGTGCGACCGAGGCCTACCGACCGCGAACCGTTTATCCACTCCATCGAGCTGGCCCGCGAGCGGGTCCCCTCCTTCGACCGTTACCCGTTCTCGCTCCCCGCAGTTCAGGGCTTGACCCGGCTTAAGCTCCACCCCGCCGTAACGTTTTTCATTGGGGAAAACGGAGCCGGAAAATCGACCCTGATCGAAGGAATCGCCGTGCGATTGGGATTCGACGAGGGAGGCGGCGAGGCGGGCCCCGGCCTGAATCACCGTCCTCCGGACGGGGGATTGCACGACGCGCTGCGAATCAACTCCAGCCGGAATCGTCGCGCGGCCGACCGGTTCTTCCTCCGCGCGGAGACGGTGTTCGATCTCGCCAGCGACCTCGACCGGCGCGAAAAAGCCGACCCATCCGCCCGCGACTGGTACGGCGAGGCATCGCTCCACACCCGGTCCCATGGCGAGGCGTTCCTCGCGATCGTTCAGAACCGAATGCGGAGCGAGAGCATCTTCCTCCTCGATGAGCCCGAGGCCGCGCTCTCCCCTACTCGCCAACTTACGCTGTTGAAGGAGGTCGACTGGCTCGTCCGCAGCGGCTGCCAATTCCTGATCGCCACTCACTCCCCGATCCTGATGTCCTACCCGGACGCGCTTATCTACGAAATGGGAGAGTTCGGGATCCGCGAAACGACCTACAAAGAGACCGAGCATTACCAGATAACCAAGTCTTTCTTAGACCGCCCCGAGTCGTTCCTCCGCCACCTGATCGAATAGCGGCACGGACGCCCAGCCGTGCCCCTACACCTGCTTCCGGTCCAGCTCTTTGCCGGTGTCGGGGTCGAAGCGTAGCAGGTCGCCCCAGAACGTTTTGATCCAGAACACCTGCCTACCCCCCGTCTTCAGATCCTGATCGAAAAGGCCAACCGGCGAAAACCGGGTATTGCCGGGGATGTAAAAGCCGGCCTGGGCCTGAATCATCCATTGGAACGAGGACGGTGTCTGAAGGATGAACGCCTCCCGCTTGGGATCCATCCGCGGGAAAAGGTCGCGGAGCGACCGGTCCGATGTGGTCTTCCCCTTGGCGTCGTATGTCACCAGCGAATGCTTCTTCCCGCGGCCGCCCCACTCGTCGATCGTCGCGACCTGTCCCGCGTCGGACACGTACACCTCGACCGGAACGCACTCCAGCGCCCGCTTCCAAATCTCGTGCTCGCTACCATCGCCGTCCACGGAGAAGAGGTAGCCAATCGCCTTCGTCCCTTGCTCCGTCGGCAACACTTTGAAGGCGAACTGGCCGTTCCAAGCTGCGAAAACCCGCGGAGTGGGCGGGGACCAGACGTCCACAGGGGGCGGCTTCTTGGTTCCCTGGGCGAGTAGAAGGGCGACAAAAACCGGGGTCATGCTGTTTATACGTTCCAAGCTACAGATACACAACAGGATTTAGCGGACCGTCGGCCACCTGTCCGGCGGCGATGGAGTTCAGCCATACCTGGTGATCCGCCTTTTGAAACTCGTTCTTCGGCTCGGCAATCCGGGTTCCGTCCGGGTAATAAATCACCGTCATCACCTCGCGCACCCGCTGCGTTGTGTTTCCCGGCGCCCGGTGGAGGCACCAGCCGGAGTGGAAAGTGGCGTCGCCGGCCGCCATCGCCCCGCCGCCCGAGACTTTGAACCCCTTCTCCGCTACGTAATCGCCGAAGAACTGTTCGCTCTCGTCGGAGATCTCGTTCGGGGTCGGAATGAAGCCGTTGGCGTTGCTCGCGTCGGCGAAGCTCATCGAACCCATCGTCGCGTCGATGTCCACCAACGGCATCCACATCGTCACGGTAGATGGAGTGTCGAGCGGCCAGTAGAACTGATCTTGGTGCCAGGGCGTGTGCCCGCCGCCGGGCTCCTTAAAGAGCGCCTGGTCGTGGTAAAGCCGAACCCGGTCGACTTCCATTAGTTGCGCCGCGATGTGCCCGAACCGCCGGGCGAGGGTGAACTTTTTAACCCCTTCGTCGCCGGACCACAGGTTCATTACCTGCAGAAACGCCTTGCCGTACGTATCGCGCTCCTCCAGCGGCCGGGTCTCCCGGTTGTTGCGCATAGTGGCGTCGAGAATGACCTCGCGATAGACCCTCGCCTCCTCGGGAGTGCATACGCCCCGAAGCAGGATGTGCCCCGTTTCGCGATACTGCGCGATCTGGGCCGGGCTGAGCGGGTAATCGGAGCTGAGGTCGGGAAGCTGGCGAACGTCCACGGTCGACATGGTCTTAGTGTACGCGGCATCAGAATGCTCCGGAGCCAGCTATCGCTCGCGGCGAAGAAGACCAAACCAGCGACGACCTTTAAGTTCCTATCTGACCCGATACAGCTTGAAGTTTTCCAACTTAACCGTCGGGAAAAGCTCTTCCAAACGACGCCCAGCCTTGGCGGCGGTGGCGAAGTCCTCGATTCGGACTCGATTCGCCCGGGTGAAGACCAGAATCGGCCCCCGATGAGACAGAATTTCGCCGAAGTTGTCGGTGTCCAAAGCGTTTTTGTCCAAGTAGAGCAGCAAAGATGGAAGGCTGGTTTCCTGGAGCTTCGGCTTCCCGGTGCCGAGCTCTTTATTCCGTCGGCCGAGCTGGTAGAGCGCGACATCGCCGCCCGCTTGCCGCACGTACCGGATGAGGGCATGCGCTTCGGCTTGCCCGCTAATCCGGTACCAGGCGATGAAGACGCCATTTGCGATAAGACACATCGCCGCGCACATCGCGAGCCCCAGCCGGTACGCCCAAGCCCGATCTTGGAGATAGATGCCTACGAGAATTGCGAACGGAGGAAAGACGGGCAGGATGTAGTGAGGAAGCTTGGCCCCGCTGATGCTGAAGAAGACAAAAACGATCGCTCCCCAGGCGGCCAAATATCGGCGAGAGGCGTCCCCAAGATCCTCCTGAGCGACCGGCGAATCGGGCGCGGGCGTCTGCGGCCATCGAGGCCAAGCGCCCCAGATCCAGATCGACCACGGGATCATCCCCAAAAACAGGATCGGAACATAGAGCGGCAAGCTGGCGATTCCCAGTGTATGGGCGGCGTCGCCACCGGTAAACCGGCCGATGTTTTGCTCGATCAGGAATTTATCGACGAACAGCTTTCCGTTCGCGAGGTAAGCGGGCACGTACCAGCTCGCGATAATCAGGAGCATGCACGCACCCCCCGCCAACCAGTAGCCGCGGAAGCGGGGTCGAAGCGTCGGCTCGCGCCAGTAAGTCCACCCGGCGATTAAGAGAAAAAGGATCGCGGCAACCGGCCCCTTGGCCAAGATCGCCAACCCAATGAGCGCAGCGGTGGCGATTCGCCATCGGGGGTTCTCGACGAGCGACTCCCAGAACGTCAACATCGCCGCCGTAAGGCAGAGAACGAGCGGCGGGTCCGTCAGCATCATCCGTCCCGCGCCGACCACAAGGAGCGAGCCGGCAAGAATAAGCACCGCGAGCTGCGCCGCCGCCACCCCGAAACGCTTGCGAGCAAACCAAGCGACCACGAGGTAGGTGCCAAAAGTGCATAAAACCGAAGGAAGCCGGGGGCCGATTAGATCCCCGAAAAGCGCCAGGCTTGGCTTAGCCAGCCAATAGAGAAGGATCGGCTTTTCGAACCAAGGCTTTCCGTTGTAAAACGGCGTGATCCACTCGCCTCGCCGGTTCATCTCGGCGGTGATCGCGCCGTAAAACCCTTCGTCCAAGTCCAATAGCCCATACGCCCACCATCCGAGCAACGGAAGCAGGGCGAACAGCCAGACCACGGGCCAACGCTTTCGTTCGGGCACATCGCATTGTGAACGGAGAGGGGGAAGCGAGGTAGGCGCTAAGCGCCTACCTGCCTCAAACCAGCTCGAACTCTCCGCCTTCGCGGATGAAGCGGACTCGCTGGCCGATTTGAAGTTCGCGCATCGGGACCTGAAAGGCGAACAGTCCGCCTTCGGCCACGATCGTTGCTTCGCCGAGCTCGAAGCAGACGACGTACCCATGGAGGGAGTCGCGGCGCGTTCGATCTTCGGGCAGAGCGACGGTCGAACGGCCGGGCCGGATCGACTCGTGATTGTTTCGGCGGACAAGCCGCCTCAGGGCAAGGCGTGCGGCTTCTGCCGGACGCGGACGATTTTGGGTTCTGTTCTGCAAGAGAGAAACTCCTTTTCTCCTTAGAGTCAGGGACCCATGAACACGATAGTTTCATGTTCGCGCCGTACGCGCCATGCGCAAACGGCTGGATCGGAGCAAGGAAAAAGGCGCCCACAACGGGACGCCCACAAATGGGTCGGAATGGGTGGCGCGTTGTAACCAGCGCCTGCAGGGCCCAGTCGAGGGCTTAGAGTGCCTGCGAGGCGGAGGTTGAGTTAATCGGGTTGATCAGCATGGGTTTTTCCTCCGTCATAACCGTCTCCACGACGGCCGGATTGAGAATATACAACATCCATGCGAGAATTGTCGCTGTCGGTCCGAGCGATTATCGGATCTTGACGCAGCGATACCCTTCCGCCAGCGAGAGGCCGAACTTTGTCCCGTCTTCCTCGGCGAGGGCGCCGACCATGCCGGAGATCCCCTCCATCTTTTGAGCCCACTGGCTCTTGTGGATCGACAGCAAGGCCACCTTCTGATCCCAGATATCGGTAATGTCGATCGCGAAGTTCGGGGCGATCGTGGAGAAGAGAAGGCACCATTTCGGCACGCCGCACCTCTTGCATGCGGCTAACGCCGCGTCGCCGGACCGGCGGTGGTCTTGGTGGCTGAACCGGGGCGGATACTCTCCGTCGAAGGCGAGCACATATTCGGGCTTGAACTTCTCGATCGCGTCGACGAGTTGGGTGACCAGCTCGTCGTTGGCCCGCAGCCGGCCGTCCGGATGTCCGAGAAACGTAATCCCCTTGCCGTGCCAAGCCTCGTGGGCCTGCGTCGCCTCCATCCGCCGCACGCGGCGGTTCTCGGCCGAATCTGTAAACGGACCGTAATATCCCTTGTCTCCGTCGGTGCAGATCACCTGCTGAATCTCCGCGGTCTTTCCCAGCTGAGAGAGCGAACCCGCAATGTAAAACTCGGAGTCGTCCGGGTGTGCGGTGATCACCAGGATCTTCGTTCCGGGCGCGAACAGCCGGTTCTTGTCGGGATCCACCGGCGGGTTAGGGTTCGGGATCTTCCGAGGGATAAAGTCGAATTCGTACGGTTGGAACGAATAAGCCCCGAAAAGCCCGGCGAGGAGCCCCCCATACACCCACAGTCGCCGATTTCGGCGCTTCCGCCGCAGGGCCAGCTTTTCCCCTTCGCTTACTGGTCGACCGTCCTTCTCTTTTGTCATCCCTGGCAACGCCTCTAATTACGGCACGATCAGGTAAACGTCGCACGTAGGAAAAGTTACACTCATGAGCTATCGAATTCGCCTTGCCATGCGTGCCTTCACTGCGTTGGGGCTGGGAGCGCTTGCGCTCGCCGCTTCGGCGCAAGAGGTGCCGGCTCCCATTTCCGACGCCCTCAAGCGCGCCGACGACGCCGTCGCAAAGATCGTAGCGGTTCCGGACGCGCAACGCAACTTCGAAAACACCCTCGGCGCCTACGACGACATGAGCACACAACTGGATCGAGACACCAGTTTGTTCATCTTCATGGAAAACGTCTCCACCGACGCCAAGGAGCGCGACAACGCCCGCGCGGCCGACGAAGCGGTCAGCAATTGGGGGATCAACCTCGGAAAGCGCGAAGACCTTTTCCGGGCGATCAAGGCTTATGCGGACACCCACCCGCAACTCCAAGGTGAGCAAGCACGGCTCCTGCAACGCCTTCTCCGCGATTATCACCGCGCCGGCATGGACCTTCCAGCCGAGAAGCGGAAGCAGATCCAAGGGATCGAAGAGCAGATCAACAAGCTCGGAATCGACTTCGGACAGAACATCGCGGACGACGACACTAAGGTTCCGTTCTACAAGAACGAGCTCAAGGGAGTCTCGGACAACGTCATGTCCCGATTCCAGCAGAGCAACGGCCTCTATTTAGTTCCGCTGGGCGAATCGGCGGCGTCGGCCATTCTTGGCTACGCGACAAATCCCGACACCCGGCACCGTTTTTGGCTCGCCTACAAGCGGCGCGGCGGCCAGCGGAACGTCGACGTTCTGCAGAAGATGTTGAAGCTCCGGTACCAGGACGCAACCCTCCTCGGATACAAGAACATCGCCGACTATGAGACGGAGCCTCGAATGGCGAAGAGCGCGGCCAACGTCGCCAAGTTCTATGCCGATCTGCGACCGATCGTGCGGAAGAAGGCGCTGAAGGATTGGGAAGAGTTCACCGCCATCAAACGTGCCGACACCCACGACAAGAAGGCTACATTAAACCCGTGGGATCAGAGCTATTACAAGAACCTGCTGGCCAAGCAAAAGTACACCGTCGATGGGCAGAAGGTGGCCGAATACTTCCCGACGGAGAAGACGGTCGCGGGGCTGTTCAACGTAGCCAGCACCCTCTACGGCATCTCGTTTAAGGACGTGACTTCCGATGCGGCCAAGCTGGATCTCCCGATTTGGCACCCGGATGTGAAGCTGTACGAAGTGAGCGACAACGCCACGCACCAGAAGCTCGGCAACATCTACATGGACCTGTTTCCTCGCGATGGCAAGTACACCCACGCCGCGTGCTGGAGCCTGCGCGGCCACAAGATCTACTCCGACGGCACGGTGCAGCTTCCGCTGGCGGCGCTGGTGTGCAACTTCACCAAGCCGACCGCGACCCAACCGAGCCTGTTGCCGCACGACGAGGTTGAGACGCTCTTCCACGAGTTCGGCCACGGCCTGCACAACTTGCTGAGCGAGACGCACTACGGCTACTTTGCCGGAACCGCCGTCGAGCGCGACTTCGTCGAGGCGCCGAGCCAGATGTTCGAAAACTGGGTTTGGGATCCGGGCGTGCTCTCTACCTTCGCTCGCCACTACAAAACGAACGAGCCGCTCCCCAAGAGCCTTCTCGCCGGAATGGTGAAGGCGCGAACGCTCGGTTCCGGTTTGGAGACCGAGCACCAGATCTACTACGGCATGGTGGATCAGCGGTACCACACCGCGCCGAACGGCGACATCGACACCACGAAGACCGGCATCGACATGCTCGGCGAGATCGAGTTGTACAAGGGTCAGCCGGGAACGATGTTCCAAGCGAGTTTCGGCCACCTCGTTGGCTATGACGCGGCGTACTACGGCTACCAGTGGTCCCTGGTCTACGCCCAGGATATGTTCACCCGCTTCGAGGAGAAAGGTCTCCTGAATCCCGAAGCCGGCATGTACTACCGCCGAAAAATCCTCTCCCGCGGCGGCACCATGGACGCCAGCGACATGCTCCGCGACTACCTGGGCCGCGAGCCGAAGATGGACGCCTACCTCAAACACCTCGGCCTAGATCCTAAGGCTTAGTTCGTGTGTCTCCCTCCTCAAACCGTGAGGAGGGGAGACCTATTCGGTGGCACGGGCGGCTCGCCCGTGGGTATCCGGGGCGGCCCGCCCCGGTATCAGGCTTCTTCGACCCGTCCCGGGTCGATCTGCATCGGCCCCATTTAACCCGGGGTCGCGGGAGCGACCACCGGGCTAATTTCTGAAGACCCTCGCGGGCTCGGGTTCGATGGCACCGACCAGGAGCCGCAGGTTGGTTCGTACCTGCGCGGGAAGTTTCGCCCTTTGACCAAACATGCGGATCGTCGGGGCGCTGCCCGCAGGCGCGAGCACATGTCCTTCCAAAGAGTCCGTAGAGATTGCCCGGCCGGTGGCCGGACCCTGCCCGACGGCGGGGCAATCGGTTTGGCCTCCGACGACAAGGCTCTGGACGTAGCGTCGGCGCCCTCACCGATGATCCCGGTGCACCGAAGGTACACCGGGCGCAGGTATGAGCCAACCTGCGTCTACACGCCCCTCGGACGTAGGGGGTCTATCCGCACGCTCGCGGGCTCGCTTACAAAAGCGGTGGCAGGCCACCGCAGTCTATAAGGTCTGCCAATGCCGCCCATCGCCGAATCGCTCCGAAAAGTTTGTTCCCCTCGGCGAACTGCCGCGTCAGATACCAAGAGCATGAAAACGGTTCTATGGGTTCCTTGCGCAATGCTCGCGGCGATGTCGTCCGCGTCCGACGCCCGCGTTGCCAGATTGATTCGCGTGGACGGAAACCTTGCCGTGCGGATCAAGACGCGGACCCTTCTGCTGCACGGGCGACCCATCTCGACGCCGGCGCGGACCTTCCCGAAAAGCGTGGACCCAGCCAAGACGTTCCACGATTGGCTCAAGGACGATGAGCGGTGGGGCGGGCATAAGGAGGCGAACGAGCTTCGATACATGGACCGAAACGGCGGGGGAGTGGGCGCCGAGTACGCCGACTTCTACGAGGTGAAACACGTCGGCACATTCGCGGTGATGAACTTGCGCTACATGGGACCTTCCGGCGAGCCGACCGGTCCGCAGATTCTAGTGCGTCAGCGCCCCGGGAAGGACGTAGTGGAGTGGGTCCGGCGGCTTTCGGAACTCCCGTCGATGCTGTACCGGTCGCCGCCCAAACGAATTTACGAGTTCAAGAGACGCCGCTACGTGCTCGAGGGCGACGGCGTGTACGGACTCAATCCGGATGGGACCGCGGGCAAACTCTTCGCCGACATCCCGGACAAGAGCGTTCCGGCGGGGTTAGCGGACGGCCGGTACATCGTCTTCGTCGCCGACGAAATGCAAGGCGGCAACGATCAGTGGGTCCATGCCCTCGACTTGGCCCGCGGAAAGTCGTTCAAAGTGATCCGCATCCCCTCTTACGAAGGTGGCAAGCCGCCGCCCCTCTACTTCGCCGACTCGTACATCGGCGATAGCCCCTATCTGATCTTCAGCCGCAAAGAGGAAGACCCGGCCGTCGGTCGCTACTTTGCGCTTCACCTACCCGACGGGGCCCGCCGGCCGATCGCCAAAGTGCTCTGGCCGCTCGGAGATTACGGGATCGAAGAGCAAACCGACCGGGTACTTGTATATAGCCTGAAGTCCGGCCGTCTCGTTCAAACGCTGCCGCTTCCCAAGGCGCGGAAAAGCTAAGGCGGCGTCGGGAAGCTCACTGGGTATATGTCGGGATCGTGGCGATGTGGAGCCTCTTGGCCATCCTCCAACTCGTCCATCTGTACACGGATCGCCGGCCGTGCTTCCTGCTCCCATTTGTGTTCTTCACGTTTTGCGCGATCTTTTATGGGCGGAAGTTCATGGAGCCCTAGCGAAACCGGTCCTACGGCTTCGCCAACTGCATCACGTAAACGACCCGGCGAGTATCGACCGTCACGAAAGGCTTCGGAGAGAGTTCTCGTTGCTCGACTGCTAACAAGGCGAACGTCCCATCCGCTAGCGGCGCAATGGCGTGAGAGGGATTCGAAACTAGGAACTCGCCAAGCGGCTCCACCTCTCCCGTGTAGAGCGAGATACGGCTCAAAGACAAGCGAGAGAGTTCACCGGCCGTACTGCTGTCTGAGGTGCCGATCAAGGCGAGCGCGAACCGGTCGTCCATAAGCGTCAGGCCATTAATCTGAGCGTCCTTCGGCAGCATGCCTCCGTCCGACCAGTGAAGAGGCACTTCCGCCGTGGGCGGTGAGCCTACTTGGAGGTCGAACAGTAAGAGGCTTGCCGCCGACCCGCTAGCCGATACCGCCACTCGCTTCAGCGATGGGGAAACCCCCACCGAGGAAATCCTCCGGTCGTACGGAGCGTCCAAGATCAATTGCCTCGGCCGGTCACGCGTCCAAGCCGGCCCACGCACCTCGCTCCATTGCAGAGTTATCGATCCAACGCCTCCGGATACGAAGACGCCGTGCTGGACCCCACGCGTTTTGCCTTCCACCCACGGAACCAGAATCGGCTGTTTCCGCTGGCGCGGCGAAAGGACCGACTTTGCGGAGGCAAGCACCGGCTGGCCGTCTCGATCCGCCCCAAGCAAGGTGGAGTTGTCGGGGCTCTTATCCCAAAACACGAGGTTCCCCCGCGCGTCGCCAAGCCACAGGCTCCGCTGCTCCTCGGCGCGCCGAAGGGCGTAGTAACCGCCGGCCGTCGGAACGATCGCCTCGATCCCCGGGGCGGCGGCCGTAGCCAACCTCGTGAGAGGAGGCTTCGTGCCGCATACAGGAGAAAGGGCGAGGGTGGCAAAGAGCGTGAGAGCGGTTCCGACCATGCTGTTCGAAAGGCCACTGACGCAACGGCATAACGAGAAGTTCAGTCGAGCCGGTCAGAAGGTGAGGCCGTACCAGATCTCGCAAGCGGTGTGACCGGTGCACCCCTGCGCCGAATCAAGTTGACGAAAGCCCATCGATTCGTACAAGCTTCGAGCCGCGGTCATACGCGCAACCGTTTCCAAATACATCTCGCGGTATCCCGCCCCGCGAGCGCCGTCGAGCACCCTCGCCAACATCCGGCGACCCATGCCGAACCCTCGCACTTCCGGCAGGAAGTACATCTTGCGCACCTCGGCGACCGTTCCGTCTCCATTCGCAAGCGGGCCGTAACCGGCGCCGCCGACCACCTTTCCGCCCCGCTCCAGCACGAAGTATTCGGAACCCGGTTCCGAGTAGGCCGCGGTCATCGAGTCGACCTCGGGATCGTACAACGCCGAGCCGGGCCCGGTAACTCCGAAGGCGACCAGCACGGTCCGAATGATCCGGGCCACCGCCGCATCGTCTCGGGCCTCGATGGGGCGAATGGTGAACTCCCGCTGACGACGAGCCAGGCTAAGGGCTCGGGAATAAGTTTCCAGCCCTTGCACCACCAACTGCTGGTCGGAAGGAGTGAGAAGGGCGAGCGCCTCCGAGACTTGCCCGTCGGCAAACCGATGGAGCTGTTCCAACTTGTCTCGCCCGGCCGGAGACAGCATCAATGGCTTGCTACGGCGGTCGTCCCCTTCGTCGGCGGTGACCCACCCCCTTTCGATCACCCGCGCGACGGTGCGGCTGATCGTCGACGGGTCGAGGTTGAGTCGCTGGGAAAGCTCTCCGGAGGTCAGGCTGCCGCTGGCTTCGATCTCCATAAGTGCATGCGCCTGAGCCCCACTCATGTCGAGACAGCCGATGCGACTATCCAGCATTCCAAGTTCCCGAACCATCTGACGCGAAGCGGCCCGGATCGCGGCGATCGACATACTTGTATCATACAACTAATCAGTTGCATGGAGCAAAGAAGTAATCTCTCGCCGTGACTCTGGAGATTTCGAAGGACCTGGCGATCATCGGCGGCACCATCTTGGCGCTGACCACGTTCCTAACCGGAGCGTTCGAGTTCGCTCGCCAGAGCCACCTACGGAGAGTCGAGCATTTCATCCAGATGCGCCGCCGCTTCCTAGAGACCCCGGTCTTCCAGCAGATCCTCCGGATGATCACCACCGACGATCCCGCGCTGTGCGAAGTACCCGTGCAGGACCGGAGAAACTTCGGCGGCTTCCTGGAGGAAGTGGCCCTCATGGTCAACTCCCGCCTCATCTCGCGAGAAGTCGCCCACTACATGTTCGGCCACTACGTGCTCCTCACGGATCGAAGCCACCACTTCTGGAGCGGCCTCGACCGGGAAGGTACCTACTGGAAGCTGCTCCACCGGTTCGCGACCGAGATGGAAGAAGAGTCGAAAAAACCGCTCGACCTAAAAAAGCTGCGCTTCTAGCCAGCCTGCCTGCAGGGAACTATCAATAACAGACCGACTCGGTCCGCCTTCGTGGGAGAGAGTTCCGCCTGACTAGCCTTTCTCCCAGAGAAAGGATGCCATTACATGTACTTGGGAGGTGCAGAGCACGGGATAGGAACCAAGGCTTTGCCCGGTGGAACCCTCTCCCTCTCCCGAGGGGGAGGGTTCACGTAGGCCAGACCTTTTCCAAGGGATTACGAAACTTCCGACTAGCCACATCAAGTTCGTCGCCGGCCAAACATCGAAACGGCTCCAAAGGCCATCGCCGCCAATGCTCCCGGGGCGGTCCCATGTCCCGAGGCTGGATGGCTCGCCATGGATGCGCCGAGGGCGAGGAGGGGGAGAGCGATCAAGAGAGCAACGAGTCCGGCGCGCATACCGTGGTTGATTCTTGGCAGCTTTTTCGATCCCAATAGGTTTGGCCATTCAGGACCTAATCTGCTACGGTTTACGCTAGCGATGCCCCTGTTTCCCCCGTTCCTCCAAAACCCATTCCAAGAGGCGCCGAAACTCACCTATACGAAGACCGAGGCGATGATCCCGATGCGGGACGGGGTGCGGCTCTACACCGCCATCTACGCCCCCAAACAGACCAATCAAAAATGGCCGATCCTGATGGAGCGGACGCCGTATGGGGCGGGACCTTACGGAATTAAGCGGATCGGGCGGCTAGGGCCTAGCATGGAGTTCCAGCGGGCTGGATACATCTTCGTGGTTCAGGACGTCCGCGGCCGGTGGATGAGCGAAGGGAAGCACCTGTACTCGTCGCCACCCAAGCTGAACAAGCGGGGAGTCGAGCACGACGAAAGCACCGACGCTTACGATTCGATCGACTGGCTGCTCAAAAATGTACAAAACAATAACGGCAAAGTTGGACTATGGGGGATCTCCCAGCCCGGCTTCTACGCGGGAAACGCGCTGCTGGGAGCCCACCCGGCCGTTCGAGCGGTCTCGCCGCAAGCCCCGGTGACCGACCGGTTCAAGGGGGACGACGACCACCATAACGGAGCGTTCTTCTTGGCCCAAAGAGTCTCGCTCCTCTCCTCCTTCGGCGCGCCGCGACCCATTCCGACGGACCACGGATTGCCCGGGTTTCGTATGCCGTACCCGGATGCGTACCGCTACTTTCTCGACCTCGGACCGCTCTCCCACTATCAAAAAATCTTCCGGTGGAACAACCAGTTTTGGAACTCCGAGAACGAGCATCCGAACTACGACTCGTTCTGGAAGGTCCGGGGGATGGAGCAGTATTACCGGGGAATAGCCGGTCCCGCCGTGCTCACCGTTGGGGGATGGTACGACGCCGAAGATATGTGGGGCGCTCTTCACACATACAAGGCGCTAGAGCATGGGAGCCCTGGTCTCACGAACACCCTTGTGATGGGACCGTGGTCGCACGGCCAATGGGCTTCCGACGACGGAGAGCGGCTGGGGCCGATCGAGTTCGAAAACAAGACCGGCAAGTTATTCCGAGAGGAGATCCAATTTCCATTCTTCGAGCATTACCTGCGCGACGCCAAAGATCCGGGCTTGCCGGAAGCGTACGTCTTCGAGAGCGGGGGCAATAAGTGGCACAAGTTCGACGTGTGGCCGCCTAAAGAAGCAAAGCCTCTCACCTTCTATCTCCGTCCCAAGGGCGCGGTTTCGACGGAGGCTCCAACGCACTCGGAAACCTCGGCGTTCGACGCGTACACCAGCGATCCGCGGCGGCCGGTGCCCCACACAGGGGATGCCGCAGGCGGCGTGAGCCGGCCATTCATGGTGGAGAACCAACGGTTCGCCTGGGTTCGCCCGGACGTGCTGTCGTACCAAACCGAGCCGTTGAAAGAAGACCTAACGCTGGCCGGTCCGATTCACGCGACTTTGAATGTGAAAAACACCGGCACCGACGCCGACTACGTGGTCAAGGTGATCGACGTGTACCCGGAGGATGAACCGGCGAACACACTGGTCACCCCCACCGTTCGAATGGCGGGGTACCAGATGCTGGTGCGGTGGGAGGTAATGCGGGGCCGATTCCGAAATTCACTTGAGCACCCGGAGCCGATGGTGCCCGGCCACCTCACGCGGGTTCCGATCGAGCTGAACGACCTGTTTCACACCTGGAAGAAAGGGCACCGGCTGATGGTACAGATTCAATCCTCGATGTTCCCGCTCATCGACCGGAACCCTCAGAAGTTCGTCCCGAACATCTTCGCCGCCACAGATGCCGACTTCCAACCTGCCGTCCAAAGCCTCGCCGTTGCGGGGCCGGATACGTGCAAGTTGGAAGTTTTCCGGCTGCCGTCCTCCCAACCGGGCGGAGGTAAGTCGCACTGACCTGGCGCGACCCGCTTGAGGAATCGCGACTTCGACGCCGCGTTCATTTCATCCTGTACCGTCAGTGGGAGCACTACAAACCGGCGTCGGTAAGTAGCGGGTATGGACCCATTGCCCAGGAGATCGTCGAACTGCTCCACATGGGCGCCGACGAGAAGACGATCTACGCGTTTCTCCTCCAAGAAGCGGTTATCCACGATCAAGACGATGCGGCGGAAGCATGCTCTCCCTCCGCCCAGGATCTAGCGGCTTGTCCTTATACACCTCTCGCGAGCTGAAAGTTCATCGGTGCGCCTGCAGTACCAAACTCCCCTACTCAGCGATGGGAGTTTGGTGCTGTAGATTCTCCAGTTCTACTGCGGCATTTGCGTGGTTTGCAGTCGAGGGTCTCCTAACTCGTGCGATGTGCGTCACCAAACATAGGAGTGGGTCAGTCGGATGAAAGCGGTGCACTTGGACCTTGAACCCAACGATGTGTATGACGACAAGATCTAGCGGCCTGGGTCTAGCGGGCGGAAGTTGATGTCCATCTTGGCCAGCCGCTCCAAGTGCGGGGCCAGCCGGTTTAAGAAGTCGGGATAGCTCTTCCCTTCGGCGGGTGACCAAGTCAGCTCCGCCAAAGCGCAGAGGCGCGGGTAGGCCATATATTCGAGGTGGCGGGGGTCGGGAATGTACTCCGTCCAGAGCTGGCCCTGGGCTCCCAACACGTGCACGGCCTCAGCGGAGGTGAGATCCTTGGGGATCGGCTCGTAGGCGTACACCTTCTCCAAAGGCACGTAGCCGCCGATGGCGCGGGGCTCGTGGTCGTGATTGGTCGATTGGTAATAGTCGAGGTAGGTATTGGAAGTGGGTGCCATCACCACGTCGTGACCCGCCTTGGCGGCCGCGATGCCGCCCTCGATGCCTCGCCAGCTCATGACGGTTGCCCCGGGAGCAAGTCCTCCTTCCAGAATCTCGTCCCAACCGATCAGCCGCCGGCCGTGCTGCGTGAGGAAGGTGTCCATCTGCCGGATGAACCAGCTCTGAAGCTCGTCCTCGTTTTTCAGCCCGAGCCGCTTGATCTGGGCCTGCATTTCCGGGTTCTTCTTCCATGGGTCTTTGCCCACTTCGTCGCCGCCCACGTGGATGAACTTCGATGGGAACAGCTCCATCACTTCGGTGAGGACGTCTTGGTAGAACTTCACCGTATGCTCGCTCGCGTTGACCACGTCCGGCGAGTAGCCGTTCACGGGCGGCACCTCGAACTGCTTGCCGGTGTTACCGTACTCCGGATACGAGGCGATGATCGCCATCGAGTGCCCCGGCATCTCGATCTCAGGCACCACGTTGATGAACCTCGCCTGGGCGTAAGCGACGATCTCGCGGATGTCGTCTTGGCTATAGAAGCCGCCGTCCGGCATCGTCTTCCAGGTGGTGGGGTCGCCGGTGAGCTCGTTCGCTTTGTGCCACGCGCCGACCGTCGTCAGCTTTGGATACTTCTTGATCTCGACCCGCCAGCCTTGATCGTCGGTGAGGTGGATGTGGAAGGTATTCAGCTTGTGGAACGCCAGTCCGTCGATAAAGCGAAGAACCGCCTCCTTCGGCATGAAGTGGCGGCTGACGTCGACGAGCGCGCCACGCCAGACGAATCTCGGCTTATCTTCGATCCACGCGCACGGGACTTGCCACCGCGGTCTCCCGACGCTCGCCTTGCGCAGCGTGTCGCTCGGGAGCATCTGTCGCAGCGTCTGAATGCCGTAGAAGACGCCGGCGGGGGCGAACGCTTGGATGGTGATCCGGTCCCGCGAGGCGTCCAACTGGTACCCCTCGGCGCCCAGGTTCGCGAGCTTTCGGTCCAAGCGAAGCACGATCGTATTTCGTCCCGCCCGGTCCGTAAGGTCGAGCGGCAACCCGGTCCCCGGCCGCAGGTAGCCCTGCAGCATATCCCCCAACCCCCGCGTCTCCGGCGTTACCGCTACGCGAGTGTCGGCTCGCAAGTCAAAGTGTCCGACCGACATTCGAAGCAACCCGGGCCGCGGAACGATGGAAATAGATGCCGGAGTCTGGGCGAGGGCAATTGCAGCGAGAAGTAGCATGGTGATTCAGATTAGCGGTTAGCAGTTAGCGGTTTGACTCTGGTTTCCGGATTGCTCACCGCTAACCGCCAACAGCTAACCCCATCGTGCTCATATAGATCCGATACGCCTTTACTCGGCCGTTCGGCGCGTCGGCTCTTGGGAGGTAGCGGAGGGCTTTGATTTGGGTGATCGTGCCGAGGTCGAGGACCAGGAGGTGGGGCGGTTTGGGCTGGGCGTCGCCCCACTGGGTGTGCCACATCGTGGTGGGCTGGCCGTCGACGACGTTGGCGGCGGAGCCGTTCTCGTTGTCGAGCTCTTCGCTGTCGGCGTAGACGACATGGACCCCCTTGATCGGCTTATCGTCGAGACCGATCAGCTCGATTTCGGCGGCGGAGGCGAACGGGCCCTGCCCGTGCTCGCTCAGCACCTCGAACGCCACGTACCGAACGTCGTCCTCCGGCAACTTCACCGATTGCCACATGACTTTCGGTGTGAATTCGCCTTGGGCGGCGACGGTTTGGCGGGTGAGGTCCACGGTTTGACCGGGCTTCCGGATCGGTCTAAGTCCCGCTGTCGGACGGGCGTCGAGGATCGCATGGTCGAGACCTACCAGGGTGGGAACCTTTTGCAGAGGTCCCTCATCGATGATCACCACCTCGTTCGAGCCCGGTTTCATCCAGCATCCCGGAAGATAGAGCGTCCGTTGCGGCCCGGCCGCGGTCCAGTATCGGCCAAGGTTATGTCCGTTGACCCATACATATCCCTTGGTCCAGTTCCCGAGATCGAGGAACGTATCGCCGGGGTGGGAGACGCTGAACTCCCCCCGGTAAATGAGAGGCGAACGCGGAGTGCCGGCGCCCCCCCAGGAAAACGTTTTTGGCGCCTCGGTTAGCGGGTAGGCGGCTTGGCTCCAATTTTGTAGCTCTTGTTCGCCAAGAAGCACCTTGCCCACGATCCCCTCTCGCTCGTTTGCCAGCTCATGCCCAAAGTTGATTCGGGCGTGCATTTCTACGGCGAGCTCTATCGTGCTTCCATTTGAAGGAAGCACCAGGGAGAGCCGAGGGCTAGAAGTCCGTCGATCGAGGGTGCCGGCGACCTTTCCGTTCACGGACACCACCGCGAAATCGTGGAGCCCCTGGACCTCGAGCACTTGGGGGCCCGACAGCTTTGTCTGCGCGGAATAGATCACCATCCCGCCCGACTGGCCAAGTTCCTCAAACGTTTTGGGAGCCGTGGATTCCACCACCCGGGAAGCAGGGCGATTGTCGAGGTTGAAGTCGTATCGAAGCTTGAACGTCGGCAAGGCGATCGGCGCCGGCGAAGCCGGCACCGGCGGCAGGGTCTCTCCGCTCCCGCGAGCGATCGTGTCGCGGAACACCCGGTACTTCTCCGTTACGCGGCCCGACTCGTCCAGAGGCGAGTCGTAGTCGTAACTCGTGACGTCCGGCTGGTACGAGTTCTTGTCGCCGTTGGCTCCCGCCATGAAGCCGAAGCTGGTGCCGCCGTGGAACATGTAGAGGTTGAACGAGACGTCGTTCTTGATGAACCACTCGATGTCTTTCGCGTGTGGGGCGGCAGCGGTCCGGTGATGCCGCTCGCCCCAGTGGTCGAACCAGCCGCACCAGTACTCGCCCACCATCTTCGGAGCGTCGGGGCGGAATCTCTTCAGCTCCGCGATCGCGCTCTCACCCCCGCCGCCAAAATTGACCGCGGCCGGGATCCCCGGCAACGTTCCTCCGCTCAGCATTCCCTGGCCGGGTCCGTCGGAGGTGAAAAGCTGGCCGCTGAAACCGGCGTGAATCAAGGCGTCGCGCACCGCGCCCATGTAGACGTGGTCGGCGCCGTACGAACCGTACTCGTTCTCGACCTGAGTAAGGATGATCGGGCCGCCGTTCTGAATGAGAAGCGGCTTGAGCAGCTTGCCCACCTTGTCGAAGTAGCGTTGCGTATACCGGAGGAACTTCGGATCCTTGCTCCGGACCACCATCGACCGGTCCTTTTGAAGCCAGGCGGGCAGGCCGCCGAAATCGAATTCGGTGCAAATGTAGGGCCCCGGCCGGACGATAACGTAGAGCCCTTCTTGCTGAGCGGTGCGGATGTACGCCGCCAGGTCTAGGTTGCCGCTAAAGTCGAACTTCCCGGGCTTCGGCTCGTGGAGGCTCCAGAAGACGTAGGTGCAGATCGTGTTCAGCCCCATCGCCTTCGCCTTCCGCATCCGGTCGCGCCAATACGCCCGCGGCACCCGGGGGTAGTGCATCTCGCCCGAACGGATGACGAACGGCTTCCCGTTCAGGAGGAACCTGTCGCCCGAGGCGACGAAGGAAGCTCTCGGAGCAGACGGAGCCCCGCCAAGCGCGGGAGCCTTCGGAGTGGTGAAAGCGATCGCGCCGTCTCCTATCCCGAAGGGATAGCGTCCCCTAGCGAAGGGTTGGTAAGCCGCGTAGCGGCGTCCTACCCTGGTGCTGACCGCCGCTAAGGTTTCTACCCCAACGGGGTTGCGGCCTTTTCCGGACGCAACCCCGTTGGGGTAGATGAGGTTGTCGGCGTCGGTACCAGGGTAGCTCGTGCCTCGCAACCCTTCGCTGGGGGACGGAATCCCTTCGGGATACGGGAAAGAAGCTGGAGCCCCGTGGACGCCCAACGCCCGTTTGGGGGGCATCACGCGTTGATGCGACTCCGCCGTCGGAATGCCGACGCGGGTTAACGCCACTGCCGCGAGGGTCGCTAGGATCACGCGCAGGCCGCCTGGCGGCCATGGGCCTGGTGGATCTCTTCCAACGTCACTTCGAGCGAACGCCGAGACGACTGGGCATCGGTAACTTCGAACGGCTCACTTGACAACACTCGGTCCACGAAGTATTTGATCTCGTGGTAGTAGCCGCCAAGGTCGCTGATGTTGCCACCTCCGGCGGTCGACATCTTCTCGAATTCAGGCGTCTGCGGCTCGGCCCCTTCCGCGTAAATCGTCAGCGGTCCGCCATCCATAATCGCGGCGCCCCGCTCGAAGATGGCTCGAAACGCCATCTTGAAAGGCGTTTTCGGCGGCAGATTCCACCCTCCTTCCAGGTGCGCCACCGATCCGTCGGCGAATCGCATCGTGGTGAACATTTGGCTCATGCCGCGGGCGTCTTCGGTGCCGAACGCCGCCATCTCCTCCGGTTCGCCGAGCAGGCCGAGGGCGTAGTCGGTGTCGTGGATGTGCATGTCCAGCGCGCCGCCGCCGGCACGCTTGGCATCCGCCAGCCAATTATCGCTCGACCAGCTTGGAAACTCTCCGTATCGGGTCAGGTTGATCGACAGTAGCCGTCCGAGCGTCCCCTCTCGCTGAAGGCGGGTGACGTACGCATACTCGGGCCAGAAGCGGATGCAGTGGGCGATCATCAGCCGCACCCCGTTCCGTTCGGCGGCGGCGATCATCTCGTCGGCCTCACCGACCGATAGCGCCATCGGCTTTTCGCACAAAACATGTTTCCCCGCGTTGGCCGCCTTCACCGTAAACTCTCGGTGGAGGTCGGTCGGAAGGCAGATGTCGACGGCGTCGATCTCCACGGCGGTGAGCGCCTCCTCTACCGTTGCAAAACCCTTGACGCCGAACGGCTCGAGACGCTTGGGGTCTTTGTCGACGATGGCGACGATCTGCGCGTTGGAGAGAGTTTCGTAGACGCTGGCGTGCATGCGGCCCATGAAGCCGATGCCAACGAGGGCAACCTTCAGCATAATGCCAATACGATAGCGCACACGAGGGAAGAAACATGACAAAGAACGGTTGGATCTGGGCGGGAGCGACGTCGCTCGCGTTATTACTTGCGGGATGTTCGGGCGAAGGGAAATCGGCCAGTGGCACGGGAAGCAGCCCGAGCGACGATGCCATGGTGGCCGCTAAGCCGGTTCCGGTGGCGAAGCCGGGCGAAAAGCTGACCGGCAACGTCGAGGTGCAGGCGTTCAAGGGCGGCTTCGGAATCGACTTCTACCAAAAGGCGGCCGACGAGTTCATGGCCAAGAACCCGGACGTCAAAGTTAAGGTCGAAGGCGACCCCCGCGTGTGGGAAAAGCTGCGCCCCCGGCTGGTCTCCGGCGACACGCCCGACCTCATGTTTCCCGGATGGGACATGGACCACTGGGGTCTGGTGCAGGAGGGACAGCTCTACAGCTTGGATGCGGCGCTCGATTCCGAGCCGTACGAGGGGACCGGCAAGTGGCGCGATACCTTCGAGCCGGCGCTGTTGAAGCTGGGGCAGTTGAACGGGAAGCAGTATGTGCTGCCCTACTACATGATCGTAATGGGGTGGTGGTACGACCCCGGCGTGTTCGCCAAGAACGGCTGGACGGTGCCGAAGACGTACGAAGAGCTGCTGGAGCTTTGCCCCAAGATCAAGGCGAAGGGGATCGCGCCGATCACCTTCCAGGGCAAATACCCGTACTACATGATGTTCGGAATGCTGCTGCCTTGGTGCCAGAGCGTGGGCGGGCTGCAAGCGATCAACGACGCTCAGAACCTCGTCCCTGGGGCCTGGAAATCACCTGCGATGCTGCAGGCGGCGAAGATGATTCGCGAGCTTGGCGATAAAGGGTTCTACCAAGAAGGAGCCGTCGGGCTCAGCCACACCGAGTCGCAAACCGAGTTCCTCAACGGCCACGCCGCGATGATCCCTTGCGGAACCTGGCTCGAGAGCGAGATGAAGAACGTGACCCCGCCCGGAGCCAAGATGCAGTTCATGCTCCCGCCCGTCTTCAAGGACGGCAAGGGTGACCCGAGCGCCCTCATGATCGACATCGAGCCGTGGATGATCCCGAGCGCGGCCAAGAATCCGAAGGCGGCGGTCGCCCTGTACAAGTACATGACTTCGCTGCCGGTAGCCAAGCGGTTCGTGGAGGAGAAGGGGACCCTAATGGCGATCAAGGGGAGCGACGACACCAAGCTTCCGGAAACCCTGCAGGTTCCGGCGAAGGCGTTCCACGATAGCAAGGCGGTCTACTGCTACCAGGCGCGTCACTACTACAAAGTGATGGACAAGGAGATCCAAGACGCCCTTACATCCATGCTGAACAAGCAAATCACCCCCGAGCAATTCTGCGACCGAGCGGAAGCGGCGGCGGAGAAGACGCGCAAGGACGACTCGATTCCCAAGCGCAAGATCGAGTAGGGACGGGCTCGCCGGAGCGCGGCCGTCCCGGCCGCTCCCCGGACCCCGGGCGTCTCGCCCGCTCCCGGTGTACAGAAGTGCACCGGGAGTGCCGCTCTGGAGAGCAGCGATCCATGCTTATCGACACCCACTGCCACCTGAACGACGAAAAAGCGTTCCCCGATCCGGCGGCCGAGCTCGCCGCCTGCGCCGAGGCTGGAGTGGAGAAGGTGCTGGTCGTAGGCACCGAACCAGAAGATTGGAACCGTGCGATCGCGCTTGCGGATCGCTTCGAGCCGGTCTACGCCATCGTCGGCTGGCACCCGAACTACACGGCGAATTACGACCCCTCCACTTTGCCCGCCTTAGAACAGCTTCTTGGCCACCCGAAGGTCGTCGCCTTGGGTGAGATCGGGCTCGATTACCACTGGGATTACGCGCCCCACGAGATTCAGTTCCAAGCCCTCCGGGATCAGCTCGCCCTCGGCAAACGGCTCGGCAAGCCGATCGTCTTTCATGCCCGAGAGGCGTACTCGGACCTCCTCGACGTGCTGGAGGAGGACGCTTCCTACCGCTATCTTTTCCACTGCTTTGCGGGAACAAAGGAGGAAGCCGCCCGGGCGGTGGCGCTCGGCGGCTACTTCGGAGTGGATGGTCCGATCACCTACAAGAAAGCCGACGAGCTCCGCGAGGTGATGCGCTCCATTCCGCCCGACCGCATCGTGGTGGAAACCGACGCCCCTTATATGTCTCCAGTCCCGTTCCGGGGCAAACCCAACCGGTCGGCTTACGTGGCCTACGTCAACCAGGGGTTAGCCGACGCGCTCGGCATCTCCGCCGACGAGTGCGCCGCATTGACTACTTCGAACACCCGCCGCTTCTTCAACCTAACGTAGCGTCGGATCCAAGGAGCGCGGACGTCCCGTCCGCACCCCGGCCCAAGGGCGTCTCGCCCGTTTCCGGCGTACTTCGTACGCCGGGATCCTCGGCAAGGGCGCCGACGCTACTTGATCCTCACCAAACCGGCGTCGATGAACTGGCCGCCGGCGTCTTGGTGGCAATGGATCGCCAAGATGTGGTGACCAGGATTCAATTTCACCTTGGGCAGGGTGACGAGCGAATAAGCCGACGTCCAACCCGGCAAGGTCGAGATCAATTCGCCGTCGAGGTACACCTCAGCTTGGTCGTCGTGATGAATTCGTAGCGCTAGACCGTCTTGGATGCGGCCCGAAACGTCGAACCACCGACGCAGCCAGATATCCTTTCCGCGCCACTCGGTGCCCACGATCGCGCCCGGCGTCTCTTTCGTCCCGAATCCCCCGAGCCCTTCTAGCCAATGCGACTCGTCGAAGGTCGAACCCTGCCATCCCGAGGGGGGTGCCGACTCCGTGTAACGCCACCTGTAGGCGGTGCTCTCGCTGGTGGGCAGCACGGTTGTAACCGCCGGCACGGGTCCGAAGAGCGACGTCACCGCCCGGCGGACTCGGGCCGGGTCCATCTTGATAACGGCCCGGTCGTACGTCATTAAGCCGTTGAGCTCGGTCTCCACATCGGTGGTTTGGGTGTAGACCGCCGCCGATAGGCCGGGGTCCCCGATCAACAAGTGCAGATTGGAGAAAATCCCCTCGAACGCCGCCGTCAGCTCGCCTGGCGTCTTAAAGGAGCGGTAACCCCAGCCGGTCGCTTGCCACATGTGGCCGGGAGTGGGTAGGCCGAGCCCGCCGAACTCTCCCAGCACCGCCGCTCGTTTCGCCTCCGGCTTAGGTGAGCCGGGACCAGGGTAGACGTGCCAGTCGTTCATGTCGCCTACGCCGCGATCCGCCCAGCCGGTGACCGAGTCGACGATGCGGCTCGGATCGGCGTCTTTGACCTTTTGTGCCATCCGAGCCGTGTCGTACTGGCCCCAGCCCTCGTTGAAGACAACCCAGGTGACGATGGAGGGGTGGTTATGAAGGCCACGGAGCATGGCGTCGAGCTCGCGCTCGAAAATGCTCGCAGAGAAGAGCGAACGCTGCAGGTCGGGGTCGTTCGGACCGATGGAGCCGTCCCCGCTCGGCATGTCCTGCCACACCAAGATCCCCATGCGGTCGCACCACGTGTACCACCGCTCCGGTTCGACCTTGACGTGCTTACGTATCATGTTGAAGCCGAGCCGCTTGGTGACATCGAGATCGTATTTGAGGGCGTCGTCCGTGGGGGCGGTGTAGAGACCGTCGGGCCAGAAACCTTGATCGAGCGGGCCGACCATGAAAGTCGGCTTGCCATTGAGCAGGATGCGGGTTTTGCCGTCCGGACCGGGGCCTACGGAGACCTCGCGAAAGCCGAAATAGCTCTTGACCTGGTCGATCCGCCGCCCTTTCTCATCGAGAAGGGTGAGCCTCACGTCGTAAAGATTGGGAGCATCGGGACTCCACCATTTGGCGCTCGCCACCTTGAGGGTGTTCGTGCCACTGGCGCCGGCCTCGGATCGGGCGACCACTCGTCCGTGACTCAAAACTTCGGCGCGGACGCGGCAACCGTGTTCGTCGCCGCGGATCGATTGCGAGATCTCCACCTGACCGGCGCGGGGCCACGTGTCGATCTTAAGATGATCGAACGAGCGCGGCGGCACCTGTTCCAGCCAAACCGTCTGCCAGATTCCGGTGGTAGGGGTGTAGAAAATGCCGCCGGGGCGGCGGACCTGCTTGCCTCGGGGCTGGGTTCCGGCGTCGGTTGGGTCGCTCACGCCCACCAACAGCTCCTGCGGACCACTCCCCTTCAACGCGTCGGTGGCGTCGACGGTGAACGCGTCGTAGCCACCCTGATGGGTGGCCAGGCTGACGCCATTTACTCGAACCTCGCTGGACCAATCAACGGCGCCAAAGTGGATCAGCGTGCGCCCGCCCCCTTTGGGAGCGGCAAAGGACCGACGGTACCAGACCATGCTCCCGGCGGGCACCATGCGGTTGATTCCCGAGAGTTGCGACTCGACGGGAAACGGCACCCGGATCTTCTCCGGGAATACCCTTGGAGCCGCCCCGCCCTTCGTCATGGCGAACTCCCACCTTCCATTGAGATTCGTCCAATTGGGCCTCACCATTGTCGGCCGCGGATATTCCGGCAAGGGGATCTCTCCCACCTTCGCCGCCCACCGAGTCTTGAGCCCACCCGTCTGGGCTCCCGCACAGACCAACAACCCGGAAATCAACAACCCAACCGCGACTGCCCTCATCCCCACGAGCTTACACCGCGTCGGAAGTGTCGGAACCTAGGCGGCAACCTGCGACCTCGGACTTCTCACGGATCTCCCTAAGCATCCCTAAGATTCTAAGCACTAAAAGCAGGCAGACGAATCCTAGAAGAATGAGGGAAAGCTTATCGTGGTGCTTCGATTCGCTGGGGCTCACGACAACGCCGATCGCGCAGGCGAAATCGAGAGGGCCGGTTAACTTCACCTTGGAGCAAACCGCAATCGCAACGACCCCATAGAGGCCGAACAAAGCAAACTCGAGATTCAACAGCCAGCCGCAAACCTCCCTCATCGCCCTCTACATCCCAGAAACTTTCGGACCATCCCTGCAATAAACACATTACCGCGATGGTCGCAGGTCAGCGCACGGGATGACTGGGCGCGGCTCCTCGCGGGGGTTCTCGCCACCAAGAGGTTCGGCGCGACGCACACGTTGAAAACCGCAAAGGAAGCGGCGAGGCAATTGAGGACCGGAATTCTCCACCCCCAACCCCCTCCTCATCGCACAAACATCGACGAGGAGGGGGCTCCGGGATTAGGATTCCTCGGTGGAATCTGAAGCGGTTTCGGTTGGTTCCTCTTCCGCGGAGGCGGTCGTCTCCGGCTCTTCTTGGGCGATTCTGAGCTGGCTTACGCTGAACAGGATCGTGTCCGGATTGGAAAGCAACTCGACTCCGTCGGCGAGCTTGAGATCGCCGGCGGTGATGTGGTCGCCCACGCCCATGTTCGAGATATCGACCTCGATATGCTCGGGCATGTCCATGATTCGGCCGCGAATCTTGATGTGATCGGTGATGGTGTTGAGCGCCACGCCGGACTCGTCGGTAGCGGCGGAGTGGCCCGTCGCGACGACTGGGATGTCCATCTTGATCGTATCTTCGTCGGCCACTTCTTGCAGAGTAACGTGAATAAGCTCGTGCCGGAGCGCGTCTTGTTCGACGTGCTTTACGATGGCTTGGCGGGAGCCGCCCTCTCCCCCGATCTGGATCTGCATGCGGCCGTGGCTATCCACGTGGGCCATCGCGTGCCGCAAAGCGTCCACCGGAGCTTGGATCAGCATCGTTTCGTGCGTACGCTCGACAAGCGCCATCGGCAGCACCCCTCGCTTTCGCAACTGCTTCGGCCGCCCGCCATCTTTTTGCCGCCTTTCTACTTGGAACATCGACATCGGTTCTCTCCTTAGGTTTTTCAAAGTGTTCAAACCCCTTCACGATAGAAAGGGCATCCACTTCTGACCCGGCGCGGTAGCCTGATGTTCACGAAAATGCCACAAAGAGTAATATTGCCTCCTCTACTCCCTCCCTCGGCGGCTCGGTGACCTCGGATGAAAGTGCTTCTGCAAACCCTACTGGTGGGAACCGGCGGATTCTTGGGGGCAAACCTTCGGTATTGGCTCGGAGGCTGGATTCAAGGCCGGCTAGACGAAGGGTTTCCGTGGCACACGTTCTTTATCAATGTGACGGGCTCGTTCGTGATATCCCTTTTTCTCGGGCTGTCGACCGCCCTTAACTGGCATCCCAACTGGCGTCTCTTTCTGGCGATCGGAATCCTAGGGGGTTACACGACCTTTTCCAGCTTCTCCTGGGAGGCACTGGCGCTGATGACGGGGAAGCTGTATGGGCAAGCGCTCGGCTACGTACTCGGCTCGGTCATCCTGTCGATTATCGGCGCATGGCTCGGCCTATTGCTCGCCGGCCGCATCTTGGGTCCGCAGTCTTGAACTCGATCTAACGAGTACTACTTCGGCGGCAACACTTCTTGCCTCGGCCTCTCCGCCGGGAGGGTTGAGAAGTGAGGGTCGCGGTGGACGAGGACCGCGCCATTCTGAGCGGCAGTCGCCGCGATTAGACAGTCCGCCAGAGCAATCCGCGCCGTCGCGCTGCGGCGGAGATCGAGCCCTTCTCGAACGGTCTCCATCGAAACGGGAGCGATCTCATGGGCGAGACCCGCATATACGTTCGCCACGGTTCCTCCCTCCTTATCGTCACCTGTACGGTGGGCAACAGCCTGGGCGATTTCGAAGACGGAAAGGACGGAAATTCCTATTGAAACTCCCGCCTCCCGGAGAAGCTCATCGACGCGGTCTGCCCCCGCTTCTCCCCAATAATGGGCAAGGGCCGCCGAGGTGTCGAGGAGATGGGTCAATAGGTGTCATCCAGTTCTCGTTCTTCCTGACGCCACCGGAGAAAGCTCTCGACGCCGCTCTCACCCGGCTTCAAGAACTTACGACCGGCGCCTCGGATGGCTCGAATCGTCTCTTCACGGGACATCGTGGCACGGAGAGTTAGGGAGCCATCAGCCGTTCGCTCCCATTCGATTTGGCTCCCCTTGTGGATTCCAAATTCCTCGGCCAATTCCTCCGGTATGGGTACGGAGCCCTCTTCACGAACGACGAGCGACATGTCTCTATTGTAACGTGGAGTCCGCGAACTCGAAGTCAGCCGATTCTCGCGCGCGCCCGGGAGCGCAGGTAGATCGCGACGGAGTTCAGCGCCAGAAGCGCGACGATAAGGACCAGAATGGCGGCGGCCGCGTCGTCGATGAACTCGTGGCGAGCTTCGAGCGACCAGTCGAAGATCTTGATCGGCAGGACGGTGTAGTGGTCGTCCCACTTCTTCGGCAAAGCCGAAACGTAGCTCGCCGCCCCGACGACGATAAGGGGCGCCGTCTCACCGATCGCTCGCGAGAGAGCCAGGATGACGCCGGTGAGGATGCCCGGTAGCGCCGTCGGCAAGACCTGGTACCGGATCGCCTGCCATTGCGTGGACCCGAGCGCCATCGAACCTTCACGGTAACTCTTCGGGACCGCCCGGAGCGCTTCTTGGGTAACGATGATGACCATCGGAAGGATCAGGAGCGCCATCGTGAAGGCGCCCGCCAACACACTCTGCTTGAGGGCCATCCAGCGCACAAACACCGCGAGCCCGAGCAGGCCGTATACGATCGAAGGGACGCCGGCCAGATTGGCGATGTTCAATTGAACGAAGGCCGTGAAGCGGTTGCGATGGGTGTTGAACTCCTCGAGATAGACGGCGGCGGCCACGCCGATCGGGACGGCAATGAGTCCGGTTAGGATCATCACGTAAAAGCTGCCCACCACCGCCGGCCAGATTCCGGTCTTGAGCGGACGCTGCGAGAGGCGAGATGTGAGGAACTCGGGGCTCAGGCGAGCCCGTCCGTCCAGGAAAATCTTGGCAAGGAAGACAACCAGGATCGCGGCCCCAAGGGCGGCGGCGCCGAAGCAGAGATAGCGGAAAATGGCGTCCGCACGACGCCGGCGGGCGCGGTGCCGCGGGTTGGCGGCAACCAAGCTCATGCGTACACCTGTCGGAATCGCTTCACCAGCCGTTGCGCGATCAGGTTCATCACCATCGTGATGGCGAAGAGAGTCGCGCCGACCGCGAAAAGCGAGGGGAAAACAAGCCCGGTGGTAGAGATGTCCCCCTTGCTCGTGTTAACGATGTACGCGGTCATCGTCTCGATGCTCTTCGCCGGATTCAGGGTGAGCTGAGGGTTCGCGCCGGCGGCAAGAGTGACCGCCATCGTCTCCCCCAGTGCCCGAGAGAGAGCGAGGATGAACGAAGCCATGATGCCCGAGAGGGCAGCCGGGACGACGATGCGCGTGGTGACCTCCATCTTGGTGGAGCCCAAGCCGTACGCCCCCTCTCGCAGGGCTCGGGGAACGGCGGCGAGAGCGTCCTCGCAGAGCGAGGAGACGAGAGGCAGAATCATGATGCCGACGACGACCGCGCCGGAGAGGGCGTTGGAGCTCTGGATGCTGGGGAGCACGTGCCGCAACAGAGGGGTCACGAAGAAGAGGCCGAAGTAGCCATAGACGACCGTCGGAATTCCCGCGAGAAGCTCCAGGGCCGGCTTCAGGATTCCTCGAACCCGCTTGGGGGCGTACTCGCTCATGAAAATCGCGCTCAGGAGGCCGAGCGGCAGCGCCACCAAGCCCGCGCCGACGGTAATCATGAGGGTGCCGGTGATAAGCGGCAAGATGCCGAAGCTCGGGGGAGACGTCGTGGGCTTCCACACCGTCCCGCCAAAAAAGCTGGCCAGGGAAACGTGCTGAAAGAAGGGCCACGACTGCGTGAGCAGCACGGTGACGATTCCAAACGTCGTGGCCACGCTTACAAGCGCGGCTGCAAAGCAGAACCACCGAACGATCCCCTGCCGGATTCCCCTCGCGCCGAGCGACCGCCGCCACGGCTTTTCGGCCACGGCGACGATCGTCTGCTGAGCAGTGGTTGGCACTCCTGCCATGTTCTTACTTGCCGGCGGATTCTTTCGCCAGAACGTCCTGGATCTTCATTCCAGGCTTGGCGCTCATGAAGACGGAACCGGCGGTACCCGCTTCGAATCGCTTTCTTACGAGGTCGTAAGCTTCCTTGGGAAGCAGCACGTACTTGGCCTCGGTGACCGCTTTGAGCCCGGCGTCGCTGAGGGCGTAGTCCACGAACTTCTTGACCGAAGGCTTATCGGCAAGCGCTTTCTTGGAAACGTACAGGAAGAGAGGCCGGGAAAGCGGGGTGTAGGTTCCACCGAGGATCGTGTCGGCTTCGGGGGCGACTCCGTTGACGGTGAGTGCCTTCACCTTGTCCCGGTTCGTGTCGTAGTAGTTGAAGCCGACGTACGCGATGCCGTCTTTGTCGCCAGAGACCGACTGAATGATGGCGGTGTACTCCTGGTTCGGCTGATAATCCTCGCGGATCGTGTTCTTTTTGCCCACTACCGCTTCGGTGAAGTACTCGTAGGTGCCGTGGTTCTCCGTCGGCCCGTAGAAGTTGATCTTCTCCTTGGGATAAGCGGGGTTGATGTCGCTCCACATCTTAATCGGGCTGCCCGGAGCCCATGCCTTCTTCATCTCGTCGAGGGTGACGTTGGTGATCCACTTGTTGGCCGGGTTCACCACGATCGAGACGCCGTCAAAGGCGACCGGAAGTTCGATGTAGTCGATCCCCTTATCCTTGAGCGCCTTGTCCTCTTCCGCTTTGATCGGGCGGGAAGCGGTGGCGATATCGATCTCGCCTCGCTCGAACTTTTGGAATCCGCTGCCGGTGCCGGCTTTGTTGACGACGACGGAGACGTCGCTGTTGGCCGCGCCGAACTCTTCTCCCATGGCGCTGGCGATCGGATAGACGGTGGTACTGCCGTCGATGTTGAGAGCACTCTTATCACCGGCCTTAGGAGCAGGACCCTTGGTCTCCGCTCCCGTCGTTGCGCCTGTGGCGGTGGAGTCGCCGCCGCTGCCGCAACCGGCAAGGAGGGCTCCCGCGAGCGTTAGGCCAGCAAGGCCGGCGACCCACTTCATGTTAAGGTTGGATTGGTTCGACATTCGAAGTTTCCTGATTTCTTACGCAGTAGAAGCTACCGCCGCCTAATTAACCGATTGTTAAGAATGTTAAGAACCTCAGAACCCAGTAACCTTTAGGGCATGCGCCGCGAGTGGAGCGCCTGGATCAAATCCCGGCAGTGGAATGAGTTCGAGAAGCTGGCCAAGACCGACCCCAGCCAGCCCCTGGCAGACACGGTGGCGGAGCTTGAGCGAGGTTTTCCCGACAAACCGGATCGCCGGGCCTTACGCAAGGTTCTTTTTCTACTGGGCCAAGCAGGCTACAAGCCGCAGCCGATCGAAGAGGGCGAAACCCCCGCCGCCCCCGTGCCGGCGAATCTACCGGCCGAGATGGGCTACCTCGCCAGCACGAACGGAATGGGTGAGACGATGGTGTGCTACGGACGGGAGTCCGGGAGCGTGTTCCGGTGGCTCATTACGGAGCTCGATAACCGTGGAGCGGTTGTCGACGCCTCGGAGCGCGAGGTTCCGGTCGACCAAGTGGAGGAGCGGACGGCGGCATTCCGAACCCTGGAAGCCGCGGGGATGACCGGAGCGGTGGTCCCGGCCGATTTTGCCCGAGCCAGAATTGCCGAGGTCGTTCGCAAGTCGAAGGGACTTCCTTCGACGATCGCCTACTGGCGATCCACCTTGGACGGAGTCGAGCCGATCCCCCATCCCGCCGATTCGCTTCCTCGAGACGCCGAAGCGGACCCAAGCAAAGACCTTCTGTGGGCATTCGACGAAACAATGACATGGCGGCTGGAATTTGGCTCGATGGCAATCTTGGTCGACGAGCTGGGGCGGATGGAAACCGAAGAAGGTTCGGCCGGCGCCGATCGGAACGCGGAGCGATATTCCGAAGCCAAGGCCAAGGCAAAAGCCCTAGTCGTCGATCGGGCGGTGATTGAAGACCACGCGACCCGGCTCCTGGACCTGGCTTACCTGTTCCACTTGGTAAAGAAGCCCGGAGTTGGGGAGTTGCTCGCAGCCGCGGACGATTTACGGGCGCGCGGGAGCGAGAGCTTCTACGCGGATTTTCTGGTGCAGAAAACTTTCATGCTCTACATGTCCGAGCTGACTGCGGCGAGCCGCGGCCAAGACGACGAGTAGAACCTGCGCACGTCGACGCTAAGACATTTTCTTGCCCAAGAAACCGGCGAGCGAACGGAGCTCATCCATCAGCTTCGTAAATTTGTCGGTGGTGAGCGCCTGCGAGCCGTCGCTAAGCGCTTCCTTGGGATTGGGATGCGTCTCGATCATGAGTCCGTCGGCGCCGGCTACCATGGCGGCCTTCGCCATCGGGGCCACGTATCGGGCCACGCCGGTTCCGTGTGATGGATCGACGATCACCGGGAGGTGGGTGTATTCCTTCAGCACCGGCACCGCCGCGAGGTCAAGCGTGTTGCGCGTGTAGGTGCGATCGAGCGGGACGATGCCGCGCTCGCAGAGGATCACGTTCGGGTTGCCTTGGCTCAGCACATATTCCGCCGCCAGTAGAAACTCGTCGATCGGGGCCGACGGGCCGCGCTTGAGGAATACCGGCTTGCCGCTTCGTCCGGCTTCGATCAGCAAAGGGAAGTTCTGCATCGATCGCGCCCCGATCTGGAGGATGTCGATGTACTTCGCCACCAGCGGCACCATGTCTCCGCTCATCACCTCGGAGATCGTCACGAGGCCAGTTTCGTCGCTGACCTGCTTCATGATCTTCAGCCCTTCTTCGGCGAGGCCCTGGAACGAATAAGGAGAGGTGCGGGGCTTGAATGCGCCGCCGCGCAAAATCGTCGCGCCGGAATTTTTCACGATCTCCGCCGAAGCGCGGAACTGCTCCATGGATTCCACCGAGCACGGGCCGCCCATGACCACGAACGTTCCCCCGCCGATCTGGACGTCGCGAACCCGCACGACGGTGTCCTCTCGATTGAACTCTCGAGAAGCCAATTTGTAAGGATGGCTCGTCTGGGTGACCTTGCTCACCCCTTCCATCGCGCCGAGCATCGCCTCGAGGTCGTAGCGCTGGTCGCTGCTCAGCGATGCCGGAATACCGATCGCGCACCGGTCTTCGCCGGGGAGGATGAGCGGCTCGATTCCACGCGCCCGGAGCGTCTCCGCCACCGCCTCAATCTGCTCTTGAGGCGCGCCTAATTGCATTACGATGATCATGGGATGGGTTAGCGGTTGGCGGTCAGCGGTTAGCGGTTAATTCATTCCGAACCGCTAACGCAACCACGATGGCCAAGATTACCCCTCGTAGGTGAGCAGGCTGTGACACTCTGCGAACCGTAGCGGTGTCCGGATCGAACTGCTAACCGCTAACCGCCAACCGCTAACCCACCCCAACGTGCCAACGACCGCGCCGTCCGCCACGTAGATTTTTCACGAGCTACGGAGTGATTTCAATGCTGACCACACTGCTTCTCGCAATTGCGATCTCTCCCCAGTCGGGGGCTTCCTGCTGCGATCCAATGTCTTCCTTTGCCGCCGATCCGGCATTCGTCGCCGCCCACTTGGCGCCGCTGCCGATGCGGTTCGCCGCTCGGGCCGGGAAGAACGTCTCGTTCCGAACCTCCGACGGCAAAACCGCCCTCGGCTTCTATGTTCCGCCCGCGCGCAAGGGAGCGCCGGGAATCGTCATGGTCCACGAATGGTGGGGGCTGAACGATTACATCCGACGTGAAGCCGAGCGGCTCCACGACGAATTGGGCTACGGCGTCCTCGCCGTGGACCTTTACGAAGGAAAGGTCGCGACCACGCCGCAAGAGGCCGGAAAGCTGATGCAAGCCGTGCGGCCAGACCGGGCCAAGGCGATCGTCCACGGTGCGGTAAACGCACTCAAGGACGGCGAGCTTGGGAACCGGTTCGCTAAGGTCGGCTCGATCGGCTGGTGCTTCGGCGGCGGCTGGTCTCTGCAAGCCGCCATCCAAGGCGGCCCCGCCGTTAAGGCGTGCGTGATGTACTACGGCATGCCCGACACCGACCCGGCCGACCTGAAACGCCTGAAGGCGCCTGTTCTGCTGGTCTGGGCAACTCGAGACGGGTGGATCAACAAGGGAGTGGTCGACGGCTTCAAAACCGCGATGGCCAACGCCAAAAAACCGCTCACCGTCCTCCCGTTCGACGCCGACCACGGTTTCGCAAACCCTAGCAATCCCAAATACGACAAGGTTTCCGGCGACAAGGCTTGGCAGGCGACGATCAGCTTTTACAAAACCCACCTAGGAAAATGAAACCGAGGCTGAGATAAGCGGGCACACGTGCCGCCGGAGCTCCTGAAGAAAGAGGTCGGGGTTGGACAGCACGGCCGTGTGCCCCTCCTCAGGAAATTTGACCAGGAGCTTTTGTGGTGCTTCAATCGTGGCGAAGTACTCCTCTACCGTCGCCGTGGGAGCCTGGATATCGTCGGCGCCTTGGAAGATGAGAATTGGTGTTTGAAAAGTAGGCGGTAGCTCGGCCGCGTCGTACGACATAAACGATTCGTACAGGTGGGACAACGAGAAGTTGAAAGCAACCATCCAGTGGTACGCGTCCCGTAACGGGTAGCCCGGAGTGAAAACGGCCGAGGTGAAGATATCGGGCAGTTTCCCGGACTTGGGCGGGGGCGAGGTGAGCATGATCAAGCGCTGTTTCATCATCCAAGTCCTCATGTTCGGATAAGGTGGGCGACCAAGTTGCTCGAGGGCTCGAACGGCCTTGTCGTTGCATCCCTCGCGGGCCTGCTCGAGGAGGAGGTCGTAGGAAATCGGCTCGCTCTTGGCCATGGCAACAACCTGCCCGGTTCCCACATAGGCGTGGAAGAGATCGGGACGGCGCTGAACCATGGGCAGCCCGAGAATGGTGCCCCACGAGTGGCAGAAGAGGACCACTTTAGACTGTTTCAGATGCCGACAAACCCATTCGGCCACCTCGACGCCGTCCTCCACCATTCGGTCGATCGACATCTCGCCGCTCCCCGATTTGCCATTGCGACCGAACGTCTTTCCCGCCCCTCGCTGATCCCAGTGGACCACGGTGAAGTCTTTCTCCCAACTTCGAAAGGCGCTCGCGAACGGAACGTAGGAGACGCCGGGGCCGCCGTGAAGCACGAGTAGAACCGGATTCCCGCGGTCTTCACCCCGGACTTGAATCCACTGATCGATCCCGCCGATTCTGACAAAGCGACCTTCGTCGATCCCGGCATCTGAGCGGATCTCCAGCACCCGAGCCATTTGGCTTCGCTTCCCCGCCCGGTAGGTAAACAGCCCAATCGCTGCGACAAGAACGAAGAGTAAGATAGAAACGTAAAAAAACAGCCACGTATAATATACGTGAGTGCATATTATGGTTGCAAATTCCTTCGCGAAAGAACGCCGAGGCGATAAGCGTGAGCGGACGCGGGCTCGGCTGATCGAGGTTGCCTCCGAGGTCGTGGGGGAGAAGGGTTTCGACCGAACGACTTTGGAAGAGATCGCCCAGCGTGCCGGCATGACGCGCGGCGCCATCTACGGCAACTTCAAGAACCGCGAGGAAATCTTTCTCGCGGTGGCCGAAGCCCAGTGGGAGCCGATCGTGCCGCAGCTTGTCCGAGGGGCGCCACTTCGGGAGAACATGCGGCGGTTCGCGGAAGCCGTCATCGCCGCCGCCGATCGCCGCCGCGCTCGCGCCGTGGGCGCGGCGTCTTTTCAAATCTACGCGTTGACCCATCCCGAGATGCAGGCCCGCATGGCAAAGGGAAACGCTGAGATTTACCGGTGGGCGGAGGAGCAGCTACTACAGTTCGTCCCGGCGAGCGAGTTGCCGACGTCGCCAAGCCACTTCGTCAAAATCGTTCATGCGCTGACCGAAGGGATTCTCTCGATTCGTTCGTTAACGCCGGAGCTGATGACGGACGAGACCATCATGGCCGCGTTCGAAGCCCTCGCCTGATTCAGATGGAAGTCATTCCCCTGTGCCCCGGATGTGACGACCCGGCCGGCTGCTCCGCCACTTTCCGGGCCCGCGCCGAAAAATTAGGACTCGAAATAACCCTCGAAGGCACCCTGGCATCCATCCGCGGAAGCGTCCATCTCCACCTAAGAAAGCCCGGAGAGAAGGCGGGCACTCTGGAGTACACGATAGACCCATCGACTGGACGATCTTGGCTCTCGTACCATGCGAACCGGCTCAAGCCATGGGTCTTGGAAGCGGTCGCGGATTTTTCCTCATCCCACACAAAAGCAGGACCCGAACCCAACTAGTCGACCGTAACATGAGACTAGTAAGGAGATGCCGCCGAAAGCCATCCGAACTCTATTGCCGGCGCTGGCCCTCGCCCCTTGGCTCGGCCTCGTCGGCTTCTCGCACTCCGATAACCCGTCGAATTGGAAGGCCGCGCAGTGGAGCCGCTGGCGTGACCGAGAGATCGGCAAGATCCTGAAACCGGGGTTCGAGTACGGAGGCGAGAAGATGCTGCGCCAAGACGACGTCATCTCTCGCTCCGCCGAGTCGTATCGATTCTTGGCCCCTTTTTTGAAAAATCCGGAGTTTTTGAAGAACCCGGCGCGAGCCCAGGCGCTTGGCAACTTCGCCCGTTTCGTCACCGCGCAGCATTGGATGGATCTCCGAGATGGCGCGGATCATCAGACTAACGCCCTCGGGATGGATGTCCCGGATGAAGAGTATTGGACCGACGCCTCCCGGTTCTTGACGTTTCCCGAGCTCCTCAAAAGCCAGTGGTTACTCAAGCGAATGAGTAATCAGGCAACCTACAAGGAGGCGGTCGACGCGATCGAGGCCCACAATGCCTCGTTGACCCCGGAGAACCGGTGGATCGTCTTCCCGTTTCAGGCGCAGTTCATTCGGTCGGTCGACCGGACGACGTTCGGCCGGCTACTCGTCCTCGTTCCGAACGAAAAGCTGCCGGATGGCCGCCTCATGGATCGCTGGATCCTCTTCGCCATCGCCACCCCCGACATGCGCCCCACCGAGATCATGAGTGTTTCCATGATCTCGGTGGTAAGAGAGGCGAATTCACCGACCAGCCGCATCTATTTTTCCGATTTTCTCCGCCAGGTAAACCCATCCACCGGCGACATCGAGCTGAACAGCAACGCTCTGATGAAGCCGAATCCCAGCAAAAACTGTTACGACTGCCACAAGTCGGGGGTCCTGCCCATCTTTCCCAAGATGGCTTACAAGTTCGATGCCGCCGGCAACTTGGTGGATGATCCGGAGCGGCTGGCGACCGTGCCCGACCGCATCAATCGGCTCATCCTGAAGTATGGAAAGAGCGACCTTGGGCACCTTGACACCGATGCGTACGGTCCCTCCCTTGGGGGTAACACGTCCAGGTCCGACGCCTTCATCGCCAACGCGACTAAAGATCGTCCCTTCGCCGCCACCTCTTACGCGAAGATCAAGGCGAACATGAATTGCGCCTCCTGCCACGACGGCTTCGCCAAGATCAATTACCTTCTCGCCGTTCGTAGCGACCGAGATGTAAAGACTTTCGTGGGACAAAGCAAGGGTCTGGTTCAGAGCTACGTCGAAATGGGGTTCATGCCCCCTAACAACACCCTCACCCCTTCCGAACGGCACGCCCTTTGGGAATGCGTGATGAAGGAATACTTCGACCCCGAAAGGGGGGAGGGAGCCTTCGTTGACTGGTTGAAGGGCGCCGGCCCTCGGCGCGAAGGGCCGTAGGACGCTAGTGGAAGATTGCTACTCCGGCACGCCGGATTTGCCGGCGGATGGGAATCCGCCGGGAGGCTTCGGGGCTTTGATCTCCTTTTCGGAGACAGTCGAATCCATACCGGAGCGCACGACGATAATGACGATCACCGCGAGCACGGCGGCGAGGACCGGGCCAACGAACTTCCAAGAAACTTCCCGTCGCATCTGATTACTCCTGAGGTGGGGGAGGCGGCGCGGTTCGTGTCCCCGCCGGCTTGGGAGCCTTGATCTCCCCATTCTCGGCTTGCGGGGCCGAGCAACCTGCGAGGGCAGCCACCAGCGCCACCCCCGCGATTAGTCGAACTCCATTCCGCATCGTTAGTCTTGACAAGACATATCCGCCGACCACGGGTAGTAGATCTCTCTGTAGTACTTGTATTTGCAGTCGCCGGGTCCTCTCGCCCGGGTTGCGCGGAAGACTCCGTCGAGGTCGTTCTGAGCTCGGTACTTCGCGCTGGAGTCCAGGCGCAACGTATTCATGCCGTCGTTGTATCGGAACGCCAGGCGCTGATACTCGGGGTCTTGGCGGTTGGCGCCCGCCACCCACCAGGCATTGTCGCCGCCGGGGCCGCCAGTGTTGTTCTTAACCTCGTAAACCACGATCCGCTCTGATGGATTCTTGTGCGAGTCCACCTGCCAAGGGACGATCGGGCCGCCGGTCTGCAGGGCGGTGCTTACAACGACGCCGTAAACGGAAATGCCGTAGCTCTTGTTCGCGTACTCTAGGTCGGTGTTCTGGGGAAGGCGGGTCCACCCCCCCTCGGGCGCCAGCGTGTGGCCGGGAGCGCGAAACAGCCCTTCGCTCTTGATGTAAGGCTGGATTAGGCCAGACCAGGTAACCGGCCCGACGCTTGTGGTGTAGGGCGTTCCTCCATTGGAGGGAGATCCCGGAAGATAGAGGTCCCAGTTCACGTCGACGATCGACATTCCATCGCTCTCATCCCAGTACATGCGCAAGCCGAGGCCGATCTGCTTCATGTTGCTGAGGCTGGCGGTCTTTTTGGCGGCATTCTTCGCCTGCGCGAAGACGGGGAAAAGGATGGCGGCTAAAATCGCGATGATCGCGATGACGACGAGAAGCTCGATGAGCGTGAATCCCTGAATGTTCTGCTTTGAAACGGGACGATTGCGGTACATTATGGACCTTCCTTAAGCTTTGAAAAACCCACCGGAACAGTGGGAATAGCATTAAAATTCGCCGGACTGGATAGGCTCCTTCATCTTAAAGGGGAAGCACGTCGAGACCAAGGGAGTGGGTCGTAACAATCCGGGACGATTCCGTATCCGTTCGGCCTGATCGAAGCGCCACCAGGGCCGCGGGCTGAGATCTAGGCAATAAATAGCTGGTTTTTGGCCTTTTAAAGGGAGAAGCGTGCTACTTCCATTTGCGACTATGCGCGACCGACCGCGACGCAAATGTCCTGCCAGGTATAAGCAAAGAGAGTCTCACGGAAGCTGCCCCAGGGCCTCCGAGCCGGAACATTTAGTGTCCCAAACTCCAAAGAAACTAATCGCGAGAATTAAGGACGCCGACGTAACATCTCGATCCGATTCCGACATCTATTAACACACGTGCAAGTGCTCAACCTCTCTCTCCAACTGCCGGTCCGATGCCAAAACGCGGGCCTATGCGTGTCGCGTGGGCAAGGTAAACACCCGACGCGGGTGATCGAATCGTTCGAATTGATCTTTGTGCGAGAGGGGACGCTTCATTTGCAAGAACTAGGACGGCCGTTTAGCGTCGAGCCCGGGCAAACGCTGATCCTCTTCCCAAACCGGGAACACGGCGGCACTGCGCCCTATCCCCCGGAGTTGGCGTACTACTGGATCCACTTTTCCGTGGTGAGCGGCCAATCTGGAGGAAATCCGCTCGACATTCCCCAGCATCATTCGATCGCCCGCCCCGACAATCTCGTGACTCTTTTCCATCGATTTCTAGAGGAGCAAGAGGCCGGGACGTTGGGAGAGACGGCGGCCGATCTGATGCTCCTTCAAATGCTCACGGAAGTCGTAGCGACTCCGGTCGCGGAGGATCTGCCCGAGACGGCCGCCGCCGTATTGGCGAACCGGGCCGATGCGTATATCCGCACCCACTTCCACGAGGAGATCAGCACCACGAGCGTGGCCGACCGCCTGGGATGCAGCGCGGATTACCTGGGACGAGCCTTCCGAAGCGTATACGGAATAAGCATCGTCGACGCCATCCACCGTCGGCGCATGCACCACGCTCGATTACTCCTAATGGCCGGTGAGCAAAACATCGATGAAGTCTCACGCGCCTGCGGATTCGTCGATTGCGGCTACTTCCGCCGGATATTCAAGCGCCACGAGGGAATGACCCCGCTGCGTTATCAACGCCTGCACGTTCGAGCGCATGTGAATACGGAATAGGACCGGCATTGGGCGTTCGACAGTCGGGGGTGTTAAGGTGAAACCATGAAAAGGTTGCTCAAGGACACGCGATTTGCTTTGGCCATTGTCCTCGCCCTAGTTGCCGCCGGCTGTGGCGGAGCCGGAGGCGCGGCTTCGGCGGTTACCTCCCGGTTAAACATAACCCCAGCGGCTGGCTACAACGGGACGACGGCGCCTTTGGAAACCGGCAACGCCGCCACCGTCAGCCAAAACGGCCACACCATTGCGACCGTGTCTTCCGGCGGAAGAACTTTGGTCGTGAACATGGTCGCAACCGAGATTCACGCCGGCGACACCTTCGATATCGGCGCCGACGGCACGACCGCGGTCTACACCGAGGTCAAGAGCCGGGATGACCAAACCTTTACCTGGGTCGGAACCGGTGGGCGGGTGACCATCGACGCCGTCACCGGCGCCACCCAGGCCACGATCGACGTTTCCGGGGTTAATTTCCAGGCCGATGGAACCATCGACGTCAATCCCGCCCTCGGCAGCTTCACTCTGAATGGCCACGTCAACGGGATTCCTATTTCCGGGGGCGGGGGAATCGGCGGGCAGGCCACGCTCAGCTTTTCGAGTCCGACCAATACGAACGCCGACCTTTCGCCCTTCGATGGCGCGGTAATCGCATATGCCGAGGTTCAATCGAACGGCACCTTGGCCGCGACGGTAGGCACGGGCGACAACCTGCGGGTGCTAAGCGTTATCCTAAGCCAGAACGCCGCCGCGGGCGACGTCGTCAATGTCGGAGACCCCTTAAACGGCAAGATCGCCGTTACGTTTTCCCAGGGAGCCAGTGCTCAGGCTAAGGTGTGGGTCGGATCGAGCGGCGCCGTAAAAGTCGTCAGCCGAACCGCGACGACGGCGAAAGTGCAGTTCACCAACGTAAAGTTCGTCGCCCCCGACCAAGGCTCTGCCACCGGAAGCTTCGTCCTGAACGGCTCTCTCGCTCGCCGGCCGTAGGTCGAGGACCGTCATGGGCGGTACCCTTTAGGACCGCCCATGACGATCGACGAACAGCTTGCCATCCTCCGCCGTGGAACGACCGAAATCATCTCGGAGGCCGACCTACGGAAGAAGCTCGAGAAGGGGGTACCGCTCCGGGTAAAGCTCGGAGTCGATCCCACCGCGAAGAGCGTCACCCTAGGTTGGGCGGTAGTGCTCCGTAAGCTGCGCGACTTCCAGCGCCTAGGGCACCAGGCGGTGCTCGTGATCGGCGACTTCACCGCCCAAATCGGCGACCCGAGCGGTAAGAACAAGACCCGGCCCCAACTGACCCGGGAAGACGTGCAGGCGAACGTCGACGCGGTCTTGAATCAGATCGATATGATCCTGGATCGTTCTAAAACCGAGATCGTATTCAACAAAGATTGGCTGGGCAAGATGACTTTCGAAGACGTCATCAAGCTTTGCAGCCGCTACACCGTCGCGCGCATTCTCGAGCGAGACGACTTCACGAAACGGTTGGCCGAGCAGCGCCCGATCGCCATGCACGAGATTCTCTACCCGCTCTGTCAGGGAATGGACTCAGTGGAGATCGTCGCCGACGTCGAGATCGGCGGGAACGACCAGAAATTCAACAACCTCGTGGGGCGTACGCTGATGGAACAGTACGGCCAAGAAGCCCAAGTCGTGGTGCTCTGCCCCCTCCTGGTCGGACTGGACGGCAAAGAGAAGATGAGCCAGTCGCTCGGAAACTTCATCGGCGTCCGCGATACGCCGAACGACATGTTCGGCAAAACGATGTCGATCCCGGACGACATCATCTCAAACTATTTCGAGCTCGCCACCGACGTCCCGATGTTGGAGGTGCATGAGATGTTAGCGCCGGGGAAAAATCCTCGAGACGCCAAGGTCCACCTCGCGAAAGAGATCGTTCGCGCCTATCACGGCGACGAGGCCGCGGAAGCTGCGGAGCAATATTTCATCGACACCTTCTCGAAGCGTCAACAGCCCGTCGAAGCCGAAGAAGCTGCCATTCCGCCCGAAGCGATCGAAGATGGCCACGTCGCCGTTCCCGCGATGCTTGTCGCACTCGGAATGGCCAAGAGCAATGGCGCGGCGAAGGATCTGGTGAAGGCGGGAGCGGTATCGGTAGACGGTGAAAAGCTGCTCGATCTCCGAGTGCCGGCGGAGGCGATTCGAGGAAAGGTCCTGAAAGTGGGCAAGCACCAATTCAAACGCCTGTCATAGTTACGATTCCACATTTTTGACGGAGCTATCTTCAAACGTGTCCTTCATTCCAGCTACAGCGCCTGCGCGCGATGCGTAAAGCTGATGGTTTCCATTACAATTAGCCGTGCCCGAACGACGCTGGATCCTGCTTGCGGAGGATAACGACGACGACGCAAGCCTCGTATCTCGTGGCTTTCGCGGATTCTCCGACCGGGCGGAGCTCGTGCGCGCGCGCGATGGCATCGAGGCGATCGAGATCATGGCTTCGCGGGCGGAGAGTCCTCCCGCTGTGGCTTTACTCGACTTAAAAATGCCTCGGATGGGGGGCATCGAGGTGCTCAATTTCATGCGCCGGCACACTCGGCTCTCTTGCGTGCCGGTCGTCGTCCTTACTTCTTCCGACGAGCCGGGGGACGTTCGAGCGGCTCAAGAGGGCGGCTGCACCGCCTACCTCACCAAGCCGGTCGACTTTGAGAGCTATATGACGCTCGTCGACGCCACGATGCGTTTCTGGCTCTCTTCCCGGACGACGTAGCGCTTAGACGCCGTTCTCCTCCGGGCAAAAGGACCCTCCCTCTTTGGGACCTTGGCCTTGTCTACACCGCTAAATTGCGCCTTTGTACCCCTGTTATGAAGATTAGGCATCTACGCTCTCGCCTAAGAAGGGAACGAGGCCGATAGTAAGAAACGTGTTCTTATAAGCCGACGACAGGTTTGGCGGCTTTCGATTGACTAAGCATTTTTAGAAATTTTTTATTACGGAGAGAAGCTAGTGCGCATACCGATAGATTTTCAAGTAGTCGGCGACAAAGGGACCAAGAGGGTGCAGGAACAGGCTGAGATCATCCTGGCTCACCTCGGCGGGCGCGGGCCGATCGACCCTCGGTTCATCCTCGTGCATGCCAGTACCCTGCTGCAATACGCGGCAGGATTAGAGAAAAACGTGACCGGGCGCGATCCATCGGAGTCGTTCCAGGCCATCTGCTAAGCGCGTCGAGTCCGCTCCCCTCGCATTTAGCCGCCTCGCTTGATAGCGAGGCGGCTTCTTTTTCGCATAACGGACCTAATGCGCATAGATTTGCATTGATAACTGGTTCGTAGCCTTAACACGTACCAATGGTTTTTAGTAGAAATGACAGCTTCTTTCGGTCAATCGGCTCAAGAACTGCGGTCAGGCGCCGACAAGTTAATGGGGGCGGCACTAGCCGCTCGGTGTAGTCACGATGAGGAAACAGGAGAGTTGATCAAACGGCTTATGAAAGAGCAGTTGAACATGCTGCAGGCAAAAATCGACCAGGAAAAGGTCGATGCGGTGGAGATCGCGGAACGTGCGGAAACGCTCCTTACCTACGCCCGGTGCCTCCGTGACTTCCCCGAACTCCCCGAGCTTCTCAGCTCTAAGTTCCCCGATCCGCCGGAGAGCTTCCGGAGTTTGGCCGAGTAATTCGGTGACGGTTTGGCACCCTCGGCGATCGGTCCTGTGCACGACTACCCGTCTATGCCTAACATGTCGAGGACTTGCTCGGTCGAACGCACTCGCCCGATCCGGGGGAAGATGTTTTCGAAGGTAAAGCGATGAGCGTCGGCGCTACGGCTACTCGTAGCGTCCTCGACGAGGATCAGCGAATAACCGTGCTCGTAGGCGTTGCGCGCCGTCGACTCCACCCCGAAATTCGTCGCGATTCCGCCGAGCACGATCGTGCGAATTCCCCGGCGGCGTAACTGGAGATCGAGATCGGTGCCGTAGAACGCGCCCCACTGTCGCTTCATGATCACCAGATCCGTCGCCTCCGGGCCAAGTTCGGGAACGATCTCCGCCCAATTCTCCGGCGTAGGCCCGCCCGGGGCCGGCTGATCCACCGGTGGGTTCAAGCGATCGCCATCGTCACGGAATCCGACATGGACGATGACAACCGGCGATCCGATCTCCCGGAACCGGCGCGCCAAACGGGCGGCGTTTTCGACCACCAAAGCCGCCGGATGGGGCTCGGTCGCGGTCGCAACGATCCCTTGTTGAAGGTCGATCAGGACAAGGGCGGTGGCTTTGGGATCGAGTTCCGTCATGATCTATCCTCGGGAGCTTAATCGGGACTACGAGCGGTAGATCATGGGAGTCGGCTAAATCCCTAAATAAAGTGCCAGGGCAGCCAGCCCGCGTTAACTGAACGTATTAAGCTTGGGAAAGCAGACAAGCTCTCATCTACGTTTGTACGGGTAACCATCCTGGCATCTACGGGTTCTTGCCATTGTCGTGAGCCAAGGGTTAGCGAAAACCGTTCAGCAACCTAAATAAAAGTTGGATCAGTATGTCTTCAATGCATTGGACCACCGTTGCCCTGCTCCCGTTAGTCGCCGGGGCGTTGCTCGTGGTGCTTTCAGGATTGGTGTGGCGGCACCGCCACCGCCCGGTCGGTTTTGCCTTCTTGGTATTCCTCGCGTCGACGGCGCTTTGGTCCTTCGGTTACGTTGCGGAGCTTTGTTCGACTAATCTGGACACCGCCCTCTTTTGGGCCGGTATTCAATACATCGGCATCCCGGTGGCGCCCGCCTCCGCCTTGGCGTTCGTCCTTCTCTTGTCCGGGGTTCGATCCCAAAACCGCAGCTTGTGGATCGCCCTGAGTTTGCCGTCCATTCTTATCTGGATCGCGGCGTGGACCGATAACTCCCTCCATCTCCTTCGGCGAAACATCACTCTTTCCGAGTACGAGAGCTACAACGCGGTCAACTTCTCCCCCGGGCCGGCCTATTACACGAACGTAGCGGTTTCGTATCTGTTCCTGGCAACCTCGGTAGCGGTGCTGATCCGGGTCCTGCGAAGCCGGAACCGGCTATCGAGGAAGCACGCGCAGGTCGTCCTCATCGGGATGGTGCTCCCGGTCGTCGGCAACGTATCGCGCCTCTTCGGGTTCGAGCCGATTCCGGGCGTGGATCCGACCCCGGCTTTGTTCGCGTTGAGCGCGGTTTCGGCCGCTTATGGAGTCTTCCGTTACTCCCTGTTCTCCGTAGCGCCGATCGCCCGGGATAAGGTGGTGGATGACCTCGCGGACGGAGTCATCGTTCTCGACGCCCAGGGTCACATCGTCGACGTGAATCCCGCCGCCGCCCGACTCTTCGGAATGTCCCTCGATGCGATGACCCGGCTGATCGTCGCCGACTTGGACCCTTTTCTAGGGGGAAGGACCATCGCAGAATGCTGCGGCACGATCGTTCCCTTCGGCGAAAGGGCCTATTTCTTGCGGTGCGTCCCGGTGAGCGGGAGCGACCGCGACCCCCTCGGAACCATCCTGCAGCTAACCGACGTTACCGACCAGCAAAGGGTGGAGGACGCTCTCCGCAAAGCCAAGGAAGTGGCCGAGGAAGCGAGCGCGACCAAGTCGCGATTCGTGGCGAACGTATCGCACGAGCTTCGGACACCGCTCAACGGTGTCATCGGCCTCGGTGAATTGCTCGGCAAGACGACGCTCGGAACCGATCAGCGCGAGTACCTGACCGGAATCCTCCACTGCTCGGACGCTTTGCTGGGCCTCATCAACAACGTCCTCGATCTCAGCAAGATCGAAGCGAACGCCATGACCATGGCTCAGGAGCCGGTGGACGTGGGTGAACTCGTCCGGCGCGTCACGTCGGTGCATCGCAACCTCGCCGAAAGGAAAGGGCTGGAGGTGGTGCACGAGGTGGCCGGGATCCCGCCCGCGGTAATGGGCGATCCGCTCCGGCTCGGGCAGATCTTGAACAACCTTATCGGTAACGCCGTGAAGTTCACCGAAAAAGGGCGAGTGACCGTACTGGTCCACCCTTACGAAGAGGATCGCTACGAGATCGTCGTGAGAGACACCGGTATTGGGATTCCGCAAGAGATGCAGGAGGCGGTATTCGGCGCCTTCCAACAAGCGGACGCCTCTACCACCCGCCAATACGGCGGCAGCGGTTTGGGGCTGCCGATCACCGCCGGCCTGGTGCGGGAGATGGGGGGAACGCTTAACCTGGAGAGCGCCGTCGGCAAAGGAACCGAGGTACGAGTCTCGCTACCCCTGGTCGCCGCCCAGCCAATAGCGTCCGCGGAACCGGAAGCCGCGGTTTCGACCGAGGGAATGCGCGTCCTCGTCGCCGAGGATAACGATGTCAACGCGCTCGTGATTGTGAGCGTGTTGGAGGATTTCGGGTGTGTCGTCGAGCACGCTCTGGACGGCCTCGAGGCGCTGGAAGCCCTGGAACGAGCCGACTTCGACCTGGTGCTCATGGACATCCAAATGCCGCGCATGGACGGCCTCGAGGCGGTCCGCACCCTACGCGAGCGCTGGCCCAACCGCCACATCTACGTATGCGCCCTCACCGCAAACGCGCTAGAAGAGGAGCGCCAGCGGTCGATGGAAGTCGGCATGGACGGCTTCCTCACGAAGCCCGTCCGGTCGGAAGAAGTCAAGAAAACCTTGATTGCCGCTCTAAGCAGCCGGTCGGCGAGACCCCTCTAGCAAGCCTTAACCTACATGGCTGCTCGTCGGGATTCTGCCCTCCGGGCATCCACCCTGGAAGGGTGTCAGAAACTAGCCCCGGGTTTCCTACCCGGGGAAAGAGGCGGCTCTGAACCCACCGATCCGGATACCGGGGTCAAGGGTGCTTGGGCTCAATGACCACCTACCGGGAATTCGAGAACCAGGTACCGCTCACGAGAACCCTCTCCCTCGCACCTTTACCACGGTAGCGAGCTTAAGTCCTCACCGCCTTGCTGGCCGGGCGGAATGGAAGCCGCAACCCCCGTAAGGACCAAAAAGGTCGGGCACCCGGCGCTTCGGCCGGATTCGATGTCGGTGTCGAGCCGGTCGCCGACCACGAGCGCCTCCTCCGGCGCCAAGCCCGCCTCCTGGAGAGCGGCTTGAATGAGGAATGGATTCGGCTTTCCGACCACAAACGGTTCTGTCTCGCTGCAAGTCTGGATCGCGGCGACCACGCTGCCCGCGCCGGGAATGAGTCCGCCCCCTTCCACCGGGTAAGTCGCATCGGGATTGGTCGCTACGAAGCGGGCGCCCGCGCGGATGCGGAACATCGCCTCTCGCATCAGATCGTACGTGAATTGACGGCAAAGGCCGACCACGACGGCATCTGGGTTTTGATCGCCGGTCGACTCTATCCCGTGCTCGGCGAGCGTCGCCACGAGACCCGGCTCCCCGACGACGTAGGCCGTCTTAAGCCCTTCGTTAGCGAGAAAAAGCCCCGTTCCGTAACCGGACGAGACGACCTCCGCCGGCTCGCACGGATACCCCATCCCTTGAAGTTTCGCGGCAAAATGCTCCCGCGTTTGAGTGGAGTTATTCGTGACGTATCGAACGATGGCGCCGGCACGGTGCAACTCTTGAACCTTCTTCACTGCCGAGGGGATCGGCGTGTTGCCACGAAAGAGAGTGCCGTCGAGGTCGAATAGGTAGCCGCGCATCGGATGTAGAGTGTGGCGCGTCCAGCCGTCGCGGAGGGCGGTTCCGGTACCCTTATAAAATGCCAATCGAAACCACCCTCGTCCTCATTAAGCCGGGCGGCGTGCAACGCAATCTTATCGGAACCATCGCGCAGCGAATCGAACAGCGTGGGTTAACTCTCAGCGGCCTCAAGCTGATCAAGGCGGAGCGGGCGACGGCGGAGGAGCATTATGCCGAGCATCGCGAGCGGCCGTTCTTCGGCAGCGTCGTCGATTACCTAACCAGCGGCCCGATCGTGGCAATGGCGGTTACCGGCGAAAACGCCACCAAGGCGATCCGGACGATGATGGGCGCGACCAACCCGGTCGACGCGGCTCCCGGAACCATTCGAGGCGACTTCGCCCTGAGCATCGAAGACAACCTGACCCACTCTTCGAGCGATCCCGAGGCCGCCGCCCGCGAACTGTCCCTCTGGTTCCCCGAAGGCACCCTCTAAAGTGGCATGGGCTTCCAGCCCATGTGTATCACGACCTTCCAGGTCGTGCTTCGGACCAAGGGCAAGATGCCCTTGGGACCCACTGGCAAAGATGCCAGTGCCACGAAAATGGTGGCTGAACGGCCTAAATGCGTGAACGATTGGCCCGAAAAGGGCATCGTAGATAACAAGGGTGCCGTGCGATCTAGCTCGAGAACGAGCGACTCTCCCCTTGATCAGCGGCACCCGTTTTTGTTAGCGTTCCTTCACGAGGAACTATCCAAAGGATACAACGCTTTCTTGAAACCGCCTCTCGCGGCCTCGAAGTCACACTGCCGGTACATCCGGCCAACCCCCGCAAGGCTTGACACCCGTTTGGTCGATTGCCCTTTGCGCCGAACGTCGTTAGGCGACTCCCTAATTAGGTGCGGAAACGCACTCTTCGCCCCTGTATCCTCTGCCTATGCGTTTCGCCACCAGGGCTCTCCGTGTCGGTCAGGATCCGGATCCTAAGTTCCGGGCAGTCATCCCGCCACTCTATCAATCCGCCACCTTCGCGTGGGAGGACCTGGACCACATTCCCGAGATCGACTACACCCGGTGCTCTAACCCTAACCGGAAGATCCTTGAGCAGGTGATCGCCTCTCTGGAGAACGGAAAGCACTGCGTTCTGTACGCCAGCGGAATGGCCTCGATCGGAGCGGCGTTTGCCCTGCTCAAGCAGGGTGACCATCTCCTGATGGCGAACGACATTTACGGTGGAACTTTCCGCCTCGCCGAACAGTGGCTTCCAAGACAGGGGATCTCCACCTCCTACTTCTGCGCCCACGATCCGGGCTCCCTGGCCGACGCGGTCACGCCGGAGACCAAGATGGTGATCTTCGAGACGCCGACGAATCCGAACCTTCGGGTTTCCGATATCGCCGCCCTGACGAAGGAGGCGAAGAAACTAGGGTTGATCGTCGTGTTCGACAACACGTTCGCTTCGCCCGCACTGCAGAACCCGCTCGATCTCGGCGTAGACATCGTCGTCCACTCGACGACCAAGTACATCTCGGGCCACTCGGACGTTATCGGCGGAGCCGCGGTGACGAACGACGACAAGCTGTTCGAAGGCCTCTTCGAGTGGAACAAGGCGTTTGGCGCGGTTCCCTCACCCTTCGATTGCTGGCTCTCGCTAAGGGGCGTCAAAACACTCGGTTGTCGCATGGCCGCCCATTGTCGCAACGCCCAGGCGGTTGCGGAATTTTTGGCGGGCCACCCTAAGGTGGCCCGGGTGCATTATCCGGGTCTCATCGAGCATCCCGATCACCAGGTCGCCAAACGCCAGATGGTCGGCGGCTTCGGAGGAATGCTCGCGCTCGAGCTTCACTCGGTCGAAGCCGCGAGGAAGGTCGCGGAGGGCACGAAGGTCTTCCTGCTCGCCGAATCTCTCGGAGGCGTCGAAAGCCTCATCGCTTATCCGCCGCTCATGTCCCACGCCACGATGACGGAAGCTCAACGGCTCGATCGAAACATTCCGCCGACGATGCTTCGCCTTAGCGTGGGCGTCGAAGACGCGCAGGACCTTATCGAAGATCTCGAAGCCGCGCTTGCCCGAGTCTAAGGTGACCCGAGTCTGAAGTGACCCGAGTCTGAAGCGATCCTGGGTCTGAGGTCACAATAGGGCGTGTCTGATTCCGCCACTTCGACCCGCTCGCCGGCCATTCGCCGGCGATGGGCGGTCGAGGTGGCGGTCCTCATCCTGCTGGTATTTCTCCCTCGCTGGGCTTCCATCTTTTCGCCAAGCCTCCGGGGAAGCGCCGAGGTCGACCCCTGGACGATCGCCGCAAGCGGGATGGTTCAGGCAATTCAGATAGGAGCGGCGACGCTCTTCATCGTTGGGATCTCGGAGGAGGGTTGGCGAGGGTTTGGATTCTTTCCGTTCCGACTTCGAACCGATCTTGCGTTGGGCGGTCTCTTCGCCGCCGCGCGGGCGGCGCTCACGCTTTTTGGCGATCAGCGGCTTCCAGGTGCTTCGACATGGACCCTCGACCCTGGTGCGGCGAAGTTTCCCATTGTTTTCGCCCAGGGGTTCTTCGTTCTGGCATTGCAGGTCGTAACCGCCGTGCTCGTTGTCCGACTCGCGGGGCTCCTTAAGTCGGTTGTGGGAGCCGTGATCTTGGTCTCGCTGCTCGTCGGCTCCGCGAGTTTGAGACCGACTGGAAACGCTTACTTCGCCGCCTTTGCGGCCCCTCTTCTCAGCGCGGCTTTCTTCGGCAAAACCCGTCGGCTCATGCCGAACTTTATCGGCGTCGGCGTATACGTTCTCTGGCAGGGCTTCCTTAGATGAGCGACCTTTCTCCCGTCGAACAAAGTGAAGCGGAGCCCACCCGGGCAGTTCGGTCCCGGTGGGGGGTCGAGGTTGCGGTCATTCTTTGCGTCGGCGTCTTTCCGCCGCTCCTTTCCGCTCTCGTTTCTCACCCGACCGAGGAGACGATGCCAAGTGCGCAGCATCAGTGGCTAGCCCTGCTGGTCCGATCGTTTCAGGTCCTCGCCCCCACGATGTACGTCATCTGGCGCTCTCGAGAAGGTTGGTCCGCTTTTGGCTGGCGGCGCTGGAGACTTAGCGACGATCTTATCCTCGGTTTCGTTCTCGCGTTGGTCGGTCTCTGGTGCGCGAGGCTTGGCGTCATGGTCGGACGCTCATTGCTCGGCGCGGACGCCGCATACAACCCGGTTATCCAAAATGAATTCCGGCAAGCGTTTCATGTGGATGGCTGGACGTCTGCATTGATGGTCGCCGCTCTCGTCGCGAACTCGTTCGCCGAAGAAGTGGTGGTTCGCGCCTTCCTCATCCTGAGATTCACGCAACTCCTTCGGTCGCCCGTCAAAGCGGTCCTGCTGTCGAGCCTGTTGTTTGCCTCTTACCACGTGTACCAGGGGTTGGCTCCCGCCTGCGGAGTCTTCGCCATGGGCTTGCTTCTCGGGACCGTTTACGCCTTCCAGGGCCGGGTGGCGCCCCTGATCGTGGCTCACACCCTCTACAACCTCGCTCAGTCGTGGAAGTTTTAGACGGGGTGCAAGGCTTGAGAAGCAAATTGCGTATCCTAAAGATGAAGCTATGGCCACGCTCGTGCGGCCCCCGGATCCCCACCCTTGGTTGAACGTGGTGGAATACCCGTTCCTCACCCACGCTCACGACACCGGCGAAGGGTGGATGAGCTACGTAGACGAAGGTCGCGGACGTCCTATCGTTTTTGTGCACGGCGCTCCCACGTGGTCTTTTTGTTGGCGCAAGCTGATCCGCAGCCTTCGCGGCGAGTACCGCTGCATTGCGCCCGACCATCTCGGCTTCGGTCTCTCCGACAAGTCGGAAAACATCGACTACTCCCCGCCCGCGCACTACCGGCGATTGGAGGGGCTGCTCGATAAACTTGATGTGAGAGACGTCACCTTGGTCGTCCACGACTATGGAGGGCCGATCGGCCTTAACTGGGCGATGGAGCACCCGGGGCGAGTCCGCGAGATCGTCATTTTCAACACCTGGATGTGGTCGCTCAAGGAGGACAAGGTCGCCCGCCAGTTGTCCCGGATGTTCGGGAGCAGCATCAATCGTTTCTACTACCGGGTCCTCCCCGCGTCGCCCGGCTTCTTTCTGCCGGTGCTCTTTGCCGACCGGTACCGGGTTCCGCGTTTCACGCGGCAGCAATATCTCATGCCGTTCATCCGCCAACGCGAGCGCTTGGGAGCCTATACCGCCGCCGAGGATCTACTCCGGTTTTCGCCGTGGTACCAGTCGCTCTGGGAGCGAGTCGATGAGCTTCGCCGATTTCCATCACTACTCCTTTGGGGGATGGAAGATATTTCGCTAAACGAGGAGTCGCTCGACCGTTGGCGCGAGGCTCTCCCGGAGGCTCGAGTGGGCCGTCTACAGCGAGCCGCAAGGTACGCGATGGACGACATGCCGGTTCGGACTCTCGAAGAGTTTCGATTCTTCCTTAGTTAGCGAAGCGTGTTAGGATGGGCGGATGCCCGCCGACGTAGCTGCTCGAATCCAGGATTACCTTCGCACCGCCGCCGCAAATGGGCGTGATATCGTCCAGATCGGGCCGTTCCTAGCCTCCTTCAGCCCTGACAACGACAACCCATTCGTCAACTACGCCATTCCTCAAGAAGGGGCCATCCCTACGGCCTCTGAAGTAGACGAGTTGATCCGGGTCTGTCGAGAACGGGGACGCAAGCCGCGGCTCGAGTACATTCCCGACCTGGCGCCGGGCGTGGAATCGGTCCTGCTCTCGCACGGTTTTGAGGCTGAGATGCGAACGCCGCTGATGATCTGCTCCTTGGGAGAAGCTCAACGGATGCCGCTGCCGGAGGGGATCGAACTGTTTTTACCGAACACCGACGATGAGCTCATCGGCTTGGCCGCGGCACAAATGGAGGCCTTCGGCGTGGGCCGCGCCCCGGATACCCAAGAAGTGGAGCGCGCGAGGAAGAGCATCGGGAGGGGAGCGATCATGGTCGCCGCCCGCGACGTATCGACGGATGAGATCGTCGGGGGCGGCGTCTGCACCGCTCCCAGCGGCGGAATCTCGGAAATCGCCGGCATCGGGGTGCGGGCAAACTTCCGCCGGCGAGGAATCGCCGGCGCAATTACCGAGCGGATGACGCAGGAAGCATTCGACGCCGGCGTAAGTCTGGCCTTCCTCATGGCCGGACACGACGACGGGGCTCGCGTCTACGCTCGCGCCGGCTACCAAGCGGTAGGCGAAGTCCTCCATATCTCCGTTCCCTAACGGGCGTTAGATCGGCACGGCACATTGAAATTCTTCCCTCTGGGCATCCACCCCGAAGGGGTGCCAGAAATTAGCCCCGGGTTTCCTACCCGGGGAACAGAGGCCCGTCTGAACCGACCCCGGAGGCGGTCGCAGATCCCTCTGGGCATCAACAGATTGAATGTTGTCTGTCTGCGATTGCTATCCGTACCTCGACCGAAAAGCCTCGATCAACACCGGCTTGGCCTCGTCGACGGGCACGGTTCGACCACATTCCCTCGAAATCGAGGTTACGCCGTACGCCCCGCGGATGCCGCATGGCACCACGAGATTAAACGGGGAAAGGTCGGCGTCGCAATTCAGCGCGAGCCCATGCATCGACACCCAGCGACGCACCTTGATCCCCATCGCGCAGATCTTCCGATTGCCGATCCAGACTCCCGTATTGATCGGGTTCCGGGTTCCTTCGAGCTCCCAGGTCGCTAAGGCCGTAATTACCGTCTCCTCCAGCTCCCGAAGCCACCGGTGGAGGTCTTTCCCGAGCGGCTGCAGATCGAATATCGGGTAGGCGACAAGCTGACCCGGCCCGTGAAAAGTGACGTCCCCGCCTCGATCGGTTCTGACGACCTCGATCCCTTTCCGCTCGTATTCGCCAATCGGCAAAAGAAGGTTTTCCTCATGAAAATTCGCCCCAAGCGTAAGCACTGGATCGTGTTCGACTAAGATCAGCGTCGAAGCGCGTTCTCGCTCGACGACCTCCTCCAAGATCGACCTCTGCAACTCCACGCACGGCTGATACGCCATACGTCCAAGTTCGAGAACTTCCACTAATCCTCCACCGGATTGAGCGCCAGATAGACGAGGTGACCATCGACCTCGCGCGCCAGTGGAACTACTTCTTCGCCAGGCAGCTCGGCCACCACGCTGTCGCTGAGCGCGATTCCCGATACCGGAGCCACCGACTGGACATGGGCCGCGATATCGATAACTTCGGTGAATTCAACCTCCTCGATTTCCCCCGCTACATGCCCTCGGTGAAGACCGATGCGCAACCGGAACGGGAGGCGGAGGCGGCTGTTTTCGCGGTTGAAGCGGGCAACGTCCGACTGCAGCCTTCGGGCCGTCGCGAAAGCGTCGCCACTGTTTTCGAACGAGACGACGGCTCCATCGCCCGCAGTCGAGTGCACGCGGCCCCCGTGAGCTTCGCTATGCCGCTCGATCCATTCCTGATACTCCCGGAACGAATACTCGACTGCGAGCGGGTCCGCCTCGGCCTTCATCTCGCTGCTGCGGGCGGCGTCCACGACCATCACGCACACGTAGGTGGCGCCATCTGAGAGCCGCCAATGAATCCGGAGCATCTCCGCCGCCAACACCGCCGGGTCGTTTTGTTGAAGACTCAGCTCTCGACCTGCGCGTCGACGAACTTCGGCGCCAAGGGCGGCCACGGACGACACGATCACCATGAGGAGCGCGTTACGCACCGCGCCGATGACACTGCCGGCGTCGGAGTAAAACGAAAGACCGTAAGGGCCTACCGGTAGCAGAGTCGGGATCACCGTCCCTAGCGAATAGAGAAGCGATCCAATCGTAGCCCGCCGAAGATCGCGGGCAAGAAAACCGACAACGACATAGGACAGCCACATCAGCGCGTCGATCACCGACATCGCCAGAAAAACGAATAGATGCTTCTGCGGCTGCGTCTCACCCGGGCGAAAGTTTTCGGGCCCGGTGATGAGCACCAAGGTGAGCGCCATCTGGACTCCCCCCACGAACGCCCAAAGGTAGGGCCGGCGCCGAAAAGCCACGACGAAGGGGGAAAGTTCCCACCGAGACACGCGGTAGGCCGCGATTCCGCCGTCCCGGAGCCTGGCCTGGAGCTCGAAATATCGCTCCAAGAGGTCCTGCCGCGACATTCGCTCCTCGCGCAAATCAAGCTTCTTGAACTTCAACCAGCCGCCGAAGACCGACGCGAACGAGCCCAACCCGACATAGACCAGAGTGAACATCGTCACGCCGCTAAGGGCAATCGCAACTTGAACCCATCGGAGGGAAGGGTCGTCTCCGGTCGCGGCGCGCCATGCCCCGACCGATGAAGCGGCGGCGAGCGCCAGCCAGACGCCGATGGAGCCATACAGGACGTACCGACTGTTGGATTGCCGGAAATAGCACGCCATGTGCAAGGCGCCGGTGGCCAGGATGACCAAAGTTGCGGAGCCGAGGGAAACTTGAAAGCCTTGGCCCGATGCGCTGAAGCCGGTTGCCTCGGCAAACGCGGCAAGCCCGACGCACAGGAGGAAGGACAGCCCGAGTGTGACGTAGATGAACCTTATCGGTCGGCCCACCAATCGGTCGAATCGGTTCAAGACCCGGCGGAGCCAAGTCAGAAACGGGCGGAGCGAAATACGGATCTGAAACGCTTCGTCGTGGTCTTCCTCGGGCATCTTCGCGGCTCGGAGGACGTGGCGTACAAACTCGGCGTCGATGCCAAGCTCGCGGGCAAGTTCCGAGGGATCGCGACTGGCGTCGCCGGGGTTCTTTCGAAGGTGGGCGATCAGTGCGCCAGCCGACTCCGGAGGAACTTGGTCTATTGTCTCGGAAGGCATCGCGGGCCGTGGGCCAAACGGAATTGTACACTTTTGGACGGTAGACTAGGCACGGAGTTGGCTGGGCGGCGGCCTCCCGTAAGGGGGGAGGAAAGTCCGGACTTCACAGAGCAAGGCGCCCGGTAAGAGCTCGCTCAAGCCGGGGCGGGGCGACCCGACGGAAAGTGCAACAGAAACAAACCGCCGGCCTTCGGGCCGGTAAGGGTGAAATGGTGAGGTAAGAGCTCACCGGCGGTAGGGGTAACCCACCGGCCGTGCAAACCCCGCCTGAAGCAAGGCCAAATAGGGAGGGGATGACGCGGCTCGCCGACCCTCCGGGTTGGCCGCGTAGACAAATCGTCGTCCACGACAGAATCCGGCTTATAGGCCGACTCCACGATGTGGCACGGGCTTCCAGCCCGTGTGTATCACGACCATCCTGGTCGTGTGAAGGGGCCAGGGGCAAGATACCCCTGGGACCCACTGGCAAGATGCCAGTACGTCCGGCTACACGCTTAGCGATCTTGGTGAGGCCGAGGTCATCGGATTGTCGTTGTAGACCTGAAATTCGGCGAAGGAGCCCGGCTCGAGCGTGCCATAGAGACGGCCGTCTCCATTTACTTGCGAACCGGCGACGGTGTAGGCGAGGACCCCCTCGGTTCGCGTGCACCGCTCCGATGGGTCGAAGCCCTCCCGGTACTCCGCCGTGAGTATCCCGTCCCAGGGATCCCCAGCTACGATTGGGCGGTCGGAATTGAAGCTCACCGGGATCCCCGCGTCGAGTACCGACCGCACCCGCTTCAACCGGGAAGCCCGCTCCTCCCCAAGCTGCCGCCGATACGCGTGAGCAAACCGCATCAGGAACTCCGGCTGGAACGTAAGCGAACAACCAAGGCGCGCCATTCGAGCGATCTGCGAATCGCTGAGCAACATGCCGTGCTCGATCCGATGTCTTTTCGGTTCGCCGGTGGCCTCGAAGGCGTTCATCACCAGGTCGGTGGCGTAGTCGCCGATGGTGTGAATGGCCACCGCCCATCCGTCGTCGTGGGCGGTTCGAACCATCTCCGTCAGACGCTCCGGGCGGTAGATGAGCTGCCCGCTCACCTCCACCCCTTCCGGCCCTTTTGCCTCTTGGGCATTGCGGCTGATAACGGGTCCGTTTGCGCTTTCGCCGGAGTACCGGCCATAGATGGCGGCGGTTGCGGAGCCGATGGCGCCGTCGGCGAAGATCTTGATTCCGGCCACCCGGCTCCGCGTCCCGTCCAGCGCTGCGGCCAGCTCGCGCAGCTCGCCATCGGGCAGGCCGCGGGGGCCGAAGACCTCTTTCCATTGGAGGTAGAGCCGGGTATCGATGCGACACCCCCGCTCGGCCGCGATTCGATAGGCGGCCAATTCCTGCCGGAGATCGTACCGACCGGTCATCATGTCGCTCGCACAGGCGATGCCGAGATGGCGCATGTGCTTGCCGATGAGAAGGATCGCTTCCACCATCTCATCCAGAGTCGGGAGCGGAGCCGCGTTGGTGACGATTTCGTGGGCATCCTCCAGCAGGACCCCGGTTAGCCGGCCGTCGGCGTCGCGCACGAACTCGCCCCCGCCAGGGTTTGGCGTCGATTCGTCCACGTTCGCTGCGCGTAAGGCTGCCGAATTCGCGACGCTAGCGTGCCCGTTCACATGGCGCAGGAGAATCGGTCGCGAGTCGGAAATCTTGTCAAGCTGGTGCCGGTCGAGATGCCCTCCGGGATATCGGTTCTGGTCATAGTGGACCGCCATCAGCCAACCGTCCGGCTGCTCCTCGTGGCGCTCACGGACGAGGTCGAGCACTTCCTCATGCGTAGCCGCCGTCCCCAAAGGAAGCTTTCGGAGGTCGAGCCCGGCCGGGAGGATGTGGCAATGCGCGTCCACGAACGCCGGCATAACCCAGCGGCCGCCGAGATCGGAAATATGGTCGGCGGTGGCATCAAGCGCGGTGTCTCGGGCTACAACCCGGCCGTTTTCCACTAACATCTCCTGCCGTTCTCCGGTCAGCGCCCAGTGGAAGTTCGTGTAGAGCGTCATTTCGCGACCCGATCCAACAGCCAGAGCGCGCAGCCGAGTTTGCTCATCAGGCCACTGTCGAAGACAACCGGGCTATCGAGCGTGATGAGCCGGAGCGAATTCTGATCGGCATCGAATCCGATGCCGTCCCGACTCACGTCGTTAGCGGCGATCGCGTAGAGCCCCTTTCGCGCGAGCTTGTCTCTCGCCGCATCGAGCGAACGGCTCGGCTCGGCGGCGAAGCCTACGGTGATCGCATCGGGCGCCGCTTTCGCAATCTCCGCGATGATATCGGGGTTTGGGTGCAGCTCGAGCGTCGTCGGCTCCGCGCTGCGACGAATCTTTCCCCGATGCCTGACCGCGGGCCGGTAGTCGGCAACCGCCGCCGCCCCGATGATAAGGTTCGCGTCCGCGCAGTGGGCCAAGCCAGCCTCCAACATCTCCTGCGCCGTGCGGACATGGACAATGTTCGCCTGAAGCGGAAGCGCGGCCCGCGCCGGCCCCGACACCACGGTAACCTCCGCCCCCATGAGGAGCGCCGCGCGAGCAAGCGCGGCACCCATTTTGCCGCTGCTCCGATTGCTGACGAACCGTACGTCGTCGATTGGCTCCTGGGTAGGGCCGCTCGTTATAAGCACCTTTCGTCCCTCAAGTTGCTTGGATCTTCGTGCCACGGTCTGGACCGCCTCGACGATCTGGGAAATTGCCGCGAGCTTTCCTTGCCCATGTTCGCCGCAGGCGACGTCGCCGTCCGTCGGTTCCACAACCCAGGTTGCTCGCTCACGAAGCTTTGTCATCGCCTCGCGCGTGGCCTCGGAGGCGTACATCTGCGGGTTCATCGCCGGGGCCACAACCAGTGGGGCGGTGGTGGCTAGCACCAACGTCGTCAGCATATCGTCACCGATGCCATGGGCGATTTTGGCGATCGTGTTCGCGGTCGCCGGCGCCACCACGACGATATCCGCCTGCCGCGCCCAATCGATATGCGCCATCCGCCCTCGATCCGGCTCCTCGAACGTGTCCTGCAGACACGCCTGTCCCGTCAGGGCTTCAAAGAGCGCGGCGGTCACAAACTTCTGAGCGGAGTCGGTAAGGCACACGCGAACGCTGTGCCCCGCCCGCATCAACTCCCGAGCCAAATCCGCCGCCCGATACGCCGCGACCGAGCCGGAAACTCCGAGGACGATGTTCATTGCACGCCCCCACCCGTGGCGCCGGCTTCCAGCCGGTAGCCCAACCCATGGTCGACCGATGGTCCTGAAAAGGCCGACCAGACCCAAGGCCAGTCATGCAGTCCAGCTTTGTCAGGGTTCTCCAAGGTGTACTTCACGCAACGATCGAAGTCAGCTTCGCTGCGTATAAGGTGATCGAACGATTCCTGCTGCCAAAGGGGCCCGCTACGTCCCAGTACGCGGTTAATCTGATTCGAAGAAAAAGATTTCCAAGAGTGGAGTACTCTCTCCAGGGACCCGACGGTTGTCAATCCGACGACGGTATGGACATGATTCGGCATGATCGCGTAAGCATACAGATCGTATCTTTCCCAATCGAAGTGCTGCAATGCGCCACGAACGACCATTGCGGCAGTTGAGTTGGCCAAAAGGCACTCCCCTCGTCCGCTGTCGAGAAGTTCGCTGATTCGCGTCTCGTAAAGACGCCATAGACCCAGGCTGATCTCCCGTTGTTCTTCTTGTGGAGCGCGTTTTTTGCGCCGCAGAAGGTCTTCCTTTGCAAGCCGATATGCCTCAACTGCGCTCTCCGGCAGCGAGTCAGCCAGGCGAAACGTTACGAAGTAGATGGCATTATCGGCTTCCCAGTGAGGCAGTCGCCTCTGACGTCTGGAAATTGCGCTCGGCTCCAACAGGGGGATCTTCGGCTTATCCACGGCCTGGAGGTTACTTGAAACCTGGGCTACCGGCTGGAAGCCGGCGCCACGCTATTGCACTACACCGACCAACCGACCGACGACCTCCTCGACGGAGTCGTTGATGAGTTGGAGCTGGTAGTGGTGGGCGAGGGCCATTTCTTCGCGGGCGTTGAGGAGGCGGCGGTAGATGACGTCGGGGCCGTCGAGATTGCGGGCGCGGATGCGGCGCTCGAGCTCGTCGGCGCTGGGAGGCATGAGGAATACCGAGACGGCGTCGGACCGCAGCTCCATCACCGCCAACGCACCTTGGACGTCGATCTTGAGAACGGCGATCTTGCCCGCAGCGAGCATCTCTTCCATATCGTGCAGGGGGGTTGCGTAATGGTTGCCGTGGACCTCTTTGAATTCCAAAAACGCGCCCGCTTCGGCAAGCCGAAGAAATTCCTGAACGGTCACGAAATGGTAGTCGATACCCGGCAATTCGCCGGCCCGAGGTGGGCGCGTCGTGTAGGCGACTACCCGCTCCACCCGCGGATCGCGAGCGTGCCACGCATTGATAACCGTGTCCTTGCCGACCCCGCTCGGGCCGCTTAAGATGACGAGAGTGCCGCGCGCCATTTAGATTCCCAGGTGGCGTCGGTGGAACTCCAGCGCGGGCTGGATCTGCGCGTCCCAATATGCCCAGTTGTGCTCGCCGGGATGCTCCTCGTACTCGTGCGCGACACCCTTCGAATCAAGAAAGGCGTGGTAGTGGCGGTCTGCCTCGATGAGAAAGTCCTCGGAACCGCAGTCGATCCGAAGTGCCGGCACCCGGTCGGGAAGGAGCGCTTCGAGCTTTGTATACAGGTCGTCTTTCCCGCCGATAGGATTGGGGCCGGTAATCCGGGAGAACTCCCGTCCCCACTGGTCATCGTCGAACCGCTCCTGATGCCCGAATTGAAGCGCCGCCGAAAGCGCGGTTGCCGACTGAAACAGCTCGGGACGATCGAGCGCCAACCGGAACGCGCCGTAGCCGCCCATGGAGAGGCCGGAGACGCACCAATTGTCCGTAGTGGGGAAATAGTTTCTGACCACGTCCACCAGTTCGACTCCGATCGCGGTGTAATAGGCGAAGCCTTCGACCGCGTCGCAATAGAAGCCGCGCCCGCCGTTTGGCATCACCACGATGAGCGGCAACTCGGAGACGTAACGCTCGATGCTGGTGTGCCGCAGCCAGATCGTGTGGTCGTCGGAGAGCCCATGGAGGAGGAACATGACCGGATACGGTCCGGGAAACTTTCGGTTCGGGAGGATCACGTTCGCGGCGGTCTGCATTCCGAGGGCATCCGAGAAGTAGTGAAGTTCGGCCAGCGGCATGGGCTATAGCCTACTATCTGTCGCATTCTCGTCGCGATTTGCTGCTCCGCGGAGGGTGAAAAGCGCGAAGAGCTTCGCGCACTCCCAAAATAGACGGTGCTCTATCCACTCGTGCTGATCGGAGGCGTTCTCGCCGTCGGCGCGGGCGCGCTCTTCGTGCGGATCGGGCTCGAGGCGGGAATGACGCCACTCCAGCTCTCGCTGTGGCGCTTAACCCTGGCATCTCTCCTCCTTGGAATATGGGCCGTATTCTATCAACCCGACAGCCCTGGTCTGAACGCGAAGGACCGGGCTCGACTGACGCTTGCCGGGATCTGCCTCGCCTTTCACTTCGTGACGTGGATGACGTCGTTGGAATACATCTCCGTCGCTCGCTCCACGCTTCTCGTGTCGATCACCCCGGTCTTCGCCGGGATCCTTGGGCTCTTCGTGCCGGCAATGCGTCCTACCAAGTCGTTTTGGATCGGTTTGGCGATCGCCGCCTTCGGCGTTGTCTTGGTAACGAAGCCGGCGACCCACGGACCGATGGGGCACGGCTCATTTTGGGTAGGCGATGGAATGGCCATCGCCGGCGCGCTCTTGATCCTCCCGTACCTCCTGCTTTCTCAGCGGGTGCAAGAGGAACACGGCACGGCGCGCACCGTGACCTGGATCTATTCGTCCGCCGCCGTCTGCCTATGGATCGTGGCGCTCTCGGTCGGCCAGCAAACCGTCCCTTCGAATCCCAGCATGTGGCTGGCGGTCGGCGGCATGGCGTTGTTTCCGCAGCTTGTCGGGCATACGGTATTCAACTGGTCGCTACGCCACTTCACCGCCGGCCAAGTCGCAAGCGCCACCTTGCTCGAGCCAGTCTTCGCCGCGATCTTGGCCTGGATCTTTCTCGCGGAGCGGATCGACGCCCCGTCCGCCCTGGGAGGCGCGATCTTGCTAGCGGGAGTCTTGGTGACGCTCAAGAAGCCCCATCGCGAAGTATGCTAGTGCTGGCATAATGGGTTAACAGCTTAAACCAGTCTTCTGGATCGCCTCCAGCAGGAAAGACTTGAAATCCTTTCCCGAAGGGGTTCAGGGCGATGTGGGTTTTGCGCTGTATCGAGCCCAGGAGGGCAAGAAACACGTAGCGGCAAAACCGCTAAAAGGATTCGGCGATGCTGGAGTCCTCGAAGTTGTCGCCACTGATGACGGCGATGCTTATCGGGCAGTTTATACGGTGCGGTTCGCGGAGGCTGTCTTCGTTTTGCATTGCTTTCAGAAGAAATCCAAGTCCGGCATCGCAACCCCGAAGCAGGAAGTCGAACTGATTAGAAGCCGGCTTAAGCAAGCCGAAGAGGAGTACAAGCGGTGGCAAGAGAAGAGGAAATGATTGAAGAAATCGTGGAGCGTGGAAGTGGAAACGTGTTTGCCGACTTGGGTCTGTCCAATCCCGAAGAGCGTCTTGCGAAGGCAAAGATCGCCAGTGCTATCCAAGATGTTATTGAAGCGCGTGGTCTTACCCAGAACCAAGCGGCGGATCTAATGGGGGTTGACCAGCCCAAGGTATCCAAGATCATCAGGGGTCGTTTGAGTGAATTCTCCACCGAGCGTTTGCTCCACTTCCTCATATGTTTCGGATTGGACGTGGAGATCGTCATTCACAAGAGGGCCAAGCCCGATCAACGGCAAGGCGCGATCACCGTGGCCTACGTGTGAGCTTCTGGCTTTGAGCCGACACCTGAACTGGGTTCGGCGTATAAACCAGAAGACCGCCGCCCGCCGTGTGCCAAAATCGCCACATGCCCACGGTCCGCGTTTATGTGACGCTCAAGCCCTCTCTTCTCGACTCCGCGGGGCGAACCGTCTCGGGCGCGCTTCAGAAGCTTGGATTCAGCGAAGTCGAAGAGGTGCGGATCGGCAAGCTGATCGAGCTGAAGGTCGATTCCTACGATGAAGTCCGGGTGAAAGAGATGTGCGACAAGCTCCTCGCCAACCCGGTCATCGAGGATTACCGCATCGAACCATAAGTGGCATGGGCTTCCAGCCCATGTGTCTCACGACCATCCTGGTCGTGTGATCGGCCAAGGGCATCTTGCCCTTGGCACCCACTGGCTGGAAGCCAGTGCCACTTGGCACAGGCACCCTGCCTATGAACCCTCGACCACCCTGGTCGTGTGAAAAAGGGCCAAGGGCTGGAAGCCCTTGGGACCCACTGGCAAGATGCCAGTGCCGCTGGGGGCGGTAAACTTTTGATCGGCCGCCGCCATCCGGTGAGGCCGAAGGGAATACGCCAACGATGTCGTCGTCCACCACCACCCTCACCATGCCAATCGACCTCCAACGGGCCGAAGCCGTTTACAATCCTTCCGTCGAAACCCTGATCAGCGACTGTCTGGCGGTCGACGAGTGCAAAATGGCGAGCAGCGGCGCCGTTGTCGCCTACACCGGGAAGTACACCGGACGAACGCCCAAGGACAAGCACATCGTGCGGGAGCCGGGCTGCGAAAACAACATCTGGTGGGAGAACACCGCCCCGATGTCGCCCGACACCTTCGCCAAGATCGGCAACCTCTTCGCGGAATATGCGGTTGGTCGAAAGCTTTATGTCATCGACACCTTCGGCGGTGCGGATCCCGACCACCGGATCGCCGCTCGCTTCATCGTGGAGCGCCCTTACCACGCTCTGTTCATCAAGCAGCTCCTGATCCGCCCAACCGCCGAGGAGTTGGCCAAATTCGAGCCGGATTGGACGATCGTCGACTTCGGCAAACGAAAGATGGACCCCGCCACCGAAGGGACCAAAGGGGATGCGGTCATCGCCCTCAACTTCGCCGAGAAACAGGTCCTTATCGGCGGCACCGAGTATGCCGGTGAGATGAAGAAGTCGGTCTTCACGATCATGAACTACCTCCTTCCACTGGAGGGAGTGTTGAGCATGCATTGTTCGGCCAACATCGGCCAAGAAGGGGATACCGCACTTTTCTTCGGACTTTCCGGTACCGGAAAGACTACGCTTTCGGCCGACCCGGAGCGCCGGCTTATCGGCGACGACGAGCACGGTTGGACCGACAAGGGGGTCTTCAACATCGAGGGCGGGTGCTACGCCAAGTGCATCAAGCTGAGCGAAGAAGGCGAGCCGGAGATCTTCCACGCGATCCGGCGCGGCGCGGTTCTCGAGAACGTGGTGCTCCGTCCGGACGGCACGCCGGATTACAACGACGACTCGCTCACCGAGAACACACGGGCCGCCTACCCGATCGAGCACATCGAGAACGCCGTGCTTCCAAGCATGGGCGGCCATCCCAAGAACATCGTCTTCCTCACCGCCGATGCGATGGGCGTCCTTCCGCCGATCGCCCGGCTCACGCCGGAGCAGGCAATGTACTACTTCCTCAACGGCTACACCGCCAAGGTCGCCGGGACCGAGGCCGGAATCAAGGAGCCCCAAGCCGTCTTCTCCACCTGCTTCGGCGCCCCGTTCCTGCCTCTCCACCCCAAGGCGTACGCCGACCTGCTAAAGGAGAAGATCGAGCGGCACGGTGCCAAGGTTTGGTTGGTTAATACCGGCTGGACCGGCGGACCGTACGGAGTCGGCGAGCGAATGAAGCTGCGGTATACGCGGGCGATGCTGAAGGCCGCGTTCGAAGGTGAGTTGGACGAAGTCCCCTACGACATCGATCCTATCTTCGGCCTCCACCTACCAACCTCCTGCCCCGGAGTTCCCACCGAAGTCCTCCAACCCCGTGGCACCTGGGCCGACCCCGCCGCCTACGACGCCAAAGCCAACGAGCTAAAGTCGATGTTCGAAGCAAACATCGCCAAGTTCACCTAACGTGGCACGGTGCTTCCAGCCCGTGTGTATCACCACCAACGTGGCACGGTGCTTCCAGCCCGTGTGTATCACGACCATCCTGGTCGTGTAAATGGGCCAGGGGCAAGATGCCCCTGGGACCCACTGGCTGGAAGCCAGTGCCACGATCGGCTGTAGCATCGGCTCCCAGCCGATGAACCCCAAAACGAAACGGCCAAGGGCTGGAAGCCCTTGGAACCCACTGGCAAGATGCCAGTGCCACGGCTACTTGTCGAATACGACGCCCTTAAACGTCTTCCAGACGTAAGGGCGGGTTTGGAGCTCGACGTGGCCGACTACTTCGTAGCGGCCAGTGAACCAGATCCGGGTGGGCAGGACGCTTCCTTGATCGGTTTCGGACGAGAGGAACGGCAACGCCTTTCCCCTCCGGTCCAAGACTTGGACACGGAAATCCTGCGAATCCGGATCGACCGGGAGGACGACGTCGACGACCACCGCATTTTTCCTCTGCGCGTCCGGGCGAGCCATGCGAAGGAACCCGATGCCGCTACGTTTCAGCCCCGCCGTACCCTGCGGCGTCACAGTGCCGACGGTCTTCCAGCTTCCCGTCGCGACACCGATTCTGACCGCCGCCGAGGCGCCGCGGTGGTTCGCGATTGCATACGCCAGCCACTTCGGGGCTCGGGAGGAACCCTCCTTGTGTACTAGCGCGGCGGGCCTGACCGGTCCTCCGACTACTTGAAACGCCACTCCTGGCGGAACCGATTTTCTGGTCCCGACTTCCGCGAACAGAAGGCGGACGTGCGGGGCGGCCCCCGGCGTAAGCTTTACAAGCCTGGCCGGCATAGGAGGCTGCGCGAGCGAGGCTCCCGAGGGAGACCATGTGCGCTTACCTGCGCTGTCCGAAACCGCGACCAACTTGAGCCGAGTTCCTCCGGGAAGAGAAGCCGAAAATGCTTGGGGAGCGAGAAGCAAGTATCCGATAAGGGCGATCATGTTCTCTTCACCTACAGCGCCCGTAACTGGGGCCACTCGATTTCAACCCCCTGGTCGATAAGGAGCTGTTGGAACTCTTTCGTCAGCTCCGAATTTTCGTAGACTCTGGCCGGCGCCATCTCCCGACGCCAACAGAACGCGGCGAGAAGGCCGGCTGCCTCGCCGATATTCCACTCGACCGGGTGCAGGCGGTAGCAGCCGTTCGTAATGTGGGTCACCCCAATGTTTTTCGCCGCCGGAATGATGTTCTTCATCCGGACCGGCACCAGGGCCCCGAGCGGAATCTGGAACGGTAAAGAGCTGAAATCGATGTACGATTCGCCGCTGGTGCTTGGATGGAGGTCGACTCGGTACGCCCCGATTCCGATGGAATCCGGATACTCCCGGCCTCGATCCCGGCCCGGGTTGGCGGCAGCGGATACGTCGTACTCGCGCACGGTCGCCCGCGCAACGATGCGGCGTGACTCCCGAATGTAGGCCGCCTTGGCAAACCCGTCGTCGGTCCCCATAATGTCGGGTCGTAGGTAGAGGCCGGGGTACCCGACTCCACCATCGGGGCGCGGCGCTTCGGTTTGCAGCCAATAGAGGAGGCACCACGAAAGCTCCTTGGCGTCGAGCAATCGCTCGGCCGAGGTCTCCCCGCCCGCGTAAGGAACGTGGTCGCAGGCCGCCGGATTCCAGTCGTCGTCGACGTCGATCACGCTGCCGAGGAAATAGTCGTTCATCGGCCAGTTCACGATGGTAACCGGATGAGGCACCGTTCCAGGCTCGAATCGCGACGGCTCCACGATCTGCCGATACTTGAAGAGGCAGAACCAATCGTCGCTGAACAGGGGAATGTGACGCGGACGGTTCGTTTGAGGGTTTAAGTCGTCGAAGCCGATCAGCGGGCCGGGCCAAAACTTCGGCTGGAACGCGCGCCACCCCTCGTACTGCTCGGGACGGTCGATCACCCGGTTCGAGCCTTCGTCGTGCGCCATGGCAAATACCCACGTGAGCCCTTGCACGTTCTGCGGCTCCGCTGGACCATCCACGGCGTGCTCTTCGCCGGTGTCGGCCTTGGACTCCGCGCCCACCACGTACTCGGTGTCGGTTACCCTGAGCAGGTCGCCGAGCTCGGTGGCGTCAAGAACGTACGGCGCCCAAACCGTAAGCTCCTCGCGAGCGCCGACCGAAACGAAGGTCACGCACCGGGCTTCATCGCCGTCGACGTCGGCTTCCACCGGCACGTGCTTCAGCAGGACGCGCAGTTGGCCGGTGGCGAGATAAGGGGCGAGCATCCGCTGAAGCACCTGATGCCCGATTCCCGGCTCGTGGCACAATCGGCTGACCCATCCCCCGCCGGGGTTGAGCCGAAGGTCGTCTCGATAACGGCCTAGGAGTGGCGTGTGCTCCCGGTAGTGAGACCGAACCAAGTTTCGGTACCGCCGGTACCGGGCGGTGCAACCGAACTGCTCGATCCACGGGTGCTCGTCGGGCGGCACCGCCTGAGCGGTGAGCTGCCCTCCGATCCAGTCGGTTTCCTCCGCCATGACCACGCGGCAGCCCAGAGCGCAAGCCGCGAGCGCGGCGGCACACCCACCGGTACCACCCCCCACGATTAGTACGTCGCAGCTTAACTCGCGCATTGCTGCGTTAGGCTACCTGCCAATACCGCCCGGAGCAAGTTATCCTGTTAGGGTGCGCTACTTCGTTATCGCTCCCGACGGACAGAAATACGGCCCCGCCGAAATCTCTACGCTGAATTCGTGGATCGCCGAGGGTCGGCTGATGCCGAACCAGATGCTACAAGACGAGGCAACCGGCGCTAGCCGCTCTTGCGAAGACGAAGGACCACTTGACCGATCGGTGTGTCCTGCGTCACCGTGAGCGTCGTCTGCTCGGAATTCAGCTTCGCGCGGACCGTCTTGCCGGTGAACATCGAAGCCGCCGCGTCGAACCCGCGAAGCATCGACTTATCGGGTTGCTTTGCCGGTACGAATTCCACCTCACCCGCCTTATAGCTCCACTTTCCTTCGACGACGGTCGGACTCGCGAGAACGAAGGTTCGGTCCGAGAGAAGCTTTACGTGGACATTCCGTATCTGCTCTTGGAAAGGCTTTACGAGATCGGGAATCGGAATGTCCGGAATCTTCGTTCCTTCGGCATCCACCGTCCAGTTACCGACAAGCCGGTCCTCTGGCGACTGAGCGCAACCCACCGCAAGCAATGAAGCGATGGACAAAAAATAAAGGGGTCGCATAGGTCCTTATGGACCTATACGACCCTTTGGGTCGGTTCGTGCGATGCGTCTATTCGTCGTCGCCACCCGGCCGACGATCTCCGCGCCTGGCCGGCCGTTTCAGTTCGAACGGCTTGCCGAGCATCGACTTCCACTTGTCCCGCTGCCCGTCGGTGAGCACCTTCATGATCTCGTCGTTCACTCGCCTGCGCTGCGCCTCGTTCTCCTGAGGCGGAGGTCCGCCGAAGCCACCTTCTGCTCCGGGACCGCCGGGGCCACCAGGGCCGCCGAACCCGCCTCCGGGGCCACCCTGGCCCGGTCGGCCAGGACCACCGCCAGGACCGCCTTCCCCGCCCCAGCCCGGTCCGCCTTGCCCGCCCGGCCTACCGGGACCGCCGAACCCACCGCCAGGACCATCCGGACCGCGATTCCCTCGCGGTCGATTCCGATCCAGGATCTCGTGGATCTCGTCGACCTGGTCCTCCGAAAGACCGAGCGCCTTGGCATGCTCAGGGCGTACGATCGCTCCTGGACCTTCCATCTGCAGGGAGATCTGTTGGTAGCGGGCGAATTGCCGCTCCGACAGAATCCCTTTCAGCTTCGTGTCTTCCTCGCGCTTCCGCCCCTGTCCGCCGCGTCCCTCCGGGCCACGGCCTTGCCCACCGGGGCCACCGAACCCGCCTTCGGGACCACCCTGACCCGGTCGGCCGGGACCTCGGCCCGGGCCGCCTTGGCCGCCGGGGCCACCGGGGCCTCCGCCAAAGCCGCCGCCACCGAAGCCCCCCTCAGGAGGGGGAGGACCGTCGTTACCCATGAACTCCGGAAGGTGGAACGCCTCACGAATTTGGTCGACCTGCTCTTCGGAAAGGCCGAGCTCCTTGCGGACCTGCGGAATCATCAGGATCATCGGCCCGCCCATCGGGCGTGGCGGCCCCTGCCTCATCCCCGGCCCGAATCCGCCGGGCATCCCGGGCTGTCCGCCTTGCCCGCCCCAGCCCCCTTGGCCACCCGGAGGCGGAGGACCCTGGGTGAAGGCGGCGGCGCTGATTGCCACGCCGGCGGCGATGGCCAAAGCTCTCTTAAGGTTAGTCGTCATTTCAAGTCTCCTCGCCGGATCGGATCTCCGCCGGCTGCTTACGAGGATCAAGTTACAACTCGTTTATGAGGAATTCATTTGAGTGGCGACGAATCCGAAAAAAGTGGAAAAAATGCTCGCGCGGTCGTTCCGACGCCCGGCGAGCTCTCGATTTCCAGGCGGCCGCCGTGCGCCTCCACGATGTTCTTGCATATTGCGAGGCCCAATCCGCTCCCCCCATCCCGCCGCGTACGCGCCGCCTCCACGCGATAGAAACGCTCAAACAAATGAGGCATATGCCCTGCGGAGATCCCTTCCCCTGAATCTCGCACTGAGATGACCGCCTGGTCACCCGTGCGGCCGGTTTCCACTCTGACCGTTCCTTCCGCCGGGGTGTGCCGGACGGCGTTCTCCACCAGGTTGGCAACCACGCGAGCGAGATGCTCGGCATCGCCTCGGATCATCAGTGCCCGGTCCGAGAAAGCGCTTTCGACCGGACGTCCGCCCGCCACTCCCTCCAGCGCCTCCGCGACGACGACCCGCAGGTCGATCGGCTCCGGCCGAAGCCCCAGCTCTCCCGCATCGGACCTCGCTAGCGTAAGCAACTGCTGAACCAACCGCGTCATCGACGTCGCCGCCCGATCCGCGGCGGCCAGAGCTTCGCGCATCTCCTCCGGAGACTTGCTCTCGGTAAGGGCGGCGCTGGTCGCCAGCTTTAACCGAGTGAGAGGGGTCCTCAATTCGTGGGAAGCGTCGGCAGTGAAGCGCTGCTGCTGCTCGTACGCTAAAGCCAAACTGGCATACGCTGCTTCCAACTCGGAAAAGGAACGATCCAATCGGCCGAGCATCTCGTTGAACGTGTGAGAAAGCTCCGCCAGCTCATCGTCGCCGGTCACCTCGAGGCGGCGAGAGAGGTCCGAGCGGCTAATCTCAGCCGCCGCTTGAGTGACTTTAGCGATTGGCCGCAACGCCCGATTGGCGAAGGCGTAAGCCCCTCCCGCGGCCACCAAGACGGAGAGCGGCAGGAGCACGAGGAGGGTCCGCATCTGCGCTTCCCAAAGGAGATCCACCTCGCGCAGCTCCCGGGCGAACTGAACTGCGCCGACCACTCCGGTCTCGTTGACGATGGGCCGGGTGTAGACCCGAACCGGCTCCCCATTCATTCGAACGTCGGAAAACGAAGGCGCCCGCCTCGTCAAGGCCATATCGAGCGCCTTTTCATCGAAGGGGGCGACCGCGTCTCCGGGATTCATGGGGCGATGCTCGCGATCGAAGAAGCGGGGACGGCGTACGTCGGCCAGCCGCTGAGCGTCTATAAACGGGTTTATCGCTGGAACACCCGGGCCGCCACCTTGTCTCCCGCCTCCCCATCCTCCGCCGACACCGTCTGGATTGCCTTGTCGGCCGTCCCAGCCTGGAGGTGGATTGGGCTCCTCGGGATCTCCTGGGCCTTGATCGTTTGGCCTTCGTTGGGGAGGAGGCGGACCGAACCGGGCCGCTTGGGTGGCCTGGCGGACGAGATCGTCGTCGATCGAGGCTCTAAGGCGGTTCTGGTTGGTGAAAACGAGGGCGGCGCCGAAGGCGCCCAACAGGCCGGTCAGGGCCACGGCATTCCAAAGCGTTAGCGTCGTCCGGAGCGAGCGACGCGGCACTAAGTCCCCCCATCCGGGGAGCGCATCACATAGCCGAACCCGTGGACGGTGTGAATCAGCTTGACGTCATGCCCCGCGTCGACCTTCTTGCGCAACGAAGTGACGTGGAAATTGACGGCGTTTTCCGTATTCTCCTCCGAGTCCCAGACCCGTTCGAGGATCGCCTCCCTCGTCAAAGTTCGTCCCACATTCCGAGCCAAAGCCTCGAGTAGCGAATACTCGCGCGGAGTAAGGCGGATTTCTTGCCCCGCCCGGCTTACCCGGTGGTCCTTCGAGTCGATCTCCATATCCGCCACCCGGATCACCCCGGTTCGGACCACCTTGTCCCGCCGAAGGAGAGCCCGCACCCGTGCGAGCAGCTCGCGGGCATCGAACGGCTTGACCAAATAGTCGTCCGCGCCGTCCTCTAAGCCCCGTACCCGGTCGTCCACCGAGTCGCGAGCCGTCAGCATCAGCACTGGCACCGCTTCCCGTCGCTTGCGTAGCTCCCGGCAGACGGCCCAGCCGTCCATTCCCGGCAACATAATGTCCAGCACGACCAGGCCGTAAGAGTTCATCGCGACCTCGCCGGGTGCGTCGGTCCCGTTGTTCAGAACGTCGACATTGAACCCGTCGCCGCGCAAAGTCCGAGCGATCTGCTCGGCAATCTCTTCATCGTCCTCCACCACCAGCAGGCGCATAGATTTAGTGTTGCTTGTCGGTGTGAGGGATTTATGAGGACCCTATCGGCGGGGTCCCCCAAACAGCTTGGCCAAGGTCGGCTCCATCGCTTCGGCCCAGATTTCTCGGGCGCGATGGTTGGGATGAAGGTAGTCCGGAAAGAGCTCCTTCGACAAAGTCCCATCGGAAGAAAGGAAGACCGGGCTCAGATCCAAGTAGCTGATCATCGGGTCGGTAGTAAGCCCCGAGACCTTGGTATTGATCGCCGCGATCTTTTGCCGATTCCAGGTCGTCGGCTCGTGCTCGTAGGGGAGGATCCCCAGGATCAGAATCTTCATGCGCGGGAGCTTGGTCCGCAAGGTTCGCACGATCTCCGCGGTTCCAGTCGCCACATCGTCGGCGGAGTCGCGCCCCAAGTTGTTCACGCCGATCAGCACCACCGCCAACTTCGGGGAGATACCATCGATCTCACCGTTTTGCAAACGCCAAAGCACATGTTCCGTCCGATCCCAGCCGAAACCGAGATTGAGCGTGTTCCGAGGCGCGAAATATTTGTCCCACAGATCGTTGTGGCCGGCCGAGCTGGCGTCGAACGGATCGCCGCCCCAGCCATGGGTGATTGAGTCGCCCACCAACAATAACTCGACCTTCCCTTTCTTCACCCTCTCCAAGACCGCCTGATGGCGAGCGTTCCAATCGTACGACTTCGCCTTCATCGGCGCCTCGTCGATCGACGGGATGATCGACGCCGGACGGGTCTCCTGCGCGGTCGCGGTTCCGATGGCGCAAACGGCGATGGTCAGGCCGAGAATCCGTTTCATATTTTCTACATGTTAACCCGTTCGTAAGGCGTTGTACGATGTGAGTGCATGGCATTACATGCGGGAAAGCGGGCGTCCGACTGGGATCCGAAATATCTGGGTCTGGGGCTGGTCGGCATCACTGGGTGCGTTATCGGCTTGAGCGCGCTCTCCCCCACTTTCGGACGGTCCGAAATAAAGGTTCGCTCCATTCGCGTGGTGGCCAACGGAGTGAGTGGCTCGGATCTCCCTTCGGTAGATATCAACGATCCCCGGTCGGGAATGCCCCGTATGAGGGTCGCCATGTGGGCGATGATCGCCCACGATCCACCCGAGCTTCCTTTGACCGGAATGCAGGTCGTCGACGACAAGGGACGCCGATGGCCGTCGGCTCTTAACGTGGGGGTCGGCGCCTTTACCGTGCTCATTCCCGAGGGGTACTCGGAGTCGCCCAAGGCGCTCTACGCCGTACTCGATACCGGGGGTCGGGATTTGATCCGTGTCCGGCTCCCGAACCCGCCCCCTCCTGTTCACGAGGCCCCTCCCAATTTCGGCAAGCCCTGGCCCGGCTTAAGGGCGGAGCTTCACGAGGTGCCCGTACAACGCGACCGGTTAGAAGTGCTCGTGGCGTCGCCACTGCCGGAAGGCCACGTGTTAATGGTCAAGGAAATCGGATCGTCGTCGACGCTCCACGAGAATGTGGTCGAAGAAAGCTCCTTCCTGTTCGCGCTTGGCCGGAGACCGATCCGACAGCCGATTCGACTCCACTACCCCGAAACGACGCGAGAGATTTACCTTCGAGTTCGAGAGCTTGCCCCCGAGAAGCGCCACGCGCATGTGCGGATTCCCGGCCTCCGCCCTCGGTTTCAGTACGGCGAGTGGTGGTTGGCCGACCTTTCAAAAAGAATTCAACTGCCCGATGGCACGCACATGCTGGTTTCCGCCGCCGACCGGCGGCTTTACCGCCCGCCCCGACATCGGCGGAAGGAAGTGCGGATCTTCGTAGTGCCGTCCGGCACCGCCACCGTCGATCGTGCCACGTTGATTTCGCCAACCCACCTGGGAGGCACGCCGGTAATGTTCTGGAACGCCTCGGGCTCCACCCATGGGAAGCGCGTCGACTTCAAGGGCGGCCTCACCGACATCGAATTCGACGTCGATTACTCAGCCTATAAAACCGTTCGACAGGCAACCCTGGCCGTTCCCACCCTCGACGTGATGCCCCCGCTAGCCGACGTTCTACCGTCGATGTATCGGCGAGGCTAGCCTCCCTTCGCCAAGACTTTCGACATCTTTTCCGCGACGGGCGCGGGAACCATTCCCTGATAATCGCCGCCCAAAACCGCCACCTCGCGGACGATAGAAGAGCTGAGATAGCTGTACTCCCACTTCGTCATCAAGAACACCGTATCCACCTCGTCGCTGAGACGCCGGTTCACCATCGCCATCTGAAACTCGTACTCGAAATCCGCGGTGGCCCGCAGGCCGCGTACGATCGACTTGACCTCTTTCGAGAGCGCATATTCGACCAACAGCCCGGAAAAGGTTTCCACCGTTACGTTCGGAAGGTGCTCCACGCTTCGCCGTAGCGCCTCGAGGCGGTCGTCGAGGCTGAGAAGCGGACGCTTCTGCGAATTTGAGCCGATCGAGACGATCAGCGTGTCGAACAGCCGCGAAGCCCGTTCGATGACATCGAGGTGCCCGAGAGTAGGAGGATCGAAAGAACCGGGATAAATCGCAACCGAACGCACGGCGGCAGTCTAGCACCCCCGCCGTAGCATCACGTGGCACTGGCTTCCAGCCAGTGGGTCCCAAGGGCATCTTGCCCTTGGCGGATCGCACGACCAGGAGGGTCGTGACAGGTTCATCGGCTGGGAGCCGATGCTACGTGATGAGTCAATCGACCGTGACCGTCGTGTGCGGAAGCTGCCCGAATAGGTTATTCCGAATTCCATGGACCTTGGGTGAAACCAGGATCGCGTCCCGGCCAAAGTAGATCGGCACGCGGCCTCCATCTTGGATCAGAACGTCTTCAGCTTGCTGGTAATACTTCAGCCGGGTCGGCTCGTCGACCGTCGTATCCCCGAGTTCGCAAAGGCGATCGAACTCCGGATTCCGGTAGCCGTCCCGGTTCTGGGGGGAACCAGAGGTCAGGAGGAAGCTGAGGAAGTTCTGCGGATCGAGGTAGTCGGCGTACCACGAGAGGAAGTAAGACTGCAGTTTGCCTTTGTTCCGAGCGTCCAAGAACGATCCCCACTCCAGGCTCTGCATCTTGAGCGGAAAATTGAGGTTCTGGCGCAGCGAGCTCTCAACCCCTTCGCTCACATGCTGAGAGTCTGGCGTGCTTGCCCGAAAGACGAACTGAAGCGGAGGAAGCCCCTTTCCATTCGGGTAGCCAGCGTCTGCAAGCAGCTTGCGCGCTCCCGCCGGGTCGTAAGGGAGCCCAGCGTATCCTTCCCGGTAGCCGATGATGCCGGGGGCGATCATCCCGTGTGCTTCCGGCATCCCCTGCAGCAGGTCGTGGCAGATCCTTGTTCGGTCGATCGCCATCGCGAACGCCCGCCGAACCCGAGCGTCGCGGAACGGCGGATACGTCAATTGATTCAGCCCGACGTAAAACACCGCCGGCCGCGGCTCGTAAACAAGCTCCGCCTTCAGCTTCGGGTCGCGTTCCACCGCCACTAGGTCTTGGCGTTGCACGGTGAGCATGTCTATCTCGCCGTTCTTATACATATTCATTCGCGTCGAGGCATCGAGAACGATCGGGCGGATGATGCGCTGAAGCTTGGGCGCGCCAAGGTAATAATCCTTGTTCGCCTCCAGCTCCGCCTGCTGCCCCACGTCGAACTTTGTCAGCCGAAACGGTCCGGTGCCAACCGCCGCCTTAACATCGTTGATCTGGTTTAGCCCACACGCTTCCTTTGCGACCACGAAAGCGCACGGATAGGTGAGCTTGCCGAGGAAGTAGGCGCGCGGCTTGTCGAGGGTGAACTCGATCGTCTTCGGATCGATCACCTTGATTCCGCTAATCTGTTTCGCCTGACCCTTCGTGACCTCGGTCGCACCGACGATGTCGCGCAGGTAGTTGGCGGCGGTAATCGAGCTGAGGGTATCTCCACAGGCTCGCTCGAAAGACCACTTCACATCGTCGGCGGTCACGGCACGCCCGTTGTGGAATTTCACGTTCGGTCGAAGCGTGAAGGTCCAAACCTTGCCCCCTTGGGTCCCTTTCCAGCTCTCTGCGATTTGACCGACGATGTGGTTCTTATCGTCATAAGAGACCAGCCCCTCAAAGACGTTCGCCAGCAGGTCGGTCGTGTCGATGTCCTGCACCTTGGCCGGGTCGAGCGTCGTTGGCGCGGCGCTCAGTGTGTAGCGAAAGGTTCCCGCCGAAGCAGTGGAGGAGCGTTTGGAAAATCCGCCGTTGCCGCAGCCGGTAAGGGCAACCGCGGCAATAGCCAAGACGAGAAGACGATTCACGATAGAGATATCGTACTTCTACCCTCGCCCGATCGCCGGTCGCGCTTCGAATTGCTCCGAATTTCGATCCGGCTCCAAGCTTTGGCGAAACGTCTCGAGCATCGCATACGCGTCGGATTCGAAGTGAGCCGATCCCGAGATCTCGCCTTGCCAAATCGACTCGACGACCCAGGAAGGCACCGGCATAAAGACGATCCGCTCCGGCGGATCCAGGCGAACCTCCAGCAGAATCGGCGCGCCGGTGGGGTTCGGGTAGATGAACTCGAATAGGATCGCGTCCGGCGCATAGGTGGTCGAGCCCATCTGTGGCTGACCCTTTGCCCGCGCCTCCCGCAAGACCGCTTCGTCGAAAGAACCCTCGCTCGGGCTTCGTCCCGCCCGCAGCTCGTCGAAAATCCGAAGCCGCCGCTCTGCCGCGTACTGGTTCAGGCTCATCTTCTAAGGATATCTTCCCGCCGCCCGAACGCCGCAGGGCCGAAGCCCTGCGGCATGCCAGCTACGGAACGGTGAACTGGCCGACCGGACTGATCGTGATCGCTGACCCGTCGGAGTTCTGGCCCACCAGGATGTAGTAGAACGTCCGGCCGGAACCGAGCGCGGGACCGTTATACGTGAACTGCGTACCCGCGATCGCCGTTCCATTCACGAATCTCTCGGCGACCCCCAGAGTTGGGTACTCGTCGAAGATGTAGACGAAGTAGCCGGTGGCGCCCGGCGCCGCCGTCCAGTGGAACGTGGGCTGGGGGCCGGCGTTGACGGTTCCGAGGAGCAGATCGCCAAGCGGCCGGACCGAGACCACGTTGCTGAAGTCGCTCTCGCCGTTCGATCCGTCGAACAGGGTGTCGAGCGCCGTGATCGCGTAGCTGTACGTGGTCAGCTCCACCAGCGAGTTGTCGAGGTCCGCGAAGTAGCCGGCCTGCGGATCGCGGAGGAAATCCGTGTTTTGCAGCGCTCCGTTCCCGATGCCCCGATAGACGCCGAATCCGAGAAGCGCGGTGGAAGTGTTCGTGTCCTCGTATCGCGGCCAGAACAAGTCGACCTCGATCGGGTTGCCGTTCGCCGTGAGGCGCTTAACCGACTTCGCGCGCTGCGGACGCAGGATCTGCTTCATCGCTTCCATCGCCCCTTGCTGGCGCACGTTGGACCGGTTCGAAGCGTCGCGAGGCGTCGTGTAGGCCGTCACCGTGAGTCCGGCCGGTTTCGGAACGTTTGTGACCTGTGCATCCGGCAGGACGATGTTTAGGAACCGCTTCTCTCCGGCGGTGAGGGTGATCGAGTCGAAGTCGCTGTTATAGCCGAGCCCGTTTGCCTGGATTCGATACGTGAGGTTGGATCGTAGCGCCCCGATGTCGAAGTGCCCGTCTCCATCCGTAATCCCAACCGCACTGGTCAAGAGCGTATCGTTCGCCACCGGCCGCAAGAATAGGTGCACGCCCCGAACGAGCCGCCCCTGGCGGTCGCGGACCTCTCCCTCGATCGCCGCGAGCTGATCCTCCCTGAACATCGCGATGTTCACGTCTTTCGTCCGCTCGCCGGAGTTAATCTGAGCTACGTTTTGGCCGAAGTAGCGAACCCCGTCCTTCGTCCGCTCGGCTCGAATGGTCACCGTTCGAGTCGGCATGTCGGTCAGAAGGTAAACGCCGCCGGAGTTCGACTGCGTATTGCGCTTGTCGCTCGCCGATGCGTCGAAGTAAACGTGGGCGTCGCGAACGACGAATCCCCCCTCGTCGAAAACGACCCCCGAGACTTCACCCCGTCCGTTGGTCCCCGACCCACCGGATCCCCCGCACCCGCCAAGGAGCAACATCACTCCGGCGGCCAATATCGCATGCGCGAATTTCATATGACAAGTACGTACCGCATCCGCCACCGTTTCTGCGTCCTTTTCGGCGCAACTTCGCCAGCGACCACCGCATCGATCAAAAAGCGATCGGCTAGCGCCGGGTCTGGCCACGATTGGCGGCCGAAACCCAAGGTTTATGGTCATTCACAAAATAGATTTAGACTTCCCTTATCTAATTTCACCCGTAGCCCGTGGCTTTAGCCGCGGTTCAAGGTTCTACCGGGGATAAATCCCCGGGCTACCGGTGAACCTGGATTGTCAATCTATTTGGTTGGTGACCAATAGCCACGGGTTTCAGCGGCACGATCATCCGCCTGCACCCGTGGCACTCCAACCTACTTAGGAGGGGGATTAAGGCGAGGAGACGACCCCGAAAACCCTTGCCATTACGCACATCTCAGATTTCGATCTAAAGGAGACGTTGAACGCGCCCCACCGGCGGGGAGGGACTAGGCCGAACGGTCGGAGTCCCCATCATAAGCATCCGGACCTCGGAGAGGTCAAAGAGCTTAGCCGCGGGTCGCAGACCCGCGGATAAAGAGCCACCACCCTCCCCGACCCCGACAGGTGGTCGCAGAACTTACCGCCGACTTAGACATAGGCTAACCGGTTGGATTGATCACTCCCCCAATCGGTTCGTTTCTACTCACGCAGTGTTTGGCGGTAGGGACGCCAAGTTGCGAGTCTCCAAAAGCACTAGCACGGAGCCACCCGGCCGGGGTTATTCGCTAGCCTTATTGCTGTGCCGCCGCCAGGTCGCCAACCTCCACCAGCAATACACCGGGGCGATCAGCACCTGGAAGGCGTTGAGCGGGTTGACGGTGGCCAGCAGGTGAGCGTTGGAGTCCGTCAGGTAGGAAATCGCAATCACTACGAGACCGACTCCCCAGTAAAGCCCGGCAACCCAGAACGCCCACTTCTGTTGAAAGAAGATGCCGCCAAGGAGCGCCAATTCCAACACCCCCATAGCGATCTCCGAAGCGATATTCGGGTGGGGGTGCCGACTCCTCGCGAGATACTGAATCTCCGCCGCCAGCAGAAAAGCCAAGCATCCGACACTGACCACTCTGTCTAGTTGGCGGACGTTCATCGATCTGCTTCCTGGAGTCCTGACCGACGGCTCAGTAAATGACCTTGTTCAGCGGATACTCCACGAGCCCGGTCGCGCCCGCGCGCTTGAGTCGAGGAATCAAGTCGCGGACTTCCCGTTCGCTCAGGATGACCTCGGCGGCGATCCAATCCGCATCGGCCAGCGGGCTCAGCGTCGGATTCTTCAGCGAAGGGAGAATGCCTAATATCTCCTCTTTCTGAGCCATCGGCAGGTTCATCTTTAAGCCGACGAGCTTGGCCGCGTTCATGGCCCCGGTGAGCAGGATCTCCAGCGATTCGACTTTCTCCCGCTTCCAGTCGTCCTCCATCGCTTGACGGCTGGCGACGAACCGGGTCGTGGAGGTCAGCAACGTGTCGACGATCCGCAAATTGTGCGCTCGCAAAGAATTGCCGGTTTCCGTATTGACCACGATCGCGTCTACCAGCGACGGAACCTTGACCTCGCAAGCGCCCCAGGAGAACTCGACATGAGCCTGAGTCTTGTGTTCGGACAGGTAGCGCTCGGTAAGGCGCACGTATTCTGTGGCGATCCGCTTCCCCTCCAAATCCTTCGGGCCCTGAACCGGGCTGTCCTGGTGCACCGCCAGCACGACCCGGATCGGGTTGTTGGTCAGCTTGGAATACCGAAGCTCGCAGATCTCATGCACCTGCGCGCCGGAGTCGGCGATCCAGTCGGCGCCGGTGAGACCGGCGTCGATCACCCCGTCCGCGAGGTAGATCGGGATCTCTTGCGGGCGGAGCAGGATCGGGTCGATGGTGTCGTCGTCGATCACCGGTTGGTAGGAACGAGAGGAGACTTTAATGGAGAACCCGGCGCGCGCAAACAGTGCGAACGTCGCCTCCTGCAGGCTGCCTTTGGGCAAGCCCAGCTTCAACTTCATGATCAGAGAGTGTACCGGTCGTCCCGATTTTCAATTTCTTCTGAAACTACAGACACAGTCCTGTCGTCACAGGTATAACCGAAAGGAGCGAAATGGCGACGCAGGTCGAGGAACGAATTTGGACGGCGGAAGGGGCGCGAAAGCGAGCCACGGTCCAACAGATGTTTGCGGAGATCGCGCCGACTTACGATCTTTTGAACGGCATGATGTCGTTCTCGCTCCACCACCGCTGGCGGACCTACGCGGTTTCCCTTTTAAAACTTCAGCCGGGCGACAGCGCCCTCGACGTCTGTTGCGGCACCGGCGACTTTCTATTTCCGCTCCGTAAAGCCGTTGGAACCGCCGGGCACGTCGCCGGCGTCGACTTTTGCGCCCCGATGCTTGCCCGCGCTTCGGAAAAGCTCCACGCCAATATCCTCGCCCTTGGCGACGCGTGCCAGCTTCCCATCGCCGGAAGCTCGGTCCACGGCGTGACGGTCGGCTGGGGAATCCGGAACGTACCGGATATCGATGGCGCCCATCGCGAGATCGCTCGGGTGCTTAAACCGGGCGGACGGTTCGTCTCCCTCGACATGGCTCGCCCCCGCAACCGCGCGGTGCGGGCGGTGTCGGAGTTCGTTTTCAACTCGATCGTTCCCCGCCTTGGGGCGCTCTTCGGCAAGACGCAGGCGTACACCTATCTTCCGAAGAGCACCCAGAGGTTTTGGACGCGCGAGCAACTCGCGGCCTCGATGGAGAGTGCCGGAATGGTCGAAGTCGGCCACCGCGACCTGATGTTCGGCAACATTTGCATCCATTACGGACGCAAGGCCGATCCCGGTGGAACACTCGGAGAAACCCGCGAATGATCGCTCCCGCTCTCAAAGTCCTTAGCCAGGGCCGTATCAACCAAGACCTGCTCACCCAGATCTCCGACGAAGTCGCCTTCGTCGAAGAGGAGCTTCAGCTTCAGGTTCGTTCTAAGGTCGAGCTCATCGAACAAGTCGGCCAGCTAACGTTGTTGGCGGGGGGTAAGCGGCTTCGTCCCGCCTTCGTCAGCCTCGCCGCCAAGGCGACCGGTCTGCCATTCGACGTGGAGCGTACGCGCCTTCTCGGCGCGAGCCTGGAGATGATCCACATGGCGACGCTCATCCACGACGACGTCATCGACCACGCCAGCACCCGCCGGGGCCGTCCAACCGCGTCGGCGGAGTACGGCAACACCGCGGCGATCCTCGCCGGCGATGCGCTGTTAGCCCGTGCGATGTTGATCCTATCTCGCGACGGGGACGTGGATCTCGTTCGAGTCGTGGCCGAGTCGGTCGCGGAGATCGCCCAGGGCGAGGTTCGCGAGCTCGAGGTCCGGGGGGACTTCGATCTAGACGAGGCCACCCACCTCGAGATCTTGCGAATGAAGACCGCGAGCTTTATCGAGTGCTGCTGCGAAGTCGGCGCGATGGTGGCGGGAGCGACCCGCGAGACGTGCCTTGCCCTGCGGGCTTACGGACACCACGTCGGGATGGCGTTCCAGATCGCGGACGACTTACTCGACTACCGAGGCGACCGATCGAAGACGGGAAAGCCGAGAGCCGCCGATTTTCGCGAGGGACAGGCGACCTTGCCTCTCATCTACCTGCGCGACCGGCTTAGCAGCGAAGAGGCGGCCGTCGTTCGTCAGGGGTTCGGTAACAACCCCAGCGAGGATGAGATCCGACTGCTCACCGAGTGGATGGAGCAGCGCGGCGCATTCGAGCGCGCGGAGAAGATCGCCCGCGAACACACCGCCCGAGCCACTGCCGCCATCGACCATCTCCCAGCGACCGTCTCCCGTGAGCTACTGGAAACGGTAGCCGAGTACGTCGTCCGACGAGACCGGTAGCCCGTAGCACGGGCTTCCAGCCCGTGTGTCACGACCAAGCGTGGCATGGGCTTCCAGCCCATGTGTATCACGACCATCCTGGTCGTGAGAATGGGCCAAGGGCAGGATGCCCTTGGGACCCACTGGCAAGATGCCAGTGCCACGGTTACCGCACGATGACGACGCCGGCCATGCCGGTTCCTAGCACCGTGCCGTCGCCGGCGGCGCCGTGGAAGCGGCAGTGGTAGTAGTACTTCGTCCCGGAAGCGGCGCCGGACGGAACCGTCCACTCGAACGAGGCGCCCGACGGCAGTCCACTCGGAAACATTGTGTCGGAGTCCATCCCTGCGGTCGCGACGTCCGGCTTCACGGTGTGAGCATCCGCATCCCCGTTCGTCCACCGAACCGTCGTTCCGGCCGGAACGGTCAGGCTTGCCGGACTGAACATGTCGTGAGGCGTACCCGCTTCCATCCGAATGAGACCCGGGTGCGTATCGACGCTGCGGCTCGAGCTGCCGCCACAACCGGCCAGTGCGAGCAGGGACAGAAGGAGAAGGGTTTTCACTTTCATCGCTGTATCTCCGTGGAAACTGTTAGTGACGATTTTACGGAGCTTTTGTTGGCTGTAGCATCGGCTAGGAGCCGATGCTACGGGTCGCTCGTATCCCCTCGCAGAGGCCGCCGATAAAATTGGCCCCGATCTCCCGGATGTTAGGGTTATCGGTACGTACCAGAATCCAGTTGCATATTCCAGCCAACCGCAAGCGGATGAAGGGCTCCAGCCGCTCCTCGGTTCCAGGCGGTAATCGCCGGACCTGCTCGTAACCGGCCAGCATAGCGGCGCGCGCTTCAAGATACTGGGGTTTGGTTGCGAGGTAAGCCAGAGCGGCGGCGAAATCATAGAGCCAAAACCCCCAGCCGGTGTCGTCGAAGTCGATGAGGTGGAGCCCGGCTTCGTCGAACAAAACATTGCCGTGGTGGAGGTCGGCATGGATCAGGCCGAAGTTGTCGCGGTCGCGGGGGATTTCCCCAAGGAGTTGCCTCGCTTCCCGATCGACCACCTGGAGCAGATCCCGGTCCTCCTCCGTGATTAGCGGATTCGGCTCACTAAAGGCCATCGGCTTGGGAGATTCGAGAGCCCACCCGTGAAGGTTCTGGCGGTCGAACCCGGCCGGCGGCGTCCACCGGGCGCTGAACTCGTGCATGCGGGCCATCGCCTCCCCCAACTGGCGCGCGTCCTCCGGCGTGTACCCTCCTCTTCTGAATTCCCCCGGCTGCCAACTGAGGAGGACGCAGTTCCGCGCTTCGGGCACTTCGGGGACGGATGCCTTGACGACGCGGTCGAGATAGGGCTGGGGCGCCTCAATGCCGGCTTTCCGGAGTGCCGACATGAACTCGATTTCGCTTTCGACGTTAGCGTCCGACTGGTATCCGGGCCGGCAGACCCGCAGGCAGAAAATTCCCTCTGGCGATTCCACTCGGTATGTCGTGTTCTCGGCGTGGTTCAGGGATGCTATGGACGAGGGTTTGACTCCAAATTCGCGCAACGCGGCGCGGCCGAGGACCTCGATCCTCGCGATTTGCTCCTCCTGCGTTAGCGCCGCGAATTCGGGACTTTGTGTCACGAGGAGACAGTGTACGCAACCTAACCGCCGAGCGCACAGTCAATGCCATTGCAATGCCACACGGACTTCTTTGGTGGATCATCGTCGGCCTCGTCGCGGGCGCACTCGCCAAGGCCATTACCCCGGGTACCGATCGCGAGCCGAAGGGGTGCTTGACGACGATCCTCCTGGGCATCGCCGGCTCCTTAATTGTCGGATTTCTCATGACCGCCCTCACCGGCGAGAACGAGCGCGGCGGCATGATCGGAACGATCATTGGAGCCACGATTGGCGCAGTCCTTCTAATTTTCGGCGCGCGGAAGCTCTGGAAATAGTGTTAAAGGAGACTCATCGGTTCGAGGCCGATCCAACCCACGGCGTCGTCGAGGTTTCGGAAGGTGCGCATCTCGGGCGGGAGGTTGGCCAGAATCTGCTCCCCATAACCCTTTGTTTGGACGCGCGGGTCGATGATGACGATCAGTCCTCGGTCGTCCGCGTGCCGAATCAGGCGGCCGGCGCCCTGGCGGATCATCATCTTCGCCATCGGAAGCGTGTGCTCGAAGAACGCATCGCGGCCCTGTGTCTGAAGATACGCAAGCCGGGCGATCTGGGGCGGGTCGATCGGAACTTCGAACGGTACCCGGACCAAAACGACGCACGAAAGCGTCTCACCCGGCGCGTCGAACCCGGTCCAGTACGAGCGGAGCGCAAAAAGCGAGGAGTGCACGTTCGCCTTGAACCGCTCTCCAACCATCGCCGCGCCGTACTTGAGCTGCATGTAGATCGGTAGCTCCGCCGACAGGTTCATGTGCTGGTACACCCCCTCCATCTCTTTACGCGAGTGGAAGAGGGCGAGCGTCCGGCCGCCGCAAGCGACGATGATCTTCGACAGCTCGCTTGCCACCGACCGCCAGTAACCCTCCTCGTTCCCTTCCCTTCGAGCGATCGTTGGGTCGGGAATTCCGGGAACCGGAGGAAGATAGAGGGCGGCTTGCGAGCCGAAATCGAACGGCGTCGGCAAGATCTCTTCGAACCGCGGCTCGGCCCCGGTCACCCGCCGGAAGAACTCGAAGTTTCCGTCCGTCGCCAAGGTAGCCGAGAGGCACGCGTAAGGGGTCTTATCCCAGATCAGCTCCTTGAGCGGCTCGGCCAAATCGATGACGTCCTGTCGCAACATCGCGGTTGCGCCGCTTTGCCCCGCGTAGCTGACGGCGACTCCCTGAGGATCGAACAGCGAGAAGCATCCGATGCCGTACTCGCGCAGGTAGGTGCCGTAATTTCGGATCGACTCTCCCGCCTGGCGAACCCTCTCCGGGTCCTCTTCCCGCCATTCGTCCATCCGCCGATCGACCCCTTTGACAAACTTCTCGCACGAGTCGCTTACCTCGGAGGCAAGGCTCTTGGCCCCCTGCATATCGTCCTTGGTTCGGCTAGCCCGCACCTGAGGGTGCTCCATCATTTCTGGAGGCGAGCCGGTCAGGATTCCCGGTCGGCCGAGTTCGATTGAATAGGCGATCAGCTTCTTCTGCGCCGATTCGATCGCGACTTTAAAGTCCGCGCAATCTTTAAGCCACGCCATCCCGTCGCCCGCCCGCTGAGCCAGCGGCAGGAGCGCACTTTCCATTCGATGGGCAACCGCGGCGAGCGCTCCCAGCTTCGCGCCGCTCAATTCGAACTCCAAACCGTTGCCTGCGGCGGTCGGAAAGTCGTGCGCCTCGTCGAGGATGAGAAAGTCGTAATGTCCCAAAAGGCCGCCCGAATCCTCGTTCGACCTCTTCATCAGCGCGTCCTGGATGACGACGCTATGGTTGGTGATCACGATTTCCGCCCGCTCCGACTGCCGGCGGGCCTTGTAGTAAAAGCAGTCGTCGTAAGCCGGACACAGCCGGCCCGGGCAAACCGGCGGCGTGGCAACCTTCGACCAAAGCATGCTCAGCTCGCGTGCCGGCTTCCGGATCAGCGCACGAAAGTCCGACTCGTGCCCGATCTCCGCCAATTGCCGGAACGACTCCGTCGTCTCCGGGATGTGCTCCTCCATCGACGCTAAACACGCGTAGCGGGCTCGCCCCATGAGGAGCTGGGCTTTCACCGAATCGCCCGCTTCGAACAGCGCTCGCGCCAAAGGCAGATCCTTCCGCCAATACTGCTCGGCCAGCACGTTCGTATAGGTGGCAATCACAGTTCGCCGCTTGCTCTCCAAGGCGTGGGCCATGGCGGGAATGAGCGATGCGAGCGACTTACCGAGGCCGGTCGGCGCTTCGAAGGCCCCCGAAGATTTTTCTTCGATCAGGTCACAAAGAAGGAGCGCAAGCTGCCGCTGGTCGGAACGGCTCACGAAGCCCGGACGCGCGGAAAGAGTGTCGAACGCCTTCTCGATCAGCTCCGCCGCAGTAGACACCAGACAACTATTATGGCGCTCTTTGCGGGAATCGGTTCATGCCGACGGGCCGAACAACTTTGTCGGCCCACCCGGCAGGAAGTGGCATCGCAATTAACATATCCAAGATAACACGCCTTCGCATAAATTCCAAGGAGCGTTGCGTACGGAGTTCGCCGCCGCACAGTTCCCGCAATTAACCAAAAACTACTTGGCTTCGGGCCCTTTTCTAGAAATCACGATTTTTCCAAAGTGCGATCCACTCTCCATATGTCGAAACGCGTCCGCCGCTTCTTCAAATTCGAACACCCGATCGATCACCGGCCGGATCTTGTTCTGCTCGATGGCGCGGTTCATCGCCTCGAATTGCAGCCGGGACCCGACATAGATGCCGGTCATGCGCGCGTTCTTCGAAAAGAGATACGGAAGCGGCATCTCCGGATTTGCCCCCGTGAGCACCCCGATCACCGCGATATTCCCTCCGTATGTTAGCGACCGTAACGACTTAGGTAGGGTATCGGCCCCGCCGACCTCAACCACCACATCCACCCCTCTCCCTCCCGTCCACTCGTAAGCCGCGCGGTCCCACTCGGGCTGCTCGCGATAGTTCACCGTAGCCTCCGCGCCCAGTTGCTTCGCCCGCTCCAACTTCTCATTACTAGAAGACGTGATCATCACTCGAGCGCCCGCCGCTTTGGCAATGCCGAGCGCCTGCATCGAAACGCCGCCCGTGCCTTGCAGGAGAACCGTCTGGCCCGGACGAAGAACCGCGGTGTCGATAAGCGCGTTCCAGGCGGTCACGCCCGCACAGGGCAGAGTTGCCGCCTCTAGGTCGCTAAGGCTCTCTGGCACGTGGACCAGCCCATGCTCCGGAAGCACGACTCGATCGGCGAGAACGCCGGGGACCCCCCCACCGAGCGCCGTTTTCGCCTTCACCGGCGTCAATGGTCCCTCGATCCAGTCACGAAAGAAGCAAGATGCGACCCGATCGCCGACCTTAAACCGGGTAACCGTCGATCCCACCTCGATCACATGTCCCACCCCATCCGAAAGCGGAATCAGCCCCGGCTGATAACGTCCTCCGTACGTCCCTTTCACCACCATCAGGTCTCGGTAATTGAGGGACCAAGCCCGCATTTCGACGCGCACTCCGTCCATACCCAATTCGGTTTCGGACGCCTCCTCTAATCGCAATTGATCGATGCCCGGAGCCTGGCCCAATACGTACCGCTGCATAACTCCGATCTACCGAGGGAGCGTAGCTCTCGTTTGCAACGTCGGTCATTTGTGTTCCTCCGCTCCTCTTGCCTCGTTGCCGGTCTCTTCCTCGCCGGATGCGCCGCCAAGACCGGCTCACCGCCGGTTGTCCAAGACTCCGAGGAGGTTCGATACTTCCTCGAACACAAAGAGCGGTGGGCGGTGAAGACCGGAGCCGACGCGGATGCCGGCAAAATCCCGTTGAGCGACGCAACCCCGACGACCGTCGAGCACCTTCGCTCCCTCGAACCGCCAGGGTTTATTCCCAAACATGGCGGCGACGCGGATCGGCGTTTCGATCCGGTGGAGACCACGCTGTACTCACTCGACGTGGACTTGGTCCGATACAAACTCGAGACGGACGACCAGGATTTTCACGTCGTGGTCCGAGATCACGACGGCTCGTCCGTGACGATGATCGTAGAGTTCGTCGATCCGACCTTCGTCTCCCACGCCAGCCCATTCCGCTCCATGATCACTGCGGCGCGCGCCAAATTCGATAGCATCTACCACCCGCGCACCAGTTGGGGCCGTAAACGAGGCCACCTTCGAATCACCGGCGTCGGATTCTTCGATTTCAAACACGGCCAGAGCGGAGTCGCCCCAAACGCCATCGAACTCCATCCCGTCCTAAGCTGCGAGATCCTCGAATAATCTCGCGCCAAAAACGCCCAACGCCCAACGCCCAACGGAGCGTCTCACTTCTCTCAGACCCTCGCCACGGCTCCCCGAGGCATGCCGTCTATACTTGTACGATGCTAAGGACGAGCCTCCGGACCGGAGCCGGAGCGTTTGGTGAGCTGCGAGAGTCCTGGCAGGATCTGGTTCGGAGCGCCCCCGCCGCAACCCCGTTTCAGACTTACGAATGGCTCTCAACCTGGTTCCGCCATCTCGGAGCGGGGCGCGAGCCGCGCTTCGTCACCGTGACGGAAGGCCAGGATCTGGTTGGGCTCATGCCGCTCGTCCGAAGTCAGGGACCGTGGCGAACGCTTCGCCCGATGGGGATCGGACCCTCCGACTACCTCCACCCGATCGCCCGTCACGATTACGAATCCGCGGTGTCCGCCGAGATCTTCGAGGCGGCCACGAATCAGCGCGACGTCGACCTCGTCGATCTTCACCAAGTGAGGGAAACGCAGGAACTGGCTCGAGTGGCCGAATCGGTTCCCATCGTCCAAGCGACCTGCCTCGTTCTCGACCTTCCCGACACGTACGACGCTTACCTGGGAACCCTTGGGAAGAGCCTCCGGTACGACGTAAGGAAGTTGGACAAAACCCTTTTCACATCCGGCCGAGCCCGCATCGAGACATTTGGGCCGGGGGAGACCGGCCGCGGCCTCGATGTCCTCTTCGACCTTCACCGAGCTCGCTGGCGGAAGCGCCGCTTGCCCGGCGCCTTCCTCGGTAAGACGGTCGACTTCCACCGGGAGTGGGCGACCAAAGCGGCGGAGAACGGTTGGCTCTGGCTCAGCGTGCTCCACGTCGACGACGAGGCGATCGGAGCCATCTACGCGATGACCGTCGGCGACACCGCTTACTACTACCAAGCCGGCTTCGATCCTGAGAAAGGCGCCGTCTCCCCCGGAACGCTCCTGGTCGCCTCGTCGATTCGCCGGGCGATCGAAGAGGGGAAGCGCCATTTCGACTTCATGCGGGGGGACGAAGGGTACAAACGGCGCTGGAAGCCGCAACGCGAGCTGCGCAATCTCCGTTTCATTCAGCCGGGCCCCGGGCCCCGCGCCCGACTTGGAGCCTCTTGGAACGAACTTGGAAGCCGTGTCGAAACCCGCGTCCGGGCGCGCCTGGAGGGCCGTGGACTTCTCTAACCTTGCAGGCTTGCCAGCTAGACAGCTTCGGACGCGATGCGTCACGATGATGGTTGGATGGGTGAGGGTCTCGTGAAGTCGGTCGCGGTGATCATCCCCGCGTTCAACGAGGAAGACCGGATCCTCTCTGTACTGCGGGCGGTGAAAGGGGCCAGGTTGCCGACCGAAATCATTGTCGTCAGCGACGGCAGCACCGACCGTACCGCCGCAGTCGCCCGCTCCGTGCCCGGCGTAACCGTCTTCGAGCTCCCTGGGAACCAGGGGAAGGGCGCCGCGATGGCGGCCGGCGTAAAGCTCACCTCGGCTCGCTATGTCGCCTTTGTAGATGCCGACCTCGGCGGTCTCACCCCGGCCCACGTCGACGGGATCATTCAGCCCTTGCTCGACCGCCGGTGCGATATGTGCGTCGGCATCTTTCGCGGCGGCAAGGTGTGGAGCGATGCCGCCCACACGTTCACTCCATACTTCAGCGGCCAGCGAGCGTTAAAGCGCGAGATCTTTGAGGCGATCCCGTACATCAGCGACCTTAGGTTGGGCATCGAATATGCCATCAACAACGAGGCCCGCCGCCGCCGTGCCCGAGTCCTTCGCGTCGTGCTTCCCGGCGTGAGCAATTGTCACAAGGAACAGAAGCTAGGTCTCGTAAAAGGCCTCGCCGCCCGCACCAAGATGTACAAAGAAATCGGCGAAGCCATGGTCAAAACCAGAAAACGCCGAAAGCGTCCACCCCGCATGCGGCCTCCCTGGCTGCACTAGCGACGACAGGTGGGAATTGACAATTGACTATTTTCGATTGACAATTGCCGGATCATGGACTCGCCCCTGCCGCGACGCGGCCCGGCGCAAACGACGATGAGAATGCCCACTCTAAAGGAGCTCCATAAACGGTTTCCAATGAGTCGCCTCGTCACCGTAGGCATTGCTATTGCGTCAGTGGGCTTGTTTTTCTGTATGGCATTGGGCATGGCAAACCCCAACGATCAGCCACCGCGGCTCGCCCCGATCTTTTTCGTAGTCATGTGGATTGGGGTTGCCGTCGCAACTCTCGGCATGGTGTTAATGCTGGTGAGCCAAGTGCGGACGTTCCTCACTAAGCCAAGTTCAAAGCGTTAGTCGCCGTGAGGGCATGCCTTCATGGGTATCCGCTGATGTTCTTGGGCAAATTAGGTTCACATCACCTAACGTTCGAAGATACGTCCAAACACCTATCGTGAGCCAGCCCCGAAGGGGCGGTATCTCAAAGCGAAGGGTGAGCGAAGCGAAACCCTGGTAAGAGCCCGAGAAACCTCCGAGCCCTGAAAGCGGCGACATCAGCCCAACAATACCGGGAGAAGGTTCAGTCACCTAGTGGACACGAGCCGCAACCCGCAATCTACAATTGTCGATTGTCCATTCTAAAAGTCATCTCGTACAACGTCCGCTGCGGCAACGCAAACGACGGACTCGATAGCTGGCCGCACCGGCGCGACCGGACGGTGGCGATGCTCCGGCAACTCGACTTCGACCTCGCTGGCCTTCAAGAACCGCTGGCGTTTCAGCTAGACGACATCCTAACCGCCCTCCCGGGGTATCGCCTGATCGGCGTCGGACGGGACGACGGTAAGCGAGACGGGGAGTATGCCGCGATCCTCTATCGAACCTCCCGCCTCCGGCCGATCGACTCCCGTACCTTCTGGTTTTCCGATACTCCGGACGTCCCCGGCTCCGCCACTTGGGGCAACGTTTGCGTCCGAATATGTACATGGTCCCGGTTTGAAGACCTAGTTAGGGGACACACGTTTACTCATTTCAACGTTCATGTGGACCATGAATCGCAACCCAGCCGGGAACGGAGTTCGCAGCTACTCTTGGAACGCTCCCGGGCTACGAGCGGTCCGGTGCTCATCACCGGCGATTTCAATGCCGACGAGGACAGCGCCTCGATTCAGATCCTGTTCGACGCCGGCTTCCGCGACACGTACCGCGTCATCCACCCGGATATCGCGGACGTCGGCACCTTTGGCGGATTCACCGACGTTTTCAACCCCGAAAAGATCGACTACATCTTGGTCGATGCTTCCGCCGACGTCCGGGACGCCGAAATCGTGAAGCAAAAGATTGACGGCCGGTGGCCCTCCGATCACGCCGTGATGACGGCTTCGATCAATTACGATATGATGGCTCCAACGCCATGCATGCCGTCTTCCTAATCCTCGGGGTAATCGCCATCGTGCTGAGCATCGTCTGCTCGATCATTGTGCTGATCGAAGCATTCAAAGACTCGATCCTTAAGGGAGTCTTATGCTTCGTCTGCGGATGCTACTTCCTTTACTATGCGCTGTTCGACTTTGAGCACGAGAACAAATGGCTGATCGTGATCGGCTCCCTCGGAGGCGGTTCGATCGCAAGCGGGCTCCTCAAGATGGGCGGCTACTACTAGTAAGGCCGGCCTTTCTCTACGTGGTAAACCGGCTCCAAAAGGTAGCCGCGCCCGGAACCGTTACCGCTTCCCTCGCAGACGATCTGCCCCGCATCGTTGATGTCGTGAGCTGCGCCAAGCCGAAAATCGCCCGGCGCATTCTCCACCAGACTCGCCAGGTCGAGAATGCCGGTTCCTTCCGTCCAGAAAAATGCGCGCGACTGTGCCCCGCTCCGCGTGGTCGATCGGCCGACGACCCAGCCGAAGCTGTTGACCGCCAACGCCGTACTGCTGCCGTCGCCGTTCAACGACCCGAGCACCGTCACAACGCCGTTCGTCCGCCAGTAGGCGGCGGTATCCGAATCTTGAGGGTCTCGTACCGTACCGACCACGTCGAGCGTCTCGCTGATGCCGATCGCCGCACTCTCCACGAAGCCCGGCGGGAGGTTCAACACCACCGTATCGCCCGTCGGCAACCAACGCACGGCCCGAGTCTTGCCGGCGAACAATGCGTCGCCGATGACATGCCCGGAACCGCTGATCGCCCGCGCTTCGGACATCAACGCCCCTTCGGGCAACGGCAAGATCAAATGGCTACCATCCCGCTCCCATACGGCGGCGCGAGGACTTCGACTCATCGGCGTATCTCCGACGACTCGGCCGGCGTTATTGACTCCGAACGCCCATCCGTTCGACTCGGGGCTCTCGCTAAGAAACGTTAAGCTGCCGGCGCGGTCCCACCGAAGCGGGTGGGTCGATCCTGCCACGTCCGCGCTGCCGACCACTTCGCCAACCCCGCTGATTCCGTGGGCGGTGGCGTTGGTGGTAGAAGGCGGCACGAGGAGGCTTTTCGCCTGGCGATCCTGAACCCCCCAGCGCACGGGCCGATTGCCGATCTCCTTGAGAAAGCTCGCGCCGACGCAATCCCCTTGGGCGTTAAGCGCCAGCGCCTTGCTCGAATCGTCGCCGGGAAGCGGCGGTAGCTCCACCAAGCGGAACCGCAGTGGAACGAGATCGGCGGCCGCACCGGCGGCGAGGAGGTCCTTGCTGTCAATCATGGGAGGAGAGCGCCCCAACAAGCGCCCGAAATGCGAGATTACCCAGCCATTCCGCATGCCTCTCGCTCGTTGCGGTATTTATGTGGGGTGCAAAATCCCGTCGCGGTTTCCTCGTGGGCGCTTCACCGGACGCTTGGCTTAAGCTTTCACGATTCACCTTCTACCGGACCGCGCGGGCAAGAACAGCACGCAGTTCCGCAAGTCGCGCTTCTCGATCTTCCCGCCGAGCTTGCGCGGCGCGGCTACCCAGCAATGCAGCTCTGCCACTTTCACCTGCCGACCCGGGACGACGCCTACTGCGCCGAATTCCGGGCCGCCCTCGACTCGTCTGGCGTGGAGCTGCACGCGCTGCTGATCGACGAAGGGGATATCACTCATCCCGACCACGGCGAGCGAGACGCCGAATGGATTGCGAGCTGGCTCCAAACCGCCGAGCAACTGGGCGCCAAGCACGCCCGGGTCATCGCCGGGAAGCAAACCGCGACCGCCGAAACGCTGGAACGTAGCATCGAGCGCCTAAAAATCCTCGTCAAGAGCTCGCCCGTTCGGATCGAAATCGAGAACTGGTTCCCCCTCACCGATATTCCCGAAGCCGTGCTAGAGATATTGGACCGGCTAGAAGGTCACGTCGGTCTCTGCGCCGACTGGGGCAACTGGCCGAGGCCGCGCAAGTACACCGACCTCCCAAAAATCGTTTCCCGCGCGGAGACTTGCCACGCGAAGCTGGAGTTCCTTTCTCCGGCCCAACTCGATTTGGAGGATTCGCTCCTCTGTCTGGCCATGACTAAGATCGTCGGCTTTTCCGGCGCCTACGTCTTGGTGAACGGCGGTCCCGGTGAATCGGAATGGGACGCCCTTGAGATTCAGCGGAAGTTTCTTGCGAGCGGTCCGTAAACGGCGGCCGACTTAGCTTCGCGCGTAAGGGCGCGACTGGAGGATGAAGATCTTCTCCCCCACTACCGCCCACTCGATGTCCTGGGGTTTGTTGCCGAAGATTCGCTGAAGCGCTAGGCTCGCCGTCGCGAGACGGCGAACAAGTGAGTCGCTGAGTACCGCCCTTTGAGGAGCCGTCGGAACTTCCATCACTCCTCCCTTCGGATCGAAGGCGAGCAAACTGTCTTCGTCCGATCGGGTGAGAACCAACACCGCGTTGCTTCCGACATGAAAGACGATCTGCTCGGGCACCTTCTTTCCGTCCACCACCCGGATTCCAAGGCCTCGCTTGGCACTGATATAGACGGCCCCTTCATCTCCCGCATCGAATGGATTTGCCGTGATCGTAACGCCCGATGATTCCGACGGCACCCCCTCTTGGATAAGGACCGCCATCGCGACCCTTCGATGATCGATACCCGCTCGCTCGCGGGCGAGGTACGCGTCGTCATTCCAAACGGAGCTCCAAACGGTTCGAACCGCGGCCAGCAACGCATCGGGACCTTTCACGTTTGGCACCGTTGAATAGAGCCCCGCGCCGCTAAAGTTGGGGAGATCCTCCGAGTTAGTGGAGCTTCGAACGAACACGCCCTTGTCACCAAACTCGCTCTTAGCTCGGGCCAAGATCTCCCTCGCTAAATCGCCCGGAATGGAACCGGCGCAAAAGCTCTCCCGAAGCGCCTTGAGCCGAGCCCGCCGGAGGGTTCCGTTCTCCGTCGCGTCGTTCATAGCCTCCCGAATCTTCTCGTCCAAGTGGTTCGCATGCACGAATCGTTCGTAAGCCGAGAAGGGGAGCGTGAACCCGTTTGGCACCGTCACCCCAGCTAAACCGGCATGCATCACCTCCCCTAGATTTGCGGACTTGGCGCCGTAGGCCACGGAATCTGCCGCGGTCTGCTGGGACAGAGAGGCTAATTTGGTGACCGAGATGTCGAGCTTCGGCGATGAGAGCCGCCGTTGTTTAGCCTTGGCCGCCTCCCATACGGAAATCTGCTCTGGCTCCGCCAGATGAAGGTGAAACTCGCCCGGCTCCGTTCGGTACGCCACGAGTTTTCCTTCGAGGTGTTTGAACAAGTCGAGCGCACCGACGATGGTGGCACTTGGAATCTTCCACCCTCTGGCGAGCAATCCGAGGTGGCTCAGCGGCGTGGTAGGTTGAGCAAAGATAAGGCCCGCGACCGGCGGCGCTCCCGCCGGGGTATCGGCCAGGACAACGATATCTTCTGGTCCCGCGTCGGCCACTTCCTCCGATTTGTTGACGATTCGGAGGCGGCCGATGCCGAAGCCCAAGTTCAGAGGTTGATATTTCTGGCTCCGCATGATCTCGCGAACGAGCACTCGAGGAATCCCAAGGGAATTCGAAACCTCTTCCTGCCGAACCGAATTCGGCTTAAACGATACGGAGGCGAAGAAGGTGTCTTTAACGATGCGGTGAGTGAGACGGAGAAGATCCGGCGTAATCTGGTCGCCATCCCAGAACTCGTACGTCCACTGCTTCACCGGAGATTGATACGCCAACCAGCCGAGCACGAAACGGCGATTCTCCTTGAGAGTATTGTTTGCGAAAAAGGTCTGTTCCGACTCCAAAGAGAGATAGAGGTGGTTGGCAAATTCCCGGTGGTGGCGGTCGTTGCGGGAGTCGATGTAATAGATTCTGTTCCCCTGCCGACGATCGATCATGAACCGCACGTGGGCCATGCGGTACGGCACGTCGGTCACTCCCGCAAGCTTGTCGAACTCACCCTTTGACGCGATCTTGGGGCTCCAGGTCCAACTCCCGGCTTGACTGAGCAGCACCAGCGCGATGGGCGTAAGCACCCTCTTACGGTATCCGAACCTGCGCCTTTACGAATAACTCACTGGGGGTATTCGGTCTTGAGTCGTCAATTCGCCATACTTGAGCGTAGGAACCTCCGAAAACCCGCGATGCGACGTTCCCCTACTACGACCTCGACCCATGACGAAGACCTGAAGCGAAAGGTCTCTTGGGCTTCCATCATCCGGCTGGTCGGATTGGCGTTGCCGCATCGGAAGCTTCTGACCTTCGCCGGCGTACTCGCCCTTTTAGGCACCGCCCTGCAACTCGTGTTGCCGCTCATGATTCGGGAGACCGTCAACCGGGTCACTCAATCGAAGAGCGTCGGCGAGCTCGACCGCGATGCCCTCCTATTCCTCGGCATCATCCTGCTCGGATCGGCGTTCGGGTACGTCCAGTTCATCCTCTCTTCCCTCGCCGGGAACCGGATTGTGATGGACCTGCGGCTGCGACTCTTCTCGCACCTGCAACGGTTGCCGGTCACCTTCTTCGACAAGACGCGGTCCGGCGACCTCACCTCCCACCTCTCGAACGACGTCACGCAGCTTCAAGCGACGCTTACGGACGACCTCGTCCGCCTCGCCGGCCAACTCATTCTCCTGTTCGGCGGGATCGGGATCGCGGTCTGGATGAACTGGCGACTCACCGTCGTCATCGTCACCGTGCTCGTCTTCGTGATGGCGTTCTTCGTAACCACCGGAAGGGCGCTGCGAAAGATCAATCGCGAGGCGCTCGATTCGCTGGCGGAGGCGATGGGCTCGATGACGGAGGCGCTCGCGAACATACGCCTGGTGAAAGCGTTCGCTCGGGAACCGTATGAAGACGAGCAAGCCCGCCGCCGCCTGGGACACACCTTCCGTCTCCAGATGCGCGGCTCCAAGTGGGAGGCGATGATGGCCACCGTGGGCGCGGCCGGATTCACCTTGATGCTCATCGGATGCATGTGGTACGGAGCTCGCGGGGTGCTGAGCGGCACCTTCCAAGTCGGCGACGTCATCGGCTTCCTAGTGATGCTCGCGTTCATCACGCAACCGATGGCGACGCTCGCCGCCCTATACACTCGCCTCCAGCGGGCAACCGGCGCCGCGGACCGGCTCTTTGCGATCCTCGACGAGGGGGCCGAAGAGGTCGACTCGGTGGGGGCGGTTCCATTTCCGCATGGGCCGGGCGAGGTGGTTTTCAACCAAATCGAGTTCCAGTACGTTGCCGACACCCCGGTTTTGACCGGCCTGAGCCTGGTCGCCCCGGCTGGGAAGGTCACCGCCATCGTCGGCCCGAGCGGAGCCGGCAAGACGACCCTGGCATCGCTGGTGTACCGGTTCTACGAGCCCCAGAGTGGCGAAATTCTTATTGACGGCGTACCGATCCGCAACATGCAGCGCGGATCGGTACGCGAGCATATCGGCATCGTGCCCCAAGAGCCGATCCTGTTCAACGGCACCCTAAGGGAGAACATCCGTTACGGGCGACTCGACGCCACCGACGCGGAAGTCGAGGCCGCCGCTCGCAGCGCGAACGTCGAGGAGTTCGTCCTCGGCTTTCCAACCGGCTACGAGACGATGATCGGCGAACGCGGCATCACTCTGTCCGGCGGTCAGCGCCAACGCGTCGCGATCGCCCGGGCGTTGCTTAAGGACCCCAAGATTCTCATCCTCGACGAAGCGACGTCGGCGCTCGACACGAAGTCCGAATCGCTCGTTCGAGAGGCGTTAGACCGCCTGATGGACGGCCGAACCACCCTCGTCATCGCCCACCGTCTCTCCACCGTCGTCAACGCCGACCAAATCGCCGTCGTCGCCGACGGCCGAGTCGCCGAAATGGGCACCCACGAAGAGCTCCTCCGCCAAGGCGGCCGCTACGCCGAACTCTACGAATTCGTCGGGGCGTAAGTCCTCGCATTTTGGGACTGCGCGAAGCTCTTCGCGCTTTTCCCCGGCGCGGAGCGCCGTCCTTAACGCTACTCTATAAGTCATGCAAAATTGGCCCCATTCGCCTTCTCATGAGGTGAACCACCCTGGCGCATACATCGTGACGGCCTCAACCCTTCACAAGCAAAAACTTTTCGACTCGGAACAGAAACTTGATCTGCTTGAAAATACGCTGTTGGAAACCCTGCATGCCATGGGGTGGCAGGTCCAAGCCTGGGCCGTCTTTTCAAACCACTATCACTTCGTCGGATTCTCTCCGGACGAAGGGCTCCAACGGGAGGAGCTAACGCAGAGAATCCACCGCAATAGCGCCCGTGCGGTCAATGCTCTCGATGGAGTGCAAGGCCGCCAGGTTTGGTACCGCTGCTGGGACACTCGTTTGACATACGAGAAAAGCTATCTCGCCCGCCTCGCCTACGTGCATTCCAATCCGGTTAAGCATGGCCTCGTTGCCGATGCATCGACTTACCGCTGGTGCAGCGCCAGGTGGTTTAGAGAAAATACAGAGGATCCGTTCTTTCGAACGGTGATGAGTTTCAAAACCGATAACATCTCGATTTACGACGACTTTGATTGACGGCGCTCCGCGCCGGGGAAAAGCGCGAAGAGCTTCGCGCACTCCCAAATGGAGGAAGCAAGTATCCTCCTCCCAGATGCAGACGACGTACTTGCACTCCGGTTGGGAGTTCATCGAGCGGGGGGCGGAGGGGCGGAGCGTGGGGACAGTGAAGCCGGAGTGGCTGCCGGCGCAGGTGCCGGGGCATGTCCACCTCGACCTCGTCGCTAATGGCGTGATCGCCGATCCGTTCGTCCGGATGAACGAGCTGGGGTGCCAGTGGGTGGACCTCGCCGACTGGGTCTACCGAACCTCCTTCGAATGGGAACCACAGGAGGATTTCCCGAAACGCGTCCTCCGATTCGAGGGACTCGATACCGTCTGCTCGATCTACCTGAACGACGAGAAACTCACCGAGCACGACAACATGTTCGTGCCGCTCGAGCTCGACGTCACCGGCAAACTCAAGGAAGGCCGAAACGACCTGCGCGTCGAATTCGAGTCCGCGGTACGGGTCGGAAACAAGCGGAAGAAGGAGTATTTCGCCGAGCAGAACCTCGGAGAGAACGTCGACCGTTTGGACGATCGTTCGTTCATTCGAAAGGCCCAATACATGTTCGGCTGGGACTGGGGTCCCCGTCTTGTCTCTTGCGGGATCTGGCGTCCAGTTAGCCTGCTAGAATTCGCGGGCCGGATCGTCGACGTCCATGCCAAAGTCTCCAAGAAAGACGGAGACATCTACGTCATCGACGTGAGTTCGGAAATTGAAGGAGAGGGGGCTGTCATCCACTGCCTGGCCGGCATCGGCTGCCATGTCGGCGATGGCTCGTTCGTACTCAAGAGCCCACTCCTGTGGAGTCCGGACCAGCCTTACAGCCTCACTCTAACCAGCGGCCTGATGCCCGCGGACGCCGACCTCATGCCATTCCAGGTCGACCTCGACGAAGCCGAGGACGACGAAGAGCGATTGGAAGCCGGCGTCATTCAAGCCGGGCTTCTAAGCGAAGACGCCATGGACGTTTGGGAGACCAACGTCGGCGTTTGCGAGATCAAGCTGAAGCAAGAACCGGACGTGTACGGCGAGTCGTTCGAATTCGAAGTGAACGGCCAACCCATCTGGGCGCGCGGCGCCAACTGGATCCCCGATCATTCGTTCCCCTCCGTAGTCGACGCCGCCCGCCTGAGAGACCGGCTCGAAAAGGCGGTCGACATGGGGTTCAACATGCTTCGCGTCTGGGGCGGTGGGCTCTACGAGACCGACGAATTCTACGACCTCTGCGACGAGCTCGGGATCCTCGTTTGGCAGGATTTTGCCTTCGGCTGCGCCTACTATCCCGACACCGGAGCTTGGAAAGACGTGATCGCCCGCGAGGCCGAGGTCAACATCAAGCGAATCCGCAACCATCCGAGCCTCGCGCTCTGGTGCGGCAACAACGAGAACCACGAGATGTTCTTCAACCAGTGGGGCGGCCCCGCCGTCCAGCCACCACGCTACTACGGCAGCAACCTGTACGACGAGGTTCTGCCCGCCGCGGTGGAAGCGTTCGACAAGGGGCGCAGCTACATCGCGTCCTCCCCCATCGGTACTCCGCCCGACGAGTCCGTGGTCGACGCCAAGCGCCGGGGACCGAACGCCGACGGCTACGGTGACCAGCACAACTGGGACGTGTGGCACGGCCGCGGCGACTGGAAGTATTACGCTGACTCCAAGGGCCGCTTCAGCAGCGAATACGGATTCGCCTCCTCCTGCAGCGCCTCGGTGTGGGCCAAGACCCTAGACGAGACGGACTGGGATCCTCACTCGCCCGTCGTCAAGTGGCACGACAAGACGGCCAAAGGTCATGACACCTTCCACGGTTACGTGGAGCTGCACTATCCGAAGAGCGAAACGCTGGAAGACTGGGTCTACTACAGCCAGCTCAACCAGCGCGACGCCCTACGCCTCGGCGTGGAGCACTATCGCCGCTCGCCGTTTTGCCGTGGTTCCCTGATCTGGCAGCTTAACGACTGCTGGCCGGTCCAAAGCTGGGCGATCATGGATTGCGACGGCAACTACAAGGCGCTCGGCTACGAGCTCCGGCGCTTGTACGCGGACTGGATGCTCTCCCTCGAACGACAGAACGCCACGGTACGCCTTCACGCCTGCAACGACAGCATCTTCCCCTGGGAGTTCGGCGTTGCCATCGAGGCTTACAACACGCTCAGCGGCGAGCTTATCGAAGTCTGGGCCGGCGAAGCTGGGTTGGAGCCCGACTCGCGCGGAGTCGTTTTGGAGGTCGACCTCACCGGGCTCAACGTCAGCGAGACGATCCTCGTCGCCTCCGCCACCGATACCGCCCCGACCTGGATGCTGCTCGGCGAGCCGAAGAACATGCGGCTAGCGCCCCCTGCGCTGCTAACCGTTTCCACTCACTCCGCCGGCGTGCTCCGAATCGCCACCACCGCTCCGGTCTTCGACCTCATGCTGACGTCGGACGGCGACCCCTCCCCATTTCGGGATAACTTCATCACCTCCTTCGACGAAGTCATCGAAGTCCGTTGCGACAAACTCCCCGAGTCGATCGAAGCCCGCTCCCTCGCCGGCCACCACCGTATCAAAACGACGAGGTCGCCGGTGTAAGTTCGGCGGTTAGCAGTTGGCAGTTAGCGGTTAGCAGTGGGGTTAAAGTAAGGTGCCACTAAGGTTTTGCCAGTCCCATCCGCCCCTGCTGCTAACCGCTAACCGCTAACACTGGAAACATGTTCCTCGCTACCCTAATCGGTGTTCTCTGCGTGCTCGTCGTGCTCGTCGACGCCTTCGAGACGATCATATTGCCGCGCACGGTGATGCGGCGGCTGAGGATGTCGAACGTCTTCTTCGACGTCGCCGGCAACATCTACCGGTACATCGGGCGGATGAGAGACTGCCAGCGGAAAAAGATGTTGCTGGTGGCCTTCGCACCGCTTACCCTCCTCGGATTGATCTCACTTTGGGCCGCGCTCATCATCCTCGGATGGGCTCTAATTTATTGGAGCTTGGGCATCCACTTCAGCGGTCCCACGATGACCCCGATGAGCGGGCTCTACCTCAGTGGTGTCACCTTCTTCACCCTCGGCTACGGTGATATCGTCCCTACCGACGTGATCGGGCGCGGTCTCGCGGTCTTGGAGGCCGGAGTTGGGTTCGGCTTCCTGGCCTTGGTGATCGGTTACGTCCCGGTGCTCTACACCGGATTCTCCCGGCGCGAAGTGCAAATGCTCCGGCTCGACAGTAAGGCTGGCTCAGATCCGATGGGAGCCGAAATCCTTCACCGCTACTCAGAGGCGGACTGCATGGACAAACTGCCCGAGCTGCTGAAAGATTGGGAGCGGTTCGGCGCCGAGTCGCTGGAGAGCTATCTCTCCTATCCTCTGCTCGCCTACTACCGTTCTCAACACGATGACCAGTCTTGGCTCAAATCGCTCACCGCAATCCTCGACGCCTGCGCATTGATCGAAATGGGATTCGAAGACGAAGCGCCTTGGATCAAAGAGGTCCGCTTTGAAGCGCGCTCCACGTTCGCGATGGGCCGACACGTTATCGTCGACCTCGCCTACATCCTCGACGTCCCGCCTACCGCCGGTGAGCTGACGCGCCTAAGCCCCGAGGGACTTGCGCAGATCCGGGCGAGGCTGGATGCCGACGGGCTTCGTCTGCGCCGCGGACCCGAAGCCGATCGGCATCTGACCGAGATTCGTCGCATCTACGAGCCGTACGTTCAAGGACTTGCCCAGGCGCTGATCTTAGACCTGCCCCAGTGGTGCGACCCGGTCGAACACGTCGACAACTGGCAAACCAGCGCCTGGGAAGGCGCCGCCCACTTCTAGGTTCGCCGGAAGGGGCAAAGGTCCTGAACCCGTCACCCGTGGCAGGACCTTCTTCCCGAACCGATGCGTCACGCTAGGGGACCTGCCGATTTCGGTGTTGTATGCAATTCATCACGCTCCGAATCGACCGAAGTCGAACCATCGGCGGGACGCCGACGCTACGGATTCGGAGCAAGGAAACAAACCCATGAAGGAACTCAATCACAAAGCGGTGGGCGGCTTCCCAATCTCGCAACTGCTCGCCCTCGCCGCCATCTTCGCCCTCCTCATCGCGATCGTCGCCCCCATTTTCTCCAAGGCGTAGCACGTCAATCCTAATAGCAGACGTTTTTCTACTATTCTGCGATATAATGGAAGGGATGCGTTAATAGCCAGTCCGACACTTTACGGGCCCAAGGCATTGAGCCGGAAAAGTAAAATCGGCGGAACGAACCCAGAATTGAACCTAACGAGGATAAAACGAACCCAGGTTCACGAATTCCGACATGCCCGGCGGGTTGATTGGTCGGCTTCCTAAAAGCTCTTGGAAGGTAGCCTTGCTGCGACATGCGTGCCGCGTTTGAGATTCGAGAGCTGGTGAAGCTCTACCCCTTGATGATCAGCCGGGGGTTGATGACCTCGTCAGACAACCTGTTCGTTACCGTAACCGATGGAACCCACACCGGGATCGGCGAGCTCTCGCCGGCAACCGGATCGGCATGGACGGCCGAGCGCGGCCAAGCCCAGCTCGAAGCGTTCACCGCCGGCGGCATCGCCACAAACCCGCACGACAACTACGCGGCGATGCGCGAGGCGAACATCGATCCGCCCGCGATGGCGGCGTTGGACACGGCGCTCTGGGACCTGCTGGCAAAGCAAGCGGGGATGCCGCTCTACCGGCTTCTCGGCCTGCCCAAACGGGGCGTGCCGACCAGCGTCACCATCGGCATCAACCCTCCGGAAGTCACTCGCGAACGCGTGCCCGAGATCCTTCGCAGCACTGGAGCGAAGTGCCTCAAGATCAAGCTCGGTTCTCCCCAGGGGCGGGAGCACGATAAAGCGCATTTCCTTGCCGCCGCGGAAGCGGCGGCGCCGTTCCAAGCCAAGTTGAGGGTGGACGCAAACGGCGGCTGGACCGTCGCGGAGGCGATCGCGATGATCCAATGGCTCGCCGAGCAAGGTGTCGACTACGTCGAACAGCCTCTGGCCGAAGGACAAGAAGCCGGTTTACCGGAGGTTTTCGCAAGCCGCCCGATCCCAATCTTCGTCGACGAATCGATACGGTTTTCGGAGGACGTGCCGAAGATCGCCGACCGGGCCGACGGGGTCAACCTGAAGCTGATGAAGTGCGGGGGGATTACCGAGGCGGTCCGCATCGTCGCCGCCGCGAGAGCGCACGGGCTCAAGACGATGATCGGTTGCATGAGCGAGTCGAGTGTGGCGATCGCCGCCGGCGCCGCCATCGGCGCGTTGTTCGACTACATCGACCTCGACAGCCACCTGAACCTGAACCCCGACCCCGCCGGTGGAGCGAGCATCGTCGACGGGGTTATCGTTCCGAGCGACGCCCCCGGGCATGGAGCGTTCCTGAATGCTTGAGCGCGACCAGCCGCTGGCGATCTACATGGAAGGGAACGCGATCGGCTTCCCGGCCAAGATGGGTCACGGCGTGATTCGATACTCGCCTAATCCGATCGCCTGCGTCATCGACTCGACCCGGGCGGGGCAGGAGATGCGCACGCTCGCCAGCCTCCCCCGGGCGGTCCCGATCGTCTCCAGCGTCGGCGAAGCGCGCGCCTTGGGCGCCGAAGTGTTGGTCCTCGGGACCGCACCGGGCGGCGGGCTCGTACCGCCCGAGTGGTATCCCGCGATCGATGAGGCCGTGGCCGTCGGAATGAGCGTGCTGAACGGACTCCACGACCGGCTCGCCCCCCGGTACCCGAATCTTGCCCCGGGGCAGTGGATTTGGGATGTCCGAGTCGAACCGCCCGGCCTCCAACCAGCGGAAGGACGAGCCCGCTTCCTTACCAACCGCCGTTTGCTCATGATCGGAACCGACATGGCGGTTGGAAAGATGACGTCGGGTCTGGAGATCCATCGCGTTGCGCGCCAACGCGGCATCAAAGCTGAATTTGTGGCGACGGGGCAGATCGGCATCACCGTTACGGGACGGGGCATCCCGCTGGACGCCATCCGCCTTGACTTCGCGGGCGGCGCGGTGGAGGCGGAGGTCCTCCGGTATGCCGACGCCGAGCTGGTCGTCATCGAAGGCCAGGGCTCGCTAATCCACCCTGCGAGCTCCGCGAACTTGCCGCTGCTGCGCGGGGCCTTCCCGACCCACCTCGTCCTTTGCCATCGAGCAGGGCAGAAAAGCTTGAGGCGCTCGGAAGAGCTCATCATTCCACCCCTTCGCGAAGTTATTCAGTTGTATGAATTGGTCGGCGAGGCGTGTGGCGTCTTCCCGCGGCCGAAGACGGTGGCGGTCGCTTTAAACACCTTCGAGACGACCGCGACTGAGGCGGACGAAGCGTGCCGGGCGATAGAGGGAGAACTCGGAATTCCATGCGTCGATCCGGTCCGCCACGGAGCCGATCGCCTGGTCGACGCCGTCATGGCCTAGATCGTCTGCAAACTGGGTTATCCTAAGCGCATGAAGATCGTGATTGCATCGCTGATGCTGGCGACTTGTGGCTTGGCCTCCGCAAATTCCGGCTGCACGGGCGCGGCCGACTGCAAGGCTTGCAAGACCTGTAAGAGCTGCAAGCACTGCCACAAAGAGGGCGGAACGTGCGGAGCGATGCACTCGTCCACCCGCTTTCTCGCCCCACCGGTGCGCGTTCCCGGAGTTCCGGCTATCCCCAAGGCGCCGGCGTTCCATTGGCCCAAGTACAAAGAGCCGAAGCCGTTCAAAATGCCAAAGCTCCCCAAGCCCCCGCGATTCCCCGCTGCCCCGAAGCACAAATGGGGGTAGCTCTGAGCCGGATTGGCTAGAGCAAGCTTCCTCTGACTTCGCCCAGCCTCTTCACCCCTTCGCGATCCATAAGAGTAACCAGTTGCTCCAAAACGGACGGGATCATTTGCGGGCCGCCGTAGATCCAGCCGGTATAGAGCTGGCATAGGTGGGCGCCAAGGCGGATCTTCTCGTATAAGTCCTCGGCGGTGAGGATGCCGCCGACCCCGATGAGGGTCATTTCCTTGGGCGCGTTTCGGGCCAGGTGGGCCAATACGAGATTCGACTTCGCGCGGACCGGCGCTCCCGACAGCCCCCCGGTTTCCCCTGGATCACGCGCGATCATGTCACGGGAGATCGTCGTATTGGTCGCGATGAGCCCGGTTAGGCCTGCTTCCACGGCGACTTCGAGCACCTCGTCGAGCGCCGAGAGCTCTAGATCGGGCGCAACCTTGACGAACATCGGACGAGTGGCGTCGACCTCGCGGAGGGAGGCCAATATCTCGGTAAGCGCGGAGCGCTCCTGCAGGCTGCGCAGCCCGGGAGTATTCGGTGAGGAGACGTTCACCACGAAGTAGGCGCCGAACCGGTGGAGGAGTCGGAACGAAGCTTGGTAATCCTTGGCCGCATCCTCCAAGGGGGTGACCTTCGACTTGCCCAAGTTTATTCCGACCGGGATCGAGGGTCGCGCCGCCCCCAACCGGGTCGCCAGCGCCTCCGCCCCTTCGTTGTTAAACCCTAGCCGATTAATCAGCCCCTGGGCTTCTGGAACCCGAAACATGCGCGGCCGAGGGTTTCCCGGCTGGGCGTGATAAGTAATCGTTCCGCACTCCACGAATCCAAAGCCGAGCCGGTGCCACTGCTCGAGGGCCACCGCGTTCTTGTCGAACCCCGCCGCCAATCCAAGCGGGTTTGGAAAGTGAACGCCGAAAAGATCCTGTTCGAGTCTCGAGTCGGCAAACGGCTTCGCCCGGATCAGCCCCCGCCTAAGCATCCCCATCGCCATCTCATGCACCCGCTCCGGATCCATCCGAAAAGCAAGCGGCCGCAAGACGGACTTATAGAGACTCATTAACCAAGCGTACCGAAACCCCCTACGGACCGCAGAGCTGGAGCTCTGCGGTCCGTAAGAGTTATGCGAAGAAATCTACGACCGAGCGGGCGACATGCTCCACCTGCTCGTCCGTCAGGTGAGGGTGGATCGGCAGGTTCAGGACTTCTCGGGAGATGCGCTCGGTTTCCGGAAGCGAGCCTTCGCCGCCGCCGAACCGGGCGTAGGGAGCATGGAAGTGGAGCGGGACCGGGTAGTAGATCATCGAGTCGACTTGCCGTTCTCTCAGGAACGGCATCAGCTCGTTTCGGCGGGGCGTCGTCACCGCGAACTGGTGCCAGGTGTGGTTATTTCCCGGCTGGATCGAGGGGAGAGGTAGATCCAACCCGGACAGGCGATCGAGATAAATGGCGGCAATCTCGGCCCGGCGCTCGTTCCAAGCCGCCATCCGCTGGAGCTTTACCCGCAGCACCGCGGCTTGGATCTCGTCCATTCGCGACGTATAGCCAACGTAGTCGTAGTAGTACCGCTCCCGACCCATGCCATGGATCCGGATCGCGCGCGCCCGCGCGGCGTACTCGTCATCGTTGGTAACGATCATTCCCGCGTCGCCGGCGGCGCCGAGGTTTTTGGTGACGTAAAAGCTAAATCCGGCGGCAACGCCGAAGTTACCGGAGGGGGTTCCCTCATAGGTGCAACCGATGGCCTGGGCGGCGTCCTCGAGCACAACCAAGCTATTTCGCTCCGCCGCGGCGGTTACCCCGCGGACATCACAGAGCTGCCCGAACAGGTGGATCGGAAGGATCGCCTTGGTCCTCTCGGTGACCGCCGCGTCGATCAGAGAGGTGTCGATCATGAACGTCGACGGGTCGACATCGACGAAGACCGGCGTCGCCCCGGTCTGCACGATCGTCTCGGTGCTCGCGACAAACGTAAAAGCAGTGGTGATCACTTCGTCGCCGGGACCGATCCCTTGGGCATCCATCATGATCCGGAGCGCGTCCGTTCCCGAGTTCAGCGCGATGCCGTGCTTGCATCCGTGGAGCTCCGCAATTTCCCGCTCCAGGGCGTTGTGATGGGGGCCCAGGGCATACACACCGCTGGAAATCACCTCGTGGACGACCTTGTCCAAAGGCGCGGCCAATTCGTCGTATTGGGCCTTGATATCGTAGAACGGGACTCTCATGGACGCTCCGGGACGACCTGATTTTGGCCGATCCCGGAGCGTCGATGCTGAAGAGCTCAGTTTAGGCGCAAGACCTGGGCTCCGCTCGTGTACGCAACCGAGATCGACTGGCCGTTTCTGGCCCAGCGAATGTCGTTCGGGCAGCCCCAGTCCCATTGCGGCTCCAGTCTCTTCTTACTCGAACCCATCGTAGGGCTATGGGCGACCTCGACGAAGCCGCCATTGCGGATCGACGTCGTCGCCGTAACGACCCTCATGCGCACCTGGCTCAAGAAAGAGTTTTCCTTCTCCTTCAGTGCCCTGTTCTTCGGGTCACTTACCCGACTCCGCTGGACGGCTAGCAGTTGATCCAGGATTCCTGGGGGGCTCAGATCTTCGAAGCCCGCGAACGCGAGACGGTCGCCATCGGGCGAGATCGAGAAGGCAGTGGGGCAGAAATACCTCTTCCCACCCAGCAAGTTGGCGATATCCGGCGTTTCCCTGAGCGTGCTGATCGCCCCGGTCTTGAGATCGTACGATCTCAAGATGCTCTTCTCATGCGGTAAGTCCGAGCCTCCACCTTCCGTCGTTTCCATCCAGACCAAACTTCGCGAATTACCCGTCAGCGCACTCACACTTGCTAATTGAGTGGGAATGGTCTTCGTTGCCCCACCGTGCCAGTAGGCTACGCTGCCCGAGTATTTGAGCGCGAGGCTGCCGTCGTCGAACCAAACGAGGTCGAGTGGCCGGGGAATATCCATTCCTCGAACGACGATTCGTTTGCCGACGTTCAGGACAGAGGCTCGTCCCGGAGCCCTCCAACCCAGCAACTCCGACGAGTCCGGGCGCCAAGCATAGGGTGGTTCCAATGCCGTCGACAGCGTCGTGCTTTGTCCCGTCCTTGGATCGATCAGGACGGTCTTGGACTTCGTAGCGTGTACCGCTACGAAGCGGCCATTCGGCGAATAGCGAGGCGAGTCATATGCCCCTTTTAGAACGAGACGGCTCTTGCCGCCATCCGCCGGACCTATCGTAACCCCTTTATCTGTCACGACGGCCACGGACCGTCCGTCCGGGGAGACATCGGCCTGGTAAGACCTGCAACCGGTCATCCCGGCGCAAAGCGCCAGGCCGGCGAGGATTGTCAACAAGCTTTTCATCTCGGCACCTCCGATGCGAGATAGTTGGGCGGCTCTTGTTCCGCCAATCTCATTGAACACCGGTTTCCGCAAGAACGTTGCCGATCTTTTTGGGAGTCTTCAGGCCGTAAACTCGCCGGGTGAATCTTCCGTATCCGGTCGTCCTTGCCAGCGGCTCGCCGAGGCGTCGTGAGCTACTCTCGCAACTCGTCAAGGAGTTTGAGGTGGTCGTGTCGGATGTCGACGAGTCTGTTCTTCCCGAGGAAAGCGCCGGCGATTTGGCGGAGCGGCTGGCGGGGGAAAAGGCCAGGGCCGTTTCACTTTTGCGGCCGGGGGCGCTGGTGATCGGGGGCGATACGGTGGTCACCCTTCCCGGCCCGGAGCGGCAAATCCTTAATAAGCCGAACGACGTGGAAGAGGCGGTCGACATGCTTCGCCGGCTTTCCGGCCGGGCACACCAGGTGATCACGGGTGTGTCCGTGGTTTGGGCGTACGGAGCGGTAGCGTTTCAAGCCACCACCGAGGTGGAGTTCCGGAAGCTGACGGATGAGGAAATCCACGCTTACGTAGCGACCGGAGAGCCGATGGACAAAGCGGGCGCCTATGCGATTCAGGGAGGGGCCGGCCGCTTCGTCCAAGCGGTGGAAGGTTCCATGAGCAACGTAATTGGCCTCCCGATCGAGGCGCTCGAAGATGTGCTCCGGAACGTATTTGGCGCAGGGGAGTAGGCGCTCATAAAAACGTCGCCGTCCCAGTGGCGGGACGGCGACGGGCGGGGTGCCTAATCGACGATAAGGGGCGGAACTACTTAGCCGCGGGCTTCCCCATCTTCTTCATGCCCTTCTTCATCATATGGCCCTTCATCATCATGTGGCCTTTCGTCATCTTGTGACCCTTCATCATGTGGTGGCCTTTCATCATGTGGTGGCCTTTCATCATCATGTGGCCCTTCATCATCTTGTGACCCTGCATCTTAGCGGCAGGCTTGGCCATGGGCTTCATGTCGTGCTTCTTGTCCTGTGCGAAAGCGGCGGAAAGAGCGAGGGCGGAAACTGCGAGCAATGCGAGAGCCTTATTCATCGGTGAAACACTTCCTGTCTTCTGGAACCGCATTCGTGATGCCGTTCCCATCATTCGGAATTCTACCGACACTTGCCGAACGATCCAAGGGGTCCTAGGCAAAAAACCGAACAATTCCCTTAAAAAGAGGGCTCAGACCTATATGTTGGTCCGCCGGGAAAATCCTTCGACCATGGCGTCGCTCTTCTCCAGCGCCTTCATCGCGGCATCGTGGCGGCCGCCCGCATCGTAAAGCGCGGATGCGACCCGCCAGGCGGCTGCCACATGATGGGCGCGGGCGGCGAGAAAGAGTTTGCCCGCTTCGGTTCCCTTATCGACAAGGGTGCGCATATGGATGGCGATCGCGTCTTCGATCAATTTGGCGAGCTCGACCTCGTGTCCTTTCGGCTCGTGGACGGCTGGCACGATCTCTAAATAGACCCCCAGAAGAATTGGGGCCGACTGAACGGGGGATGCGTCGAAAACGGTTCTTGCCGTCTTGATTGCCTCCTCCGTGCGTCCCTGTTCGGCGATCGCTCGGGCCAGCCGAAGCGTGTCGTTGACCCTCCGATCCTCGTTCTTGGTTGATACGGCGTACTTAACCGCCGTCCGTAAGACCTTCTCCGCCTCCGGCCACCGCTTTCCATCGCGTAACACCTCGCCGAACTCCCAGGCCTGCGCCGGGGCTACGTTGCTGGGATCCACGGACTCCAATAGCTCGTTGGCCGCCTTGGTGACTAAGTCCCGGTATTCGCGATCGGTCAGCTCGCGGCGGGCATGCCGATTGGCCAAGGACTCCGTGACGGAGGCGAGGTTACGCCTCATCACCTGAGGGGAGAGCATTCCCACGTCCTTAGGGTCGTTCGGATTCGGCAGCGTGCCGGTTCGGCACCCGTAGAGGACGAACAGAACTGACAGGGCGAGGATCGATCTCACGCAGGTTAGCCGATGGAGTAGCGCGTGTCCGAAAAGAGCGCGTCCCGGTAAATCTCGCTGCCGCTGAACGTCAGCATCGTCTTGCCTCGCAACGCCATCCCATGGAACGGGGTGTTCTTGCTCTTGCTGAAGGTGCGGCTGCGGTCGAAGATCCATTCGCATTCAGGATCGATAACACAAACTTGAGCCACTGGAGTTTCCCCCGGGCGAAGAGTCCCGGCGTCCAAGCGGAGAATCTGCGCCGGACGGGTGCTCAGCTTACGTATCGTTTCTAGCGGAGAAAGAATTCCCTTGTGGGTGAGATAGGTGAGCGTGACCCCCACCGCCGACTCCAGTTGAGCCGATCCAAACGGGGCCTCCTCGAAAGGTACGTCGACTTCGTGCGAAGCGTGCGGCGAGTGATCGCTCGCGATGCAGTCGATCGTTCCGTCGTTGAGCCCCTGTAGAAGGAGATCGATATCGATCGCCGTTCGGAGCGGGGGTTGAATCTTAAAGCGGGTGTCGAATTCGCCGACGTTCTCATCGATGAAGACGAAATGCATCGGGCAAATCTCGCAGGTAACCGGCGCGCCAAGATACTTTGCTTGCCGCACCATTTCGACTGCGCCCCACGTGGAGACACGCATGATATGGATCTGGCATCCGGTATGAAGCGCCAATAGGCAGTTCCTCATCACCGCGATCTCCTCGGCGGAGCGAGGCATTCCCTGCAGCCCGAGCATGGCGCTCATCGCTCCCTCGTTCATGCTGCCGCCCTTCGTTAGGGTGGCATCTTCGCAGTGGACCATGATCGGCAAATCGAGCTGCCGGCAGTACTCCATCGCCTGAGTCATGATCAGCGAGCTTTGGGTGGGAAATCCTTCGTCGCTGGTGGCCACGATTCCGGCCCGCTTCATCGCGGCGAGATCCGTAAGCTCCTCCCCTTTCATTCCCTTCGTCAGCGCGCCGACCGGAGCTACGAACACGCCGCCGGCTTCGGGAGACGCGGCTCGATCGAGAATGAAATCGATGAGGCTCGGCGTGTCTAGGGGCGGCCGGGTATTCGGCATGCAGCAAATCGTCGTATATCCACCGGCGGCGGCGGCCTGGGTTCCGGAGACGATCGTTTCCTTGTGTTCGTCGCCCGGTTCCCTCAAGTGCACGTGAGGATCGACGAGGCCCGGCGTGACCCAGAGGCCGGTGCAGTCGTAGGTCTCGTCGACGTCGCTTTCGTCGATCTGTTCTCCTAAATCGACGATCTGGTCGTCCTCGATAAGCAGGCTCCCGATGAGGTCGAGTTCCTGCGAGGGATCGAGCAAGCGGCCGTTCTTGAGGAGGGTGCGCATCTCTTGAGCGAGTATGGCTCACCCTGCCGCCCGGTTGCGGCATCGCCAGTCAATAGTGGTACCGGCACTGCGCGATTTGAATCGCCGTGTCGGTCACCTTGTAGACGAGGCGGTGCTCGCCGTCGATCCTTCGCGACCAATATCCGACCCACTCATGCCGCAAGGGTTCCGGTTTGCCCAAGCCTGCAAAGGGATCGCGGACGATTTCCGCAATCAGCTTGTTAATTCTTTTGGTTGCCTTGGCATCGACCCGCTGCAATTCAAGATAGTCCTCCCAGCCGCGGGTGGAAAATGAGATGATCAATCAGTCAGATCCTTAAGCTCCATCTCAATCCCGTTCCCCGCCTCGAGCTGCTTAATCGCTTCCGTAAGCCTCCGAGCATTTTCCGGGCTTCGGCGGAGATAGGCGGTTTCGTCCAGCTCCTCGTAATCGGAGAGGGAAAGAATCACCACCGACTCGCTGCCTTGACGAGTGATGATCATCGGCTCGCGGTTTTCGCACACTTGGTCCATCACCCGCGCCAGCTTTGCCCGCGCCGCTGAATAACTGATCGCATCCATGCATTCATTGTACAAGATGCTGTACGGGTCAACCCCAAGTGTAGGGCTACTTCTTTTTTCCCTTTTTCTTCTCGACTTTGTCGTCACTGCCGGTGAAGCACCAGTAGAGAGAGGCCATCCGAACGAAGATGCCGTTTTCGATTTGGGCGGTGATGGCCGACTGCTCGCCGTCGGCGGCGACGTCGTCGACCTCGATGCCACGGTTCAGAGGGCCGGGATGCATCACCAGGCAATCCTCCGCCGCGTACTTCAAGCTCTCTCGATTGACTTGGTACATCGAGGCGTATTCCCCGATGGAGCTCAGGACCCCTTCGGCCATCCTCTCCTTTTGCAGACGGAGACAAATAATTACGTCCGCACCGTCGATGCCGGTAGCCAGGTCGTGAAACTCCTTGCCCGGCAGCAAGCCGGTGTTTTGGGGCATGAGAGTCCGCGGACCCACGAAGCGGACTTCCGCGCCCATCTTGCTCAGCAGCCACGCGTTCGAGCGGGCAACCCGGGAGTGCTCGACATCCCCCACGATGGAGACGACGAGTCCGTCGAGATCGCCTTTCCGTTCGATGATCGTAAGGGCGTCGCCGAGCGCTTGAGTCGGATGCTCGTGCTGCCCGTCACCCGCGTTTAAAACCGGGCCTCCAAAGTGGCGAGCGGCCAAGTTCGCGGAGCCGGACATTCGGTGGCGCATCACCAATCCGTTCAGCCTTTCGTAGCGAAGGGTGAGAATCGTGTCTTTAAGCGTCTCCCCTTTGCTCATGCTGGAACCAGAGGAGGAGAAGTTAGCGGTCTTCAATCCGAGATAGTGCGCGGCTTGCTCAAAGCTGACCCGCGTCCGTGTCGAGTTCTCGAAGAAGAGCATGCCGACGACTTCCTTGTCGAGCTTGGGAACGGACCGTCCCTCGATGACGCGCAGCTTGAAATCGGCCGAGAGTTCGAGAAGCTCCTCGATCTGGTCTCGCTCGAGGTGGCGGATACCCAACAGGTGCCTAGACATTAATGACTTCCTTCTTCTCCAAGACCACCGCGTCCTCGCCGTCGTATTCGTTCACCCGGACCACGATATGGTCGTCGCGGTCGGTGTCGACCTTCTTGCCGTAGTAGTTCGGCTCGATCGGCAGCTCCCGGTGGCCGCGATCGATCAGAACCGCGAGCTGCACCGTCTTCGGCCGCCCAAACCGCATCACCCCTTCGAGGGCCGCCCGGATCGTCCGGGCCGTGTAGATCACCTCGTCGACGAGAATCACGGTTTTCCCGGCAACTTCGAACGGGATCTCCGTTTCGTCGTGCTCGAAGTTCGGCCGGTCGTCCCGGTAGGGCCGCACATCGAGCTTGCCGCAAGGCACCGTCGTCCCTTCGATCTGCGTCATCAGGAACGCCAGCCGTTTGGCCACGGGATAGCCTCGGCGAAGCACGCCGATGACGACCAGCCCTTCCGCGCCCTGGTTCGCCTCAAGAATCTCGTGCGCCATCCGCCCAAGCGTCCGCCGCATATCTCCAGCATCGAGCAACACCGCGCCCATCTAGGTGCGATTATGACCGGCAGCGGCGTTTCCTGATTGAACGATTTCCGAATTGCTCCGTCCACTAACAGCGAGTGGAGAGCGAATGGACCTATTGAATCGACGCGACTTCTTACGAAACGGGGGGCTCGCCGGGTTGGGCGTAGTGGCGGGTGGACTCGCGATCGGCTGTGGCGGAAGTGCCGGGCTTTCGACGCATGGCAATACCGCGGGCAGCACGAGCGGCGGTACTGGAGGAGGAGGGGGCGACGCCGATCTCCTGAACCTCGCCCTTAACCTCGAGTTTTTGGAGGCGGAGTATTACCTGCGCGGCACCAGCGGCGCCGGGCTTACGGACGGGGAAGCCGGAACCGGAGCGGGTGCGGTAACCGGGGGCACCCAGGTGCCATTTGTGTCTCAATTGCTTCGCCGCATGTTTCTTGAGTTCGCGCTCGAGGAAAGGACGCATGTACAGGTGGTTCGAGGCGCCATCGGATCCACCGCGGTCGTTCGTCCCGCTATCGATTTCGTTGCCGGCTTCAACGCGCTGGCCACCGCCGCCAACCTCGGCGCGTTCAATCCGTTTGCCGACGACGCGAGTTTTCTGCTCGGCGCTTTTTTCTTCGAAGACCTCGGCGTAACCGCATATTACGGAGCGTTGCCGAGCCTGACCACTCCCGCCAATGCCACGTCGGCAGCCGGGATCATGGCGACGGAATCGTACCACGGCGGCGCGATCCGGCACGCCTTATACGAGATGGACGCGAGCGTCCAAGCGGCCGCCAGCCGTATCGCATCCTTGCGGGCAAGTCTTGGCGGTAACAACGACCAAACATTGGGGACCGGCACGACGACGAATATCTCTCCCACTGATGCGAATGCAACGGTTTTCGCCCGAACCACGAGGGAAATATTGGACATTCTGTATCTCGCGCCTAACGCGACCCAAGGCGGCTTCTTCCCAAACGGCTTAAACGGAGCGATCAAATAGGGGCAAATTCGAACGACGTGTTTGTATGATCAAACATGCTGTCGCTCCTGCTCCTCGTCGCCGCTCAGACTCCGCCTTGGACCGAGAGCTGGCGGCTCTACAAATACGAGCAACCGATTGGACAGGAGACTGCGGCGTTCAAGCCCCATCCGCTGTTTTTAACCCAGATCCAAACCGATTTTGCCTTCACCGACCGCTCTTCTCCGGTGAAGTTGACTGCCAGTATCACCACCGTTCGTGGCGCCGTGACGGAGCTAACGGTGAAGGGCCAAACCGCTCGCCCAACCACGATCAACCGCGAAATCCATGTGCACGGAAACGAGGCGACTTGGGCCGAGAAGGGGATTGAACAGAAGATCGCCGTTCCCGCGAAGTACGCGGTCTCCTCGGGTTATGCGCCTATCGCGGGGCAGGAGGCGATGCTGCAGTACTGGAACAGCATCGGGCGTCCCTCAAGTCTGGCCAACCTGCCGTCCGGGCAGATCCATGTCGAAGTGAGGGGAACCGACTCGGTTAAAGTCGCCGGAAAAAGCGTCAACTTGACCCGCTACGGCGTCGACGGCGTCATGTGGGGCCGTGAGACGCTCTGGACCGACCCGCATGGCCGGCTCGTGGCAGGGGTGATGTGCGATGCCGAGTTCGACCACTTCGAAGCGCTCGCTCCCGGATACGAACCGCTGCTAGGGATCTTTGTTCGCCGCGCCGCCGAGGACGCGATGGCGCGTTTGGCCCAGCTATCCCGGCGCTTGAGCCCCAAAGTTCCAAAGGCGATCGCCTTTGTAGGTGGACGCCTTATCGACGGACGGGGCGGCAAGCCGATCGAAGATTCAACGGTGGTCGTGCGAGGCGGCCAGATCTTGGCGGCCGGACCCCGGATATCCGTCACGATCCCTCCCGATACGGAAAAGGTGGATATCCGCGGAAAGAGCATCCTGCCCGGACTTTGGGACATGCATGCCCACTACGCCCAAGTGGAATGGGGTCCCGTCTACCTTGCGTCGGGCGTTACCACCGTGCGGGATTGCGGTAACGAGTTCGATTTCGTCGTTCCGGTTCGCGACGCCATCGACCGTGGCGCCGGACTCGGTCCGCGCTTGCTGTTGGCCGGGCTGGTGGACGGCACCTCGCCGATGTCTCTCGGCGTGGTACGCGTCGATAACATGGAGCAGGTTCGGGCCGCCGTCGCCAAGTACAAAGCGGCCGGTTTTCGGCAGATGAAGATTTACAGCTCTGTAAAGCCGGAGATGGTTCGGGCGGTCGCCGAAGTCGCCCACCGCGCCGGCATGACAGTGACCGGCCACATTCCGGAAGGGATGACGCTCCAAGAGGGAGTGGAATCCGGAATGGATCAAGTGAACCACTTCCAATATGTGGTTTCCGCGATCGCCGGCAACGGAGGCTCCTTAAAGCCGCTAGACCCGAATTCCCCAAGGACGGGTGAAGTGATCCAGTTCTTACGCTCGCATCGGACGGTGATGGACGACACGATGGTGCTGTTCAGTCTGTTCATCCACGCGCCGGTCAAGAGCCCCTCGGAGGTGGAACCGGGGGTCGACAAGGTTGCGCCCGAGCTAAAGACGGCGATGAGAAGCATGGTAAGCCCCGGGGCGCCCCCGTTCGGGAAACTGATGGATAGCTGGCTCGCGGTTTTGGGGAAGATGCATCGAGCGGGGATTCCGATCGTGGCCGGAACCGACCAGGCCATTCCCGGGCATAGCCTCCACGGAGAGTTGGAGCTGTACGTTCGAGCCGGCTTCACTCCTTTGGAGGCGATCCAAGCGGCGACCTCGGTTCCGGCGAAGGTGATGGGGCTCGACCGCCAGGTCGGCACCGTCACCGCTGCGAAGCGGGCCGATCTGCTGGTAGTTGATGGCGACCCATCCAAGCGGATCTCGGACACCCGCAAGGTTTGGCTCGTGCTGGCCAACGGCCGACCCTACCGGCCGAAGCCGCTTTGGCAAGCGGTCGGATTCACGCCGTAAGACTAAGGAAGGAACGGGAGCTCTTTCTTCCCGAAGTCGTCGGCCAGTCGTTTCCATTCGAGCTTCGACATGTGCGTTCCCACCAGGGAATGGACGGCGAACGGGACAACTCCGGCATTGAGAGAAAGTAAGGCGGCCGTAAGCCCTACACCCAACCAATAGCGGGGTGGCACTCGCGGAGCTCCGATCTTTCGGGCATGCTTCGCGAGACGGCAATGGCGCAAGAATTCACGAAAGGCGAAAAGGAAACCGACGCCGCTAGCCGCCGTCGCCAAGTAGAGGATCTCGCCGTTCGGCGTGATCAAGTAGGAGTAGAAGAGCCCGAGCGTAAGGTACGCCGTTGCAATGGCGGTCGGAAAAACCGAGGCGAGGTAGAGCCAAAAGGTGCGGGTTTGGACCTGTTCTTTAAGCAGCTGCCAAGCGAGCCGGTTCTCGACGCTCACCTTTCTACTATAGGAGATGTTTGCCTCCCCGGTAGTCTGGTTTGCGGATGACCGGCGAAAGCGTGCTTTTCGACCTTGACGGGACGTTGACCGACCCCAAGCCGGGGATCACTCGTTGTATCGTTCACGCCCTAGACCGGATGGGTTGTGCCCCGGTCGATCCGGACGCCCTCGGCTGGTGCATCGGTCCTCCGCTCCGTGGCTCATTCGCCCGCCTACTGGAGACGGACAACGCAGCTTCGATCGCGGAAGCGATCGCCCACTATCGGGAACGCTTTAGCGAAGTCGGCCTCTTCGAGAACGAGGTGTACGCGGGAATTCCGGAAGCATTGACTGAGTTGCGCGAAGCGGGAAACCGGCTCTATGTCGCCACCTCCAAGCCGGAGGTATTCGCCCTACGGATCGTCGAGCGGTTCGGACTCGCCCACTTCTTCGAAGGGATCGTTGGCAGCGAGCTCGATGGAACGCGAGAGGCGAAGGCGGAAGTTATCGCCCATCTCCTCGCCACGTTCGGAATCAACACAAACGACGCCGTGATGGTGGGCGACCGAATGCACGATGTCATCGGCGCGCACCAGCACGGACTCCCCTGCGTCGGCGTTCTCTTCGGTTACGGTGAGTCGGGCGAGTTGGAAGCAGCAGGCGCTTGGCCGCTTTGCGATTCGCCGGGGGCCATCCCCTCCGCCGTGGCAAGCTGCCGCCATCGATCCGCGGTCATCCCGTAGACCTCCATGTCGAAGAGCAGGCCATCGGTCCTCCTTCCCTCGTTTCGGTGAGTCCCTTCGTACAGAAAGCCAAGCCGGATCGGGATGGCAGCGCTACGACGGTTCTCGGTCGCGCAACGGATAAGCACCCGGTTGGCTTCCAAGGGGCCGAAGGCGAGCTGACATAGGAGCCCGGCGGCTTCCGTTACGTACCCCTTGCCGGCCGCGTCTGCTCGAATCCAGTAGCCGATCTCGAACCGGCGGACGTCCCAGTCGATCCGGTGAAGTCCGCTTCCCCCGAGATAACGGCCAGTTTCAATGTCCCAAATCCCGACGCCAAGGTCCTCCCGAAGTCGCCACCGCGCATCGAATCGGCGGACGAGCGCCTCCGACTCGTCGACCGTTGTGTGGGCATCCGCCCACGGCATCCACGGCTTGAGGTGCTCGCGTGAGAGGCTGACCGCCTCCTGAAGCGCGGCGCCATCTCCCGGCCGATACGGGCGAACGAGTACCCGAGGGCCACGCAGCTCGGATGGCAGGTCGATGAGAATCGGTTCGCGGCTCATGACCCTGTAAGTACCTGGGATAGAAACAAAAATGCGCCCGCCGGATCCCCGGCGGGCGCACCGTTTTCGAGCTTAGGCTTCCTGGGTCTGAACTTGCTCGCTAGGGAGTTCGTTGGTCCGAACGGTCACCTTCAGCGATTTCGGCTTCTCTTCCGGAAGTCGCGGGAGCGTGATCGTAACGATGCCATTCTTGAAGTCCGCCTGCGTCTCATCCAAATTCAGCCCCTCGGGCAGCCGGATGGAACGGCCGAACGACCCGTAACTGACTTCGCGCCGGTAGACCTTCTCATCTTGGGAAGTCGACTCCGCGCGCGCTTCGCCGCGGATCGTCAAGACGTTTTTCTCGATCTGAATGTCGAGCTCATTCGGCTCGATGCCGGGCACCGCGGCCCGCACGTACAACTTGCCGTCATTCTCGGTGATGTCCACCGGAAGGGTCGTCGCCGCCGGGCGGCTCGGGCTCCCGAAAACGCGGTCGAACATCTCCTCCATCGCTCGAAAATCAGCCGCCGGACTTAAATTCACCACTGTTCTCATTTTTTGTATCTCCTTCTCTGTGCGTCTCCGCACAGCCTCATATATACATTACGTGAGCGTCTAGGTGTCAAGTTCCCAATTTCCACCAAAATGTAGCGTCGGCGTCTTCGTAGCGTCGGCGCCCCCGCCGATGCCTCCGGAAAAGTTGTAGCATCGCCAAATGCCTTCGCTCGAAAAGAGACAAGGTTCGAGGCTTCCGCACTGGCGCCTGCCAGGTGCGATTTACTTCGTAACTTTCCGCCTCGGCGATTCCCTTCCAGAGTCGGTGGTCGAAGCCTATAGATCTGACTGGCACGACGAGGTCGAACGATTTGTTGCCGCTCAGGCGCGACAACCGACGAGGGTCGAGTTGGCTGCCATGAAGCGCAGGATCATAGGACGGGTCGAGAAATACCTCGATCAAGGCCATGGCGAATGCCTTCTTCGACACGACACTTGTTCGAAAATCGTTGAGGAATGCCTCTTAAAGGCACCTAATTACGAGCTGCATGCTTACGCAATCATGCCGAACCATGTTCACTCTGTGGTCCGCCCGAATGCGGACATCGACCTGTCGGAGGTTGTACAGCAGTGGAAGTCTGTCACTGCGCACCGAATAAACGAAGCCCTCTGTCGCCGCGGACCCGTATGGCAGAAGGAATCGTTCGACCATATCGTTCGGACGCAAACGGACCTGGAGCGGTTTGTGGGCTACACGTTGGCCAATCCGCATAAGGGGAATCTCGCTGAAAAGGCTCGGTGTGGTAGTGCCCCCTTTCCCCTTGATGGCGTTCCGTGGCTTGGGATGCCGGAATAGATGAGGATCTCCGGAGGCATCGGCGGGGGCGCCGACGCTACGAAGACGCCGACGCTACCTGATGAACTCCGTGCCGACGTACGGACGCAAAGCCTCCGGGACGAGGAGGGAGCCGTCGGGCTGCTGGAACGTTTCGAGGATGGAGGCGAAGAGGCGGGGTAGGGCGAGGCCGCTGCCGTTTAGGATGTGCACGAACTCCGGCTTCTCTCCCTGCGCTCGGCGGAATTTGATATTCGCGCGGCGCGCTTGGTACGCCTCGAAATTGGTGCAGCTCGAGATTTCCAGGTACTTATCCATCGCGGGAGACCAGAGCTCGAGGTCGTAGCACTTACACCCCTTTGCGCCAAGATCTCCGGCGCAAAGCTCTACGATTCGATAGTGGATTCCGAGGGCCTGCAAAACGCTTTCGGCATCGGCGACCAGCGTCTCCAACTCGTCATAGCTCTCTTCCGGCCGGCAGAACTTCACTAGCTCGACCTTGTCGAACTGGTGAATCCTCTGAATGCCACGGGTGTCCTTGCCCGCCGCGCCGGCTTCGCGTCGGAAGCAACTGGAATACCCGGCCAACTTGACCGTCAGTTGGTCGTTATCCAGGATTTCGTCCCGGTAAAGATTGGTAAGCGGCACCTCGGCGGTTGGGATCAGGAAGAGATCGTCGGTCGTTCGGTATAGATCTTCTTCGAATTTCGGTAGATTTCCGGTTCCGATTAGGCTTGCCCGGTTGACGACATAGGGCGGATAGATCTCCCGGTACCCGTTCTTTTGGGTTTGGACATCCAGCATGAACGTGAAGAGCGCCCTTTGCAGACGAGCTCCCCAGCCGGTGTACACCACGAATCCGCTCCCGGTGATCTTTGCGCCCCGGGCCAGGTCGACGAGTCCTAGCCGGTCCGCCACATCCCAGTGAGGCTGCGGCGCTTCGGCATAGGTGGGCCTTTCGCCCCACATTCGCACGACAACATTTTCGGTCTCATCGCGTCCATTCGGAACCGACTCGTGAGGCAGGTTGGGGAACTCCAGCTCCACCTCCCGCATCGCCGTTTCGAGCTCTTTCTCCCTTGTTTCCCCCACCGTCGCGGCGTCTTTGAGCTCCTTGGCTCGAGCCTTCGCGGCCTCCGCATCGTCCCGCTTTCCTTGCGCCATTAGCTGGCCGATCGACTTGCTCACCCGGTTCGATTCAGCCTGCAACTCGCCCGTCTCCGTCTTTACGCGCCGATATTCGGCGTCGATTTCAAGGAAGCGATCCACGATCGAGGCATCGATCCCTTTGCGGGAGATTCCCAGGCGAACGGCGTCGGGATGGCGTCGGATCAGGTCGCGGTCGAGCATTGCGAAAGTTTAGCGGAACCGGAGGCCTACCTCGCTCGTCGGACCCCCCAATGCACCGCCTTATCGGATAGGTGTTGCACCACACGATCAAGATATTTGCGCTGGCCCTTGCAATTAGTTGGGGTTCCAGGCATAATGCCTCTAATCGGGTTAAAAATCCGATCGGTTCCGAAGCAGGACGCACGGACCGAGTGAACGCCGGGAGAGGGCAGGAGCTCATAGGAAACTCAAGGAAGTTATGAGTTCTGAACCTGGAATGGGTTCACAAAGAAAGTGTGTCCGCGTAGAGGAGCTAAATCTCATAGAGGAGCTCTGAAAAGCACACACATGAAGCGAACGTTTAAGTACGCTCTTTCCGCAGTCCTAACGGCTGCGATGGTTATCCCCGCTTTCGCACAGGATAACTTCCCGGATGTTCCGGACAATCACTGGGCCTACGAAGCCCTTGCCAACCTGAAGAAGGCCGGCGTTCTCGTCGGTTATCCCGACGGTCTCTTCCGCGGTGGTCGCCCCGCGAGCCGCTACGAGCTCGCCGTAGCCATCAACGCGGCGTACACCCGCCTGTCCACCCTCGCCGCCGGCCTGCAGTCGCAGATCGACGCTCTGAAGGGCGACAAGATGGACCTTTCTGGCTACGCCAAGAAGGAAGATCTCCAGAACCTCCGCGACGCGCTGTCTGCTCTGCAGAACGACGTCAACGCGATGAAGGGCTGGGGCGACGACATCGCCAACCTCAAGCGACTTGCGGACACGTTCCAGAAGGAGCTTCAGGGTCTCGGCGTCGATGTCGAAGCGATGAAGAAGGACCTCGGCGACCTCGCCGATCGAGTCACCAAGCTCGAGAACCGCAAGCCGGCGGTCGACATCTCCGGCGACGCGAACCTTTGGCTCGGCGCGGGCAACGCTCGCGACGACTTCTACGGCATGGACATGGACGGCCGCATCAACGGCACGACCCGTCCGAACTCGCCGTTCACCACCGGCGCTCCCACGGGCCTGACGAAGGACCTGACCATCCTCCACGAGCTTGGTCTGACCCTCGCCGGTACCAACGACACCGGTCCTAAGTGGCACGGCACCCTCGTCGTCGGCAACATGCTCGGCGGCATCGGCGGCGAAGGCTTCGGCAACCAGTCGACCCTCTTCCCGGGCAACAACCAGGGCTTCGGCTACGGCGAAGGCCCGGCTGATGTCTACCTCCAGGACTTCTCGGTCCGCTTCGATACGTCGGTCGCCGGCCTCGCGTTCAACGCGGAAGTCGGTCGAGTCGGCTACAAGGTGTCCCCGTACATCTATCAGCGCATCGACAAGACCAGCTACTTCTCCAACGAGCGGTGGGACAACGGTCTGTACTACTTCGATGGCGGAATCCTTGGCTTCAACTTCGGTGGCGCCAAGCTTGACGTCTTCGGTGGTCGCACCTCCAACACCACGGTCGACGGCCGCACGGCTGTTTCTTCCGTCAACGGAACCCCGGTCGATCCGCTGGTGTCCGGTCCGATCTTCGGCCAGTTCACCCCGGGCGGCGCTCGCCTTTCCTTCGACCGACAGGTTGGCGCGAACCTCAACGTTCCGCTCAGCACGGCCGGTAACCTCAACCTCGCCTACCTCATCCTGGAGACCAACGATACGGCCGCGGCAAGTCTGAACGCGAACCGGCTCAACGTCTTCGGCGGATCGGCGGATTGGAGCTTCGGTCGAATCAAGCTCGAGGGTGGCTACTCCAAGACCAACCTGACCTACAACTCCACCAACGTCCTTGACAACGATAACACCGCTTGGAACGCCAAGATCGGTTACAACGGAGACAAGTGGGGCCTGTGGGGCGGCTACCGTGAGGTCGAGGCTAACTACCTCGCTCCTGGCGATTGGGGCCGACTCGGTGTCGAGCGAAACCCGACCAACATCAAGGGATTCCAGGTTGGCGGTCACCTCGACGTCTCGAACGCTCTAACCATCAAGGCGATGGGAGAGTTCGACAAGGGTAAGAGCGATACTTACCAGTTCACCTCGGGCTTCAACGAGGGTACGAAGATCGACAAGTTCGCGGTTGACCTCGGTTACCGCCTCAACTCGAACTTCGACGTGCACCTCGGCTATGAGGACACGAAGTTCAAGGGAATGACGACCCCCGGCGGTCGCGTTACCAACTTCGGCGCCAACGAGCCGCACTACCGCTGGACGACGATCGGATTCGGCTACGGCCTCTCCGACGCCGCCAAGCTGTCGTTCCAGTACCAGATCTCGGACATTGAGAACGAGTTCTACATCACGGACGGCGGTCGGTTCAAGGGTGGCTTCCTGACCACCCAGCTCTCGGTCAAGTTCTAAAAAGAACTTCGCCTAGCGCGAATCGCGGCCCGGCTCCGAAAGGAGCCGGGCCGCTTTTTTACGTTCACCTGCTAACCTGAAGAAGCTATGAAAGGAAAGCGAACGTTACTCGTCGTAGGCGTGCTGGCCATCTCCGCGATCGGAGCGACTCAGGTGAAGGAGATCCTAAAGGTGCTCGGCGTCGGCGCCGCGGTTAAGCAGTTCGGTCCCGAAATCAACCGGTCGATCAACAAGCTGACCAGCCATAAGGACTCGTTTGCGACGACCACCAAGGTGGTCCCGATCATCTCCGCCGGCATCGACAGCCGCAAGGCGATCGGCGCCGCCCAGGTCATGGGCCCCCGCGACAAAGTCGACCAGGTGCAAGCGGTGGCGCAGCTCGATCAGGACATCTTTGGCCGCGAGATCAAGATCCGCGCCATGATCCCAATCTCCAGCAAAGAGGTCGTCCAAGACATCAAACGGGTCGAAGGGGTCGGAGTGAGTGGAATCGTGGATCTGAAGCTCTAGGCCGGAGATGGCTGAAAACGGGTTAAATTGAGTCTGTACGCCCCCGTAGCTCAGGGGATAGAGCAACCGCCTTCTAAGCGGTAGGTCGCACGTTCGATCCGTGTCGGGGGCGCTTTTGCCATGGCCGTCGTACAGATGGGAAGGTTTTCCCGTCTCTACCACCATGCGTCTTACGGATGACCTGACAAGTAGCCGGGCGATATTCGCCAAGGGGTGGTTGTTCCTGCTCTGTGGGATACTCGCCGCGGCCGGCCTGCTTTTGCAGAGCCCGAATTGGTCGACTGCGGCGCTTCTAGGAATCGCGCTCTGGTCGTTTTGCCGCTGGTACTACTTCATGTTCTACGTTGTCGAGCACTACGTGGACCCCGCGTTTCGCTTTGCCGGTCTGGGCTCCTTTCTGGCTTATCTGTGGCGTCGAAAGAAGAGTCAGTAAGACTGTCCGGTGACACCGCCACCGATGTCCCTTAGAACGGCTAGCAATGGGCCATCGTTAATCGCATACTAAGGACGATGCTCCGCGCTCCGTTCTTTGTTGCCCTTTCCGCTCTGGCTACGATCGCCCCGGCCCAGTTCGCGCTCCACGACGGCGACCGGGTCGTCTTCTATGGCGACAGCATTACCGACAACGCGCCCTACACGACGTTTGTCGAGACTTTCGTCTTGACGAGATATCCGAAGATGAACGTCCGGTTCTTCAATGCCGGGGTTGGCGGCGACCGGGTTGGCGGAGGGTGGATGGGGCCGGTGGATCTGCGGCTCACGCGCGACCTCTTTTCTCGAAAGCCGACCGTCGTTACGGTCATGCTGGGCATGAACGATGCCGGCTACCAAGCTTTCAAGCCGAGTCTGTTTAACACCTACGAAGCCGGATACCGTCACATCTTGGATCGGCTTCGCGCGGAAGCGCCAAGCGCTCGGGTTTGGCTGATGCAGCCTTCCCCTTTCGACGATGCGACCCGGCCGCCAACCTTTCCGGAAGGCTACAACTCGGTTCTGAAGCGTTACTCAGGCTTTGTGTCGGACCTCGCCAAAGAGAAGGGGTACGGGACGATCGACCTGAACACGCCGCTCTTCGACGCATTGGCCAAGGCCGAGTCACTCGATCCGACCGTTGCCCCTAAAATCGTCGTCGACCGGGTGCATCCTTGGACGGCCGGCCATTTGGTGATGGCGGCGACCATCCTCAAGGCTTGGGGAGCGAGCGGGCAGGTGAGCCGGACGGAGATCGACGCGGCTACCGGCCATGTAAGCGGGGCCGGAGTCCAGGTCAAGGACGTTCAGCACTCAGGCGGCGTCTCTTGGAGCTCGACGGAGGAAGCGCTGCCGTTTCCGATCGATCGTAAAGATGAAACGGTCGCCTTGATCTTGCGTTCCGCGCCGGTGGAGGACTGGATCGGTCGCGAGCTAGTGTTGGTCAAAAACCTTGCTCCCGGCAATTACCGGCTGTCGATCGACGGCAAGCCGGTAGGGGAGTTTCCGGCGGACGTCTATTCCAGCGGGATCGATCTGAGCTGGATGGACACGCCGATGGCTCAACAGGCGAAACGGGTGCAGGACCTCACCGGCAAGCGGGCGGCCCTGAAGTACGCGGCGTGGCGTCAGATCGAGTTCGGACTGGGCGACATTCAGGGAAGATCGAAAGCCGACGTTTTGAGAGCGATCGACCGCTTCGAAGACGACGTGGTTCGAAAGCAACACGCCGAAGCCCTGCCGAAGCCGCATCGGTTTGAAGTCACGAAGATCTAGTTTGCCCGGCGATGATCGATGAGACCAAGTGGGCGGCCCTGGACTTGGCCAAGGGGCTCGAGCCGACGCCGTCGGCGATTGCGCGGGTAGGTAGGCAGACCTCGGAAGAGGCGGCCCGATGGGCGTTTGGGCAGTGGGAGCTGCGCACTCGCGCCCGCGCCAAATTCGAGCGAGCCGATGAGATGCTGTTCGTTCGCGAGGCGCTCGAACAGGCCACGGACGAGCGGCTAGCCGCGTATCACGCTTCGCGCTTTCCCACGGGAGTCCTTGTCGCCGACCTCACGGCGGGGATCGGCTCCGATTTGATCGCCTTGGCGCGGCGCGGGCCGACTCTCGGATTTGAGCTCGACGCTGAACGAGCCGAGTACGCCCGGTTTAACCTAGCGGCAAATGGCCTGACCGCCGAAGTGAGAGTTGAAGATTCGGTCGATTGGCTGGAAGCCGGCGAGGGGAGAGGGTACGCGTTCGCCGATCCGGCCCGACGTTTCGAGGGGCGCCGCGTTCATTCGATCGACGAGTACTCCCCCAACCCTCGCGGGATAAGCCAGGCATTCGGCCGTCTGCGCCTTGGCGTTATGAAGCTCTCGCCGATGCTCCCGGACCGGACTTTGATCGAGCTTGGGCCGCGTATCGAGTTTCTGTCCCTCGGAGGCGAGTGCCGGGAGGCGCTTGTCATCGGTGGGGAGGCGAAGCCGGGGATTGTAGCCGTTCACGTAGGCTCGGGAGAGACGATCGAGAGAGAGCCGCTGCCCTCCGCAACCGATGAGCTCGGCTCGTACTTTTACGATTGCGATCCGGCCTCGGTACGGGCCAACGCGCTCGGAGCATTGTGTCAAATGTTCGAGCTTTCGCCGGTCGGCGACTCGAACGGCTATCTCACCGGGGGTGAGATAGCCACCTCGCCTTGGCTGCGCTCTTATCGGATTTTGTATTACGGAAAAGCCGATTCCAAGGCGACCCGCCGTGCCTTGCGCGAGCTCGATGCGTCCACGCCGGAAATCAAGCAACGCGGGGCCGGGCTCGATCTGAACCAGGAACGTAAGACATATGCCTCGGACGGTTCACGCTCGGTCAGCCTCGCGATCTGGCCCAGTGGACGGAGCTTGCGACACGCCGTTCTGGAGCGCATCGCCCACTAAGGATCAAATTCGCACAAGAAGTCAGCCCGCCACGGTTTCCGCTCTCCACAATGACGCTCGCGATTGGATTCGCAAAGGTTCTCTATGGGTGCACTCTCCGCCGCGCTATGCCTGCTTACCGTCGCCAGCAAACCTGGCGTGGCTCAGCTACTTGTCAGTAACTACTTTGGGGATAACGTGGGAAGATATTCCCTTCCGGCCGGCGCCTTTTTGGGCAATCTGAACGGGGGGATTCTCGACGGCACGCTCGCCAGCCGGGTCGGCCCAGACGGAAAGCTCTACGTGGCAAGCGAGCTGACCAACGGCATACTTCGCTACGACGCCCGAACCGGGCGCTACCTCGATACCTTTGCGAGCGGGATTGGATTCTCGCACCCGACCGGAATCGCCTTCGCCAAGGGAGCAGTCCTTGTCGGAAATTTCGAAAAGAGCACGGTTTCGAAATTTGACTCGAAAGGGCGGTTTCTAGGGCCGCTGGTAGGATCGCAGGAATATGCGTTGGACGGACCCGATGTCGGAATGGTGGTGGGGCCCGACGGCGTACTCTACGTTCCAAGCTTCAACAATGGAGCGGTGCTCAAGTTCGATCCAGGTTCCGGTAGGTTTCTCGGATACTTCCTCTCCCCGGGTGGTATCGCGCAACCGAGGACGATCCTTTTTCGGAAGAAGCTCGTATGGATCTCGAGCGATTCGGGCAACCAGGTGCTTCGGTACAAGATGAACGGATCCTTCGTAGACACGTTCATCCAACCGGGATCGAACGGACTCAAAGGCGCAAGCGGAATGGCGTTCGGAGGCGACGGGTTTCTCTACGTTTCCAGTTGGCACAACAACAAGGTGCTGCGATACAAGGAGAGTGATGGATCGCCGGCGGGGGCGTTGATCGAGACCGGCCTTAGTGGTCCAACTTTCCTCACCGTAGTACGTTAAGTCGATGAAGCCGGAGACGACCCGCCACTACCATCAACTCCTGGCCGATCTGATCGAGCATGTGCTTAGATGCCGCCAAGGACCGATCCGCGTGCCGGAGCTGGCCGAATTCGCAGGCTTCTCGCGTTTTCACCTAACGCGGCTGTTCCGCCAGGTGACCGAAGAGACGCTGGAGGATTTTCTCCGCCGCATCCGCCTGGAGCGAGCCGCTTACGCGCTTCACCACTCGGAAGCGCTTGTCTTTGAAATTTCCTCTGAATGCGGCTATCGGAGCCCGGAAGCGTTCTCGCGCGCCTTCCGTTCCGCTTTCGGCGTTCTTCCCACCGAATTTCGGCGACTGACGGAAATGAGCTGGATGCTCCCTTCCCCCTCCGACCTCCACTGGAACCAGCACTGGGCCGACGAAGACGTACAGTTTGTCGAAACCGACATCCGATACATCCCGGTCCGAGTGGCGGCGGTCTGGCGAGTCGTAGGCAACTACGCGCGGCTCGCCGACGGCTGGCAACGATTTCAAGAACAGTTCGGGGATAGGATTCCGGTCGATGCGACCTTTATCACGGTCTACCTCGACAATATGTGGACCCATCCAACCGCCGGCACCATGCGAGCGGACATCGGTTGGATCTTGAATCCCGGAGCTGAGCCGCCACCCGGAATGCGGCGGTTCGAGATCCACGCCGGACCTTACGCGGTGACTCGGCGGTACCTAGCCAGAACCGAGCGGAACGACGCCTGGAGTTACCTTTGCGGGCGGTTCAGCCAAGAACCGGCGGTACGCCGTTCGCTCGTTTCGTACGACGAATATCGGGCATGGCCCCTCCCTTTCGGCGAGGTCGAGACCCGAATTCTGATCGGACTGCCGAAATAGAGAGGGACGGACCGATTTATCGGTCCGTCCCTCTCCAAAGCTTCCGAACGGAAACTACTCTTCGGAAACGTCCATCGCGCCGGCTCGGGTGAGCTTCAGGGCGACCTGAACGCGGTTCTCGCAGTGCAGCTTGCGCATCACCACGCTCACCAGGTTCTTAATGCTCTGCTCGCGCAGGCCGGTGACCTGGGAAATCTTGCGGTTGCTCATCCCCTTGGCGACGAGCTGAGCAACTTCGTACTCGCGCCTCGTCAGATCGTTGCCGTTGCCGTAGGTGCGGCGTACTTCCCGGACGAACGGGCGGCTGGTGAGGCGGACGGAACCACCTAGCTCCTCGAGAGCGGCGAAGAGTTCTGGCGCGCCGGTTGCGCGGCTGACGATGCGGTCGACCGGAACTTCCACGAACTCGGCCTTCTCCTCCTCGCCGACGATGAGAACGATTCCGAAGTCGCCGAATGCCCGCGCCCCCATCAGAAACTGCAGCTCATTGCGGTCGAGCTCGAAGGAGTCGACGACCATAACCTGGGCTCGATATTCCTTGGCCGCATTGATCAGGTCCTTGGGGCTCTGCTCGGTCGCCACGACCTGGAAGCTTCCCTGGTGGTCGAGCAAGCTCGCCAACGCCTCTCCGAAAAGCCCTTCTTTGCTGCATAGGGCAACGCGCATTAAATTTCCTCTAGCCATCTCTCCTCCGTCTTGCCCTGCCGTCGGCTCCCGGGGTGGGATTTCCCTAAAAGGCAGTCCTACGTTCAGCATAGCACTATGTACCCCGCTTACCCGTGTAACTCAAAAATGCTTTCCAAATTAGCGGATTTATATCGTCTATTTATCCCTGTGAAAGTGGTAATGGAGCGGTGCGTACGTCACTTACACTGTTAACCCAATTTGGGATTCCCTTTTGTCGTGAACTGGTATTGGGGCGGCGGAACGACCCGATCGCTCGGGGGGTCGAAGAAACATGTCTTCTCAACCGGTGCTGCGGGTGCTGTCGACGATGGCAGGGGTCCTCGGCTTGGCGTTATTGCTGTTCGCCTTTGTCCTGAAGGCGCTGAGCTTGATCCTTTTCCTTATGGCGGCGACGGTATTCATACTCGCTCTTGCGACGAGCGTCGCGGCGAGCCGGAATCAGATGGGCTGAGCTTCCGGTTTGGGCGGCTCGACGTCGTATCGAGCTCGCTCTTCCTTTTTGAGCGTGCGCCAAGTGAGGAACTGGCGTCGCAGGTTCGCCAGGAATCGCTGGTTCACGATCGGCCAGTTCTCCGGGTCGCCGGCCAGCCTCGTCAACGTCAGATCCAGATTGTAGATTCCGTAGACGTCGGCCGGAGAAGCCACGAGGCGGAGTTTTTGGGAGATGCCCAAATCGTACGGGGCAAGCCAAGCCGTCGCCTCCACCGCATACGACAACCGGTCACCGGAAAGAACTTCGAACACCGTGCCGCTGGTGACGAAGTCGCCGATCGTGTACTCCTCGTATGCCTTTAGCCACTCGGACAAGAAGTGGACCAACGGACCGGCTTCCGCCTCCCCGATACTGAACGGCAAGGGGAGTCGCCACGTGTCTCCGTCCGGCTCCGACTGAAAAACGTCGTCGTTCCGCGCGGGCGCCGCGATTTGGGCGGCTTTACGGGCGGGATAGATCGTGCTGAGGATAACGACTCCCATGACGATTCCCGCCGACATGACGGCGGAAGTCGAGCTGAAATTGAGGGTAAGTCCCGGCAGCGATCCGGTTGCCACGATGACCTTTGCCGACGCCTGAGCGACGAAGTATCCGATGACCGCGCCGAGCACGCCGTACACCAGCGACTCGGCGAAGAACAACATCGAAATATGGTTCGGGGCCAAGCCGATCGAGGAAAAGATCCCGATCTCGCGGGTTCGCTCGTAGACGCTCGCAACCATCGTGTTGAGAACGAAGATGGAGGCGATGGCGAGCTGAATGAGAATGAGCCCCATTCCCGTCCCCTTAGAGCCCTGGAGGACGGAGAACTGCCGGACATCAAGCCCCTCCCCGGTCTTATTGGGTACCGAAGCATAAAGGTTCATGCGAAGGCGCGGCATCAAGCCGTCCAGCGCCTTACGGGTCTCGGCGGGGCGATCGAATTGCACTGCGATCGTGCGGATATCGGATCCAAGTCCGAGCGCGGTTTCCGTGGGAAGGATGAAGACGGTAGCGGGGTCGAGGCGGATATAGCTTCGGAACGCCTGAGTGGAGCTGGAGGATTCCTTCTGCGCCTTATCGGAGAGCGAAAAGTCGGCCGGCATCATCCCGTCTCCGTCGAGGTCGATCATCGAACGGAGCAAGCCCGGGTCGGCGATCCCGATGACGGTGTAGGCAACCCCGGCGAAGCTAACCTTCGCCTTTCCAACCTCGTTCGGCTCTACCTTCAATTGGTCCGCGAGAGGAGCGGGAAGGATCACGACGTCACTCTCGCCCGGGCGGAACCAGCGCCCTCCGGGGAGGAGGGCATCCTGGGGGCGAAGCACCTTCGACTCGTCCGGATCCAGGCCAAGCAGACATCGAACCTCGGCCACACGCTCGGCGCGCTGCAGCGTCAGCACTCCGGTTTCCCCCAGGTCGGCGCCATAATAGGCGGCGCGGCGAACGACGGTGCCGCGGCCGGTGAATTCGTTTTGGAGCTGCCGATAAGTGGCGAGCTGCATCGGCTCCAGTCCGGGATTGCGGAGGAGCATCCCGGAGTAACGCGCCTGGGTATTGCTCGGCAGCTCGTTTAGCTGGAGCTCGGAGACGATCGACATGAAGCTCAGGACGATAAACGTCATGACGACCAGGGTCAGGGTCGTCAGCACGGTTCGCGCTTTTCGGCGCCGCATGTTGCTGACGCCGAGGTTGAAAGCCGCCATCGCCACACTGGAGCGCTTGATGTCGACTTCGTGAACTCCGCTCTGAGCTTGCCGGATTGCCTTGAGGGACGTCTCGAACTTGCCGAGGATGAAGGAGACCACCACAAGGCTCAGCGTCCCCATCACGAAGCCGATAAAGATCATCGCTGGGTTCGACACGATTTCGAACGCGGGGTGGATCAGCCGAAGGAGAAAGAATGCCCCGACGAAGATTCCAACCGACCACCCAAGCTGTTTCATGAGCAGTTGGTGCCCCACCAGGAGCCGCTCCATGAAGTAGCTAAACGGAATGAGGAGGAACAGGTAGAAGATCACCCCATTCACGACATCGTTGCTCGTCGACTGGATCACCGGGTGGGCGCGAAGAGCGTAGCCCCAAGCGGCTCGGGCGTGGCGGTCGGCCTCCGGCCAGTCTTTTTCCTTGAGCGCGGCTTCGGCCGCGGCGATCTCGTCTTCGGCATGTTTGTGTAGATCAAGCACACCTTGGCTCAGAATCCTATACTTCTGAAACCGGGCGATTCGGGTTGCGTTGATGCCGGCGATATCTTTCGCCACGCTCAGCGGCAAGTGATAGAAGCGGCTTCCGGTTGGCGGCGTCTCGTATCCCGTTCCTTTATCGTCCCCAGGGCGAGAATTTGTCAGGATCATCCGGAGGTCGGTGGGACCGCCACCCGCGAGAAGCTGGTACTTCACGCCCGGTTTTAGGAAGATAGAGTGAGAATCCTCCACTTCCGGATTCAGCCGGTTATCGAAATCTTCTTCGTATTGGCCGTAGTCTTGCGGATGGCTGCCGGTTTCCGCATCGATGATGTAGGCGAAGGTGAGCGCCTGCATGCTTTGCGGATCGACCATATCGTACAGGTCGACCGGCACACCTTTGAACACAACAAGCGGAGACTCGTGGTAGCTCGTCTTTAGCGGGAAGAAAATCGGATAGGTGTCGTCCCCGTAAGTCCCCCAAGAAGCCGCGTAGTCGATCTGCCCGGTAGGCGGATCGAGATGGTAAGCCTGCATCCGGACGATGTGCGAGATGCCGTCGCCATCCCAATAGCCAGTGACCGGCAGGTGTCCGATGATGCTGAACTTGGCGTCCGTGCCAACCTTCTCGATCATCTCGTTCCGGACACCCATCGTGGTTTTCTGCCGCGGAAGATCGACGACGAGCGTATCGGGAACGGGGGTATCGGGGACGAAGCTCTTCGTCGGGTCGTACTTCACCACTTGGCCGGCGATCGTTCCGAAACCTCCCACCAGGCTCATCGTGGAGGGATGCGGCCGGTCGAGAGGGATCCGGTAGTCAGAGGTCGAGGAATCGTCTGACGTATCGTTCAACAGGTGGTGAAGCATTGCCACCACCGTCACCGTCTGCCGGCGCACATTGGCCATGTTCACGCGGTCGAGGGTGTCGAACGGGGTGTCGACGTGCTCTCGGCTGTCCTCCACGGTGAAGAACGTGAGAGCGTTAAAACCTGCGCCGAGGAGCGGCTCGCATTCGAGCGAAAACTTTCCCGGGACATTGTTCTTCCAAGTCCTGCCGTCGCCGTCGTTCGCGGCATCGGTCAGCACCATTCGCGAAGGGGCAACGTTCTGAATCTGGGCGAGGAGGTCGGCGTGGGCTCGCAGAGTGCGGGAAATCTGGCGAACCGGGTCTACCGGCTCGTTGTGATAATCATAAAACCATGCCCGGGCATAGCTTCCCACCGCCCGGCTTCCCGAGCTGATGTCGAGGGTTAGGGAGAAGTAGGGGGCTGGCTCCTTCCCCGTCAACATCGATTCGACGTGTTGGCGGATCCCTTGGAGCGCGAAGCCGTGGCCACTCAGCAACGTCAGACGCAGGGGGCGGCGGTGGGGTCGCGCCGACCAGATTCGGGCCGCTTCCATAAGGACGGCCGGCCCGCTGATCGCTTCGGCTCCGGGCGCGATGCCGGGGATGACGCTCATCGCATCGGCGTAGGCGACCAGCTCGATCGGCTCTTTAGTCCCCGCGGGATCGGTACCCGGGAGGTCCATGAGCAGGTTCTGGCCCGTGCGGACGACCCAGTCCTGCCGACAGGATAAGCTCGCGCGCTCCTTATGTTCGGCGGCAGCTAAAACCGGCCCCGCGTCCCGCAAAGGAAGGTAAAAGCGGGGAAAATCGAGCGGAATGCCGCTGTACTTAGTTTCCGCGTTGGCGCGGGGGAGGTCGTCCGGCTGGACGAAAATGGCGGCCTTCGCCCCAAGCTTCGCAGCATTTTTCCATGTTGCTCCCACTCCCATCTCGAGCACGACGATCGTGTCGCGTACTTCGAGCCCCCGAAGCGACTCCAGGGAGCCATCGCCGCCGTAGAGAAGCGGCCCGGCAACGTCGCAGGTCGAGGTACGCACAAGGTTCGGCCAGAGGGGAAAAAGCTTGATTGCCTTGCCGCCCAGAGTGAGAGTGGCGGCGGCGGAGGGATCCGGCACCGTGATGTTGTACTTGTGCCGCCTTGGATTCCTAGCCCCAAGGTTGGTCAGCTCGCCTTGAACGAGGTCGAAAGTCTTCGCCTCGGCGGGCGAGCCGGCCATCCGCGATCCGAAGGCGGCGATCCGTTCGTAGTCTCTCCGGAGCCGCTCGGCCTTCACCTGGCCGAGGATTTCACGGTAAACGCCTCGTACCGCATCCGGCGTCGTCTGGGCGTAAGCGAGCGCGGTGGTGCCCAAGGCGACCAGAATTACGAGAAATCGGGAAAGGCTCATCGGCGAGCGGCGGCTCCTTGCATCCTTGTACCCCTTCGCGAAGGGGTGTCTGCATTCCAGACGCACTTTGAGGGTCTTGCGTAGCGCCGATCCCCTCAGTCGCGGGTTCGAATTTTTAGTGCCGTTTAGGTGTGCCCAACGTAGGCGCAATTTCTCGGCAGGGGCTTTCCCGGTGTACTTCGTACACCGGGGCGGGCTGAAAGCCGTGGGGCGACCGCGCTACGGGGCGGGTCTATCGAAAGGACTTCCGGATTTCTCCACCCCCAACCCCCTCCTCATCGCACGAACATCGACGAGGAGGGGGCCCGGATATTATTCTTCGTCGAGGTCGGCTGGATCGTCGACGCTTACGGGTTCTTTGGGCGCTTTGATGCGCTCGGCTTTGAACTGGTCGCGCACCTTACGGTCCAGCTCTTCAAGGATCTCCGGGTGCTCCTCGAGGTAGGAGCGGGCGTTGTCCCGGCCCTGACCGAGACGGGTGTCGCCGTAGTTGAAGTAGGTTCCGCTCTTGCCGACGATGTTGCGGAGGACCGCGTTGTCGAGGACGTCACCGGCCCGGCTGATGCCGCGACCGAAAATCATGTCGAATTCGGCGGTCTTGAAGGGCGGGGCGACCTTATTCTTGACGACCTTGACCTTGGTTCGAGAGCCGATCTGGTCGGTGCCGACCTTGATGGCGTCTCCCTTTCGAACTTCCAGCCGGACGCTGGCCCAGAACTTGAGCGCGCGGCCGCCCGGGGTCGTCTCCGGGTTGCCGTACATGACGCCGATCTTCTCGCGGAGTTGGTTAATGAAGATCGCCGCCGTCTTGGACTTGTTGAGGCTGCCGCCAAGCTTACGAAGCGCCTGGCTCATCATGCGGGCTTGGATGCCGACGTGGCTGTCGCCCATCTCCCCCTCGATTTCCGCCTTGGGGACGAGGGCGGCCACGGAGTCGATCACGACGATATCGAGCGCGCCGGACCGGATCATCGCGTCCGCGATTTCCAGCCCTTCTTCGCCGTTACTGGGTTGAGAGATGTAGAGCTTGTCGACGTCGACACCCAAGGTCCGGGCGTACTCGGTGTCGAGCGCGTGCTCGGCATCGACGTACAGCGCCAAACCGCCCAGCTTCTGGGTTTCGGCCACGACGTGAAGGGCGAGGGTGGTCTTTCCGCCCGATTCCGGGCCGTAGATCTCGGTGATGCGCCCCCGGGGCAACCCGCCGATGCCGAGCGCCATATCCAGGGTCAGGGAGCCGGTCGGGATTGCCTCTACCGGGTCCCGCGCACTGTCTCCCATGCGCATAACCGCGCCCTTTCCAAACGCCCGTTCCACCTGGCTCAGAGCCGAGTCTAAGGCCCGCTGGCGGTCGCCCGTTGGCTCTAAACCGGGGATATTCTTTTCGGGAGTTGCTGCCGTTTTTCTCACTGATTTACCTACGTACGACGGACGGATTTCGCCTCGAAAATTGAGCGAGTTCCAGTCAATATAGTAGCCGCTTTTCTACTGTTTTGGCAAGGTCAACCGTTTGAATCGCCGCAACCAAACCAATCGGCGATTTGAAACGTCCAGCCATTTTGTATTCTGTGACAAAGATGTCTGAAACACTCCAGAGGTGCGCCCTCCTTTTTGTCGTCCTTCTCATCGCTTTTGGCTGCGGCGGAAAGGGGGAGGGGGTCTCGGCCTACACCGGCCTCGGCCTTAGTCGCGATCGCGTGCTGGTGGTGCGGGACGAGAGCCAGAGCGTGGACCTTCAGGTCCAACTCGCCCGCGGCGAACAGTCCGGCACCGTCGTCAATCTCTCGGTAACGGGTCTTCCGGATGGAGTCACCGCGACGATTACGCCAGCGACGATGACGTTGACGGATACGAACGTTCACACGGCCCGGCTTACCGTGACCGCGAGCCGCACGGTGAACACCGGGCACCTCAGCGTCGTCGTCCACCGGGTCAGCGGGGGTGCCGATCATGCGAAGACGATCGACCTCCAGGTAGCGGATTTCGCCGTGTACGTGGACGTGGACAGCACCAGCGTTACGGTGCATCCGAACGGGACAGAGGACGTGGACGTGGTGCTCACGCGGCGGGGCAACAGCAATGGAACGGTCGAAATGACTCTCGCCGGAGACGTGCCCGACGGGGTGAGCTGGTCACTCGATCCGGCCCGCGTGCAGATCGACGCCGACCACACCCGGGAACATGTCCGCCTAAGGTTCGAAGGCGCCGCCGATCAAACCACCAACGGCAAAGAAACCTGCCGAGCACGGGCTCTCAAAGGGATCAATCATAACGACTCGGACGGGATCGATGTGAGTTTTCAGGCGGAGTAGGTGGGCGTTCCATGTGGACTGTGAACTGTGGCTTGATAGGACAATTGCAAGAGGCTTTAGCTTGTGCCGGGACCGGTGACATCAAAGACCCCTAAGGATGACGCGATCCCCTCAGTCCACAAGCCACAGGCTACAGTCCACATAAATCGGTCCCTCCCCTACAAATATTCCGTGAACTGTTCCAAGTGGTACATGTCGTGGCCGAGGATGGCGATGGCTTGTTCTAGGACGGTTTGGCGGCCTCGCTCGGAGTGGTAGTAGACCTTGGCCCAATCTTCGTCGGAGAGGGTTTTTAGATAGGCGAGGGTCGCTTTCCGGTCTTTGGCGAACTGCTCGGCTTGCTGTTTCGGATCGAGAACGGCGTAATTCAGGTCGATCGCGCGTTGCCCTTCGTCGTAGCCGGGGACCGTGCAGCCGGGGTTCTCGACTCCCTGGCGTAAGCGGTCGATGTTGATCGGCTCCCAATCGGCGAGGTGGGCGATCGCCTCTCGAAATGTAAATCGCTCCGGATCGCGCTTCGAGTCGTATGCCGATTCGGGTACCTGCGCCACGATCCTCTGAACCGCCGCCGGGGCCAGCTCCAACCCTTTAAACATATAGATCAGTTGCATCGATTGGAGTTTAGATCGCTCGGACGGCAAGGAACGCTGATATGCTCGTTTCTAACGGCGGTTGTCATCGCGAGTTTGTCGGGAACGTCGGCGAGGGCGCCGACGCTACGTGCCTTATTACAAGAGGAGCCCTCGAAGCAGTAACATGGCGCATATGGCGCTCTTCGAGATCTCGACCGACTACCTTAAGCGCACTCTGGTCGATCTGCTCAACACTCCTAGCCCCACGGGTGACACCGAGTATGCGATCAGCTTCGTGCAGGGCGAGCTCGAGAGCATGGGGGTTCCGACGGAGCGCACGACCAAAGGGGCGCTGCTCGCTCACATCGAAGGGCTTCGGTCCGACCAGCCCCGTGCTTTGACCGCCCATGTCGACACGCTCGGCGCCATGGTCAAGGAGATCAAACCCAACGGGCGGCTTCGCCTCACCGCGCTGAATGGTCTGATGTGGCCCACGGTGGAGAGCGAGTCGCTCTGGATAGCTACCCGTTCCGGCCGGCAGGTGCGAGGCTCGCTCGTGTTGGAGAACGGCGCCGCCCATGTTAACCGGGAAGCCGCCACGTCTCCGCGCACGGAGGAGAGCCTGGAGGTTCGGCTAGACGAGCGCACGAGCCGGGCCGAGGAAACCCGGATGTTGGGTATCGAAGTTGGGGACTTCGTTTACTTCGACCCGCGGGTGGAAGTTAGCGAAGCGGGCTTTGTCCGCTCCCGATTCCTCGACGACAAGGCGTGTGTTGCCGCCGCCCTCGCCGCAGTGAAGGCGATCGTCGATGGCGGCGTGACTCCGGCCCAGCAAACGACGCTGCTGATTTCGAACTACGAAGAGGTGGGGCACGGTGGCCGCGACGGCCTTCCGGACGATATCGTGGAGCTCGTCGTGTTGGACATGGCATGCATCGGCAAAGGGCTTCAGGGAGACGAATTCCACTGCTCGCTCTGCGTCAAGGACAGCAGCGGGCCGTACAGCAAGAACCTCAGCGACAAGCTGCGCAACCTTGCGGAGCGACGTGGGATCGATCTCAAGGCCGACGTCTACCCGTTCTACGGGTCCGACGGTTCGTTCTACTGGCGCAGCGGCGGCCGCGCCGAAGTCGCCCTCATCGGCCCGGGAGTGGACACGAGCCACGGATATGAGCGAACGCACTCGGAGGCGTTGGTCGACACGGCACGGCTGATCGCCGAGTATCTCGTGGAAGAGTAGGTCTTTCGCTCGTGTCCCCGAGTCTGACGAGATGCTCCATCATATGCTCAATGAGGCCCGCGATCGCGAGCATGTGGGCTCCTATGCCGTAGACTTCATGACATGAGCGACACCCGGCCGTCCAGCGGATGGACGTTTCTCACGAACCACTCTCACGTCCTGATTTGCCTCGCCGGCGACCCGTTTATGCGGATGCGCGATGTGGCGATGAAGGTGGGGATCACGGAGCGGGCGGTGATCCGGATCGTAAACGACCTTCAAGCGGCCGGAGCGCTCACGCGTGAGCGAGAAGGAAGGCGGAACCGGTACACCATCGACCTAGATCTGCCCCTGCGGCACCCGGTCGAGGCGCACCGGACGATCGGAGATCTCCTCGCACCGGTCCTGGAGAACCCGTAATCCTTCAGCGAGCCAGCTTATTGGATCCGCGCGAGCTGGGGTTGGCGCAAGCCCGTCCGATCCAGGACGCGGCGAACCTGCCAATCTCGGAGCTCGAGCTCAGAATTCAAGAACTCCCTCCTCCGGACCAAGTCGTGCGAATCGCGGACCTTGGCGCGGTGGCCGAAGCCGCGGCCAAGTTCTTAGTTGAACGAGGGCGCGAGGTAATAATGTGCCCGTTCACGTTTAGCTCCCAGCCTTCGGAGCCGATGAGGCTGTGGGAGCCGAATCCGCTTCTGGCCCGGTACGTCGACGCAGCGCAAGCTGGCAATGCCATCGACCTCGCCTGCGGCACCGGCAGGGATGCCATTTTTCTCGCCTCGGCTGGGTGGCGTGTTACGGCCGTCGACGTTTTGGAGGACGCGCTGGAACGGGGAAAGCTGAGCGCATCCCGTCTGTTGGGAGATGCGGCCTCACGAATCGAGTGGATCTGCGCGGACGTGTCGACGGTGGCGATTCCAAAGGTGGATTTAGCGACGATCTTCTTCTTCCTGGATCGGGATCTTGTGCGCCGCGCGGTCACCGCCCTTCGGCCTGGCGGGACCCTGCTCTTGGAAACGTTCACTCCAACCCACCGGGCCGCCAAGGGTAAGCCGAGGAATCCGGGTCTCGTGCTGTCAACGAGCGACGCCCAGGATCTTGTTGGTCACACGAGCAGCCTCGAGATCGAGGAGGGGTGGCACGGCGATCGGCATACGATACGCGTATCGGCCAAAATATGAGGGTTCAACCTGCAACAATCCTGGTCGCTTTTCAGTGAGCCTTATCTCTTCGAGCGGTTTCCGCCGGAAATGGATGCAACCTCTTCGAGGTAGAAACGGCATCTCATGCACCAATAAAGCCCGTGGACACACTGATGAAGCCTGGACTACTTTTTCGCCACGATGGAGCCGATCCAGACGGTGTTGTCTTGTTCCGCGGTCTTGACGAAGCCGGAGACGTCGATGAGGATGATTTGCTTCACCTGATCCAGGTCGAGTTTGCCGTTGGTGTCGTGGGAATCTTCGCTCGCCTTTAAGTCGGAGAAGGCGAACAGTTGGTCCTTCGCGGTTGAGCCTCCCGGCAGCTCGATCACGGTGTTGTATTTGCCGCCTCCCTCTTCCTCCACCTGAAGGATCAGCGTGCAGGCTTTGGCCGAAGCGAGGTGCAGGTTGAGGTATTTCGTCCCCACCAACGCCTTTCGCTGGATGAACTTGAGGGCGCCCATTAGGTGGGTGGGGCCGACGTGGTAGTCGACCTTGATTCCCTTCTCGCCGAGGGGATCACCCGAGATTTGCGAGAAGGCGCCGCCTCCGATCCCTACCCACGAGCATTGCGGCCGACTGAAGGTGTCGAGACGGTACTCCCCGGGTTTAGCCGCAAACGCGTCCGGCAAGGCTCCGGTGGAGGCCTCGAATTCGGAGAGGTAAAGCGAGTGGTCACCTTTGACGATCCCGAGCCCAGTGGCCACCTGCGCATTCTGGGCGAGCAACTGCTCGAGGTCCGTGAAAGCGATCGAATTGATCTTTTCGGGGTCGAGCTTTCCGTCAGGGTCGGCGGGCGCTCCCGGATCGGTGGAGAGCGTAAAGTCGCTCATCGAGAGCTCGACCTGCTGCCAAGCGTCTTTCGGGGCGAAGAACAT